>NZ_BAAHXA010000002.1:0-1025000 GCF_054657235.1 Fundidesulfovibrio butyratiphilus
CGACCGGGGCGACCCGACCGGGCTCGATCACCACGGGAGCGCCGGCTTCCCAGGCGCAAAAATCTTCCAGGCTCTTGGAGGCGAGGGCCAAGGCCCACGGCTCCTGCGCCGGTATCAGCTTGCCGGCGGCCTTGGCCCGACCCACGGCGGCCTGGGCCTTCTCTTGGTCGCGCTCGCGTTTGAGGCCCTGCAACTCGCCGGCAAGGACGTTATGCACGGCCAGCGACACGTACTTGCCCGGATCGGGTTCGCCGGTGGCGGTCTTGGCGTGAGCGACGAGCTGCTCGGGGGTGGAGCCTTCGGCGGCTCCCAGAGCCTGGGCCAGACCGGTCATGGCCGTCTTGGCATGGACCGCGAGTTGCTCGGGCGTGGAGCCGTCGGGCGCGCCAAAAACCTTGGCCAGCTCGGCCAGTTGGGCGCGTTCGGCCACCAGAGCCTTGGCGTGGGTGACGACGGTTTCTTCCGTCGCATCCTCGGGCAGCCCCATGGCTTTGGCCAGCGCTTCGAGGAGCTTGTTCACGTTGTTCCCTCCGGGAAGCTGGCTGGCCAGCGCCGTCAGCTCCAAATTGGGGTTGTTGACGAGCCCCGCGCCCTCGATGCGCAGGACGTTCCCGTCCCGATCGTGGACATAAGCGGGGGACAGGTAGCGATATTCGCGGTTCTTGAGGTGCTCGGCCGCTCGGACGGTCCACTCCACGCGGCCCCAGATACCGTCGGACCGGGACTGCAACTCCGTGATCCAGCCGGCGGCCACGGCCGGACGACCGTTGGCCTCGGAGCGATAAATCTGGTGGTCGTAGTCTATGGGCAGGTCCGCCCCGGCCTGATGGGCCATGGTGGCGGCGATGACGGCTTGGGCGTCGCCAAGGGCGTACGGCCCCCGGCCGTCGCGGCCCGCGAATGTGCCGGCCGGCAATAGCTGCACCCAGTCCGGCGCGACGCCGGCGGGCAGTTCCATGGAATGGATGGCGTGGAGTTCCCTCTGCATGAGGGCAGGTCTAGGACGGGAGGACGAAGGGGATAACCCGGAAAGTTTTCCGGGGCATCCTTTTTGTGGCGTTATTGCTGTGTAGCGCTCATGGCGCGCCAGGGCAACCCTGGCCGACGGGAGGGCATGCCCCGCATTTCGCCAGAATGCCGTTTACTCGCGCGTTTACCGGTTTCGGACGATGAACGGGCCGGGAGGGCTTGTCAGGAGCGCCCACAGGGCTTATTTGAAGAGTGCCCTATCTGACCGCCCAGAATGGCCGGCATATCGCTCCCGGCTGGGGCTGCCCTGTCGCAGAGCAGGATGTCCCTCGGTGGAAGTGGCGCACCACCTGGGCGGTCGATCACAATTCCCCTTCTATCAAGTCGTATGCGCTTTGGTTCTCGAAGGTGTTGATTCGATCAACAATGCGAGCCGAACGGGCATTGTTGGTTTTGATCGCTACGCGCTTCCCTTCCGGTGAACGGACTTTCGTGGCGTAATCGACTTGCACCACCACCTTCCCCGCGCCCTCTCCCTGGTCGAAAAGATAAATCAGACCGGGGCGCTCCTTGTCCCACAAGATCGCCTTGGGGTTGGCCAGCACGCGAGGCAGCCGCGAAAGCTCCCCGATCGACAAGGTGTCTCCGCGTTCGCGCTTGGCTTCGCGGTACATGTGCGTCACGTCCTTGTCGCTCAGGGTGATGGCCCCGCTGTCAGGCTCGTAGCCCTTGCCCCGCAGGTAGGCGATGACCTGGTCATCGAGCGCCCCCACCACCCGGCGGTCGCCGGTGGTCATGGGCGCGCCGCCCTCCACTGATCTGGCCACGTCCTCGATCCAAGTGCCCAACTCACGTTCGAGCGCCGGCGCCACGAACCGGGCGCTCGCCGCCTGGGCGGCGGCAAGGTCGGGCGTGGCGTTGACAATCTTGCCCATGAGCGCGCGAGCCGCGTTTTCTTCGACGGCCGCCTGCCCCGGGTTGTACGCCCAGCCCGGATCGATGCCCTTCGGCACCAACGTCACCTCGCCGGTGCGATTATTGGTCCAGGGCGTCATCTCGTCCGGGGGCGGATCGTCGCTCACCTGGTAGCCGAATTCGTCCAGGTCTCGTTGCGAAAGCTGTTGCTCGGTGCATCGACAACGCCAGCCGTTGGGCGGGTAGTGCGTGCGCCACCAGGGATGGTCCACGGGCAGTATGGTGCCGTGCCAGGCCCGGTGCTGAGGGCGGGTGCGCCCGTCCAGCAGGGCCACGTAGCGCAGGTACGGCCGCCGGGCCTTGGTGCGCTCAATCTGCGCCCAGCGCCCGGCCGCGTAGCTCACCCGCAGGTTGGTATCGTAAATGATTTCCAGCCGGCGCGGGCTGCCGAGCTGCGCCATGACCTTTTCGCCCGTGGCGGGGTCCGTGACCTCTTTGCGGCCCCACCAGCCCTTGGCTTGCAAGATGGGGGTGAGCTGGGCCTGAAATTCCTTGAGGGTCAGACCCGACTCCTGGGCCTTGAGCACGGCTCCGTGGATGTCCTTCAAGATGTCGAAGCCGGCGCTTTTCGCCACGGTAAACCCCGTGGCGTGGGCGGACTGCCACATGTCTTGCCAGCCAAACGTCTGCGGCAGGGATGCGCCCCGGGCCTTGATGGAGTCGACCGCCTCCTGGAAGGGTTGGGGCTTAAACCAGGTCAAGGTCTTCTCCGGTTTCGCCCAGGCCTTGGGCCTTGAACAGCATGCCCCCCAGATGCCCGGCCAGGGCCGAGGGGTCCTGTTTGGCCGGCAGCTCGGCCAGGCGGCGGCGGAAGGTCTCCAGATCCTGGCCGCGAGATAAGCAGTCTTCCAGCAGCGCCTGGATCGGGTCCACCAGGGGCTTGACCAGCGGCTGCCAGTCGCCCAGCTCTTCGGCCACGGCCTGGTCGATGGCGTCGGAAGGTGGCGCGGGCGGCGCGGCCGAATGGACCGCGCTTTGTAGGGCTTTACCGGGTTTCTCGACAGGCAAAGCCCCTGGCTCGGGGATAGGCTGGAGAGGGGTTTCCGTCCGCTGGGTTTGCAGGGTTACGGCGTCCGGGGCGGGGTCGGGCCATCCGAGCTTGTCCCTGACGACGGATTCCTCAACCCGCAGGCCGAGCGGAACCAGGGTGGCCAGGATCTTCGCCTCCTTCTCCATGTCCTCGGAGTCGGGCCGGAAGATCTTCACTCGGGGATAGAGCTTTTGCGCGCCGAAGTTCAGGTCAATCATCGGCCTGACCAGGTCGCGGTTGAGCGTGGCCGAAAGCTGCACCGCGTCGGCTGTCTCGATGTCCTGGCGCACCTGTTCGTGGGCGTTGGCCGTGCCCACGTGCTGGCCCACGTCCGTGGTGCCGGTCTGGCCTAAAACAGCTTTGGAAATCTGCTTGTCCAGAAATTCGGCCAGGCGCTCGAACAGGTCCAGGTTGCCGGATATCTTGGCTTCGACGAACTCCAGGGCCATGGACGCCGGAATGATGGCCGCCGCGTCGTTGGCGATATTAGTGACCGCTTCCAGAAGTACCTGCTTGTCCTTGTCGCTGGCGCCCTGGCCATACTTGCCCACGCGCACCGGCACGCCGTAGACCTCTGCGAACGCCACCCAGGCTTTCACGTCGAAATTCTTGAAGAGGTAACCCCAGGAGGCCGCGCGGGCCAGACCGCCGCGAAGGGCCAGCCCCGACTTCGACTTGTGCTCATGCCGAATGAACTTGTAGGCCGGCAACGGCTTCGGGCCGGCCACGGAACGCAGAAGCGGCGTGCCGCCGTCCTGCTCGCTGAAGAGAAACCACCGGGGATCGCGCCATTCGAGCCCGGACGGGACCCACTGCTTGCCCGTGGTGTCCCAACGGATTTCCACCAGGCTAAGCCCCTTGCCCACGGCGTCCAGAATGTCGAACAGCTCCAGGCGTAATTCGTCACGTTGGAGCCAGTCGCGAATGAAGTCGGCGCGCTTGACGTCTTGGGCATCGTCGCTTGCGGCCTCGACCGTGATTTCCAAGCCCGCCACCTGGTTTTTCCTGGTGGCCAGGACGCTTCTGTAATGGAGGTCCTTTTCTTCCATCTCTTCGGCCAGCTCGAAATAGCTCAAGGGTTCGCCGTACTCGGCCTGCCGAAGGATCGAGGCCAGACGCTGGGGGTTGAGGCCCTGGGCCGGGTGGCCCGACACCACGGGCCGAAAGTCGAACCTGTCCGGGGCCGCGACGTCTTCTTTCAAGGCCCCCGTGTCCACCAGGTTGCCCCGTGCGTCATAGAGGTACGTCGCCATCAGAATGCTCCTTTGCCGAATCTGGACCGGCCCAGGCCGGACATGGGGTTCAGCCAGTGCTCTTCGGATTTGGAGGCCGGCATGTAGCCGTACTCCATGAAGCTCGAAAACGCTTCAGCCACGCCCAGAAAACAAGCCCAAGCACGATCCGCGTGGCCGTTGCCGTCCCGGTCCGCCACCAGGCGCGGCGCGCCGGTGGGGCCGACCACCTTTTGAATTTTGTGCAGATCGTCGCGCAGAACGGGATCGCCGGCCGGAATGCGCACCCGGCGGTCCTCGAAGGCCTGCTTGGCAGCCGTGGCCACGTTGAGCGGGGTCGCGCCGGAAAGCAGCACGCCCACGACACGGTCCGCGCCGTAGAGCCGTTGCATGTCCTCGACCGGCTTTTCGCCCATACCGGTCTGGTCCATGGTGAGCCGCAGCATGCGGTACTTTTTGACCAGACGGTCCATCTCCGCGTCCTGCACGTGGAAGGGGGCGTTGTGCAGCACGCTGATTTCCCGCGTCCAGAGCACGTCGCCCACCAGTTCCCAGACCCAGGCCACCCACAGGTCGCGACGGCGCGCGATGTCGTTGCCGATGTAGACCGGACCGCCGGTGTAGAGTTCCGGCCGGCCCGCGTCGGCATGCTCGCAGCCAACGATCACGTCGAAGGGCAGCCAGGCCGAGGACGTTTCCAGAAATTGCAGCTCGTATTCCTGCGCCCAGGCCTCTTCGTCGTTCAGGCCCGCGCGCAGCTCCGCGATGTTGCGGTCCAGGCCCTGGCGCACGGCCTCGTGGATGTCCACGCGGTGGCGGCTCCAGACATTGTCGTTGGCCGACCAAATCTCGTAGAACTTGTTGTCCTTGCCGTTGGGCGTGGAGGTGATGCGCAACCGCAAGCCGTTCTTGGAGATTACCGGGAAAAGGGCTTTCCAGATTTCGCGGGAATTGTCGTGGATGGCGAATTCGTCCAGGTAGACGTTGGCCGAATAGCCGCGCGCCGTGTCGGGATTGGCCGGCAGGCCGGTGATGCGCGAGCCGCCCGGAAACTTGACCTCCTGGGCCAGGTAGGCCACGTCGCCGCCGGTGTGGAACTTCTGCTCCTCGAACACCGGCGCGCCCTTGAGCGCGCCATAGACGTGGTAGAACGCCTTGGTGAAGGGCTTGATCGTCTCTTCCACGGTCTCTTTGACCTGGCGCTCGCCCCGAGACAGCATGACCCAACGCACCCGGCGGCCTTCAATCTCAGCCCGGATGCAGTCTTCCACGATCTCGGCGCTGGTGGTGAAGGTCTTGCCAATTTGTCTGGAGAGCATGCCGATCTTGAACCGGGCCTGGTCGTTTTTCCAGGCCATCTGGTAAGGATGAAAATGCAGCAGGGTGTCGCTCATCCGCCAAACCCCAGGATGCGAAGCGCCTCTTCGGCCGCCTCGGCGTCCAGCTTGCCCGTGCCCACGGCCTCGCCCATCTTCTGCTTGGCCTCGGCCTCCACTTCCTTGCGGGCCGCCTCGCGGATGCGCAGCTCCATGTCCGCGCTGGTCTTGGTGGCGATGATGGTGTCCTTGAGGGCCTTGCCCAGGGCCATCAGGTCGCGGGCGCTCACATCGGGATCGTCGGCGTCCAACTGTTTGAGCGTCACCTGAAACAGCAGCTTGTGGAGCAGCTCCGTGGTGATCCGGCCCACGTTGTTGGGCAGATCGTCCAGGCGCGAGCCCAGGAACGTGGCGATATCGCGGGTTTCCCGAAGCTTCTTGGCGACTTCTTCGTAGTTCTGGGCGTAGCGTCCAAGCGCCGAACGCGAGACCTTGGCCCCCATTGCGTCCAGGTGCTGGACGATCTCGTCGAGAGTACGCCCGGAATCCAACAGGCGGTGGATGCTCTCCTGAACCGCCTTGGGCAGTTGTTTCACGGTGGACTTGCGAGCCATGTTTACCCCGTTTACCGGGGCATCGGACGTTTCACGCCCGGCTGCTCGGCCCGACCGGAGGCCACGTCCACGCCGCGCGCGGTGATCTTGACCACGGTCACGGGACCGACCTTTTCCAGTTCCACAAGCCCCTGCTCGGCCAGCCAGGCGGCCAAAGTGTGTACCTCGTCGCGGCTCACGGTGTGACCGATGGCGCACAAGGCGTCTTGCAATACGCTGGTGTTGAGAGAAAACCCTTTGTCTTCCGCCAGGAAGCGCAGGATGCCCAGACGGCGGTCCTCGCTGACGAGCGCGGCAAACTGATTCACGACGCACCTCGCAAATGGTGTTCCATCAAGAGATTGAGCGGGCGTTCAACACGTTCCATGACCTGTTCCTGGCCGTCGATCCGGGCCGACAACGTGTCGATCTTTCCGCCAAGCTCGCTCAGCTTGGCGGAAAGCGCCCGGATGTCGCTTTCCGAGGGCAGGCGCTCCAGCCGGGAGTCCAGGCAGGTGAGCGTGGTTTCGGCCTTGGCGACCCGGCCGCTCATTTCTTCGCGGCACTTGGCGCACTCTTCGCTAGGCACGAACTTCTTGTTCATCGACCAGCTGGCCCACGCCAACACGCTCTGGAACACCAGTACGACGCAGGGGACGATGATGCTCGCCCACTTGAGCGTTGTTTCTTCCATTGTTTACCCCTCGTCGTATTCGGTTTGACATCCCACGCACCGGCACGCCCCAGGCACGGCGGCCAGCCGCCCGGCCGGGATGGGCTCGCCGCAGTCCAGGCAGACGACGCGGCCGGCGCGCGTGCGTTGACTCTGCCGGGGGGCGGCCTGCCCGGCGCGGGCCAGAGCCTGGGCCAGGTAGACGCGTTCCGCCTCTTGAGCCATGTCACAAGCATCCATCACTGCCCGCCGGGACCGGAGCGACAGGGGCCGGCTGGGGCGCGGGCGCGGGTTGCGGCGCGGGCGGGGCCTGCACCGGCGGCGCTTCGGGCCGGACGGACAGAATGGGCTCGGCCACGGAAGCGAGATACGGCCCGGCGGGCGGATCGACGGATTCCAGCGCGCCGCCGACGTAGCTCCCGGTGATCAGCGCCGGCTTGCCGATGGCGGCCGTGGCCTTGAGCCGGCCGATCAAGGCCATGACGCCGCCCACGGCCCCGGCCAGGGTCGTCAGCTCCCGGCAGAGCAAGACCAGGTCTTCGCTGGACACATGCATGCCCAGCAGGTTGAGACACGCGCCGGCCAGCACAATGAGCGCGCCGACCACGCCGGTCGATCGATACCAAGGTTTGATGTCGTACATGGGGTCACCTGTTGTAGAGGATGCGGTTGACGAGACGCTCCCAGGTTGCGGCCCAGCGCCTGGCCCGAGAGGTTGAGAGCCCGAGACCGCGCAGCCGGCAGTACACATGCGCGGCGTTGCAACACTGTTGCAGCCAGGCCCTCACGACGGCCACGCGCCGCCCAGGGCCAGGGCGATCTTGTCCACGTAGGCCTGGTTCTCCCACGTGCCGTCAGGCGTCTTGCGCGGGGAGCCCGCGTTGTAGGCCGCCAGCACTCCGGGCCAGCCGGTGGAGGCAAGAAACTGGTCGCGCAGGCGGGACAGGTGTTGCAGGGCGTAGGAGAGCCCCACGCCGGGTTCGCACAGGCCGGTCAAAAACTTGCCATTGTAGCCCAAGGCCCGGGCGTTGGCGCCCATGATCTGCCCCAGGCCCCAGCTGGCCTGCTGGCCCCAGTACTCGGCGTCGGGATCAACGCCGGGCGGGGCCGGAAAGCCCTTGGGGGGGTACTTGGACGCCAATTCAGCGGGAGTGAGACGTTTGAAAGGTCGGTTTTCCCGCACGTCCCACAGGTAATTGTAGCGGGGTTCAGGGTTCCAGGCGTCATAGCAGCCCCCGGATTCCACGTGGACCAAGGCCAAAGCGATCTCGGGGGGTATCCGATACCCCGGAGCCATGTCGGTCACAAACGAAGAGAACACACCGGGAGACGAGAAGATGATGTGCATGAAAACACCGTCCACGTTGAGGTTGGCAACGTGGACGGTGTAGAATTTGGCGGGCGGGAGGCTAACCCGGAAAATTTTCCGGGGTGGTCGGGAGGGGCGGCCTATTCTGCCTCTTCGCAGATCAAATAGGCGATGTCAAACAAAGGCCCCCGCGTGAGCGGGGGCCGGTTGGTTGTCGGTGTTCGGCGTCAGGCCGCCTGGCGTTGGGTTTCCAGCCGGTGGCGCTTGGCCGCCTGGTCGGCCATGTCGGCCAGCAGCAGGGCTATCCAGCTCAGGCCGGCGACCGCCCTGGGCGAAGGAGCCGGCGAGCCCGGACCGTGGTCGAGCCAGGCCGGAACGGCCTCGGCCAGAAAGCCGGTCAGCTCGCTTACCTTCTCCAAGAGGTCCGCGCAGGTGTCGTCAGGGTCCACCAGCATGCTACGCCTCCAGGCCGAGGGTGCGGGCCTTGCGCGCCCACATGCGCACCGTTGTCGCACCCATGTCCATGAGCTTGGCCACCTCGGACGTGGAAAGCCCCATGCGCTTGTAGCGCACCACCCGGCGAAAGGCCTGCAAACGCTCCGGCGAGACCGCCAGCACGGCCCTGGCCCCAACGGCCACGCCCTCGCGCCGGGCCGTGGCCGCGTCTTCCAGGGCCTGTTGCCGGGCGTTCTCCAACGCGGCACGCTCCAGGGCGTTGAAGGCTTCGATGTACTTGAGCTTCCACTCGATGGCCCGCTGGCTGTTCCAGCCCATGACGAGCAGGGTGAAGGCGTCGCGGGTGAGGAGGAAGGCGGGCAAGGTGCGGCCGGTCGAGTCTCGGTATTCACTCGGCCCAAAGTTGGGCTCAGTGAAGGATGCCGGAAGCTTCTTCCGCAATCCGTCAATGTCGCGCAGCACATGCTTGTGCTGCAAGCCGAAATGCTGGGCCAGCTCGACAGACCGAACAGCCGGACGCTCGCCAGACAGGAACTCAACGGAAATCGCGGGGGTGGGAAGGGAAATGGTCGTGGACATGAAAGGCCTCCTACAATTTTCTGATGGACAGCTTCGGAAATGAAAACTGCCGGGTGCTCAGAACCGCGTAGGAGCGGCGGGCGTATTCCCCCGAAAGGTATTGTATTAGCCCACACCCGGCAGAGAACCGGTCAGGTAAAACAAACGGCGCTTGCGCGCCTATGGCACGGCTGACGGGCGTGGGGCCGTCCTACGATAAAGGAGTTCTGAGGCTCCTGGACGGCCCATGCCTGAAACGTTCGGTGGTGTCAAGGTTGCTCACGGGGACTGGCGACCTTCAACGCTTCAGCTCGATTCGCCCGTCTTCGAGGAAACCTGTAGCCAGCAGGTCTTTACTGACTTGTTCGCGGATGAATACATAAGGCTGGTTTCCGCCACGTTTTTCAGAGAACACTCTCATGATGGTCAACGTGAAAAGCATCTTGTCTTGCGTGGTGAAGCCTTTCCACCCAAGAGGCTCAATAAATGCGGTGTTATTGTCAATATCAACAGTTACATACCCCTTCCGACTCATGATAACGGCGGCCTTAATCGCTTCCGTCACTTCTTTTTGAGTCGGTGGCCATCCGGCATAGGCAGTTGAGCAGAATAGGGCTACACAAACGACGAGCAGAAACAGTCTTTTCATGGCAGGTACCCATCCCGTTTTTTAGGTCGCGACGGCCGCCGTAGCGACTCCACACACTATCCAAGCAACGAATATCCACATACACATTCTCCCGCAGGCTCAAAGGTTCTCTGCGCAAGCGTGTAAACGAATCTCGTCATCTGGTAAACACCGGGCGTCAGGCGATATCGTCTACAAGAACAGGGGCGTTGAACAGCGCACAAAACACCCGCCACCGGCCGTCCACACCCTGGAACGGCGGGCGGATGGTGTGGGTGCGGGTGTAGAGCTTCGCGCCGGCGATCACCCGGCTGGGGACGCGCACCCAACTACCCACGGGGATCTTCGGGGCGGGCTCGGACGGGGCCACGCCCGCCAGGCCGGCCAAGACGGCGAAGGCCTCCTGCAAGGTCACGAACACGTACTTTTCGCCCGGCGCGTACCAGGCCCGATCGATCCGCACCCGGTAGCGCCCGGGCGTGGCGCCAGGGCGCCCGGCAAACAGCTCCGCCGGGAACAACTCGGCCACGCGCCGGCCGGCGGGAGTCTCCAGGGTGATACGGGCCTCGGGCCGGCGACGGTCAGCCATTTTGCTCACCTTCAAACGCCGGCCCTGTCCAAACCCACTGAAACACGTTGAACAGTCGAGGGGCGAGCAGCTCCAGCACGGCGAGATCAAAGCCCTTGCGCCACCGCTTGGTCGGTATGGCCACGAAAAAGCCATAGCTGTTCCCGGTGGCGCGACACTTGACCGCGATCTGCACAACGCGCTCGCCTGGCCCCGCGTCTTGCAGACCGGAAACAATGCGCAGGCGGTTTTTGGCCTGGTCGGCCGCCAGGCGCAACCGCAGGGTCTCCCGCTCGGACATCTCGGCTTGCAGCTTCCTCAACTCCTGGATGCGATGGTCCACGCGGCGATGGCCGCTCGCCTGGTCGATAAGCACCTGGATGGGGTCAAGTTCCTGACCGCAGGCGTCGCAAAAGACCCGGCGCGCGCCCCTGTCCACCGCGATCACCTTGTGGGAGCATGGGGGCAGATCCGCGAACGTCTTTTGTATCACGGGCGGCTGGCGCTTCGTGAAATCCACTTCGATCACGCGACCGTCGTCAGCCATGTCAGTGCGCCTTGCTCCGGAGATACGCGCCCATCTGGGCGACGATGCCGGGCGTTTCTGCTTCCGCCTTGCGTTCGGCCTGCAACCTGCCGGCCCGCAAACCGGCCGCCATTCGCTCCATCGCGGCGGCCATGCGTTCCATGTAGGGATCGTCAGGGCCGTAAATCTTCTCCGCAGCCATATACATCAGCTCGACTTCTGCGACGTATTCGTCCTTGGCCTTGTTGAAGCGTTCCAGCGCGTTCATAGCAACCCTTCCTTTCTGGCCAGCCACAGGGGCATGGCCAGGGTGATCTTCTCGCCGCACCGGGCGCCGTCCCGGTCATAGCGCAACAGCCTATCCGGCAGGGTCACGGACCGTCCGTCGTCCAGCACCAGCAGGATCGAGCGGGCCGAGCCGTGCGCCAGCAGCGCGTTGCACAATGTAAATTCCTCAGTCATGGGCAAAACTCCTCAAAACAGCGTGGTCTGGTCGGAGCGGAGGCCCTTGCGGTCCCGCCGGGCGGCCTTGAGGTTGCGCACGGTGCGGTCCGTTACTCCGACCAGGCGGGCGATGGCGGCCTCGGACTCGCCTCGCCGGGCGGCCTCGCGGATTGCGGCATGCACCCTGGCCCGGTTGCCGGCGTACGGCCCCAGCGGTATCTCCACGTCGCCGCCGCCCAGGCGGGCGGCGATGGCCTGGGCGGCCTCCATCCCCACGGCGGCCACCAGCCAGTGACCAGGCAGCAAGCGGTCCGGACCGGGCAGGTAGGCCCGCGTGCCGCCCTTGGCACGGGCCACGGCCACGGCGGCGGCCTCGCCGGCCACGGCCGCGATCTCGGCCAGCACGCCGGGCAGATCGAGGGAGGAGGTGTTGACCTGGTCCACGCTGTAAACGCTCGCTAAACGGTCTCGCGCAGGCCGGCGGCCTTGCGCATGCTTTCGCGCCACACCCGCAGCACTTCGAGGCGCGTGTCCTTGTCTTCGAGCGCCTGCCTGATGAGCTTGGCCACGCGCTTGTCCAGGGCCGCGATCACCGCGCGCAGCTGGTTGGGCGTGGCCCATTCCAGGCGGTCGACCTTGTACATCCGCTTGAGGATGGCGTGGGCGTAGTCCCACGGCACAAAGGCGTCCTGCATGTTGGCCAGCTCGGCCAGCAAGGCCTCAATCTTCGTGAGCATCGGCGTGCGGCGCAGAGCCTTTTCGCTGGGGGCCTTGTCGCCCTTGCGGGCCTTGGTGGTGCGCGGCTGCCAGCCACAGTTGTCCTCGAAGTGGCGCAACAACTGGTCGAGCTGGCGCGTGGTCAGGGCCTTCGAGCTGGCCGCCCGAAACATGGTCTGGAGCAACGCGCGGTAGTCCGGGTCGCTGATGCCCAGTTGGGCCTTGGCCACGTGGATCTTCGTGGTCAGGGCCTTGCGGTAGTTTTGTGCGGCGCTCATGCCTTTTTCCCTCCGGTGCTTTTCTCGTGGAGCTGATTCAACGCGTCAGCGAAAATCACGGCCAATTTGTCCGCCGCTCCGGGTTTTTCCGGGTCCGGCAGCACGATGCAGACCGCCCGGCCCTTGCGGTGGGTGTCGATCACGGCCAAGGAGCCGCCGTAGGCGCGGCCGGGGAGGAAGCGTTTGGGGGCAGACATCACAGGGACTCCTTGCGAAGCGTTTTCACCGTCTTGATGTTCAGTTCGAACACTCCCTGAACGACTTCATGCGTCACCCCTGCTTGCGTGGCGATTTCGGCTACTGTGAGCCCGGACCACATCAGGTTCAGGATGTTCTGGCGTTGCTCTTGCGACAGTTCTTCCTTGACCTTTTTCTTCAGGGCCGCCCGAATGGTGGCCGCCGTGACCCGCTTTGGCTTTGTTCCACATTCCGCTTTGTTCACTGCTCGAACAGCCTGCTCCCACGTCGTTTTTGAAACTGAGCCATACGACTTTCCCCCAATTTCGAGGGTCACGGTGAAGTTTTTTGGTTTACGGTTCATTGCTGTATCCCCAAGCGCTTGGCCATCTCCGGGTCTTCGGCGAGAAGCCTCGCTCTTTCGTCTCTAATCTGTTGAGCAACCTCTGAAATTTTTCTGCATTTATAGTCATTTGCTCGCGCAAGATATTCAAGATGTTCTTCTTTCCACTCTGGCACGAGATACATATCTCGCGGTTTCTTCCATGCCGGGCAGTCTTCTGGCATCGGCGTTTCTTCGCCAAACCCGGCTGCGAATCCATAGTGACGCGGGACGCGACAAGACGGTCTGAACATGCAACGACCATGCAGCTTGCCGTCATAACCGCTACGTTCCCAATGGACACCCCAGCCGCATGTTGCACAATCACGTTTGTTGCGTTTTGCCACGATATTTCCTTTCGGCTGCTCGTCAGGCCGGACGCGCCACCGTCCGACGACCGCCCCGCGTGGGGCGGTTTCGCAATCAGGCTTGGGGTATGGGGATGACACGCGAGAGGCTATAGCCGCCGGATATCCCCACAATCATGACCAACACGCCGCCAGAAGGAGTAATCCAAGCTTGCGAACGCGTGCGCGTCTCCAGGACCTCGCCCCGATCCTTGACCACTTTGACTTCCGTCCCAATCGGGTAGTGCAAGTTCCACGTATCCACCAACGCAGTGGCGGCCTCGTCCGTATGTTCAGTTAAGCGTCTCACTTCAGCGCCTCCTTGAGGGCCTTGCCCGCATTAAACGCCACCCGACGGCCGGCGGGGATGTCGAGAGGCTCCCCGGTCCGGGGGTTGCGTCCCTGGCGGGCCTTTGTCGCCTGGGTCACCAGCTTGCCCAGGCCAGGCAGGGGCGCTTCGCCCCCGCCCAGCAGCTCGGCGGCGATCACGTCGCCGGCGATGTCGAGCACGCTGGCCACATGCTTCTTGCCGATGTGCATGGTCTCGGCGTCCGTCTTCAGCGTCCAAACAATGCGGTCGATCAACTCTTGCTTGGTCATAAATCCCCTCACATCGCCGCCAAATCCAGGGCGATGGGCACGTATTTGCCGTCTTCGCGGCGTTCATAGACGCGCAGGTAGGTCTTGCTGCCGGCCACCCGCAGGCTGTCGCTCACGGCCTGCATGGCCTGACGCCACCGGTCGTCGTCGATCTTGAGCCGGCGCAGGCCGAGCACTCGGCCGGTGTTGATCCTGCCCTCCTTGTCCACCTGAAAGGCGTCGTTGATGAGGGCTCGGATTTCGTCCCGGCTGCCCGTGGTCCATTCGGTGATGCACTCGTCCACAAGCGCCTTGGCGGCCTGCAAGCGCTCGTCAAAGGCCAAGGTCTCGGCCACCTGGCGCTGCACCTTGTACCGGCCATCGTACGAGACCAGGGACAGGTTGCCCTTGTCGCCGCCGATCTTGACCCCGTACTGTTCGGCCGAGAGCTGGACGAAGGCGGCAACGTCGGCCTGGACGTCGGCCTGGAATTTGGCCAGGTCATCGTGAACGGCGCGGGCCTTGCCCACCACCTCGAGCACCAGCTCGTGCCGGGCCAGGTCCACGTCCTTGACCATGGCCAGGGGCACCAAGCGGCCCTGGGGGTCTTCCATGTAGCCTTCAGGTATCGTGGCGGTCATTGCGCGCCGTCCTTGCTCGTGAGAGTCTGCCACCGGCGCTTCGCCTTCCGATTGGCGGCTTCGAGGGCTCTCGTGGCCACCACCTGGGCCTCCAGTTCTCCGGCCAGGTCCGCCGTGGCGTCCAGGCGCTCGCGGCAGAGCAGCAGGACCGCCCGAGTTTCCTGGTCCACGCGTTCCATTGCGGTCCCCAGGGCCAGCCGCACGGTCTGTATTTCGCTCGCAATCATGCACATTCCTCCGCAGTAGTCTGGCGCTTGGCCAGGTGGTTGCAATCGCTCATGGCTGCCAGCACATGCTCGTGCGCCCGCGTCAGCAGCTCGGCCCGCAGCAGGGGCTTCGCGGTCTTGATGGCGTCGGTCAGGGCCACGCTCGCCTGGGTAAGGCGCGTCTGCATGCGGTCGAGCCCGTCGAGGCGGCACCTCGCAATCACGTCCCGCGCTCGGCCGAGGTCCACCCAGGCGCAACGCAGCAGCTTGCGCCTGGTGTCGTCAGGCAGGCGCGTCGCGTCCTGCAGGGTGATGTGTACCGAGCCCACCAGCAGCTCCAGCCGCCGAATGTCAGCGTTTTGCGTACTCACGCAGCACCCCCTCGAGTTGACGTTTGGTGGCCCGCTCTTCGCGCCGCCGCCACTTTCTGGCCGGCGTCGCCCGCCGTGACGCGGGTTGCCCCAGCCGGCGGATTGACCGGTCAATGCCCCGCACGGTCATCGGTCAATCGACTGTGGGCACAGCCGTCCCGGCAGGCGCGGTAGAGCCGCACCCGCATGTTGTTGGCGGCCGAAAAGGGCCGGGCCTGGTTGGCCTCGCACTCGGCCAGGGATATTTCGCCCAGCACCGGGCAGATCACGCACTCGGCCAGCCAAGCCCGGCGCACGGCCTCTTCGATGCGCGTGGTGTCGCTCGTCCAGTCGTTGCGGACAATGCGGCTCACCGCGCCCTTGGTGACGCCCAGCTGCGCGCCCACCTTGGCCATGCTGGCCGCCTGGTCGCACTGCACGGCCAGCTCGCGCACCCAATCCGGCAGGTCCGCGCCCCAGGCCGCCTGGGCCTTGGCCAGGGCGGTTTCGCGGGGGATACGGGAGGGGATCATGAGGTCACCCCGCCCAGGTCCATCCACACGATTTCCTTGCGGTTGGGGTCATAGACCGCCTTGGTGCGCAGCACCTGGGGCGGCAGCCCCCCCGTGCGTTTCACCAGCCGGTACACGGCCTTGCCGCCCTTGGGAGAGGCCGGCTTGACAAGGGCCAGGTAGCCGGCGCGATAAAGATGCGAAACGTAATCCTGGGCGTCGGTCTCAAGCACGGGCACGTCTTCCGTTGACGCGGCCAGGGCCAGGTTCCGCGCGGTAAAGGCGCCCAGGCCCGGCATGGTGCGCCACATGCTCTCGCGTTTTGTCGGCGGGCAGGACGTGCCGTCCTTGCGCACCCTCGGCGCTTCGCGGCCGTTGTCCCTGACCAGCCGGTACAGCGCGCGCTTGAACGATCCCGGATTCCCGCCCGGGCTCTCGGTTTCGCCCGCGATCGCCACGAATCCGGCCTTGCGCAGACTGGCGATGTAGTCCGCGACCATGGCGAGGGTCGCTCCGGTCAAGCGAACGAGGTCCTGGGCCACAAACTCCCTGCGCTCGCGCATCACGTCCCAGACGTCCTGGCGGCTTGGCGGGCGTTGCAGCTTGGCCGTGATCACGACCGTCCCCCGGGACGGCCGCTGAACAGCTCGCCGTCGTAGTCGGCCCGGCACAGGGCCGTAGCTCCCCGTGCGGCCGCGTAGTCGCGCACCCGGTCCAGGCTGACGCAGATGCGGCGCGTGCACCCGGCCGCCGCCTCGTGGATGGCCGCAAGCATGTCGTCGGCCAGGTCCACGCCCGGGCAATAGAGGCGCGCCAAGTGCCTGGTGTCGTCAAGGCTGGCCGGCTGGGCGCGCTTCATGTCCAGCATGCGGTTGTGGATGCGCTCCCACTTGCGCAAGGCGCTTGGCATATTTTCTTCGCCGATCAGGATGACTGAGGAGTTCGAACTTTCGTAAATGTCGCGGACAATCTCGATCAGCCCCTTTTGCACAAGGAAGTCGGCCTCATCGATGATGAGCGGCCGGTGGGAGTTGCTTAGTTCCTCGGCGATCTGGTCGACCATGGCGGGCACCGTGCGCTCCTGGTCGATCGACATTTCGCTCAAAATCTGCTCGCAGAGCTTCTTGCGCGTCCAGACCGACTTGATTTGCACGACAAACGCTCGGTACTTGTTGGACGCGTAGGTGGATGCAAAGGTCTTGCCGTAGCCCGAAGGCCCGTAAAAGCAGGCCATGCCCGGCAAATCCGGCGCCCGGTTCATCACGGTCTCCACCAGCCCGGCGAACAGGCTCACGTTGAGCAGGGGCGCGATGGTCTTGTCTTTTGCGACGGTTTGCTGCATCTTGACGTCTCCTTTTTGGTTCGTTTCGGGGCCTCGACCGTGGCAGCGGTCGGGGCCTCACCGTTCATCCGCCAAACATCGCCTCGCCAAAATCTTCGTACAGGCTGGCCTCGGCCCGGTACTCGTTCGATGTCCGGTACCGGGCGAGCCACACAGTCTCTTCAGGCGAAATGTTTTCCCCGGCGTTCAGCCGGCGTTCGAGGCCAAGCGCGCGCCGAAAGCGGTCGCGCTCGGTTTCCCGTTCCGGCTTGAGCGGCAAAACCTTGGCCGTCTCGATCTCCTGGGAGACCCGCTGGTGGAGCACCAGCTCGCTATTGGAGAGCGGCGAAACCTCCAGCACCGGCTTGCCGCCGTTCAACTCAGCCAAAATTTCTTCTTCCTTGCGCTGCACGCGCTCCATGCGGCCCTTGGCCCGGTCTTCGCGCGCCTTTTCGACCACGGATTTGGGGAAATAGTCGTGGACGTTGCCGTTCAGTTCGGCCGTGCAGACCGGGCGCTCGTTCAGGTCGCGAATCCAGACGCGGGAAGGATCGTGAACGTCGTAGCCCACCATGACTTCCTGCCCGTGGTAGGGGGTCAAGGCCCGGCTGAAGTATTCCTCCCCGTTGATCTTGACCCAGCAGCGCTTGACCAGCTTGACGGCATAGGGGCGGAAGAGATCGGCCAGCACCTCGGGCGACTCCATGATGATGTCCGCCTGGGGGGCCAGGGCGTCCCACTGTTCGTTCGGGGACCGGTGGCGCTTTTTGCCCGTGACCTCGTCACGGATCACCGGCAGCGTGGAATGGGGCCGGTCGTTGTACGCCTCGACCCGGCCCGCGACCCAGGCCAGGAACTGCGGCCACTCGATCAGACTCTTGGCCCGACCAAAATCCTTCACTTCCGCCTTGACGCGGTCGAACATCAGCTTTTTAGCCTCACGGTCCATGTCCTTGCCCACAAAGGAAGGCGAGGCCTTGGCTTCGCGTATCCACATGGCCTGGAAGCGCTCGATCACGCCCCTGGCCTGCGAGTTGTAGGGGATGGAGTGTTCGACGCTCGTGCCGATTCTGGCCAAAATGCCAAGGCCCGGGCCGTCCAGCATGTCGTTGCGGAAGCCGGCCCCCCGGTCCGAATAGAAAATTGCGGAGATTCCACCATGCTCGACGCCACAACGTAAGGCGTCCGCGACCAGCAGCGACGATTCGGCCAGGCCCACGCTCCAGCCCACACACTTGCGGGTGGCCAGGTCCAGGATCGAGACGATCTCCGGCCGAAAAGCCCGGCCGTGGTCCGGGTGCTGCACCATCATGTCGGCGGTGTGGCCGTCGCCCGTGTAGACATCCGTGGGCAACAGGTCATCGAAATCGCGCTTGACGTAGGCCTTGAGCCGCTTCAGCTCTCTCGGCCCCATGCGGCCCCGGTTGGCCTCCAACGCGCCGAGGCTCTTGATTGTGCGCTGCACGGTGCGCAATTCGGGCAGCTCGACGCCAGCGGCCACCAGCTTTTCATGGCACCAGGCGATGGATGGCTTCTGCGGCTGGCGATACTCCTTGAGGAAGACCGGCAACCATGTTGGCAGCGGCTTGTACGGCCGCATGCGCGGGGCCAGACCGTCCGGGCCTTGCGTTTGCAGCACGTCCAGCCAGTTGCGCAGGGTCGAGAGGCACAGCGCCCGGCGCTTGCCCTTGCGGGCGTTGGCCGTGACCACGGCCCGGTCCAGGGCTTCGTTGAGGCTCCCCTCGTTTGCCAGGGCCAGGAAGTGTTTCATCGCCTTGGGCATGCCTTCGAGCAGAGACATGCGTTCCAGCTCGCGCAAAATGATGAGTCGTGCGTCGCGCACCTGGCGTTGCCACTTGGTGAGCACCTCGGCCTTGACCGGCGGCAGGGGCACGGGCTCTTGCCGGCGGATGGAGTCCACCGGAGCGACGAGCGGCCCTTCGGCCAGGGCCTCGCGCACGTCGGCGGGCAGGGACGCGAGAGGATACAACCGGCCCCCGCCCCGCACGCGGCCGTCCGCGCTGGGCCAGGCCTCGCGGCCGGCGCGACGGGTGACACTCCGCACTGCGATGCCGAGCACCATAGCGATTTCAGCTGTTGTGTATGTATCCTTCACGATTTCCTACCGCCTGTAGCTCACGCCGCCCGCTGGGATTTCATGTCTTCCGGCAGGTCCAACCACTTCTCCGAGCACCCCAATTCCAACAGGTACGCCAGCACCTTCCGGTGGTTCCGTTGGCCGATGATGGTCTCCCTGACCGGGCTGTAGTTGCGGAGTCCCAGCGCCCGCTGGACGTCCTTCATGCCCATCCCTTTGGAGCGCAGGTGACCACGGATTTTCCAGGCATCCCGGCGCATTCCCGTCTCCATCATGACAGTCCCTCCAACAATTCCTCCTCAAGGCGGCGCTTGGCCTTGGCCTTGGCTTTCTGCTCGATTATCGCGCGGCCATAAGCGGCATATTTGCGGTCCTCGGGGGTCATCACGTCCGCACCCAAGGGCCGCAGCGCCTCCCGCATGGGCCGCAGGTCACCCGTGGCCAGGCAAAAGACGACCACGGCCAACAGGTTTGGCACATGGTCCCGGTCCGCAGGCGACAACCACTTGTCGAGCGTGTCCTTGCTGATGGATTTCGTATTGCCGGCCGTGAGGCGCACCCCGCCGGAAGCGGCCAGGGCGTTGATCTTGTCGACCAGGAGCTTGCGCCCGTCCGGATCGAGCCCGGCGGCTGCGTTCATGGCGGCCCGCACGGCCGGAATCAGCCCGGCCAGCTGTGCGTCGCCCTCGAACAAGCTCATCTGCCTCATCGGTCCCACCCAGCGGGTCGGCGTCAATTTTTGGTGTTCCGATTGACGTTGACCCAGGTTTTCGCGGGCGGTAGACTCAAGGTGTAATTTGGCAATGTTTTTTTGGCACCGCCCGCAGGACTTTCTTGCCCCGTTTTTGGTAGTTGGTCAATTCGTTTTTTGTGTCCAAGTTAAAAAAACGGGAAAAATTTTTTCCAACACTATTTCAATGTGTTGGTAAAAAATGGCGTGTCCGACTTCCTGTCCAACTTCGGGAGGCAAACTTGGACACCCCCTCAACGACAGCCGCACGTCTGAAATTTATTCGCGGTAAGCGAACCCAAGCCGAGTTCGCTCAGGTGGCTGGGATTCACAAAAATACGTTAGGAAGGTATGAACGTGGGGAATCTGAACCGGATTTGGTTGCTGCCAGGCAAATCTGCCTCGCCTTTGGTGTAGAGCCCAAATGGCTTCTATTTGGCGATGGCCCAGTCACCGTAGGCAGCGACCAAACAACGCCTGCCCCCAACGCCACAACGGCCATTGAGCCAGCGGGTGTTGACCCGACGAGCGAGATCAATGCCCTGCGCCAAGAGAACCGGGAACTGCGGGGTGAGAACCGGGAGCTTCGGCAGGAGAACCGGGAACTGCTCAAGCAGAATGCCGACCTACGCGTGGAATTGGCCAGGCTTGAGGCCCGAGCCGCGCCAGACAAGGGCTCTACCGAGGTGATGCAGGATGAATCGGCCAGGAAAATCGCGTAACCAGAAGATGTCTATTGACCATTGTGAGGCGATGAGAATCGTAGCTATCTATGCCTACGGAAATACACGCGAGCTTTCAATAAACAATGCGAATGGATTTCGTATATACGATTGTCGTTTTGCCTGGAGAAGCGGCATGAGGCCTGGGCGCGCTTGTGCAAAAGCAACTGTCGTTTTGGCCTCGGCCTGGGCAAAAACGTGCAAAAGCAACTTTCGCGCGCCCAGGCCGAAAACGCTTTGCCAGGCGCTGGCCAAGTTGGCGCAATCATTGGGCTGGCGTCCCATTAAATCCCACATTCTCCCGACATATCCCGGCTCAGCCTAGAACCAGAACCAAGTGTCGCAAGACAGGAGGCAGCCAATGTAAAAAAAAGGAGGGGTTACCCAATTTCTTGGATAACCCCTTGAGGTCTTTGGTGGAGCTGGACGGAATTGAACCGACGACCTCTTGAATGCCATACCAGCAGCATTGTGAAATTATTGAGCTTTGGCGAGCCAGCCAACGATTGCCAACGTGTCTTTTTGGCTTCCGCCAAAGGGATTGTGGCTTTCAGGGACGGGCCTGCCAACGGTTCATTGGCGACTGGGGTTGCGTTGGTGGTGAGGCTGTGGTGAGTCAGCCAAAGGGTAGCCAACGGTGCTTTGGCTGGTCAAGATTCGTAAAGCTTCTATGAGTTGATCGCAATCTAAAAGATTTAGTGCACCCTCTGACGAACGACAACTTTGGCAACAGATCAAGTCCATTAAGACACCGCAGATGTCAAACACTACTGGTAAAAACCGTCTGTCCCTGCCACTTTAATTATGCGCCACCCGCTATCACCTCTTCTTACAAATACAAGAAGATTAAGCTGCGCAGGACTTAAAAATTTGAATGATATCGGAACAATGCTCACAGTGCTGTCAACTTTCATTTCTTTGTGAACTACAAACGCATCTTCCCCAGCATCCCAACAGTCTTGAGATTTTGTATAGTATTCACTCTGGAAGTAACCCCTGGCATTTAAAATGCGTACTGTGCTCAATACACAGGAGTCAACATACATAGACAAGTCACTGTCGAGTGATAAGTTATTTGCACACTGTATATACTTTTGATAGAATTCTTTAACATGATGCTCAGCTGAATCTATCTCACAAACCCCATATTCTTGAAAAGACAAAAAAACAAGGCTTAAATGCACTAGAAAAATTAACGATTTCATCTTTTGACACCCTCGCATCATTATTTATGCCTCGGGCAAAACGTCAATGCATTTTACAATCTTAGTATTAAACTTTGTTTTTTTTAGCACAACAATAACTTTATTTAAATCAAATTTTCTATGTTGAATTTTAAATTCAACGACAGCAACGACAATATCAGTGCCAATACACTCCAACTGGTTGACAAAGATGCTTACGCCGGACATATTCTGTGGTGGGTTAGTTGTTTTGAGGAAATAATCTCTCTCGAAGCCAGGTGTACCCACTCTTACTTTATTGAGTTCATAAACAGTGTTACGCTCAACGAATGTATATATATTTTTATTTTTTAATGGGTCCATCTTTTCTTGCAACGTAATGTACCATCTGTAGAAATTCTTAACAACTGCAACAGGGTCTTGCTCTGCACAATGTGCTGTCTGATGTGACAGAAACAGCAGTATAAATAAAACAAACATTGCTCTACCTATCAATTTCACTGCCCCCCCAAAAAACAAATGATCTGGTTGCCATTTGCCATAAATACTTTTGAGTTGCGCTGGAGCGAAGGCGCATCCCTGCTCCGGCGCGTAAGACATGTTTTATGCTAAAACTATACTCAAGGCCGACGATAGATTGCATAAGGTATTTTCTGCTCTTTTGTCCAGCGATTTGGATACATAGTGTCCTGAGTATAGTCTGATACCCATTTTTCCCCATCATACATCGCAACATGCCCACTCTTATTTCTCGAACTTTTCGAAAAAACAACAACATCTCCCTTTTGGGGCGGCGTACCCTCAGGCACGGTCTTGAAACCAGCATCCTTTAAAATTGGGCCGTAACCGCAAGCATTCTTCCCCTCTGAATTTAAAGCGCGATTCAAGGTGATGCCTCCTGCTTCGATGGCTTTTCCTACGTACTCTGCACACCTATGCTTGCTCTCACTTCCAGCCTTTTCATCCAAACGTTGTATCGCCTTCTCCTTGTCCCAAGGTTTGATCGCTGGAGCCGCCTTACCCCCCGCATCTGTTGCGACGTTACCATTGCCCGCTTGCGCATACACAGTTCCGAGGGAAAAGGGATTCCAGTCACTTGCCCCTTTTGTCCCGCTGAAATGTCCACCGCCGCCACCGCCGCCCATCACAGCACCTCCTTTTTGAACGTATTCAAATAATGCGGGATCACGAGTATCTCCAAACCACGATCCGCATATTCGCCAAACACGTCATCCGGGGCGTGGCTGTAGTTGATAAGAGTTTTGGGTTGGAGAACCTCGACCATTTTTGCCAGGCCGTTCTTGAAGTACTTTCGGTCGACTTTTTTGCGCAATGAGCCAGTGGTGCTGACTGCAACAGTTCCGCCTTGAGGCAGCCCCTCGAAGGCGAATGCATAGGTCCGTTCGTCGCCCCAACGCACATTGGGCACAATGGGAATGCCTTTGCGTTGAAGCCAGAAAGCAATCGCCCTGTTGCGGTAGGTATTCCAAATCTGCATGGCCAAGGGCATTTCTCTGTACAGGCTGAAATCCGGGGTGATGACGCCGGCAAAGCGTTGAAACATGGGGAAATATCGCTTGGGCGTGTTCCAGACTCGTTCAAAGTTCCGGTCATGGGTGTAAAAGTGGACCCAGTTGTTCTGCCCTGTCGCCTTATAGGCCTTTTCAAAGGGAATCGCTTGGTCAGGCTTGAAATATACAGATTCCAATAAAGGGAATTCATAAATAGGGCTGAAGCGTGCACCTTTAACCAACTCGGACTTGAAGACATCAAGTCGTATGAATGTAGCGGATTTCATTGATGCATCCACCAGGAAGAATGTGTTTCGATTTTTCTAGTTGATGCGAATCTATATTGTGAGATAATAGTAATCTCTTCGTTGCTGCTCATTGATGAGTCCCTCCAGCGTGATGTTTCGGTCCTGAACGGCCGATGACCATGAAGGATACTCAGAAAGATCATTTTTTCCACCCATATAGGGATATATGGGTGGGAAGTGGAAAAAAATTATACAATTATTCAGGGGAACAAGACAAAAGACCCTAAAAAAACACCCCTCCCGCTCAGTCACCCTGGGCCATCCTCGGTATCAGCCGTCGCCAGTACGACACGGCCAAACCCTGGAAGAAGGCCAAGATGAGCAAGGAAGAATTCGCCAAACTTGTATGTCTGGTTCTACCAGAAGCAATCAAGCACCTGAAGGACATTGCCGACGCGGAAGCCCTTCTGCAAGCAGCATTTGGGAAAGGGATTGACCTCGACGAGGAGTAGCCTCATTGACCTTTTCCAAAAGCGCAGGATCCTGCGCAAGCGGTTTCAGTTGCTCCAGGGACTTCCCTCCTCCGGTAAAAACGGGAACCAGACCGCACTACCGGCCTGGTCCCCGAAACTCGTCTCAACTATTCCAACTTGTGTTTCTTGTCAGCTTCCGCCAACAATTCATCCAACACACATGTTTCGTTTTTCTTTCTTTCCATCCTGTTTCCATGTTCAGACGCAAACGCTTCCATGCTGTCAACGAACAGATCTTCAGGGCAGTCTGAGTTCTTTTTATAATCATCAACACATTCCTTGCACACGTGTTTTCCTTCTTCAGAGTAAATCGCCTTTCCATCATACAAGTCATCATCTAGAAACAACGCATTACAAATATCACAACGAAAGCTTCTATTTTGTTGATACATGATCATCATCCTCAAATGGTAAGGGGCGGTGTTACCCGCCCCTGTTATATGTTCACACGGCTACCAAACTCGGCAACTTGCTCACGGCCCGTTCCTTCTCGCCTTCCAGGTAGTAGTAGTAGACGTCCGCCGTCATCTTCACGGTCGAGTGCCCCATCAACTTCGAAACCGCTGCCAAGTCAGCACCATTGCTGAGCATAGTCGTCGCAAACAAGTGTCTGAGATCATACATCCGCACTGGCACCTTGATGCCTGCCAGATCACAGTCGGTATTGAAACTCTTCCGAATCGAGGTCACCGGCTTGCCTCGGTACTCGATCAGGTAGGAAGACAGGCTCTGCGCCATCATCTCCCGCAACCGCTCCAAGAAGGCAGCCGTCACAGGGACCGTCCGAAAGGTCTTCGTCTTGGTCGCATAGATTCGGACCACGCTCTTCGTGAAGTCCACGTGATCCCACCGAAGTGACAGGAGCTCCGACCTGCCCGGCCTGGTCCCCAGGTTGAAGCAGACCTCCATGGCCCACCGCACATGCGGTTCGGCTGCCTCCATGATCCGCTTCACATCCTTGATGCCGATCCTGACGTCTCTGGGCTGCTCCCTGGCCTTCTTGCGCCCCTTCATGGGGTTCACCGTGGTCAGACCCATCTCCACTCCAAAGTTGAAGATGGCGTCCACGTAGTCGCAGTAGCGATTCACCGAGGTCTGGGAGCGGGGTTTGCGCGTGTGCTCGCTCACACCCTGCATGTGGCGGATGAAGGGCACCACGTCGTCCAGGTAGGTCATGCTCTCGACCGGAGTGTCCCGGCCCAGCACGTCGAAGAAGAGGTTCTTGAGCAGGCCCGCGACCGTGACGATGTGTTTGTCCGTCCGACCGGAGACCCGCAGGTGGTTGAGGTAGAGTTTCGACAGTTCTCCGAAAGTGATCCCGCCGCCTCTGTCCTTCACACGTCGCGGCGCCAGGGCGGGGTCTTCCGAGGCCTCTCCGGAATCCTCTTCGGACTGGTTTTGTTGGCTTGATGATTCAACAGGAAGGACCGCTCCTTCATATCCAGGTAAACGTCCGGGATTGGAACCGGTTTTGGGTCCCAACACCTTGACCGGGGGAGAAAAGCTCAGGAGAATCGAAATTTGGGGGAAGGAGTCCAGGGGCAGACCCTGATCCGGGCTGGAAAGGCGACAAAACAGGCTCGAAATACGCGGTTTACCGCGTTTTTGCCTTCAAAATCCATGAAAAGCGCAAAATATGCTGCAACAATCACGCGTTAGACGCAAAAACCAAAGAAAAAGGGCCATCGTTGTCGATGAACCCTTGTTTCGTAATGAAGTGTCGACGATTCTTCCCGGTCAGCCCTGTCCCAAGCCTGGAAACAAGACCCACCGGGAGCGGTAGAGTGGACCGTCACCGATCCGAAGCCCCGCATCACCACCGGACAGGCGGTTTTCCCGCATCCGGCGATACCGGGTGAACGTGATGTTTGCGTTGTTAAGGACAAAAAGTCCTAAGGATTGCAGGCAGCTATACCCGTGCCTGTCGAAGGGGGCCGGCCGAAACCGGAAAAATTGTGTCTTTTGGCTTGTTCTGATCCGAAAGCATCCCGGTGTTTTCCTTACGAAAACGCAGCCGCCTGGAGTCGTGCGAGTCCTCAAGCTCGTTTGTGAAACGACGCCAGGTTTCCCTTGGTCTGATGACCGATCCATTCAGAGACGTCCCGCGCCTAATCGCGTACGACAGCACCCCTCTGGGGATGGAATGTGCTTCATGAGCTTCGAAGGGCCATGCTTCTCGCTCTCCTGCCGCGCCACCTCTGCCTGACTCCCGCTTGGGGAGAGACGGGCCGCCTCCTCGGACGCAACCACTTCACCGGACGGATCGCTCCTGCCCGGCTGGTGTTTCTCGGGTCCGTCACGCTCGATGAGGACGGCGGTTCGGATTCTCTTTTCAGGGGATGATCGTCGAATTGAGCGCGTCGGCCTGAGCGGGAACGAACGAGACCGTAACCCGCTCCAGCCCTACCAGTACGTTTCTGTATTCGAAATCCTTCTTGCCGTGCGTATACTCCACGGTCAGCGTGTTTTTCGAGGTCCAGCGCAGGGTAACACGAGCCGGGTCGGAACGTCCCTCATCACGCTTGATCCGCCCCACACAGACCGGTTCGGATTTCACCTGCAGGTTTTCGATATAGACGTTCTCGCCTTCTATCGTAGTTTTGCAGACAAAGTCCTTGACCACGGCGCGGAACATACCTGTGGGTGAGACGGACTCGCCAAGAACCACCGGATCGCAACCCGGGTATTCATCCAGAGTAAGCAGGCCATAAATGGCCAACTCGACCAGTCCAACGCAGATCAGGACGATGAACGCCAGGACTTTCAGCATATGTGACCAGGACTCTGTCATGGTGTGTTCTCGCAACGTCTTACGATGGTGAGCTTGATCGTTTCGCCACCGACAAGAGCGGTCGTAACGCCACTGTTTTCCCTGGAGCAGCCATATTCGACAACGAGTGAGGTTGGAGAAACCCACCGCAAGGTTATACAAGGGGGGTGGTCGCACCCCCTGGCCCAAGATATTTCCCCTATGAGTACCGGCTTCTCGTTCGAGTACATGCCCGTGATGAACACATCGTTCCCTCCGACGAACACATTGCAGTCATATTCCATGACATACGCGTAGAATCTGCGATCCGGGGAGATAGCCTCGGCCATAATTTCCCTACCGCATCCTTCTCGAGGATCACGGGTGGCGATCTTCCAGGCGAGGTAGCCCCCGAAGGCGACCACGGCGGCGAAAAGAGCGAGAAGAGTTTTATTTACCATAGGTTGATCGTGACCAACATGCTGACGTTGTTTTTCGAAATACAAGATAAAATATTCTTATGTTGATATCAACAAATAAATTGAGCAGCCACTCCTGAGGAGGTGGCCGCTCATCGCTCTTGTAGCTACTGACGTTTAGTATCCGGTCGGCAGCCACTGATCGTTGATTGGATCAGGAGCCGAATAGGGAAATTTTTCATCAGCGTATTGTATTCATCTTGCGATGTTATATTGATCATCCCATGCATCGCCATAAGGAAAGCTACCCCACCAATTCCCAGTGCCAGTGGGTGTTTTATTACCCAGCCAGTGATACAACCCAGCGCCACGATGGATGAGCCAATTGGGCATGCCATTGGCTTTCATTGTCGCCCCATAGTTGAAATTTCCAAATGCTTCTGTGTCTTTCCAGTTCCTCTTGTAATTCCATGCCTTTTCATCTCTGAATTTGTCAATTAACGTCCATGGCTGCATGGACTGGGCAGCTTTGATATTCTCATCAATGTCCACACCAGGAGGCGCCTTGGGGACCTCAATATCAGATGTGCGCGTCTCAACACCTTGGCCTTGCGAAGTTTACTTGGGGGCTCTGTCGGTGCCTCCGGGATATTCATTGGAGGTCGTCAGTCCCAGAGATGCCTTATCCAAACCCCACCGAGGCGCAAAGTAGTCGAAGGATTTGTTGAAAGCCTCTTGTGTAAAAAGATCGGGATACTTCTTTTGCAAGGTTGGAGCCAGAATCAGCAAAGGCGGCGTCATCGGTATGATTTCGCCATTTTCGTTTTTCAACGAAGCCAAATATTGTTGTTGATGTTTCAGACTCTCCAGCCAGGAAGTTAGATCCATGGTCTGGGTGTCAGCGGACTGCTGGAAGGGCATATATATAATCTCCTACTGGTTGCTGTTCCCGGCTCCATGCCGGAATGAGCGATAGAATAGGCAAAATTGTTGCGTTGTCACCCCATATAGGGCTATGTGGGACAAAACTAAAAATATTGGCTCACCCGAGTTGCACCCTCCCAAGGATGCATCTCTTCATATCGCTTCTCCAGGATAGATCCGAAGCGTGGAGCTACCCCGTCACTCCACCCTTCCACCTCCACCGTCTCTTCCGAAAACCCGCACCAGTTCCTCTCGAAACTGGCCAGTCAAATTCAGTCCGATCTCAGAGCATCCCCTGATCAGTTCAGCACCGTCACCGGTATCCCCGACAGCCCCCATCACCTGAAAAAGGTGCTCGATGGGACGAAAACGACCCAGCAGGGCATCCAGTTGATCCAGACGATCCAGGTCATGCGCGTCATCAGAAGTGGAGGAAGTCATCACAGGTCCTCCGGCAGACAGAGGGTCAACACTGGTTCACCAGAATCGCCAGGTCCGACGTGAAGGACGACCTGCATCGTCTCTGTCTTCTCGGGACGCATGAGAAACGCTACCTTGAAGAAGACCCTGTCTTCGCCCATGCTCTGTCTGGCGGAGACGTTTGCCAGGGTCAGAAGATCATGGAGACGTCCCGCCAGCGACTGCCCCAGCGATTCCAGGTTTTCAGCTGGCTCGACATACCCGTTGTAGAGCGCATCCGAGATGGCGAAGGGCAGTTTGAAGCCGTAATTTCTTGCAATAGGGGTGATGTCGACCAAAACGCCGTCAGCCAGTGCGTTAGCGCGCGTGTAGCTGTAGACGATATTGGGGGTCGGGCTGTCAGGCATAGGCTCCTCCAGAGGTCGGGAAAGGGGATTCCCGTGGAGGGTAGCCTCAGCCCAGGGAGGAGGTCACGACGGGGGGAGAGTTTTTGGGGAGGATGGTGGTGGAGATGGAGATGGGGAAACCGTATGCGCAGCCGCCTGCGCTTGTGGTTCAGCTCCTCCATCACGGTGAAACTGGAGGGGATTCTCTGAATTCGAGCAGATTTTTCAACTCACTGGAAAAACGAACATTCCTCCATACTTGGCTCCTCTTGAAGGGACAGGACACGGGACGGCCAAAGGTCCTGGATCAGGGGAAAAGCTCAAGGAAGGCCCTGTTTTGTTGGAAATTTAGGGGACAGGGGAGGCAGAGGGGCTACATAGCTACCGAAACATTACCTTTGCCAAGAACGGCTTCAATCCGTTTTGCCAGTTTCAGTTTAAATTCATCCAATTTATCATTTTCCCAAAATATGCAGTTATACTGTCGAATATCAAAATGTAAATTTTCTCGATCGTCATTACGACAGGTGAAAAACACTTCCAAGCCTAAGCCATGCCCAAACCCAGCCTCATAGTACACACCGCCCCTATGACCTGTAAAATCAGCAACAACAAAGCGACTGCGACGAATTTGAACAATGATTTCATCGTCAATTTTTTGATTATGCTCACCGAGATCGACACGATGCGGACTGTAACCCGCTTCTTCTATGGCAGGGCTAATTGCTTGGTCGTATGCGCTTTGAACATGGTCGCCGAACCACATCGCGACAAATCCCTGCTGACTTAATAGGTTCTTTCCTCTTAATGTTTCAATATGGGACCATCCGCCGTGTTGAATCATCGCAGCATCATATGTTTCTAATACACATATCCTTCCTTCACCGCTAAGATAATTTAGCAAGGCCTGCGTTTCATCAATGTCATACGACCAGGTCGCTGTAAATATTTCGTCCCGTGAAAACGGGACCATCTGACCAATATGTTCTGTTTTCTTTTCCAAATATTTAAGCAGTAAATCTGCCCGTTCGTTGAACGACGGGATACGCATGCTTTCGCATCTTATCAAGTCATCCTCTTGAATCATACTGGCCTGATTGCAACTATAATATAACCAGCTTGATGCATTAGCAACTGCCCTGGTTTTTGGATTATGACAATACTTGTCATACCAATATCCAACCGCATCATCTGTCATGCGAAATTTCCCGCACTTTTCGCAATGGACAACAACGAAACCGTCCCCCGGCTCCCATACGGGTTTTGTGTTCACTGTAAAGCAAATTGGACACTTAACTTGGTTGATCATAACGCCCACCAATAAATAACAATTTTTTCTCAATCTACTTTATAAACGTATAATTGCAAGAAAAAAGAAACAACTGGACCACCGTCAGCACTTATCCAAGAGAAAAAGTGTTATATGTTTCCCGACCCTGCAAAACAGCAGAGCATCCAGCCCCCTCCTCTTCAGCACCTGAGACACTTCGTCAGCACCAGTCCTGCCCAGTTCTGACCCGGCCCGTTTTTCTCAGGGATGCACTTAGAATGTCCAAATGTCCAAACCGACGCAGCCGACCAGGAGCAGGTGAAGACCACCCACCACACATCCCCTTGATTTTTCATCAAGAAGTCGTCTCTAGGACCGCTCCTGCTCCCCCTCCGGCAACCCCGTCTCCTCACCAGGAGCACATTTCCTTTCCCCTGGAGGTGACGTCGAAGAGCACCCAAACCACCACCGCTTGAAAATCCCTCAAGAGGCCATCGTCTCTTTGCTCAGTCTTCGCTGCGGCTTGTTGCGGAAAACTTTTTCCAACACAGCAAAAAAGCACAACAAAAAACGACCGCTTGAATTTTCCTCAAGGGGTCGTCTTCTGGATGCTCATACAGGGGGATGCTGCTTCACCGAGACTTCGGTGTCCGGGAGCGCCAACAAAAGTGTTGGCGGAGGCAGCCAATGTAAAAAAAAGGAGGGGTTACCCAATTTCTTGGATAACCCCTTGAGGTCTTTGGTGGAGCTGGACGGAATTGAACCGACGACCTCTTGAATGCCATACCAGCAGCATTTTGAAATTATTGAGCTTTGGCGAGCCAGCCAACGATCGCCAACGTATCTTTTTGGCTTCCGCCAAAGGAATTTTGGCTTTCAGGGACGGTCCTGCCAACGGTGAGTTGGCGACTGGGGTTGCGCTGGTGGTGAGGCAGTGGTGCGTCAGCCAAAAAGGATAACCGGCCTCTGTCTCCTTATTACTGGGTGCACGCTTCATTATTACCGGGCGACCTTATCATGCTACGTGCTTATCTCGCGAGTAAAACTAAATGCGTAATCGTTTGTGCACATTTATTTTAAGCCTGTTCTACTGTTTCCCAATATATTATATTGTCAAATCAAACATGCATTTGCCATGCAATATTCATGGCGTACACTTTTCAAATGCAAGTTTTCCGTGTAATGCTTGCTGTATAATCTCAAGGGACTTGAAGAGATCTGATTCGTTTGCAACCTTTATTTGCCATCGAGGCATGTCAACATCTACTGCGTTAATAAATATACCGGAAGATTCATACGCTGCACGAGCATTATCTGAGTTTAAATTGCTAACTTTTAACTTTTCAAAAAAGCCAGGATCCCCACCTATTATCTTAATTATTTCTGCTTGATTCCAAGAATACTCTATACTTCTTAACTCTGACAGATTATAAGTCTTGTGTCTCCCTTTATTGTAAAGGGAAATCAACTTATTTTTCATGTCTATTGAGTAACCCGTTTTATCATAAAAGTATCTGTACCCAAAACTGTCTGTAAGCTTAGAAAAAAATACATCGCCTTTTGGCGTGCTTTTTGGTGCGCCTTTTTTTGTAAACATGGAATATAACAAGGCAAATATTAAGCAAACAAAAGCAATTGCAACAATTGCAAGAATTATCAAAACAACAAACTCCATAAGAACTCCTTTTGCTACAGCACGAGAGGATGCGATTGTACATATTCATTATACCCGTGCATTGAGTGCAAACTCCTGACTTCCCTCACCGCTTGAACGGTAATGCACCTCACAAGGATACTGCTCGTAAAGCGGTTCTGGGCTATCTACCTAGTTGCTACAGAGAAGCATGGCACCTCGGCTCTGGCCCTGCCTTGAAAGACCGATATCGATCTCAAGTACGCATGGAGCACAAACTTCGCAAGGCCATGGAGGCGCGGGACGCAGGATACCAGTTTGCTGACCTATCAAAATCGATGACACCTTCGAAGATTTTCAGTGCGAACCAGGAAAATAGCCATTGAGCATAAGCCGTGTATCTTTGGCTGGCCTTCCACGGCGTTCATGCCGTGAGGGACATACTATCGGCTCAATGCGCTTCCAGAGTTCGTCGGGGATATCGTGCCTGCTCATTAAAGGAGTATAGCACAACCCCCCGGAGTAACAAAACATTTTTTAGAGACAGGCCTTAATGCCCGCTGTCAAAACAAATATTCACTTAAGCATTTCAAATGTCAACACTTTATCATACTGTAGAAATTGAAAACTAACAAAATCGAATCTACGAATGTCGCTACTACAGGACAACCAAATTCCTGAACGCCAAGGACAATTTATACGATAGGCTACAACTATATTCGTTTATACATCTGGAAGTCTCTCCTTCTTCCAGGCAGGAGATATTGAGTCTAATCGTGAAGCCTGTCTTCAATAGACTTACAAAACAAGTAATTATGTCCGACTTCCAAACGGCACTTCATCCCCAATGCTGGCCAGCGTCTTGTCACAATTCCTCTTGCCCCCTGTCCTTCTCAGGCCATATCCTACCGGCCAGGAGATAACCCATACATGCCGCACGGTCTTACCTCTTCTCTCACCGACGAAGAACTGGACAAGCTGGAGACTCTCCTCGGCTCCTACCCCGAGGCGATGAACATTGAAATGCTTGATGGCTTCTTCGCTGCTCTGGTCTGCTCCCCTGAGCTCGTAATGCCAAGCACATACGTACCCTTCATCCTGGGTACCGAGGAAAGCCAGTTTTCAGATCAGGAGGAAGCCGAGGACTTCTACGATTTCCTTCTCCGGCACTGGAATGCCGTCGTGCGCTCGCTTCATGAGGATGAGTTTTATGATCTCGTCGTCATCGAACGCGAGGGAGAAGATTCCTACGGGAATGACTGGGCGTTGGGTTTTATGCAGGGCCTTGAGATCGGAGGACAAGCTTGGGGGGACCTCCTTGACGATGAAGAGCATGGCGGCGTGCTGGTTCCCATCCTGGCCTTGGCTCACGAGTACGACCCCGACCCTGAAATGCGTCCCGAGCCTATAGACACAGAGCGTCGTGATTTGATGCTGGTGATGATTTCCACCTCGCTCAAACGAATCTTCCAATATTTCGAACCACATCGAAGACAAATCTCTTCAACTTCACAGGGCAGAATCCCCTTCAGGCATGCGTCCAGGAAGATCGGTCGCAATGAACCCTGCCCCTGCGGCAGCAACCGCAAGTACAAGCATTGCTGCGGACGCAACTGACACACCCAGGCCAACCAATGACCTTCCCTGACAAGTCCCCTCCTGAAAAGCCCTGGGCCATCCTCGGTATCAGTCGCCGTCAGTACGACACGGCCAAACCTTGGAAAAAGGCCAAGATGAGCAAAGAGGAATTCGCCAAGCTTGTCTGCCTGGTCCCGCCTGAAGCGATCAAGCACCTTAAGGACATTGCCGACGCGGAGACGCTCCTGCAAGCAACATTTGGGGAAGGGATTGACCTCGACGAAGGGTAGCCTTTCTGACCTTTTCCAAAAACGCAGGGGCCTGCGCAAGCGGTTTCGGTCGCTCCAGGGACTCTCCCCTTCTCCGGTAAAAAGGGGACCAGACCGCACCAACGGCCTGGCCCCCAACGCTCAACTAACGGAGAGCGTCATCGATGAGACGCTCTAAATATCGTTCTTTTCTTTCTTTTCTATTCCCATACACTTTGATAAACTCTTTCCACCAATAAAGCGAATAACTACGCTCTTCACTTTCGTCCACAAAAGCTATAAATTCTTTGTCGCACACCGGACACAATATAAGATCGCCGTCTTCGTCAACATATCCTGAAAATTCACATTTACAATCCATGCAAAGCCAATTCAAACTGAATATTGCCATTACAATTCTCCTTTTAAGAAAATAGGGCGGGACTCTTTCCATAAGACTCCCGCCCCTGTTATAGGTTTACACGGCTACCAAACTTGGCAGCTTGCTCACGGCCCGTTCCTTCTCACCTTCGAGGTAATGATAGTAGACATCAGCCGTCATCTTCACGGTCGAGTGTCCCATCAGCTTCGAAACAGCCGCCAGGTCAGCACCATTGCTGAGCATGGTCGTCGCGAAGAGATGTCTGAGGTCATACATCCGCACCGGCACCTTGATGCCGGCCAGATCGCAGGCGGTATGAAACGACTTGCGGATCGAGGTCACCGGCTTGCCCCGGTACTCGATCAGGTAGGAAGACTGGCTCTGCGCCTTCATCTCCCGCAACCGATCCAGGAAGGCAGCCGTCACAGGGACCGACCGAAAGGTCTTCGTCTTGGTCGCGTAGATTCGAACCATGCTCTTCGTGAAGTCCACATGGTCCCAACGAAGCGACAGGAGCTCCGACCTGCCCGGTCTCGTTCCCAGGTTGAAACAGACCTCCATGGCCCAGCGCACATGGGGCTCGGCTGCCTCCATGATCCGCTTCACGTCCTCGATGCCGATTCTGACGTCTCTGGGCTGCTCCCTGGCCTTCTTGCGCCCTTTCATGGGATTCACCGTGGTCAGGCCCATCTCCACTCCGAAGTTGAAGATGGCGTCCACGTAGTCGCAGTAGCGATTCACCGAGGTCTGGGAGCGCGGCTTGCGCGTGTGCTCGCTCACACCCTGCATGTGGCGGATGAAGGGCACCACGTCGTCCAGGTAGGTCATGCTCTCGACCGGAGCGTCCCGGCCCAGCACGTCGAAGAAGAGGTTTTTGAGCAGGCCCGCGACCGTGACGATGTGTTTGTCCGTCCGACCGGAGACCCGCAGGTGGTTAAGGTAGAGTTTCGACAGCTCTCCGAAAGTGATCCCGCCTCCCCTGTCCTTCACACGTCGTGGTGCCGGGCCGGGGTCTTCCGAATTCTCTCCGGAATCCTCTTCAGACTGCTGTTGCTGACCGGACGATTCCACAATGAATCCGCTTGGATCGGGGAGGGTTGCTCCCTGCTCCTTGGCCTGTCGCACTGCCTGGTCAAACGCTTCCGCTTGCTGACGAGCCGTTTCCCCTCTGCCAAAGGACTTGTCGCGACGTTTCCCGTCTTCCTTGTAGTAGACCATGTACCGGCCATCACGTTGGTAAACGCTCATGTCCATTTCCTCCATATGTTTTGTTTTTTGCATCTATTGCAAAGCAAAGGGGCGACCGCATGAGCCGCCCCCGTGTTCAAGCTAGTCGATATTCGCGTAGATATTGACCGTCAGCTTACCGAGAGTGCGTAGAACCTCTGCAATGTTTCCGGGTTCTTCATCGGACAGCGGACATTCACCTTCTTCTCCCACGCTCATCCAAACTTCGATGTGCTTTTCCGCGTTGATTTCATGCAACATTTTTTCAACATTGACCGATGTCTTGCCTGACTTGACTAATTTCATGATATTTTCCTCATAATTTTTCTGAGAGTATTTCACTGCGCACAAAAAAGGGGCGGATGCCCCTGTTACAGGATTATACCGTGTGAAGGAGAATCTCCTCGACTTCCTCGGCCTGGATTCCAAGATAGCGCCTGGTGACGCTCGGGCTGGAATGATTCAACCGCCGCGAGAGTATCTCCCAGCTCACGCCGTACTGCTTGCGCTGGATGTAGCACCAGGTCTTGCGCAAAGAGTGCGCTCCATAGTTGCCCTTGACGTTGATCTCGAGCGCCCACCGCTTGACCATCATGGTCACAGCATAGGTGGTGATCGGATAGTTCTTGCCCTTGCGGGACTTGAAGAGATAGTGCTCCTCCTTCGGCTTCGTCGCGGACAGGTAGATGTCCAACGCGGCCTTGATTTCCGAATTCATCATCAGGACGTTCTCCTTGCCCGTCTTCTTCTCGATGATCGGGATACGACCCCCGACCTTGACGGACGAGACGTCCCTGACCTTCAGGGCCAGGATGTCCTGCACCCGCAGACCCGAGTTGACGCCCAGGATGAACAGCAGGCGGTCACGCGGTCGATCCGCGAGAACCTTCTTGATGGCCTTCACGTGCTTCATGTCGGTGAAAGGGCCGACCTTCATGCGCAACACCTCCTGGAATCTGGGTTTTCTGTGTAAAACGCCGGGAAATCGTGTTTTCAAAACCGGTCTCCCGGCGGGATTTCCCCTGTTTTCCAGGTATCTTCTTGAATTTCTTTATCTTCCATGAATTTTCCAATGTACGTTTCTTACCAAGAACGTACTTTCCTTCTGGACGCGATTTGCGATCCGCAGTGAATGAAAAAGCCTTTCTCTTGCTGAGAGCGGCTTTTCCCACATTCAGCGTCACACCTTCGTCAGAATGAGCTTGTCATCTTCGAAGGTGACGGAGAATTCGTTTCCGGGCAGCACTTCCATGTGCTCCGGGAGCAAATTTTCCATGTTCAACACCAGCTGTCCCTTGGAGTTCACTCGCGGACGCGACGTGGACTTTGTGTAGAGTCCGTCGACGTCGTGGTAGATCTTCTCCTCGCTGCACAACCGCAGAATGTACTGCTTGAGCACCTGCTTGTGCTTGATGTTCATGCGTTCCATGATCTGGGAGGCGTTCAGCTTCTCACTGATGAGTTGCTTGAGCACCGTGGGGTTGTACTTCGATTCGAACCTCTTGGGAGCTTCTCCGTCTGGGAGTTGCTTCTTCGCCATGGAAATTCTCCTTTTGTTGTTGGCTTATATTTCTATTATATCTGTATAAATTTTCCAAAATTGCATTGAATGCGTTCAAAACCATTGGTTTTGGCTGAACGTTGGTCGCGTCACAGAAGAATCCGTTGGCGATGCGCAAACGAAAACGGTCTTTGGAACGGAAAGGCCCCTTCCAGGGGTTGGAAGCGGTTTTGGGTCCCAACGCCTTGACCGGGGGAGTAAAGCTCAGGAGGAGCGAAATTTGGGGGAAGGAGTCCAGGGGCAGACCCTGATCCGGGCTGGAAAGGCGACAAAACAGGCTCGAAATACGCTGTTCACCGCGTTTTTGCCTTCAAAATCCATGAAAAAGCGCAAATCATGCTGAAAATATTCGATTATTAGCTCGAATACCAAAGAAAAAGGGCCATCGTTGTCGATGAACCCTTGTTTCGTAATGAAGTGTCGACGATTCTTCCCGGTCAGCCCTGTCCCAAGCCTGGAAACAAGACCCACCGGGAGCGGTAGAGTGGACCGTCACCGATCCGAAGCCCCGCATCACCACCGGACAGGCGGTTTTCCCGCATCCGGCGATACCGGGTGAACGTGATGTTTGCGTTGTTAAGGACAAAAAGTCCTAAGGATTGCAGGCAACTATACCCGTGCCTGTCGAAGGGGTCCCGGCCGAAACCGGAAAAATTGTGTCTTTTGGCTTGTTCTGATCCGAAAGCATCCCGGTGTTTTCCTTACGAAAACGCAGCCGCCTGGAGTCGTGCGAGTCCTCAAGCTCGTTTGTGAAACGACGCCAGGTTTCCCTTGGTCTGATGACCGATCCATTCAGAGACGTCCCGCGCCTAATCGCGTACGGCAGCACCCCTTTGGGGATGGAATGTGCTCCATGAGCTTCGAAGGGCCATGCTTCTCGCTCTTCTGCCGCGCCACCTCTGCCTGACTCCCGTTTGGGAGAGACGGGCCGCCTCCTCGGACGCAACCACTTCACCGGACGGATCGCTCCTGCCCGGCTGGTGTTTCTCGGGTCCGTCACGCTCGATGAGAACGGCGCTTGGGATTGTCCCGAAAAAACTGTATTTTTTGTCCTTTCTGCTTCAAACAGAAGCAACGCTCGTACTCCAACGAGACTGGGATCGGTCGACGTTCAAGGCGCCCATGGCCAGGAATCGTCTGAAACTTCATTACGATAAGAGTTTCAGGTAGATATCTGTACAAATCCCGTGAAAGTGGCTTCCCTTTCGGGGCAGGATTGGAGCAATAGCGTCAACAGTCTTTACGTACAGTGGCAACATCATTGGCCAACAACTGGTATGACAGGGAACCTAGCTGCTTTCCTTTAGCTTTGTTGCTGGAGCATCCAACCAGAAGCAATTTGCTACAGATATTCTTCAAAGAAAATTGCGTTTCCTTGGAACTCCGCTTTTTCTTTCACCTCGCCTGCCCCTTTCTCCCGCATCGTCGTGACACAGGCTCAAGCTTTAATTCAACTGGAATGCAGTAGATTTACTTCATAGTCACTTGACTTCGTACTGCTGCTGCAACCGAATGTGCCGAAGATAACGAAGATGATTACCTTATTGTTTCTTAAATATTTACATAAATAATTATATATAATATATAAAAAATTTTATCTTCGTTACCTTCGTGACCTTCGGCGCTCCAGCGACAACCGGGAGAAGGGGCAAGGCGGAGGTGAAGCAGAAAAGCAAAATCTGATGCAATTTCTATGAGATGCAGTCACTGGCGCGTGTTTCGTGACACGGTAAAGGCCTGGGTCAGGCTGATGGTGGAGATGTAGCAAAGAAGCAGTGCCAGGCTTGCCTGCTCCATTTGGAAGTTGCATAGCTTGATGATCATGAACAAATGCACTTGCCTGCACGTTTTCTCGAACGCTCCCTCTCGGGCGGTGTCGTTTTCTCGACCTGATGTTCGACTTCGGTTAAGAAAAAACCATGTCAATCACCACGGATGACGCTATCCGCTTGATCCAGCGCTCTGACCAAATCAGCGACACGGCTCGGCTGGAGATCTTTGAATTCCTGGCCAAGTCGCTTTCCCTGATTCCGTTGGTCGGAGGTTTCCCGGCTCCAGGTCAATCGGCTCGGGAGTTCAAGCGTCCCCTGGAAGCCAACTGGAACAAGTGGTGTGAAACCAAGCGCCCCTTCATCTCTTCCGAGTTCGCTCCCGAGCGTGCGGGGATAGCCTGTGGTCCAGCCAGTGGCCTATTGGTCCTGGATGTCGATGACATGGAGAAGTTTTGGGAATGGCTGGTCGATCAAGGCTTTCCAGCTATTCTCCCGGAAACCCTGAAGGTGAAAACCGGAGGCGAGGGAGAGCGGTATCACTTCTATTTCAGCTATCCTGATGACGGACAGCGCTACGGGTGCCGTTCCGTCAAGGGAGTGTTCGACATCCGGGGCACGGGAGGACAAGTCCTTTGTCCTGGTTCGCTCCATCCGGAGACACGCAGACCCTATACTCTCCAGGGTGAAACGCTTGCTCTGGCGGTAGCCCCGGAATGGCTCCGGAATTACACTCTCACCAAGACGACTCATCCGGACTCCCCTGCCGATTCAGTGGCTCCCGAGACCACCAAGGACACGCCCATGCCCCCAGGTACGACCCCATTGTCGCCTATCGAGACTGATTCAGCCGCTTCCGCACAATCCGTTCAGGCCCTTGCCACCCTGCCCGTGTCCGAAAAGATCAAGAAGATGATCACCACGGCCTTCCCGAAGGGACAACGGTCGGAACCATCCATGACGGTCCTGGTGGGACTGCTCAGCGCCAAGGTGGATGAGGCAACAGTCAAGCAGATTTACGCCACGTATCCGATTGGTGAGAAAGCGCGGGAAGCGGGAGCCGAATGGTTGGAGCGTGAAATCGGTAAGGCCAAAGACCACATCGCAACGGCTTTTGACAACTCCAAGTCGTCTGCCCGTCCTTCCGACGAGGATGATTCCCAGGCAAGGAAGTTCCGGTACGAGACTTTCAACGCCATCGAGGTGATCAATTCAACTTCCGATTTCGAGTTTCTCATCGAGAACTTTTGGCCGAAAGCCGAACCGCTCTTGATCACCGGCCCTGGTGGTGCGGGCAAGTCGATTATGACCCTGCAAATCGCCATGGACCTGATTTTCCCTCCGGCAACTGGCTTCCTGAATGCCTTCAAAGTCAAAGAAGGCCCCCACAAGGTCCTTTTCGTCCAGTCCGAGAACACGTTTATCGGGATGAAGAAGCGGTTTTCGACCATTCGCTCCGCCTATTCGATCCCGGATGCGGTTTTGCGCGAGGGCATCTTCTTTCTCGGCGTCAACCGGGACATCCGGTCCGTTGGCGACATGATGCGGGAGAGCTTCCGGGACATTATCAAGGAAAAGGTTGCCCTTCATGAGGCTGACATCCTGATCATTGACCCCCTGATCAGCTTCCATAACCTTGATGAGAATTCAAACGATCAAATGCGAAAACTCCTTGATCAAGTTTCCCTTCTTGCTGAAGAGGTTCATGTTTCGCCGCTTCTGATCCATCATCATGGGAAGTTTGCCACGGACAGTGGTGCTGGAGGCGGTCGTGGAGCAAGCGCCATAGGCGACTGGTCTCCGAACACGTGGGAGTTGAGTCTTCATAAACAGAGCAAGCAATACAGTCTCCAGCATAATAAAGCGCGAAACTTCATGATCCAGGAGAAGGTTACGCTGGAGCTGGATTATCTTCGGTTTAAAAAAGTCGGGAGCAAGGCTCAGACGACGAATATACAGTACGTACTCATAGCTCTGCAAAACCTTGGAGGAACGGCTAGTTCCAAGAAGGACTTAAAAGCGGAAGTCATAAAAGTATATTCGAGCATGAACTCTGGAGAAACAATCATCGATGGGACCGCCAACAACTACGTTGACCAGGCAATCAAGGCGGGAGAAATCAAGGAATCTTCTATTGCAGGGTCGAAAAGCAAACGATATACATTTTAAAGACAAAATTTTGTTTTTTTACGTCAAATTTTGGGTAAGTCAGCAAAGTCATTTGACGTCAAATTTCATTTTGACTTTCAATTTCAAATAATTTCAATATCTTATCGCAGAATTTCAAAGTCAAAGTCAAAATGGGTTTGTCTTTGATAACTAGTTGATTTTATTGGAAAGTCAAAGTCAAAACGCCCTTATATATTTGGGGGGGTGCCTTTGGCCCCCCCTCTCATATCACAATGGTGTTGACGTGCTGGTGAAGGCAAGAAGAAGAAATTCATGATGAAAAAATGAGATTTACTGAATAGTATTTGAATAATAGATACTAAAGAATGCGCAACAATACCTGCGGCTGACTCGATGGGGAAGCGCACCCTGGAAAGGGTCAGGAAAATCACCGGGCCTTCAACAAGAACGGAGCAGGCGAGGGAACTGACTGGATTTCAGGAGGAGGATGCCTGGGGCAGACACTCCCTCTCGGGTGGAAAGTGGCCGCCCTTCGTCATCTCCGACAGCAGGTGGCGCTCAGGTGGCAAGATTGTGCAGGAACATGTATTGTCAACTCATTAACATTGTTGACTATATTGTTTGCCCCGATGAAACGGAAAAGGGCTTTCGTTCGCTCAAGCTCCCGCATTCGGTGGTCGTGACCCGGCAGGAGGTCCGCAAGCAACCTATCAATAGGGTTGACCTCGAAAAGGGGAGTTTAAAAGCGCGGTTTCCCGCGTATTTGAACCGATCCAAACAGGTAACTTACTATTTTAATTGAATAACAAGTTCCTTGCCCACCGCCTTCGCATACTTCCTCAATGTCGACACGGAGGGTGAATGCTTCCCACTTGACAAAGAAGATTCCAAACGGGCAATGGACGGTGCTTTCGTTCCCATCAAGGCAGCCACCTGGGCCTGACTGAGGCCAGCTTCTTTTCTTGCCCGCAGAAGCTCATCCAAGAGAGCAAACTCTGGAGCCATGGCATCGTAGGCTTCCTTGACCGCAGGGTTTGCAAGCATTTTTTTTGCAAGTTCCTCATGGGTTAACATGCTTTTACCTCCTGCATTCGTTTTATTGCGACCAGAATCTCCCGCTTGGGAGTCTTATCGGACTTTTTAATAAAGTGGTGAAGCATAACAATTTTCTTCCCGACAAGAGTGCAATAGAAAACTCTGGCAATTCCTTCAGCACCTTTCAAACGAAGTTCGAAAAGACCGTCTCCCATCGCCCTGGTATGCGGCAACCCTAGATCAGCGCCGAATACTCGCATCCGTGCCGTAAGATGCAGATAACGAGCCTGGAGGGTGACTGGCATCGCCAGAATCTCCTCCTGTAACAAATCACTATAATAGAATATTTCCCATTCCACGGCCCTAGATAACAAATATGTTACTGTTAGTCAAGGGGAGAACCGTCCTTTTCGACCTGGGCGACGTCGGTTTGACGAAGGAGCAGGCCCGGAAGGAGCTGGAGCAGTTGCTTGCCGGTGCGTCAGAAGAGCAGGTACGAGCCATCCTGACCATGGCCAGGGTCTTGCTCGCGAAGTGATGGAGGAGGTAAACGACCACTACTGGAGCTACTCCAATCGCTCCGCTTCTGCACCTCCACCGTCCCTTCCGAAAATCCTCTCCAGTTCCTCTCGAAAGTTCCGGGTCAGGTTCAGTCCGATCTCAGAGCATCCCCTGATCAGTTCAGCACCGTCGCCGGCATCCCCGACAGCACCCATCATCTGAAAGAGGTGCTCGATGGGACGGAAGCGGGCCAGAAGCGTATCCAGCTGATCCAGGCGATCCGGGACATGCGCGTCATCAGGGGCGGAGGGTGCCATCACAGGTCCTCCGGCAGGCAGAGGGTCAACACTGGTTCACCGGAATCGCCAGGTCCGACGTGAAGGACGACCTGGACCGTCTCCGTCTTCGCTGGACGCATGAGAAACGCGACCTTGAAGTAGACCCTGTCTTCCCCCATACTTCTTCTGGCGGCGATGTTTGCCAGGGTCAGAAGGTCATGGAGACGTCCCTCCAGAGACTGCCCCAACGCTTCCAGGTCCTCTGACGGCACCACATACCCATGGTAGAGCGCATCCGAGATGGCGAAGGGCAGCTTGAAGCCGTAATTTCTTGCACTTGGGGTGATGTCGATCAGAACGCCGTCAGCCAATGCGTCTGCGCGCGTGTAGCTGAAGATGATATTGGGGGTCGGGCTGTCAGGCATAGGCTCCTCCAGAGGTCGGGATGGGGAAACCGTATGCGCAGGGGGCTGCGCCTGTGGTTTAGCTAAGTGAGTCTCGACTTGATCTGAAAACTCCTCTTGAAAAGGAGGAGGTGATCTTTTTTGATTGGCTCCACGTGGCGTTACAAATTATTTTTAAATTTCTTCCCATATAGCCCTATATGGGCTGAAAAATTTTTCCAGTTGCATATTCTCCCGCTATTCCGGTTTCGAGCCGGTCCCCCAGCAGGAGACTCTCTCCATGTCTTACTCGCATGAAACATCCATCCCGCCCCATATGCGGGCAGAGGATGACTTCCTGGGCCAAGGCTTCCCATACGACATCCCTGTGGAAAATCTCAGGTTCGCCCCCTATGGCGATATCGTCAAACTGATTTCGCTCCACCCCGACGCCGCCTACGCCATCGACGACGTGGACGCCCCGAGCCATGAGGAGTGGCTGTTCGACTACGGTCCCGAGCCGCAAGACGATCACGACCGTTTCCTGTGGCAGAGCGCCCAAGCGGTGCATTCCCTTGTGGCCCAAGCCCTCGCCCAAAAAGCTCAGCAAGCCCACCACCGGCGTAAGCGCGCCGGCTATCATGCCGTTGTGCACGGTCTGAGCGCCCATGATCCGCTCTATGAGCGCACCATGGACGTGATGCGCCATTATGTGAGCCAACTTTCCGAGAGCTTTCGGTCTTTAGTTATGCCCAGATTGGCCAGTCACAGCCCGTCCTTCCTCGCTTTCTATAAGGAACTACGTCTGGCCGCTGAAATCGTGGAGAACTCCCTCCATCACAATCGCAAGAAGCGCACGACGCATAAAGGCAAAGGCGCGCACAGCGCTGAAGAGACTCACCGTCAGGCGAAGTTGCGTGATCTCAAGGCGCTCATCCAGCGAGGTGAAGCCACGGACGACGACTTCGTGCGCTACTTGGACCTGTTAGGCGTGAATCCCTAGCGGGAGACATTTTCGAGTCAAACTCGACAACACTGCAACCCAAGGAGCAACGTATGGAGACCAATAACGGGGGCGTCAACCCCATTGCGGTAGCCTACAATTATATGGCGGACAACAATATGGCCGACAGCACGCCAAAGACCCAATTGGCGCAATTCAGTTCGGCGGGACAAGGAGGACTCGGAGCCGCCGGAGGACAGAACCACACCATGCCCCCGGCAACTGGAGAGCAAAATTCGACAAAGCCGAAGGAATTTTCGTTTTTACCTCCGCCTGTTGGTTGGACATCAAAACAGAATCCTGATAAAGATGGAATTCATCCGATATTGCACCCGATCGAGTTCTACCAAAGAGCCAAAGAGCTCCGCTCATGGGGGCAGAAGGTTGCGGGGGAACATAAAGACTCGGATGCACGCCACGCCACGGTGAGTTACCTGCTCACCAAGGAGTACGGCCCTAACTGGACCCGGCTGGCAGGTTTAGCCAACGAGGTGCAGGGATTTTTTTGGCATGACATTTTCGATTTGCCAGCACGCTATAGCGGCGAAAGGCCCTGGGCGTTTTCGACTGACGACTTGGTCGCTAACGAAGTCGGCATCCAAAAGGCCGAGCAAGAAATAGAGGCCCAGAAACAACCATAGCGCCACACGCCGACAAATCGGCTCTGCCCTGTCGGAACAATACCTTTATCCGGCAGGGTGGAGTTGTAGTCATCCATGCGGAGAAACAGCGCGCTTCACATATAACAAACAATGGATACGCAGTGAGTATAATACGTTTTATAGGTGTTGCTGCTAAGCATACTCTTATTGTTCTCTTAGTTATGTTTGTTGCCGCATTACTCTTCGCTCGTTCTTGCTGTCCTACTCCACAGCCGGAAGACGTCGAACACATGCGCATGCTTAAGGAAAAGTTCCCAGAATATGACTTCTCATTTGACTGCGAGTATGTACGGACAAGAGCGAAGACAGTAGAAGCTCAAGGAAACGAAAACAAACTGCAGGAGATGTATTTGCTTTTTTTCATTGACAAGTCAGGGGTCAGACGAAACTCTGATTTTGTATATTTGAATTACTATGGAACAGATGGAGAATTTAAATATCAAGTCTATTACAATGTAAAGACAAAATCATTCAGCAAAGGCTTGAGAGAGCATCACTGATAGTAGGTTGGTTGTCTCTCGGCGAACACATGTCACCGCAATGACCTCTGACCGAGCAAGAAATAGAGGCTAAATAAAAACATAGCGCCATGCGTCAACAAACAGGCTCCGCCCTGTAGGAACACTACGTTTGCTCGGCAGGGTGGAGTTGCAGAAGACCGGAGAAGGCCCAGCAGACCACCAGGGCAGGGGAAAATCCAACACCCCCTGTGACTCGCTCCGTCTGCCCTTCCGTCATCACCCGCATCAGGGCACATTCAGGGCAATCGGGGAGAAGGAACCCGACCCTGCGCCAGGCCCCCACCGCACCAATCCTGCGTCACCTTCAGCATATCATGAACGGCCCAAAACTGACTAAACCAAACGTCACAAACGTCACCTCAATAAAACTCATTTAATTTCAGCATAATAACATCAAAATGCTTCATTCCAGAGTGACATTTGGGCCAGCCGACACGACGAAGCGAACTTAAAGCCTACCCAAACGCACCCACCAACCTCTCCTCAACCCCCTGCAAAAACGTACATTCCTCCAAAAACACCCCCTCCTGGAAGTTCCCCAGCAGCGGGGAGACCAATCCCCAGCACCCCAGAAAAGTCCCAGGAAGGCCCTGTTTTGTGGAAAATTGGGGCAGGTCCGGGACTAGGCCAGGAGGAGGACCGGAGAAGCCCCAGGAGAACACCTAGGCAGGGGGAAATCCCACCCCCTGTGACTCGCTCCGTCTGCCCTTCCGTCAGCACTCGCGTCAGGGTTCATTCAGGGCGGTCAGGGAGAAGGAACCCGGCCCTGCGCCAGCAGTGGTCCAGCCCGCTCCTTTTCAGCACCCGAGGATACACTTCGTCAGCTCCAGTCCTGCCCAGTCCTGCACCGGCCCACAATTTTTCTCAGGGATGCACTCGGAATGTCCATTTGTCCAAACCGCAGCAGGCACATCAGGAGTAGGTGAAGACAACCCACCACACATCCCCTTGATTTTTCATCAAGAAGTCATCTCCAGGACCGCTCCTGTTCCCCCTCCGGCAAGTCCGCCTCCTCACCAGGAGCAAATTTCTTTTCCCCTGGGGGGACATCGAAGAGCACCCAAACCACCACCGCTTGAAAATCCCTCAAGAGGCCATCATCTTTTTGCTCCGTCTTCGCTGCGGCTTGTTGCGAATTACTTTTTCCAACACAGCGAAAAAGCACAACAAAAAACGACCTCTTGAATTTTCCTCAAGGGGCCGTCTTCTGGATGCTCATACAGGGGAATGCTGCTTCACCGAGACTTCGGTGTCCGGGAGCGCCAACAAATCTGAAACAGAAACTCTTAAATGGCCTCTTCAAGCTGATGCCGAAGCGATGTAATCTGTGACAATATAATGTCTCGGCCTAAATCAATATACTTGCTAAGTATTGCAAGATAATAGTCAGCATTTATCGGATCAGGATCTTTGCCTGCAAGCTTTGCATTGCACTCACCTTTAACGATGCAACACTGCTGAATCTCAAGCTCACGTAGCGGTTCTAAAATATGTGAATCAATCAAAGGAGAAACTTTGATGATCATCGCCCTGCATTCGTGAAACTTTTGCTCCAACCGCCGTATATACGAATCTCGATCTATATCATTTACATTGACGAGCGGGTCATACTATATATATACATCCATAAGTTTTTGAATTGCATAATTTATATACGATGCCTTTATCTTTGAAGACTCGACACGTTTTGAGTTGTTAACACCAATAAATGCAACGGCTATGGCCGTAAATAGGCTGACGATAGAAGACAGTAGGGGGAGATAGCTTATCAACTCATTTGGCATGGGTACTCCCGCAGATATTCATCCGTGTCTGCTCAAAATGGTTTACTCAAGCTTGAGTCCTGTCAGTCCAGTCCGGGAGCGCCAACAAAAGTGTTGGCGGAGGCAGCCAATGTAAAAAAAAGGAGGGGTTACCCAATTTCTTGGATAACCCCTTGAGGTCTTTGGTGGAGCTGGACGGAATTGAACCGACGACCTCTTGAATGCCATACCAGCAGCATTTTGAAATTATTAAGCTTTGGCGAGCCAGCCAACGGTTGCCAATGTGTCTTTTTGGCTTCCGCCAAAGGAATTGTGGCTTTCAGGGATGGGGCTGCCAACGGTGAGTTGGCGGCTGGGGTTGCGCAGGTGGTGAGGTTTTGGTCAGTCAGCCAAAGGGTTGCCAACGGTGCTTTGGCATAATTCATTTGTCTGAACCATAGACCATATCTTGACAAGGCTTAGACGTTTTGACTAACAGGTCTGACATACCTGTCAATCATGACAGACAAACGCAAGGTGATCCAATGAATCACGAAGAAAAACAAACAGATGTAGAAAAACGAATTTTTGAAGCCGCCAAGCGTGTATTCGTTCAAAAAGGAATGGACGGCGCTTCGATGCAGGATATCGCAACATCAGCAAAAATCAGCCGAACTTCCCTCCATTACTATTTTAGAAGCAAGCAGAAATTATTTAGGGCGGTATTCGACGACCTTTTTGACACATTTTTACCGGAATTTGAAAACATCATGTTCGACGATTGTTCGTTTCAGAACAGGCTTGAACGCTTCATATCGGCATATATGGACATGCTCATGCAGAATAAGCATCTTCCAAACTTCATAACTAACGAACTCAACAAAAATCCTAAGCTCGTAGTCCCGTGTTTCCGTAAAAAGTGGCTGTTTTCTGTTCGTATGCAGAAACAAATCAAAAAGGATTTATTACAATTCGATACGGATGCTGATGTATCACAGTTCATGATCACAATGATCGGCCTATGCGTATTCCCATTCTTGGCCAGACCTGCCATTGAGGCCATTTTCCTCAAGCAGGATGACGATTCATTTTACAAATATATTGAAAAACGAAAAAGCATAATTGTTTTCATGCTAATGTCACAACTAGATAAGAATACTATTTAAAATAGAAATCATAGCACTGCGGTAAAAAAGATACCTTTTGTTTACTTCATATCGCTAGAAGCGATAAACACAACATAATTGCTCCTTTACGCAGAAACACACAACATTTTATTATTTTACGCAACAATATTGGAAATTAAAGCGAATTCTTACCATAAAAACAATCAATTCTTTGCACCACTGCAACAATCTACAACATTCTATAATTACGAGGACTTTGTATGAGAACTAAAACCAAAGAAGACAAGCAGTCGCCAGAGCCCCCAGTTGGTAAGAAGCGAAAGCGATTGCTGGTCCAATTGGCTCTAGGAGTCTGTATGGCGGGTCTTCTCTGGTTGGGGTGGACAACCTTTTTCAGGGCGGACATTGTCTCGACGGACAATGCTTATACGGCCGTAGAGCTTTTTGAAATCACCCCCCTGATCGCTGGTCCAGTGAAGTCCGTCCCCATTATTGAAACACAATTTGTGCATGCGGGTGATGTGTTGGTGCGGCTTGATGACGCGGACATGCAAATTTCTTTAATGCAGACTGAAGCAGGATTGGCCGCAGCCAAACAAAGAGTCCGACAGTTGTTCGCCAACGATGAGACTCTAACGGGCAGGGTAAACGCCACGACCTCATCAGTAAAAAGTGCCCTTGCGGATCTTCAGCGCGCAAAGGCGGATTTGATGAAAGCCGAATTGGACGTGAACCGTCGTGAAAGACTCATCCAAGCAGGAGCTATTTCTACTGAGGAGCTTAACAACACTGAAACCATCAGACAAAAGGCTAGTGCTGCCGTTGCGCAGGCAACGGCTCAAATTGCTGCAGCCAAGGGGGTAAGTGCTGAATCCCTGGGAGCTCGCGCAGCCAATAAAACGTTAATTGAGGGCACGACGATTAACACGCACCCTGATATCCTCGCAGCTCAAGCCACTCTAGCCAAAGCCCGCTTGGACATCGAAAGAACTGTGATACGCTCGCCTGTCGCAGGCGTGGTATCAAAACGGGATGTCGAAGTAGGTCAATATGTTCAGCCAGGTATGCATCTGATGACAATCGTGCCAATTCAAAACGTGTATGTAGACGCAAATTTTAAGGAAACCCAACTTAATCGCGTCCGAGTCGGACAGAGCGCTTCGGTACATTCAGACCTCTATGGTCCCGAGGTCTTATACACAGGCCGGGTTGTCGGTTTTTCGGGGGGAAGCGGCTCAGCGTTTGCCGCCATCCCTGCTCAAGAGGCTACGGGAAACTGGATCAAAGTGGTTCAACGCTTGCCTGTCAGAATCCAACTTGATCCAGCGCAACTGGAACGACATCCGCTACGAGTAGGGATGTCAATGCATGTCACCGTAGATTTGTCTTCACAACCAAAGCCAATTGCCGATGCAGCCCCTCCAATAGGTAGTGCTCAATGAGCGTTGAAAAACAGCCTCCACTGTCCGGGTTGAAGCTTGCCCTCGGTGCCCTTTTTCTCTCCATGGCCAACTTCGTAGTGGTGTTGGATACAACAATCACCAATGTCTCTATACCAACTATTGCCGGAAACATGGGAGTTTCCACAAGTGAAGGGACGTTGGTCATCACCTTCTATGCTGTCGCTGAAGCCATAATGATCCCCCTCACAGGTTGGCTTATGCTGCGATTTGGCCAAGTTCGCGTTTTCTTGACCTCACTATTGCTATTCACTTTCTTCTCAATATGTTGCGGCCTATCAACGTCTCTAAACATGTTAATTATTTTCAGAATATTACAAGGCATAGCGGGCGGACCGCTCATCCCGCTTTCTATTGTTCTATTGATTTCTATATTTCCAAGGGAAAAATCGTCTGCAGCCGTTGCCATATGGGGCATGACTACCGTGGTGGCCCCCATAATAGGTCCTATACTCGGGGGCTGGATTTGTGACTCATTGGAATGGCCCATTATATTTTATATTAACATCATTTTTGGAACTCCTATTGCTTTTGTCGTATGGTGGTTGTTACACAAGAGGGAAACAGCACCGCGCGAAGCAAAAATCGATGCAGTTGGCGTAACCCTTCTCACGATATTCGTTACAGCGTTCCAATTTATGTTAGACAAAGGCCGTGAACTCGACTGGTTTGAATCGAACTTCATTATATATTGCTTTTTAATATCTTTAATTTCATTAATTTTTTTAATTGTTTGGGAGGCAACAGATGAGAACCCGGCAATCGATCTGTCGGTGTTCATGTCACGCAATTGGCTACTTTCAACCGTTACGCTTTGCCTGATGTTCGGATTATACTTTGGAAACGTCATCCTCACCCCTCTTTGGCTGCAACAACAGATGGGGTACACAGCGCTATGGGCCGGCTTGGCTACCGCACCTATGGGATTGCTTGCGGTTGCCTCCTCCCCGTTAATTGGCCGTCTGCTCCCTCGGATGGATCCAAGACTCATTGTCACCTATGGCCTAGGTGTGCTGGCCATCTCTTTCTTTATGCGTGCACAATTTACCACTCAGGTTGATTTCAAATCCATAGCCTTGCCTATGCTCATAGTGGGCGCAGGCACGCCCGCCTGCCTCATAACCCTAACCTCCCTCGGAGTGTCTGATCTGCCTCCTGAAAAAATAGCCAACGGCACCAGTCTCCAAAATTTTCTACGCGTCATGTCGATGGCCGTTGGGAGCTCACTATGCCAAACGTACTGGGAGAACTCCGCCAAGATAAACCATGAGGAATTGGTCGGGATTGCTCATACAAATTTCATTAGTGCCCCCGCAGGGGTACCAAAGGATGCTGTATTATCTCTTTTCTCACAGTTGCTCTCCAGGCAGGCGGTCATGCTCGCCACCAATAGATTTTACGCATACGCTGCAATTCTCATGCTCGTTTTTGCTATCGTTATTTGGTTTGTAAAACCGCCCCGTGGCTCTCTGCAGGCAGACTCAAGTCATTAATCATACACGGTGAACAAATTTCCCCGGTTCACCGGCAGGTTCACCGCAAAAGGAAAAGCTCGGCAATCTTGAATGGTAACATGACAGATTCGTTTGAAAATGTTTTTTGAGCGGGTATGATGATGGACTAGTCACAAAAATCTCCTCCTGAAAGGCATACACCATTCCCGTCATCAGTCGTCACAAGCACGACACCGCCAAGCCTTGGAATAAAGCAAAGCCTGGGAAGTCGTACAAGGAGTTTGAGGAGACGTTTATTACTGGGAACACTTAATATTTAGCAGTTTACAAGCGATGACCGGACAAAGATCCTGACCTGGCATCACTTCCGCACGGCATGGTGCTAGATATTTCATGCCCTGAGTGAGTAATATTTATTGTTTTGCCAGACACAAGGGGTTATGTGTTTCAGTTGCTACGCTAGCCTTTCCTATGGTATAGTTAGTTTTTGATTCATACATTTTTTTGGCATCTTGTGTAACTTCTTTCAAAGACAAAGCGTTTCCTGGACATGTCGCTACACAAGGGGGGACACCGTTGGGCGAAGGATTACTGAAGCACATATCGCATTTTTCCATAAGGTTATCCCACCCGAACTGAGGAACACCAAAAGGACATGCTTTAGCGCACGCCTTACATCCTATGCAAAGACTGGCGTCGACAAGAACCAGTCCATCCGAGATCCTTTTTAAGATGGCTTTTTCCGGACAGATTTTCAAACAGGCCGGATCAACGCAATGCAGACAGGCCAGGGAAAGGCTCGAACTTCTGATTTCCGGATACCTGCCCTCCCAAAGACTGAAAACACGACGATAATTCACACCAAAGGGTAAATTTCGCCATGTCTTGCACGCCGTTTCGCAACCATGGCATTGAATACAGCTATCAGGATCGAAGCTGATCAAATACTCTTTCCCGTAAGCATTCATCACGGCTTCTCGCATCGCTCCACCTCAACCAAGGTTTGGCTGGTCATCGCTGTTATCAAAGGATCATAGGCAGTATTTGGATCGACACTGTACAGCACATTCACATTTGCGCCGCCATCAGCCAAAGGATAGTCCTCCATGCCCAATTCGCGGCAGCCTTGCCACCAACCGTGAAGCAACATCACTGTATCGGGACGAATACCAGGGTAAATTTCAGCTCTGGCCCGAATCCATCCATGAGGCGATGTCACCTTTACCCAATCTCCATTTTTTATATTTCTGGCATTTGCAGCATCACAATGAATATGCAACAACGGATCTGGTTGTATCTCCCGAAGCAACGGGACATTCCTGAGCCATGATGCATTATAATTTTTTGATGTGTGATAATCAGAAAGCAACAGCGGATATGACCCAGTCAATTCAGGTGTGGCGGAAAGACTTTCTGGCGGCTCTCTCCATATAGGCATGGGGGCGTATCCAGCCTCTTGAAATAGTGTATTGTATAAAGCAACTTTCCCCTGTGGCAAAAACGGTCCTTTATCCAAGCGAAAACTCGGGCGTTGAAAGACTCTCTCGTATTTTTCATATTCTGGTGCAGCAAGAGGGAATCGCAGCCCAGTCGGGTTCTGGCGAAGCGTTTCCATGGCTAGCCCCATCGGCTTCAATTGATCGTCCATGCAACGAACAATGTCACCACGCCAGAAATCCTCGCCATACCCCATAGCCACGCCCAGATCCAAAAAGAACTCAATAATGGACTTCTGCCCCCCTACAGAAGGGATTACCCGGTTTGTGGCCATCAACCAACCCGGGGTCAACTGAAAAGGATGATCGGTCTCATAGCTTGTGGCCACAGGCATGACGATGTCCGCCCAAGGCGTTTCAGCCGTGCGGGCAACATCCACAACGACAAAGAAATCCACTTTTTCTAATGCGGCCAGCACGGTTTTAGTACCACGGGTGCTCGGGAGAGGCTGAGTCCCGGGAGCGATGATACTCCGGATGCGATAGGGCTTTCCAGTGAGGGCGCTCTCACATATGCGATAATAGGCTGAAGTCGCCCCTTCCATGAATGGCTGGAATGGCACGGGAAATTCCGGCCCAACCAGCTTGTTCAAGAGCTCTGGCGTATAGCGTTCGCGAAGGGTGATGTCTTTAGGACTTTTTTTGGGTGGCAATTTTAGCAGATTTGCACCCGGGCGGTCCAAATGCCCAGTAATGGCCATGAGCATAGCCACAGCACGAATAGCGTCGCATGCCGAAGGGGCATGCTCTAATCCATTTCCCGTGTCTATCAGCGCTCTTGGACAGGTGGCGTACTCACGAGCCACCATTTCGATCTGTGCAGCCTGTATTCCAGTGATGCTTTCTGCCCAGCACGGGGTATACTGCTTGATATGCTCTGAGAGCTCTTCAAAGCCGTAACACCATTTCTGAATAAAATCGTGATCAACAAGATCATCCTTGATCACTACATGTAACATGGATAACGCCAAAGCCGCATCCGTTCCCGGCCGGATCGGCAGCCAGACATCCGCCATGCCAGCATCAGGCTCCATGGACGGCTTGATGCTTACGATGCGTGCGCCCCGCTTCTTGGCGGCGATCAACTCCCGTGCGGCAGGTCCAACCGGCCCAGAATAAATCGGCTGACGCCCCCAGTATATTATATAGTCACTATTTTTGTAGTCAGAAGTCGGCCAATCGGCGACAGTGTGCATGAAAGAAAAGGCCCGTTGCAAGGCGCAGATGCCACTATGCCCGTAGTTCGGACTCCCATGCGCAACAAGGAAACGCTGAAGATACTCGTTGTAAGATCGCTTGGCCGGGGCCAATATCGCCAAAGACTCTGGTCCAAACCGCACTTTTTGTTGAAGCAGCTTTTCAGCAATGCACTCTATGGCAGTATTCCAAGAGATGACTTCGAATTTTCCTTCACCTTTATTACCGGTACGCCGCAACGGTGTGATGAGTCGATCAGGCGAGTGAACCCACTGCGGCGCGGCATGCGCCTTTGCACACAACGCTCCACGGTTATTAGGAGATTCATCCATCCCAGCCACTCGAACAAACCGGCCGTTTTTACTGAACGCATAAACACCGCAGCCGCCCCCGGGACCGCCGGGACCACACATGCCGCATACGGTGGGGGTGACTTCTTCTCCCCTGGCTCGAGCGATTTCAAGCGCTTGTTCAAACTTCATACAACGACCTCTGTTTCATTGCGTCCATACGGCGACAGCCACGCCCCCGGACGTCCTCCACCCGTGGCGAACGCATACTTTGCGTTTCGAAACCCGCCAAGGCTCACGGGAAGATGACGGTCACTATGACGCAACCTCCTCGATACGGCAAAGGGCGCATTTGAGCGGTTCTGCGCCGCAATCCGGATCGAAGTGCTCATGGCTAAACAGAAGGTTGGCGCAACTCTCCCGCCAGCCGTGTCCCGGCCCTGGGCGCTCCGGATACCACCAAGCATGGTCCGCATTGACCACGTCCGGCAACATACCGGTATCGGCTTTTGTAAAAAATGTTGCCTGACCGTGGGGCGTGACGACCCTGACGTGTGCGCCGTCGGCAAGGCCTAGCGCGGCGAGCGTATCTGGATGCACGGCCACGCGGGGCCGGGCTCGCAACTTTTTCAGGCTCTTGATCTGATGCCCTTCGGAATGAAAATAGGGCAACGTCTTGCATCCGGTCATGAGGATAAGCGGATAGGTCGCGGCCAGCTCCGGGGTGGAGACGGGCGAAAGCGGCGGCTCGACATACACGGGCAAGGGCGGCCGCCCGGCCTTGGCCATGATGGAGCTCACCAGCTCCACCCGCCCGCTGGGCGTGTGAAAACCCTCGGTTTCATACTTGCGGTAGCGCATGTCGCCAAGAACGATGCCTCTTTCAGCAAATTCCGGGAAAGACATGCCCGAGGGCTCAAGCAGCCAATTCAAGTAGGTCATCCAGTCAGACCAAGGAAACGCCTCTGACAGCCCCAGTCGATGGGCGAGATCGAGCAGCACAACCCTGTCGTCGCGAGTCTCGCCCATCTGCATAACTTTCCGCCGAGGCAGGACACACCATATTTTGTGGAAGTTGACGACATCATCCTGTTCCAGCCAATGCGCGGCAGGCAGAATGATGTCCGCCAACTCGGCGGCAGGCGTCATGAAGAAGTCCGAGACGATTGTGAACTCGATGTGATCGCGCAGGGCCTCCTCGATGATGTCCCCCCTGGTGGCGGTGAGCATGGGGTTGGCGCCGATAAGCCACACGACGCGCGGCCGATAGGGCGCTCCCGAGTGACAGGCATCCCAGAAGGTCGGTTGGTGGCAGCCCGGGGCGAACGGAAAGCGTCCGGCCCCGATCATACGCGCCTTCTGCTCCGGGCTGAGGAACTGCTCCCCCAGGACATCGTGGTTTTCAAGAGGCGATTTGCTGCGCAGTCCCTCGGGAGCGACCCAATGCACCATGCCGCCCGGTACGTCGAGATTGCCGGTTACGGCGAGGAGCAAAAGCACTGTCCGGCCCGTCTGAAAGGCGTTGACGCTCGTGTCGATGCCGTTGCCCCAGAGGATACAGGCGGGCTTTGACCGGGCCAAGGTCCTGGCCGCCTTCCGAATGGAATCAGCCGAAACGCGTGTGATGGGGGCGGCCCATTCCGGCGAAAAGGCGCGCACATGCGCGGCCAGTTCCTCGAAACCGACGCACCAATCCTTGACAAAGGCGGCGTCGTGCAGGTTTTCGCCAATGATCACATGCAGCATGGACAGGGCCAGGGCGCATTCCGAACCGGGACGCAGCTGTAGGTGGATCGTAGCCCTCGCGGCGCTTCCGGTGCGCCTGGGGTCGGCCACGATGACATGCTCCGCCCGATGCAAGGCGCGTTTGACCATCGCCCCGCACATGCCGTCGCTCGCACCGGTTTCCGGCGAGTTGCAGCCGAACAACATCATGCAGTGCGGCGAGACGCCGCCCCGGCCGTATACGTCGGCCACGGGCATCCAGCCCACGGTGATGGCTGAGGAAATCACGCGCGGCAAAAAGCAGTTGTGCCCGGGGCTAATGAAATTGGGCGAGCCGAAGGCGTGGGCGAAACGTCCGGTGAATTCCGTATAGGGTCTCCCCGTTCCCTGGCACAGGGCGACGTATTCCGGCCCCGATTCCCGGCGTACGGCCTCGAACTTTCGGGCGATGACCGCAAGCGCTTCCTCCCACGAAATCCGTTCGAAGCGCCCGCCGCCGCGCGGACCGACACGACGCAACGGCTGGAGAAGCCTGTCCGGGTGGGTGGCGATTTCGATGCCGGCAGCTCCTTTGGGGCAGATATACCCCTTGCTGGTCGGACTGTCGGGATCGCCCGTAATCTTCACGGGGCGGCCGTCGTCATCGAGGTGGACAAGGACCTGACAGACGCCGTGACAACCACGACAGGAGGTGCGGATGGGACGAGGAGCTTCCATGTTTCTATTCCTCGCTAGTTGCGTATGCAACTATTTTGCGCGTTTTTCCGTTCACAACGGGTTACTCCAGATTCGCGATAATTCGCATGAGTAGTGACTGACAGGCCAGGCGTTCCTCATCGCTTAGGCCGCATTCCGCGATTTCAAGGACACCCCGTGCGATGTCCGCACAACGATCAGCCACGGACTGCGCCTTTGGCGTCAACGTGACAAGTTTATTTCGGCCGTCGTCAGGGTTCTTCGTCCGGGCAACCCAGCCGCGTCTTTCAAGTCCGCCCACCAGACGGCTCACGCTGGATTTTTCAAGCTAAAGCTGCTCACCGAGCTGTTGCTGCGTTAAGGCGTCACCATTGAAAAGAACAAGGAGAGCTCCCCATTGCTCGGGCGTCATGTTGACGCCAGCTTCCTGAAACCGTTTACTCAGCAAATTGTTGCTTAACCTGTTGGCCAATGCGGTCAAGTGTCCAACCGACTTTTTTCGTTGGTAGATGGTTCCCATAAATATACTAAATGTTCAACTCAAAATCATATGAATCAATCTGGCTTTTCTGATGTGTTCAAGTTCAACACCCTCATTTTGAAGCCAACTGACTTTATGCATCTTGACTTGAACAGAGTTTGTTAAGGCTTAAATGATCTCTCGTATTGCGGATATCAACCTTGCCTCATTTGGAATGTAGAAGGCTTCCAGGGGCGGACTGGAGGGAACGGGAATATCCGGTCCCGTAACCCGCCTCAAGGGAGATTTCAGATCCGACAATGCTTCTTCCATAACGATTGCGGAGATCTCACCGGCGAACCCTCCTGTGCGTGTGGCTTCATGGAGCACCACGAGGCGGCCGGTCTTTCGTACCGAATTAAGGATGGTCTCTTTGTCGAGAGGAGTCAGGGTGCGCAAATCCACCACTTCGACCTCCACCCCTTCCTGCGAAAGCTGTGTCGCAACGTTCAAGGCCACACCAAGCATCTTGGACCATGTGACGACGGTGACATCTCTTCCCTGCCGTTTTACATCCGCTTTCCCGATGGGGATAAGATACTCTTCGTCGGGGACAGGTCCGGGCTGGAAGTAGAGCATCATATTTTCAATGAAAATGACGGGGTTCTCGTCTCGAATGGCTGATTTGAGGAGCCCCTTGGCGTCGGCCGGAGTCGAGGGCATCACAACTTTGAGTCCCGGACAGTGCGCTACCCAGGCTTCAAGATTGTGCGAGTGCTGACATCCAGCCCCAAAGCCCGCTCCACTTTTCATGCGCACGACAAGAGGAAAAGAGGTTTTCCCTCCGGAGAGATACCTCAGTTTAGCGGCATGATTTACGATCATGTCAGAGGCAAGGGTAAAGAAAGGGTTGTACATGATCTCGACCACCGGTCTCAACCCCACCGCCGCAGCGCCGACGGCGAGCCCAGCAATGGCCGCTTCTGAGACCGGAGTGTCTTTTATCCTGTCAGGGCCGAAATCCCTCAGTAAACCAAATGTGGGAAGCATTGGATTGTTCATTATCCCCACTCCGACGCCTTCGCCGGCAATGAATACGCTGGCGTCTCGGATCATTTCTTCTCTAAGGGCCTGATTCACTGCCTGTCCCATTCCTAATTGTTGCATGGCGTTATGATCCTCTCTGATGATCATGGGTTTTCGGAGATTCTCAACTAAGCGAAAACGTCTTCCAGGGCCTCTTCCGGGTCGGGATAGGGGCTCTCTTCAGCAAAGTGAACAGCATCTTCCACAATTTCTTCTATCTTTGCATTCATCGCTTGAAACTCTTCGATGCTGATCAGCCCCTCAGCGAGCACCACTTCGCGAAGCTTTGGGATGGGACATTTCCGCTTCCATTCAGCAATTTCGTCTTTGGGTTGATACAGCTGATTGTCGTTTTCTCCATGTCCACGGCAGCGGTATGTTTTGCATTCAATGAGAGTGGGGCCTCCCCCGGAAATGGCGAGTTCCCTTGCTTTGCAGGTAGCTTGATAGACTGCCACTACGTCATTGCCGTCGACGATCTCACCCGGCATGGCATAGGCCACAGCCCTTTCAGCCATATTTTCAACCCTGGTGTGCTCCTCATAGCGCTGGGCCGCCGCATAGAGGTTATTCTCGCAGACAAATATGACCGGAAGCCTCCAGAGACTTGCCAGGTTCAAAGCCTCATGGAATGAGCCTTCATCGGCGGCTCCGTCTCCAAAAAGGCAGACTGTCACGCTATCTTCCTTCCTGTACTGCTGGGCGAAGGCCACTCCAACGGCAATGGGAAGCCCTCCACCCACCACGGTTGTAGTGCAGGGAGCGTTGACCTCAGGCACGGCAAGGTGCAACGTGCCGCTCTTTCCCTTGTTGCAGCCGGTGCGCTTTCCGTAAATCTCCGCCATGAGAGCTCTTGGATCGGCTCCCTTGGCAAGGAGATGATTATGGCTCCTGTGGTTGGAGATAATGACATCTTGATGAGAAAGGGCTGCGCAGACGCCTGAGCCCACAGCCTCTTGTCCCGTACATAGAATCATCATCCCCGGGATTCTACCCTGTGTTTTACAAATCTCCGCCAGCTTCTCTTCGAATCGTCGGGAGAGGAGCATGGACCGAAGCATCTCAACTTTCTTCTCTTTTGACACCTGCATATGTTCTCCTGTCGCTAGAGTTTAAGAATCAGACGTTTCAGTAAGAGTACGCTCACAACTGCGAGTCCTGTAGATCGCAAATTATATATCTTGATGGACTCCCTTCAACGTTGTCCTTCATCCCCAGAAAAATCCTCCCGGGCGGCCCTAATGCCCGCCAGCGAGAACCGCGTGATGTGGCCTGCGATACGGTCAATATCGGCTGGATTAAAGCTCTTCGGATGCAAGGCCCCAATGACCCGTCTCCCAGTGAAATAATGACAACACTGTCCCACGACACTCATGGCGCAGAGGAATATCTCGTTGCTTGCTTCCGCATCTGACGGATTATCCTCATCGAACAATTCACTTAAAATGCGCACAAGGTGTCTGTAGAGAGGGCGTACAGAGCTTTCCATCACCTGATCCATCGCCCCACTAGGGTCAGAAATCTCCGACATCTCCTGAAGTATGAGCTTCATGTGCCAGGCGGGCACGCCTTTATCCGAAAGACGCAGAAGAAAAGCATGTATGAACGCTCGAAGTCTCTCCGCAGGTGTCGATCCATCCCGTAGGCCAAGCTCTGGAGGATACTTTTTTATGGCGGCCTGATGCGAGTGTTCGAGCACCGCCGCATAGAGACCTTGCTTATCCCGAAAATGGTAATTCATAGCACCCAGAGGAATCACTGCTCGGCGGCTGATCTCCCGAACCGTTGCCGCTCGAAAGCCGCGCTCAGCAAATACTTCTCCAGCCGCCTCGATCAACTTGGACTTGGTGTCATCGCTCTTCTTCAGCTCGTCTTCCATCACAGCCTTCCGGTGTAGGACAAATGTATTGAACATTTGTTTTGAACATTTGTTCAACTTCGTCAACATGTATTTCCACCTTGCTCGACGGCAAGCGCCAATGAACCGGGCAGAGAATCCCAGGCCCCCACGAACCCCTTGATTTTAAGCAGGTTAAGTTTTGTAGGGATGCTACGTGATCAGGCAAAATAATAAGGGGGGGCACCTCGCCGCCACATCACCCCCGCGTCTGTTGATTGAAGGTGGGGGGGATTGACCTCGACGATCAGTAACCCTCTGAAAGGATAGCGCAAAGTTGGGCTCAAAACGCGGCTTCTCGACCATTTAACCAACAGCTTGAAATTATTTGAAATAGAATTTCAGGTTAATCTGAGCAAGAGCCTGCGCAAGCGATTTCAAACACATCCTGGGACTTCCTCCCCCCCCTCTTCAGTAAAAACGGGAACCAGACCGCACCACCGGCCTGGTCCCCCAAATCCGTCTCTACTATTCCAACTTGCGTTTCTTGTCAGCTTCCTCCAACAATTCATCCAGCACACATGTTTCGTTCTTCTTTCTTTTCATCCTGTTTCCATGTTCAGACGCAAACGCTTCAATGTTGTCAACGAACAGATCTTCAGGACAGTCTGATTTCTTTTTGTAATCATCAACGCATTCCTTGCACACGTGTTTTCCTTCTTCAGAGTAAATTGCCTTTCCATCATACAAGTCATCATCTAGAAACAACGAATTGCAAATATCACAACGAAAGCTTCTATTTTGTTGATACATGATCATCATCCTCAAATGGTAAGGGGCGGTGTTACCCGCCCCTGTTATAGGTTCACACAGCCACCAAACTCGGCAGCTTGCTCACGGCCCGTTCCTTCTCGCCTTCGAGGTAGTGGTAGTAGACGTCAGCCGTCATCTTCACGGTCGAGTGTCCCATCAGCTTCGACACCGCCGCCAGGTCAGCACCATTACTGAGCATGGTCGTCGCGAAGAGATGTCTGAGGTCATACATACGCACCGGCACCTTGATGCCGGCCAGATCACAGGCGGTATTGAAACTCTTCCGAATCGAGGTCACCGGCTTGCCTCGGTACTCGATCAGGTAGGAAGACTGGCTCTGCGTTTTCATCTCCCGCAACCGATCCAGGAAGGCGGCCGTCACCGGAACCGTCCGAAACGTCTTCGTCTTGGTCGCATAGATTCGGACCACGCTCTTCGTGAAGTCCACGTGATCCCAACGAAGCGACAGGAGCTCCGACCTGCCCGGCCTGGTCCCCAGGTTGAAACAGACCTCCATGGCCCAGCGCACATGGGGTTCGGCTGCCTCCATGATCCGCTTCACATCCGTGATGCCGATCCTGACGTCTCTGGGCTGCTCCCTGGCCTTCTTGCGCCCCTTCATGGGGTTCACCGTGGTCAGGCCCATCTCCACTCCGAAGTTGAAGATGGCGTCCACATAATCGCAGTAACGGTTCACAGTACTCTGCGAACGTGGCCGTCCAGTCTGATCGCTGACCCCTTGTATGGACCGGATGAAGGGAACCATGTCGTCCAGGTAGGTCATGCTTTCGACCGGAGTGTTCTTGCCAAGCAACAGGAAGAACACATTCTTCAACAATGTAGCTAGGGTGAAAATGTGCTTCTCAGTTCGTCCTGATACACGCAAATGGTCCAGATACATCTTGGACAGACGGCCAAATGAAATCCCGCCTCGCTTGTCCTTCACTGGAACCTGTGCAGGCTCCGGCTCTTCATCAGGAGGCGATTCGTCTTCTTCGGTAGCACTGACCTCTGACGAAACTTCCAGAGTTGCCTGGCTTTGTGCAGAGTCATTGACTTCACCAGCAGGGACAGGCTTCATCATCCGGTCAAATGCTTCCGCCTTGACCTTGGCCTCGTCACCGCGACCGAAGCTCTTGTCCCGGCGCTTTCCGTTCTCGTTGTAATACACCATCCACCGCCCATCGCGTTGATAGACGCCCATTGGAACCTCCCATGGTTAATTGTTTGGAATATTGAAACGTAGTCTACTGGAGATTATCGGAAGGAGTATCAACGTTGGTGTTCAGTTCGACGTTCACAGAGAACTTGTCACCATTGAGAAACGTCTCCATGAACTTTCCCAGAGACTCCGGGTCAAACATGTTCTCGCCGGACTGTTTCAAGTGTGAGAAGAAACCGAGTTTGTCCATCTCAATCATGAGATGCACCAGTTGCTTGACTTCTATGGAGACATGAACTCCATCCCCAACATTACAGAAAGGCGACCGCATTTTGCTTCTTTTACTCTTTGTGTTCACCACACGCTCCTGATCGAACAAAAGGGGCTTCCGCCCCTGTTACAGGTTATACCGAGTTGAGCAGGATTTCCTCGACTTCCTCGGCCTGCACACCGAGGTAACGTCTGGTCACTCCAGGACTACTGTGATTGAGCCGCTTGGCGATCAACTCCCAACTCACGCCATATTGCTTGCGTTGGAAATAACACCATGTCTTGCGCAACGAATGCGCTCCATAGTTGCCCTTGACGTTGATCTCGGCGGCCCACCTTTTTACCATCATGGTCACCGCATAGGTGGTGAGCGGATAGTTCTTGCCCTTGCGAGACTTGAACAGGTAATGTTCCTCCTTCGGCTTTGCGGTGGACAAATAGATGTCCAGCGCGGCCTTGATTTCAGAGTTCATCATCAGGACGTTTTCCTTTCCCGTCTTCTTCTCAATGATCGGAATCCGATCACCGACTCTGACAGAGGCAACGTCCCTGACCTTCAAGGCCAGGATGTCCTGCACCCTGAGTCCAGTGTTTATGCCCATGATGAACAGCAATCGGTCACGCGGACGATCCGCAAGAACCTTCTTGATGGCCTTCACGTGCTTCATCTCGATGAAAGGTCCGACCTTCATCGCAACACCTCCGGAATCCGGCTTTTGCTCCAAAACACCTTGGAATCGTTCATTCAAAACAGGCCTCGACGTCGGGATTTCCATGAAAACATGGTTATCCCATTGAACTTCTTTGCCTTTTTTAAAAATCCCAATGTACGATCTTGGGCAATACCGTACTTTCCTTCTTGACTCGCTTTGCGCATGATCTGAAACGAAAAAGCCATTCCTTGATCAGGATTGGCTTTTCCGGCATTGGCCTTCACACCTTCGTCAAGATGAGCCTGTCATCTTCGAAGGCGACGGAGAATTCGTCTCCGGGCAGCACTTCCATGTGCTCCGGGAGCAAATTTTCCATGTTCAGCACCAGCTGTCCCTTGGAGTTCACTCGCGGACGGGATGTGGACTTCGTATACAGTCCTTCCACGTCATGGTAGATCTTCTCCTCGCTGCACAACCGCAGAATGTACTGCTTGAGCACCTGCTTATGCTTGATGTTCATGCGTTCCATGATCTGATTGGCGTTCAGCTTCTCGTTGATGAGTTGCTTGAGCACCGTTGGGTTGTACTTCGATTCGAACCGCTTGGGAGCTTCACCGTCTGAGGTTTGCTTCTTAGCCATGCCATTTCTCCTCGTTTTGAAAAGATTATGGTGGTGTATATCTGTATTTTTCTGCCACATAGTGACATACGCTGTGCTCAACCACGTGATTTGGCTGTTATGTGGCGTTGTTCAGCACGCATTCTGTGGCGAAGAAGCAACGAAAAACGTTCTTTGGGACAAAAAGGCCCCTTCCTGGATGTTTGAGCAGTTTCAGGACCAGACCCTTGGCCCAAGGGGAGAACTTGCAGGAGAATTGAAATATGGGGCAGGGATTTGGGGCTGAACCGGAGACGGAGGAGCAGTTGACGACGACAGGGAGGAATTGGAACCAGGCGTTCGCAGAATGCTCAAAACCGCATAAATATGCGCAAAAATCGCGTGAAAATGCGCAATTTTCAGCTATTTTTCATGATTTATCATGAATATCTGCAAAAAAACAGGACTTTACCATGTAAAACATCCTGTTTCGCAATGTGAATCGACAAATCGAGACTGCTGAACCCCGCACCGGCAAGAATGCGGAGTCGGACAGCCGACGGTAGAGAGGATCGTCACCGACCCAAGCCCCGTATCACCACCGGACATGCGGTTTTCCCGCATCCGGCGATACCGGGAACGTGTGTTTGTGTTGTTCTGGCGGACAGAGAGTCCGCAAGAGAGATGTATATTGAATGGATTGAAGGCCAAGTCCCCCTGTAATAACAGAAATGACTTGTCTTCCTTGCCGATTGGAAAGAATGTTCCCGGTGCTTCCCTTATGGAAACGCAGCCGCCTGATGGAGTCTGGAGTCCTCACGCTCTTGAGCGAACTCCCATCAGGTTTCCCTTGGTTCGAAAACCGATCCGTTCAGTGACGTCCAGCGCCTAATCGCATACGACGACTTCACAATTGAGAGGATTTGCATCTTCAAGCTTCAGAGGGCCATGCTCCTCGCTCAATCGTCGCGCCACCACGGCTTGATTCCATCACCATGGAAATACTGGCCGCCTCCTCGGACTCAACCACTTCACCATGCGGATCACTCCTACCCGGCTGGTTCTTCTCAAGCATGTTCATTCGATGAGGGCGATGAACATGGTTTTCCTTGAGAAGATTGAATTTTTTGTCCTTGTCACCAAAATACAGCGACACTCGCACACCAGCGAGACTTGGATCGGTTGACGTTCAAGGCGCCCATGACCTGAATCGTCGATTCTTTAGCATTGCTAACAGTATGGATTAATATCTCTATCAATCACCTTGAAAATGCGATTGTTCATGCAGTAACCATGGTTCAGACAGGATGTTCCATTTTTCCATAGATATCTCATTGACACCAACTGTTCGAATTCCATAAAATACTTTCAGATAAACGTGCAAAGAGCTCATGTGGACTGCTTGTGCAATCCTTTGGATGCGTTGCATGTGTTCAGGAGATGAACGTTCATCCCTGGCGGGGGCTTGTGTCTCCAGTTTTTCCAGTTTCAATTTTTCTCGATTCATCTGTCTCGTTCTGGACACCACCCCACCCCCCCCAAAAAAGGTAGTTAGCTATATTAAGGTTACTTGGCATTGGAAATCAATGTAATAAAGTAATATTATATAGTTATTGAGTTTGTATACTTTTATGTTTAAAATGTTTAATTGTCTCTTTGTAATTGTTTAATGTCTTGAGACTGAGTTGAGTCATTTCAGAGATGTTTTTACGTGTTACCTTTTGATTGTTTCTAACAAGTTCTTCACATGCACTGTGGATTTTAGATTCAGTATTTCTTCTACGTTTTTCATTAGCATATCTTGCACCCATCGATTTACGATTATGAATTTCAAATTTCAATTCTTCTTCAGACAAGGTGCTTTTGTCCAGTGCTTCAAAACCGAGAGCTCCAATATCCCAGGTGAATCGCTTCATCCATCTATCTTTACGACGCATCCAGACCCATCTGGAGACAGCCTTCGCGACAGCATGCGCTTCTTTCTCCATAAGAGGATGATCTTTCTCAATCTGACTGAGCTTCAACCAGTTTTCCAGAGCATTGGAGGCAACGGCCTCGTGAAACGAGTTATATTCATCAAATTGATGAACATATTCATATGCATATGCTCTCGTGGAATTGAACAGGGTGACCTCTCTGCTGTCGCTGTCTTCGAAGGAAGTCTGATACCGTTTTCTTGTTGGAAAGACGGCGAATTCGGCAAGATACTCAAGGGCATACCTCTTGTCAGCCCAGTGAACTTTCCACTTGCTCGAAACTTCGCCGTTTTCCGTTTTTATAGTATTCTGTTCAAGATTCCTATAGAATGGATTGTTCATGGATGTTCCAGAATAAGACAGGTCACCTTCCATCGCCAGGGTCAATCCCAATTTCACATCCTTGAAGTACAAATATGGTTTGAAATTGATGTGTTGCGAACCCCAGTACCTGGGAATCGTCACGGGATGCTCCAGTTCGTAGAAGAATTTCGAATGATTCGATGTTGGAGTAATAATTGTTATGGTCGGTTCAGGGAATCCTTCATCCATCCACAGACTTGCTGATCCTTCCCAGTCGAGGTCAATCCCAAGATACTGAAATCTCTGTTTCGGCATGTGGATGAACTGCGCATTCGCAAGAACTTCGGAGTTGACATCACCCCACTGGTAGTTTTCATGTCCACGGGTTGAGTACATTACTTTGTTTCCAAGATACTCTATAAATCGTCGTTTTGCATTCCTTGAATCCACACAGTCACCTCACTCACTTTTGTTCGATGTTCCGTTCCAAGTTGTTCACCAACAAGATTGTGGCTCTATTTTCTTCATATATCTATTTTCAAGTGGCTGCTCTAGAGATTAGAGCTTCTTTTGGCGCAGTGTTGTGGCGTTTGTTACCCAACAGGAGCAGAAGAGGAGTCAGCCAAATTGCATACTGATTCAATCATGTTCTGGGTTTTCCAAGAACGCAGGCTCCTGCGCATATGGTTTGGGTGAAGGGAAAAGGAGAAAGCTCTCCTTCTTTCAGCCTCTTGACTGTCCTTGGGGTATGCTTATTTGTAGGCCTGCCCTCCAAAACACCACCCGCAACGAAATCGAACACCGTCAGCATCACCGTTGGCGGTGTTCCCTTTGCTGGATACTCAGCGGCTGCTGTCATCCGCACAGGCAGTGCTGTCTCATATAGAGGAGAAGGGTCGTCTTTTGACGGCCCTTCTTTTTTACCGAATGAATTTCGTTGGTTGTGATGCGGCAGATGGAAACGACAGGATCGAGGGCAGGCGTGTGTTGGGAAGGGTCAGGGAAACCACCGGTCCTTCATCAAGAACGGAGCAGGCGGGGAACCTGACTGGATTTCAGGAGGAGGATGACTGGGGCAGACACTCCCTTTCGGGTGGAAAGTGGCCGCCCTTTGTCATCTCCGACAGCATGTGGTGCTCAGGTGGCGAAATTGTGCAGGAACCTGCATCAACAACTCATTAACATTGTTAATTATATTGTTTATCCCGATGAAACGGACAAGAGCTCTCTTTCGCTCAATCTCCCGCATTCGGTGGTCGCGACTCGGCAGGAGGTACGCAAGCAGCCTATCAATAGGGTATGACCTCGAAAAGGGGGTCCAAAAGCGCGGTTTCCCGCGTATTTGAACCGATCCAAACAGGTAACTCATTATTTTAATTGAATAACAAGTTCCTTGCCCACCGCCTTCGCATACTTCCTCAATGTCGACACGGAGGGTGAATGCTTGCCACTGGACAAAGAAGATTCCAAACGGGCAATGGACGGGGCTTTCGTTCCCATCAAGGCAGCCACCTGGGCCTGACTGAGGCCAGCTTCTTTTCTTGCCCGCAGAAGCTCATCCAAGAGAGCAAACTCTGGAGCCATGGCATCGTAGGCTTCCTTGACCGCAGGGTTTGCAAGCATTTTTTTTGCAAGTTCCTCATGTGTTAGCATGCTTTGACCTCCTGCATTCGTTTCATTGCGACCAGAAGCTCGCGCTTGGGAGTCTTCTCGGACTATTTAATAAAGTGGTGCAGCATAACAATTTTCTTCCCGACAAGGGTGCAATAGAAAACTCTGGCAATTCCTTCAGCACCCTTCAAACGAAGTTCGAAAAGACCGTCTCCCATCGCCATGGTATGCGGTAACCCTAGATCAGCGCCGAATACTCGCATCCGTGCCGTAAGATGCAGATAACGAGCCTGGAGGGTGACTGGCATCGCCAGAATCTCCTCCTGTAACGAATCACTATAATAGAATATTGCTCATTCCACGGCCTTAGATAACAAATATGTTATTGTCAGTCAAGGGGAAGACCGTCCTTTTCGACCTGGGCGACGTCGGTTTGACGAAGGAGCAGGCCCGGAAGGAACTGGAGCAGTTGCTTGCCGGCGCGTCAGAGGAGCAGGTGCGGGCCATCCTGACCATGGCCAGGGTCTTGCTCGCGAAATGATGGAGACGGCGAACAAGCACCACTGGAGCTACTCCAATCGCTCCGCCCTTCCACCTCCACCGTCTCCTCTTCCGAAAACCCGCTCCAGTTCGTCTCGAAACTGGCCAGTCAAATTCAGGCCGATTTCAGAGCATCCCCGAACCAGTTCGGCACCGTCACCGGTATCCCCGACAGCCCCCATCACCTGAAAGAGGTGCTCGATGGGACGAAAGCGGGCCAGCAGGGCATCCAGTTGATCCAGGCGATCCAGGTCATGCGCGTCATCAGGGACGGAGGGTGCCATCACAGGTCCTCCGGCAGGCAGAGGGTCAACACCGGTTCACCGGAATCACCAGGACCGACGTGAAGGACGACCTGGACCGTCTCCATCTTCGCTGGACGCATCTGAAACGCGACCTTGAAGTAGACCCTGTCGTCCCCCATGCTCCTTCTGGCGGAAATGTTTGCCAGGGTCAGAAGATCATGGAGACGTCCCTCCAGGGACTGCCCCTGCGCTTCCAGGTCATCAGGAGGCTGGACATACCCGTGGTAGAGCGCATCCGAGATGGCGAAGGGCAGTTTGAAGCCGTAATTTCTTGCAATTGGGGTGATGTCGATCAGGACGCCGTCAGCCAGTGCGTCGGCGCGCGTGTAGCTGAAGATGATATTGGGGGTCGGGCTGTCAGGCATAGGCTCCTCCAGGGGTAGGGAATGGGGATTCCCGGGGAGGGTAGCCTCAGCTCGGGGAGGAGGTCACGACGGGGGGAGAGATTGGGGGGGGATGGAGGAGGAGCGACAGACAAAAAGCACTAGGCAAATTTGTACATCTACAATACAATAGTTTCACTAATGCTAAAATGTTAATTGCGGCGGCGCATAAAAACATGTCACTAGGCATAGACTTGACAACATCAAGTAGCATCTTCACCATTACAAATCGTTCGCTCAAAATCCCTGCTCAAGTAAACATATGATTGTGGCGGATGGAATTTAGGGTATATTTTTTTTATGTACTCTAAAGTAACTTCAACCGAAAGCGGCACAAATCTATCAAAATGTATCGAAACACCATTTCCCCTTCCTGAAAAGTATGAAAAAAAATCTTCCCTGGAAAGAGACGAGAGACTTCCAGCAACAGTCCAAAGCATATTGACTGGCAACCGAAAGACTTTGTCAATACAAAAATATCCAACAATACGCTTCCGAGGGGACGTTGCGTAAATATAAACGCGCGCGCCCTCTATCCCCACAGGAAAAGACTTTCTTAACTCAGCGCGCTTTTCGCCTTGTCTAATTTTTTCTACATATATCTCTTTGACCGAGATAAGAATGTTCCTAGTTTCCACAACTTATTCCATGACTATATATTTCCACAAAGGATTCTTGACTGATCTTAAACGGTGAAACCGGATTAAAAGACTTGCCTTCAGCATTCTTAACAATTTTTGACAACAAATGAAAGCCTAATGCACGGACAAATATTTCTGTTTTAGAAAAGACCAATGCCATCAAATGATGGTCATGATTTTGCTTCGCCGCGACCATTATGTCCCGCCAACCATAAACACCAAACCGCTCATACTTTTTAAATAGCATTTTCGCTGGGCCAGTTTCAACACTGTCTATTCTCGACACACCAATACAACTTTTACACAGGCAGTGCTTGTCGTCTCCTGTTACATACCAGACGATCCTTCCTGGAGACTGTATATTAACACCCCTGCACGAACGATAGTAAACCCTTCTTGTTTGAAGCATAACATTCGAAGCACCCATTAATGACAACTGATGTCCGCGAGAAGAAATGAGGCACTTTGCCCACCTTGGCCTGATCGGGACAATGTATATCGGAATATTTAAACTGGTTAGCTTGGCTGGCCATAATGAATTTTCAATCTCTACAAGGTCTATATCAGCTTCTGATGCTACTTCTCCTTGTATACCAATTTTCCCCAACGCCTCATGTAATGAAAGGAATCCAGTCCCTATTGACCTAATATAACCGGAGTTTGTATGCTGAAAACCTGCACTAACCAGAGCCTGTTCGACAAACCGTCCAGCCGACTTGTCATCAACACAAACCCCTTTAACTCCAAGCGATATAGCATTACACAAAATGCTTTCAACAACATGCACACTAATTGTATGTAAATGCTTCACCGACCGCCCTAAACGTAATGCCCGTATAGCTAAATCATATCCAATTTTATTTTGAACACAAACGCCCACCTCATCATCATTTAAAAATATTTTAAAAATCGAATGCCCCTTGATATCAGGGGCAACAATACGCATGTTTTCTTCAAAAGAGTGTTTCTTTTCGTCAACACCCTTGTACCGCTGAAACAGCTCGGAGATCTTGAACCCATCCATCGGTTTAAACACTATATTTGAGCTATTCAGATATCCAGGAAAATATAAGTCTCTGCCACTCCCATTACAGTAGTTTACGATAAACTCTGTGGGCGTGTACACGCTAAGTCCAAATTTTTTTTGAATGTCTTCAAAATGATTTGTCAATTTAGCATCCAGCGTAATGAAAAATTCAGCATCATTGTAAATAGCAGAGGCTATTTGTTCCGCATCGTCATTGTTTTCACTCCCAATTATATCAAGAACAGAGCCAACAATACTCGCATCTTGACAGGGGCCAACCTGCTGCAGCGCATTGAGTTGGCCTCGAGTAATATCCCGGCTATTTTTATCATTATTTCTGTTGGCTTCTAAGAACGAATGCATCGAAACCCTAAAATCAATTTCATCTGCATACGTAAACGTTAAAAGTGCTTTACACTCGTTTTCGCCGTTTAAGCTCACATCAATCACCACATTAAGATCAAGAACGGCCATTTGCTTCGACTTTTCAGCAGGAAGAGAAAGAAGGGAAGGCCTGAATCTATACTCCCACGACGTCAATGTTGTATCTCCAAGCCCACGACCAGACACTTCACCCCTTGCAATAAATCCATTTTTCTCCCAAAAACTATCTATCCCATAATCCCTGCGGCATTTCACTATAATCCGATCCATTTGCGAGGCTTCTTTCTTTAAACTGGACACAAGCAAATTTCCAACACGACTTTTACGCCATTTTGGATCGACACACACATGAGCTAACCGACATACCCGATTTTGTTTATGTGCAAACAATGCGTAGCCTATAACTTCCAGCTGATCCGACACGGCAACTAGAATTGAACCACGTTCTGCATACTCCAAAAATGCTTGTGCAGGTAAAAAACCAAGCGTTTGCCTTTGGCTGTCTCCGAGGCCTATAACACTTTCAATTAATTCAGGATGATCTTTTATATTAACAATTTTGCAGTTCATATTTTCGTCACCCGCCATGTGTCAGACTGTTATCTTGGCAAAGTCACAAACGTCACCCTTACAAAAGTCTTTTAATTTCAGCATAATAACAGCAAAATACTTCATTCCAGAGTGACATTTAAGCCAGCCGACAGATTGATGCGAACTTAAAGCCTACCCAGACGCACCCACCACCCCCTCCCCAACCCCCTGCAAAAACATACATTCCTCCAAAAACACCCCCTCCTGAAACTTCCCCAGCACCGGGGAGACCAATGCCCAGCACCCCAGAAAAGTCCCAGGAAGGCCCTGTTTTGTGGAAAATTGGGGCAGGTCCGGGACAGGGTCAGGGGGAGGACCGGGGAAGCCGCAGCAGGCACCAAGGCAGGGCAAAATCCCATCCCCCTGTGACTCGCTCCACCTGCCCTTCCATTAACCCTCGCGTCAGGGCTCATTCAGGGCGGTCAGGGAAAAGGAACCCGACCCTGCGACAGCAGAGCATCCGCCCCCCCCCTCACTTCAGCACCCGAGGATACACTCCGTCAGCACCTGCCCTGTCCTGACCCGGCCCGTTTTTTTCAGGGATGCACTCAGAATGTCCAAATGTCCAAACCGCAGCAGGCACATCAGACGAAGGCGAAGCCCACCCACCACACATCCCCTTGATTTTTCAACAAGAAGCCGTCTCCAAGACCGCTTCTGCTTCCCCTCCGGCAAGTCCGTCTCCTCACCAGGAGCACATTTCCTTTCCCCTGGAGGGGACGTCGAAGAGCACCCCAACCACCACCCCTTGAAAATCCCTCAAGAGGCCATCATCTTTTTGCTCCGTCTTCGCTGCGGCTTGTTGCGAATTACTTTTTCCAACACAGCGAAAAAACACAACAAAAAACGACCGCTTGAATTTTCCTCAAGGGGTCGTCTTCTGGATGCTCATACAGGGGAATGCTGCTTCACCGAGACTTCGGTGTCCGGGAGCGCCAACAAAAGTGTTGGCGGAGGCAGCCAATGTAAAAAAAAGGAGGGGTTACCCAATTTCTTGGATAACCCCTTGAGGTCTTTGGTGGAGCTGGACGGAATTGAACCGACGACCTCTTGAATGCCATACCAGCAGCATTGTGAAATTATTAAGCTTTGGCGAGCCAGCCAACGGTTGCCAACGTATCTTTTTGGCTTCCGCCAAAGGAATTGTGGCTTTCAGGGATGGGGCTGCCAACGGTGAGTTGGCGACTGGGGTTGCGCTGGTGGTGAAGCAGTGGTGAGGCAGCCAACGGGTTGCCAAAGGTGCTTTGGCTGTGCTGTTTGCCCCTCTTCGTCGCAAGATAACATATTGCTTTTATACATTAAACCTATGGATTCAAAATGTCGACTTGCAAGATGGTGACAAATATGCCACCAAGTCTTATATGCAAAAGACAAGGCCGATATCCTGGATCAAAGCGGCTCGGAAAGAGTTCGAGCTATTTCCCTTGGCTGTCCAGGCTGACATCCTGAGCGCTTTGACCATGGTTGCCGAAGGAGTAACTCCGGGAGTGGCCAAGCCGCTCAAGTCCTTCGAGGGAGGTGTCTTCGAGTTGGCTCTCCGCCACCGGGGTGACGCCTTCCGAGCTGTGTATGCTTTGAAGATCGACTCGGACATATGGGTGATACACGCTTTCCAGAAAAAATCGAAGCGTGGGATCAAAACGCCTCAGGCGGAGATCGACCTCATCCGGGAACGCTTGAAACGGTTGCAGGAGGTGCTGCGATGACCGAAGACATGGAACTTGTCCGGGGAAGCGGCAATGCCTTCCAGGATTTCGGACGTGAAAACGCCGGACTGGAACAAGCGCGAGCGTTGCTTGCCGCCAGGATTGTCCGCACATTGGATGAGCGCGGCATTTCTACCCGTGAAGCTGAACGTCTGACGGGGATAGCCCACTCCGAGTTTTCCCGAATCCGTAATGCTCGGCTGTCCCGGTTCTCACTGGACCGCATGATTACTATTCTTGGCAAGCTTGACAATGATGTCGAGGTGAACGTCACCTTCAGGAAGCGTCCGCCCGTTATGCAGAGCGGTGCTTATGCTTGAAGATACCCTCGACCCTCAAGCTGCTTGAGGCTCGATTCCACGCGACAAGCAATTATCAATTTGATGAGAATTCCGTCAAAAAGCTATTTTGCAGCGAATTATGCTTTTTTGGTGCGTGCGACCGCTTGAATACTCATTCAAGCGGCCTTCGGGGGGTTCTCAGCAACTGCCTAGAATAACTCATTAGTTTTCAGATTGTCCTTTTGAGCGCTCTTGAATGCCATACCAGCAGCATTTTGAAATTATTAAGCTTTGGCGAGCCAGCCAACAGTTGCCAACGTAACATTTTGGCTCCTACCAACAGTTTTGTGGCTCTCAGTGGCGGTGGAGCCAACGTGCCGCCAACAGGGCTTTAGTAGAAGTGGTTGCGCAGTTGGTGAGACAGTGGTTAGACAGCCACAGAGATGACAACGCGGCAGTGGCACGTCCAGATTCACAGACTCCTGTGACTTTTGCGAACCAGTAACCGTCACCTGCACATGATGATGACGCTTTGTGAGAAGGCCTCGCTATTCCGATTTGTTTTGCGCACCACCTATATCTGTCAGCATCCCATCGCGAAGGTAAAATATCTGATCAAACCGGTCGAAAATTTTTTCATCATGGGTGACGACCAATACCGCAGCTCCCTGTTCAGCTGCTACCTTACGCAGCAGGTCCATCACGACACCAGCACGTTCTGAATCCAAAGCGGCAGTGGGTTCATCAGCCAGAATGATATGAGGATGGTTAGCCAACGCACGGGCAATAGCCACTCGCTGTGCTTCGCCTCCAGAAAGTCTTGACGGCATTGTTTCGCAACGATGCTCTACCTGGAGGTAACTAAGCAACTCTAGAGCACGCTGGCGGGCTGACATAGCACTTTTGTTGGCGATTTCCAAAACTACGGCAACATTTTCAATGGCATTCAGGAAAGGAAGCAGGTTGTGAAACTGGAAGATGAACCCGATTCGGTCCAAACGCAGGCGACGCAAATCACTCTGTAGCCATTTGCCATCATAGACCACTTGCCCATCAAGTTCCATGCGCCCGCTGCTTGGCTCCAGGATGCAACCAATAATGTTGAGCAGGGTGCTTTTCCCGGAACCACTCGGGCCAAGCAACCCCACCACCTGCCCGGCATACACTTGCAGCGTGACCTGCTTCAGTGCATCGACTCGCGCGTCTCCCTGCCCGAAGGATTTGTTAAGATTGCTGATGGTTACCAAAGGGGTCCCTGGGGTGGACATATTCATGCCCTATCCTCCCAAAGCCACGGCAGGTTCGATCTTGAGTGCAAGACGCACCCCCATCCCACTGGCAAGCACGCATAAGACGAGCACCACAACAGCCAAAGCGAATCCGTCCTGAGGCAAAAGTATCACTCGCCGAGGAAAGAAATCTCTGGTCAAGTTGATGAGCAGAGCTCCCACAGAGAAGCCGATTACGGCCATGGCGACGGCTTCCTGAATGATAAGTCCGATAATGGTCTTGTCCGGTGCACCTATTAGTTTGAGCGTGGCGATCTCCCTCACTTTATCCATTGTCATAGTATAGAGTATGAGCGAGATGATAACTGCCGAAACAACAAGAAGTATTACTGTAAAAAGTCCGATTTGGCGTCGAGATTTGTCCACCACCGACTTGGTCAGAATATTCTCTTGAGCGGACTGGCTCAATCCGGCGAGGTGCTTCCAACGTCCGACAGCCTCGACCACCCGATCCGGGGTCGTTCCTGGCGCGACTTTGGCAACCACAGCGTTGACGATGTCCGTGCCGACCTGTGGAGTGCCGCGTTCGGCCTCCCGTCGGGCTACCGGGGGTTCCAATTCAAATTGGAGGCGCTGCGCGTCTCGTAACGTAATATAGGCCACAGGATCGCCACCCGAAGAAACTTGATTTCGGGTCAATCCAACTACAGTAAAGACATTGCGACCAAGACGCAACTGTTCACCCAACATGAGCCCGCTCTTCGAGTCGACCAGCATTTCATAGTGGCTACGGGTCATGTAGCGGCCAGCAAGTATACTTGCAGGTCCTCCTAGCCTTCCAGATTCATATCCAACCACGTAAAGCCTCAATTTGTATCCGTTATGCATAGCTTCCACTGATTGATACGTCACTGATCCCGTTTCCACCACCTGTGACAGACTGGCGATTACTTCGCGGGTGTCACCAGGTATCCGCGACGACTCCGCAAAAGGTCCCCTTTTTCCTGCCTCCACGACCCAAAGGTCGGCTCCCGGTGTCCTGGACAAGGACAGGGCTTCTTCAACCAATCCACGGTAGATGCCGATCATAGACAACACGAGACCTAACAGCAGGCTTAATCCCAGACACGTCAGTAGGAACCGACCGAGGTTATGCCGGATATCGCGCACCGCCAGGTTCATAGACCGCCTCCGGATTGCACCGTGGCCTTCCTTCCTTGGCGTAGGCCGGACGGTAAGGCTGACAGAACCTGGGCTCCTTCAGGCACCCCCTGGATCACCGGAAGACGTCCATCCAGGGTGCTTTGCCCGAAAACCACCTGGCACCGATTGAGTTGGCCCTTTTCCAAAATCCATATCTGCCCACTGTTACCATCTCGTTCGAAAACAAGCGCTTCTGGAACCAGCACGACTTTATCTAACCAGCCACTATTGATCACCACCTCTGCCTGTTCGCCGAGATGGAAATCGCGGGGACAATCTCCCCAGGTTACGTAAATACGTCGTTCCTCTCCGACCCGATCGCTCTCCAGGTCAATACGCGCGACTTTTCCAGGGAATCTTTTTCCAGGAAGGGAGCGGAGTCGCACCTCAACCGGCTGCCCAACTTCTATATAACCGGCCTTGGCCTCGTCCACGAAAGCCCGTACCCAGACCGAGCAGGGATCCACCAATGTGAAGACCGGCTCCCCTGCTTGCATTATCGTGCCCACCTCCTTGTGGCGACCAATAATCACGGCATCGTATGGAGCCACCAGAAGATGTTGGGACAAGACTACACGTGATAAGCTGAGTTGAGCTTCAGCATCCTTCACGGTTGCCGCAGCAGCAGCCATCTCTGCCTCTGACAAAAGCACTTCTGCCTCTGCCGTTTGCGCTGCAGCCAATGAAACTTCGGCCTCTTCCTCAGCCAGAACATCTTTACTTTTAAGCGCTTGGCGACGATGGCTTTGCTGTTGCTTCAGGGCAAGGCTGGTGCGGGACTTCTTTAGACTTGCCTTTGCCAGATTGAGGTTAGCTTGAGCCTTTTCATGGTTGGCCAAGGCTTTGGCCACTTGACTTTCTTGCTCGCCGCTGTCCATTAACGCCAGAAGCTGCCCCGCTTTTACCTCGTCAGCATGGTCAACCTTCAATTCACGAAGTAATCCATTTACCTTGAAGCCTACCTTGGAAAGTACTCTCGCTTCCACAGTGCCCAGGCCGAATACCTGGAGCGCCCCCTGTGCGACCGGCTCCATGACTCGGACTGAAATTGGGCGAAAATTCAGGTGAATCAGCATGAAGGCAACGACCATACCCCCTGCTACTGCCAATATCACTCTCTTTCTGTATCTGGACATGAACGATACCCCTTGAGCGTCAATGAACCTTGCTCATGCCATACAGCATGACTTCCAAAAGCCGTGCACCTTCTTTCGCGAGGTTGAAACTGCGCCCGCTGAGTGACCAGCGTGTGGCTAGGCCTGACGGCAACGTCAACAGTACGCTGGCAATTTCATGAGGGGCAAAGTCACTTGACAACTCGCCATCGACCTGGGCTTGTTTAGCCAAATCGGTTAACATGATATGAAAGTCCGTGCTCATAGAGTAAAAAGATCGACGCAATTCGTCGTTTTGTGCGTGGAGTTCGCGTGAAAATATCAGAGAGTGGACCGCCGGAGTGTGCTGAATAAATTCAAGCTGCGCCTCTATGACGCACTTTATTCCATCAAGAGGACTTTTCTCGCAATTGCGTGCTTTCGCCCAGCGTTCTTGGGCTTCTTTAATCAACCAGTCCGCAACGGCAATCCAAAGGTCTTTCTTCGCCGGAAAGTGCCGAAACACGCCAGCCTGTGTAACGCCTACCCGATCGGCTACCGCTTGGGTGGTCGCACATCCAGGCCCCATTTCGGCAACCAGTGTAAGCATGGCTGCCACGATTTCGGCCTTTCTGTCGGCACTTTTCTTGCGCGTCCCCATAGACATTCCCCATTTGGTTAGTTATTAACAACTAACAAGCGTTGAAGCGCTTGTCAATCCGGGATTTCGATTGACCCCTTAGCCTCGAGATCACATTCAACGCGACAGTGGGTTCATCATTCAGAATGATATGAGGATGGTTAGGCAAGGCACGGGAAATGACCACTCGCTCGCCCCCGGAAAGCCTCGATTGCTTCTTTTGACCCATGTCAGGTATGCTGTCTAAGATGAATGGAGGACTATTGATAACAAGGTGAGAAACGGACGCCATGCGTCGCCGTACCTGCCGGGACTAAACCAGAACATGCTTGAATCACAGAACAATCAACCTCAAGGAGGCGTAATGTACTGCTTTCAATGTCAGGAGACCGCAAAAAACACCGGCTGCACTGTCAAGGGCATGTGTGGAAAACCCGAGGAGACTGCCAATCTTCAAGACCTCTTGATCTTCGTATTGCGGGGCATTGCCGTGTATGGTGAAGGACTCAAGGACCTGGGACAGCCTGACCGCTCGAACGATGACTTCGTGCTTCAGGGTCTGTTCGCCACGATCACCAACGCCAACTGGAACGATGTTCGTTTCGAAGGCATGATTGAAGATGGTCTGAAGCGTCGCGATGCGCTCAAAACGAAGTTTCATGAAGCCTACAAAGCAAAGCATGGGAAGGAATTCAGCGATCAGCTGCCAGACGCCGCCACCTGGAGCGGCCCATCCTCATCTTTCACCGAAAAAGCGAAGACCGTGGGTATTTTAGCATCGGAGAACGAGGATGTACGTTCCTTGCGGGAATTCCTTATCATCGGCCTCAAAGGCGTAGCCGCTTATGCCGAACACGCCGCCATTCTTGGATTCCGTAAACCGGAAATCGACGAATTCATGCTTGAGGCTCTGGCATCAACAACTAAAGACCTGTCTGTGGACGATATGGTCGGCATGGTGATGAAAGCAGGTGAAGTGGCCGTGACGACCATGGCCCTGCTGGACGAGGCCAACACGAGCACCTATGGGCACCCAGAGATCACCCATGTCAATATTGGCGTAGGCACGAACCCGGGCATCCTTATCAGCGGTCATGATCTCAAAGACATGGACGAGCTGCTCAAGCAGACCGAGGGTACGGGCGTGGATGTCTACACTCACGGCGAAATGCTCCCGGCCAATTACTACCCAGCCTTCAAAAAATACAAACACTTGATCGGCAATTACGGCGGCTCCTGGTGGCACCAAAATCCCGAGTTCGAATCCTTCAACGGCCCTATCCTGCTGACCACCAACTGTCTGGTACCGCTCAAGAAGGATAACACGTACCTCGACCGCCTCTACACCACAGGGGTAGTCGGCTACGAGGGTGCCACGCACATCACGGACCGTCCGACCGGCGGGGCCAAGGATTTCTCGGCCATAATCGCCCAAGCCAAGAAGTGTGCGCCGCCCACGGAGCTAGAAAAGGGAGCCATTGTCGGAGGTTTTGCCCACCACCAGGTCATGGCTCTTGCTGACAAGGTTGTGGAAGCCGTCAAGTCCGGTGCTGTCAAGCGCTTCGTGGTAATGGCCGGTTGCGACGGCCGTCAGAAGTCACGCGAATACTACACTCAAGTGGCCGAAGCTCTGCCAGAGGACACCATCATACTCACGGCGGGCTGCGCCAAGTACCGTTACAACAAGCTAAACCTCGGCGATATCGGCGGCATCCCGCGCGTGCTGGACGCCGGCCAGTGCAATGACTCCTATTCCCTGGCCGTCATCGCACTGAAGCTCAAAGAGGTCTTCGGTCTCGACGACATCAACAAACTGCCCGTGTCCTACGACATCGCTTGGTACGAACAGAAAGCCGTGGCCGTGCTCCTTGCCCTCCTGTTCCTCGGCGTAAAGGGTATCCGACTCGGCCCCACGTTGCCGGGCTTCTTGTCCCCGAACGTGGCTAAGGTCGTTATCGAGAAGTTCGGCCTGAAGCCCATAGGCACTGTACAGGACGACATCGCGGCCATGATGACAGGCCAGTAAAATCGAAGGGGGAGCTTCGGCTCCCCTTTGTCATTAAAATGTATCGAGTGTCTTCAGCTCTTGTTGAGCTTCACCGAGCTTATCTGCTTGGTTCCGCCTGAAGCCATAAAGCACCTGAAAGACCTTGCTGACGCGGAGCCCCTCCTCGAAGCTGCCTTTGGCAAAGGCTTTGGTGACGAACAATCGTAGTTTACTTCCCGCCTGCAAAAATGATGAGCCAGATAATTTACCTCGATATGTTTAAGGCAAACCAATTCATTTTATCGCGCTAAACGTGCAAACCTTATTTCTACCAGTGCGCTTCGATTCATAAAGAGCTGCATCAGCCCGAGCCATAATTGTTTTGAGAGAATCACTCTCGTCAATTTCTGCAACGCCAAAGCTCATGGTTACTTTCAAACCGGACGGGAAAGAATGCTCAGCTATAACTGACCGAAGTTTCTCAGCGAGTGCTACGGCAGAATGTAACTCGCTTGACGGGGCCAGAACCACAAACTCTTCCCCCCCCCATCTCACCAATATGTCTGTCGCCCTGATTATTTTAGATGCCATGGACGTGACTTCAACTAGAACATCATCTCCGACATTGTGACCGTATGTATCATTGACAATTTTGAAGTGATCAATATCCATCATTATCACACTAAAAGGCGTTTTGTAACGGGAAAACCGTTGAAACTCTGAATTAAAAATATCTACAAACTTGGTTCGGTTATGAACCCCAGTGAGCCTATCCGTTGAAGCCATCTTTTCTTTTTCTTCAAGCAATTGATTAGTAAACTTCAGCAGAGAATTCAGAGAATTCGAAATACCTGAAATCTCATCATGACTTTGGTCGGTAATTTCGATTTTATAATCGTTGGTTCTCAAAATAAACCGCATTTTATCATCAATGTTTTCGACCCTCGCCGAAAATGACTTAATAAACCGCCCAACGAAAAGCCCCGAAACGAGAAGGACGAGGGCTGTAACGCATAATATCAATAATCCAGTTAATTGAGCTTTTCTTTTTTCGTATTTCAAATACTGACCATACGTGTCTGCAAGTGTACCTTCGACCGAATAGTACACATCCATTGCCCCCGTAGACATTCCGAACCAACTATCGTAATCAAACTCTTGCTGTCTACCGTCTAAATACAAAGAAATTGCAGCTTCCGTTTTTTTGACTTTCTCGTCATCTGCGACAATGCCGACATAACCTGGATATTTTCCTTTAAGGCTTTTCAAAAACTCTTCCTTCGATATCTTGTAAAATCCAAACTTTTCTTTTACATAAAATTGACTCTCCCCATCTAAAAAATTATTCATCGCCGACATAGAAATTCGGGCCCGAATTTTCCCAAGGTGTTCCCTTGCCATCAACAAATTCATTAACGACAAAAACAAATGATCATGTTGAATATGCTCGTAAGATTTATCCGAACTGTAAGTTGCAATAATTTCGTATATTATGTCAGAGTACTCTAGAAAACAATCTTCTAGAGAAATCGCATTAGAATCACTTAAGCCGCGAAGCATGATCTGCCTTCCTGAGATTTCTCGGGACAATGAAGTATTCGACAACTTAAGAATGGCAGCGTTAGTTTCAGCACGCCATAATTGGAGTTCATTAATATTGCTCGGCGTAGGGCGAAAGAGACTTTTTACAGTGAGCCCGCGCTCTTTTTGTAGCATGTGAATAGCTTTAGTCGACAGCCTGAAAACATTGTACTCTTCAAGCAGTGTTTGTCTTTCTGAATATTTGCCCCAACTAAAACTAGCTACAGCCACTGCAACAGCAGCCATAAACAACGCCATGCATATATAAAGAAAATAAAACTTTGCTCGCACAGTAGTAAGCACTTGCACACCTCTAGCGGCGGAATACCCTGCGCAAATCTGCACAAGGAGATTTATCACCAAACACAACTAGCAAAAACGAGACAAGCACAAACGGCTTGTGAGTAATTTTCACAATATTTGCGAACTACAAACAACAACCTTGTTTTTACCAGTCATTTTTGCAACAAGCAATGCATCATCACATCGCTTCAACAGTCTTTCAGCATCTTCATCTACAGCCAACGATGCTACTCCACTACTGATGCTGAAAGAAATACTTTTATTCTCATACAAAAACTCGGCCAAACTCACTGTACTCCGAACCCTCTCTGCAAATTTTTCTGCACCAATCAAATCAGTTTCGGGCAACAATACTGCAAATTCTTCACCACCAACCCTGCCTAGCGTATCAGTCTGCCGTAAATTTTCTCGTACGATTGTGCAAAAGTGCTTGAGAATTTCATCGCCAACAATATGCCCATGAACATCATTAACTATTTTAAAGTTGTCCAAATCAATCATTACCAGAGACAGGCTTGTAGAATATCTTTTAGATCGGACCACTTCTGACGTCATCACCGATGAAAAATGCCTCCTATTAAAGACACCAGCCAGAAAGTCATGCGACGAGCTATACACCAATTTCTCTTCAAGTTTTTTACGCAAAGATATGTCAATTATTGTTGACAGGATTGCATCCTCATTATTGTAAACAATTCGCTTTGACGACACCATACCCCAAAAACGAACACCGAGACTGTCTATGAATTCAATTTCATATTCTTTCAAAAACCCTGCGGAAGTTACTAAGCTTAAAAAATGCTTTCGTCTGCCCGGATCAACATAAAAATCCGTTGTATTCACGAATTCAGGCGTTTCTCCTGTTGTCCTTAACAGTTTCTGTGCATGCTCGTTCATATAAAATATTTTTCCAATTCCAAACCCGGCTATGACTACCGGCACAGGAAACTGATCTAATATGTTTTTAAAACATTCATGACCCGTCTTATTCATCAAGCAAGATGACATGCCACACCCTCAATTGAATTATATTGGCGATGCTTACAGGGTTCTCGCCCAGAAACTAGCGGCAAACCTAATTCGCCATTCATGACGAAGATTGTATATTCCAGCGATTTTCTCTTGGGAAGCAAATTCTGCAAACGTTCAATAACACATCGTACTGGCAGCCATTCTCATTCCTTATAGCCTTCGATTCACACAACCATTCCTGTCATGCTTCAATTTGATGGCAGATTCTTCTAGATGAGCATAGGAACAGATGGGAGCCAAGGGAGGTGCATGGTAAAGGACGGGACTGTAACGGAATACATAAAATACTATTATGACTGACCGGGACAGCCTCAGGCCAGACAACTTTCCCAGGATGAAGTAACCCTTCACCCGGCAAGCTGCAGCAATAAAGCGCAAAACAGAAATAACATCCCAAGAGCATCACCTTTCGAAAAGTGATTTTGCAATACACGTATTTATGACATGAATTGTTTCATCATCTATATCTTTAGAAAAAATTATGTACCTTTTATTTCCTAGCGGTATATCTTCAAGTTGTTTCTTCTCGAAGTCACGAGGATTCATTCCCGATGTGCGCAGGAGGTGCTGAATTTCTTCCGGTGGCAATAATATGTAGTCAAAACGCCCTGCCTTGAGCATGGACATTAAATTCACCTGTTCGGCACTCACGAGAATTACATTGTCCTGCTATTGCTCATTATTGAGTCAACAATTTCTCCTTCAGAGTGCCCTTTTATTACGCCGATCTTAAAATTTGAATTAGAAAGCAAGTCTTTTAAACTATTAAACCCTGCGACCCCATCTTCATTTTTTTTCAAAAAGACTGCCATCTGTGGTCGAGCTTGACAAAGAGGAATAGAGTATTTTGCAAATTGCTCGCGCTCCTGGGTTTTGAACCATCCAATAGAAATTGTGTTTGAAGCAGTTTTTACCTCGTGCATAGCGCGGTTTGACGGACACCCCACCAGGCGAAAGTCTAATTTTGCACAGCGCAAAACAGATGACGCGCGCGTCAACAAATACCCATCTGGATTCCCGGTGTTTGTGAAATAATAGGGAGGGTACTCAATGTATATCACATTGAACTTTGCCTGTCCCATTGCATTAGACAGGGGAAATGCGATCAGTGCGACAACAAATAAAACGTGCTTTGTCTTCATATATTAGTTGGCAGCACGTTGAATCTCTTCACGAGAAAACAGCTTTTCTAAATCAAGAAGAATTAACAGCCGTCCATCCAGTTTTCCAACTCCCTTTATGTATTCAGACTCAACCCCAGAAACAACTGGTGGAGGAGGTTCTACCGTATTTGACTGAATTCGCAAAACTTCAGATACTTGATCGACGACAAACCCAACGATCATTCCATGAATCTCAATCACTACTATTCGAGTTTGGCTATCGTGTGCATGAAACTCCATGCTAAACCGCTTTCGCAAGTCAATCACAGGAATAACTTTGCCACGAAGGTTAATTACCCCTTCCACCGAATGAGGAGAGTTAGGAACCTTGGTGATTGGCATCATGCGGATGATCTCTTGTACACGAAGAATATCGATTCCGAATTCTTCTTCAGAAATGGCGAACGTCACGAGTTGAAGAAGCTCATTCTCCTGCACAGATAGGTGATCAGCATCCATCACAAGCCTCCTTACCGCTGGGCCAGTGCCAGCTTGCGCGTACCAAGTGACTTCGCAGAACCAGCCCCTGCACCGCCCTCGTCCTTCATCTGGTCGATCAAGCTCTTGAGCACCTGCGCTTGGTGAGCAAGTTCACCCACAGCCTGGGCAGACTGCCGCATGGCATCAGAGGTTTCGGAAGAGATGCGATTAATGGCCTCAATGCTCTGATTGATCTCCTCACTGGCTGCTGATTGCTGTTCGGATGCTGTTGCTATCGACCGCACTTGGTCGGTGGTCAGATCAACCAAAGATACGATCTCGTTCAAGGCGTCACCCGACTTACCCGCCAAGCCAGTAGCTGCGTCAATCCTTGAAACCGCGTGTTCAACATTCGCGATATTCTTTCGTGCCCCTTCTTGAATCCCTCGAATGGCGTCACCGACTTCCTTGGTGGCGGTCATGGTCTTTTCTGCGAGCTTACGGACTTCATCAGCGACGACTGCGAAACCCCTTCCGGCATCACCAGCCCGAGCTGCTTCAATGGCTGCGTTCAAGGCCAGCAAGTTAGTCTGGTCTGCAATGTCAGAGATAACGTTGAGGATTTGTCCTATGCCTTCTGCCTGTTTACCAAGAGAGGTCATGTCCATTTTGAGATCAAGAGCATATGATTGAACTTCGCCGATCCCCTTGACCACTAAAGCAACAACTTGTGAACCATCTTCTGCTTTATCCTTGGCTTTGCCAGCAGTTTCAGCAGCCTGCGAAGCGTTCTTTGCAACTTCAAGGACCGTGGCGTTCATCTCTTCCATAGCGGTGGCGGTTTCACTCACCCGGTGAGACTGCTCCTCGGAACCACGGCTCGACTGCTCTACCTGGGCTGAAAGTTGCTCAGAAGCTGATGAAACAATTTCTACTACGCCTTCAAGTTGATGAGCTGCTTGAAGCATGCCTTCGGCCTTGGCACTTTCGGCCTTCTGTCTTGCAACATCGGCTTCTTTCATGGCCAGTAAAGCTTTTTCAGTTTGCTCAGAGGCAATAGAACTGTTTCGCTCTGTTTCTAGAATCTTGGATTTTAAGTTTTCAACCATAGCCTCCAAAGACGCTTGAAGCACCCCAAGGTCATGGCTGAACCGTTCAACAAGTGTTGCATTTAGATTTCCACTCGCAACATCTTTCGAATACGAAATTATATGATTGATAGGATCAGTAATTGAACGCGCCAGAAAGAAAGCAGAGATCAAAGCTAACAGCAAGATTAACCCTAATGAAAAGTAAACCTTTAAAAGGGTGCTGGCAATTTCGTCTTGAATTATTGACAAGTTATTAACTATCGACTCGACCTCTTTGTTGCGGACTGAGTACATGTCATCAATAACTTTTGTTATTGTAGCAAAAAAGTCTTTGCCGCTAATGCCAAATTCTCCGTCTTTAGACTTTGTCAGTACAACATTGAATACTTTATTGACACCGGCCCATGCTTCAGACTTCCTACTATCTTCAAGGAGTGTTTTGGCAGTTGAGCTCAGTACAATCGCTTTCGAATCTAGGTTCGCATCAATATTAGCTTTAAAAGTAATCAGCCGAGTGAAAAGCTCTTCGTCGAATGGCTTGTCAGCCGTCAAAACACCGGATACGGTCGCTCTTAATTTTCCAGCATTTTCTTTTGCAGTTTCCAGAATTATGATAGTTGTCAGAGCCTTCCCAAATCCTCTTGTCGTCTTTGAATTGGCTATTGTTGTCTCAGTTGACATAAAAGCAGAAATAATCTTCCCATAAGTGTCGACAACGTCTTTAGCTGGTCCTTTTTGATTGGCAGTGCTTCGAACCTTTTCAATTTCAGATATTGCTTCTGCCGTGTTTGTTTTGATTTGAGATGAAATTGTTGATGTATTTAGCGCGCTAGTTACTGAGGGTATTTTTGAGTCAGTTGACTTTCTTTGACCTTCCATATCCTCGCGAGAACCTCCTGACAAGTAAATGGAAGTCCGCCCTCTTTCTCTCTGTAATTCATGTATAAGATCAGATATGGCCATCAATAACTTCGTATTATTAGCCATATCACTGACAATATTAGATTCATCGATGTTGTTTTTAATAAATACCAAGCTTACGATAAAGAACGCGACCAGCGGAATTGCCGTCAATATAACTAATTTTTGCGAAATTTTCACCGAAATGCCCCTTGTTAGAGCTGAAGTCGCTCATGAGGAAAAGTTACTCAGAAACGATCTTAACTTACGGCACCCCTTCGCGCAAGGAGCAGCAAGTGGAGAATATGAAGCCTAACTTGAGCGATTTCCTCGCACCCTCACATAGCCAAATATTGCTCAACACCTTAAATTGCTTACAAATACAATCCTGCCAACGCCATCAAACTCGTCACCCTCCGGCGGGAGGACTGGATGCCCAAGATTATGAAACAATAGGCCAATCCCATTGACGATGTCTAGGTCACAACCGCTTGTCTGACCTGAAAAAGTATCGTCGGCAGCCTTTCGACTGGGCTGCACAGGGAGACAGCCCCTACCATTTCCAAATGCGCAGGAGACTGCGCTTTTGGTTTCGGTGCTCTTGGCCTTCGTAACTAACCCTATCAGGCACACCGTGAAAGCCCTAATCAGGCAAAATAAGGGACCAGACCGCGCAACCGGCCTGATCCCCAAAACACTCAAACGCAACTAGCAAGCACCTCGTCGACTAAACGGAATCGTTCACGCCTCTCCCTTTCGAGACGGCGACCATGAACATCAATGAACTCTTTCCACCACCTGAGGCCATAGCTACGCGACTCATCTCCTGCAACATAGTCCTCAAATTCCACGCTGCACTTAGGGCAAAGAATAATTTCGCTATCATTGTCAAAGTGTCCCGTGAACTCTCGTGGACAATCCATACATTGCACACTCTCCCCATATCCCCTCATGGCAGTTCTCCTCATCAAAAATTGGAGCAGGACTCTCTTCACAAGACTCCTGCCCCCGGTTCATGTTAAACGGCAATCAAGCTGGGCAACTTGCTAACAGCCCGTTCTTTCTCACCTTCCAGATAGTGATAGTACACGTCTGCGGTCATCTTTACCGTGGAATGGCCCATGAGTTTAGATACCGCCGCCAAGTCGGCTCCGTTCGCCAGCATCGTCGTTGCGAAGAGATGGCGCAGGTCATACATCCTGACATCCACGGTGATACCAGCCTTCACGCAGGCCTTGTTGAAGCTCTTGCGAATCGTTGTCACCGGCTTCCCGTCGTATTCGACGATGTACCCAGACCTTGAATGCCCCCGCATCTCCTTCAGGCGATCCAGGAATGCCGAAGTCACCGGGACAGTCCGATAGGTCTGCGTTTTGGTAGCGAAAATTCGCACCGTGCCAGCGCTGAAATCCACATTTTCATAGCGCAATGCGAACAGTTCCGAAGGACCAGGCCGAGTCCCGAGGTTAAAGCAGACCTCCATGGCCCACCGGACATGAGGCTCAGCACACTCCATGATCCGGCGCAGGTCATCAACGCCGACCTGGACGTCCCGAGGTTTCTCCTTGGCTTTCTTCCGCCCCTTCATTGGGTTCCTGGAAATGAGTTCCATCTCGATGCCGAAGTTGAAGATCGCGTCGAGGTAGTCGCAGTAGCGATTGACACAGGACTGGGACCGTGGCTTCTTCGTCTGAGGACTGACCCCTTGCATCTCCTTGATGAACGGGACGATGTCTTTCAGGTACGTCATGCCCTCGACCAGGGTGTCCCGACCAAGGATGTCGAAGAACATGCTCTTGAGCAGGTTCTCGAGGTTAGCAATGTGCTTCGGCGTCCGACCCGACACCCGAAGGTGATCCAGGTACATCATCGACAGTTGACCAAAGGTGACCCTCTTGGCAGGTACGGCGACAGAAGCCACCGTCGCTACCGACGTCGCCAGCGGCATTTCAGCCTGGACCTCTTCAGCCCCAACCCCTGGCTCTTCCTGGTGCGCAACCGGTTCCGCCCCCGGCTCAGTGACCTGCACCTCCTGAACAGGCACATTCAGATTCGCTTTCGCTTGCTGGATCGCAAGATCAAACGCCTCAGCCTGGAGACGGGCCACTTCGCCCCTACCGAAGGACTTGTCCCGCCTCTTACCTTCTTCGTGCCAATAGACCATGAACCGTCCATCGCGTTGATAGACGCCCATTTGAGCACCCTCCGTTGGTGGTGATTGCAGATGATTTATGAAGAGAATGGGGCGACCAGATCGATCGCCCCGGAATCGAATAACTAGACCTTACACATCCAGACAGAACTCGATCGTCAGACTATTGCCTCCAAGAAGCAGTTTAGAATAATGGCCATCTTCAACATGTTCGAACGGATAATCATGTTCTTCATCCATCTTAACCAGAATCTGAAGATTCGGAATCATGCACAACAAACGCAACATGTTCTCAATATTAGAGGCGTGCTGCAAAGTTTCCAAAGACGTATAGCGGCTATCACTCATGGAGATTCTCCTGATAATGAAAAGGGCCATTTCTGGCCCTGCTAAAGTGTTTGATCACAATGCGTTGAGGAGGATTTCTTCCACCTCCTCGTCCTGAACCCCAAGATACCTTCGTGTTATCGAGGGGCTACTGTGATTGAGCCTCTTGGCCAACAACTCCCATGAAACGCCAAATGTTTTGCGTTGATGGTAGCACCACGTCTTTCGGAGTGTATGTGCTCCAAAGTTGCCTTGAAGATTGATCTCGTCGCACCAGCGCTGCACCATCATGGTGACAGCATACGTGGTCAGCGGATAATTCTTCCCCTTGCGGCTCTTGAACAGGAAATGCTCATCTTCGAGTTTCGAAGTTGCAAGGTGCTCTGTTAGAGCAGACTTGATTTCCTTGTTCATTATGAAGATGTTCTCTTTGCCAGTTTTCTTTTCTTTGAGGCAGACGCGGTCGCCAATCTTGCAATACTTCACGTCTGACACCTTCAAGGCCAATATATCTTGGACCCTGAGCCCAGAGTTCACCCCCATGGTAAACAGTAGCCGGTTACGCGGCTGATCCGCCAAGAGCTTCTTGATGCTCTTGATGTTCTTGAGGTCGATAATGGGCTCGACTTTCATGAGCACCTCCTTTGCAACGTTGTTTTTCGCTTTCAAACCCAACCAAATCGTAGATTCAAAACCGGGGCTGGCTGGGACCGTCCAGCTAGGGCTGGAGTATCCCGTTGTAATACAACACCTTATACAGCAACGCGCCTCCAATGTACGATTCTATCTATTATCGTTCTTTCCTTCGTTGTAGAATTGCAGCATTATACCAATGATATCTGTATTACTTTGTGCATTCTGCCAGAAAATTGGAGTGACCGTTTCGGAGTCTGCGAATCAGAAGTTATGTTGCATGGAGGATAGAAAGCAGGATTCAAACAAAAGAAAATGCCACCTCTCTGGAGCATGGCATTCGTAGATGGTTGATTCAGATCACCGTCAGGATGATGCGATTGTCTTCGACAGTGACGGCGAACTCGTCGCCTTCATTGACGTCGAGGCTGCCCAGATCGAGCTTGTTGACGTTGATCCGAACCTCGCCCTTCTTGTTGACGTAGGGACGTGCAGAACTCTTGAGATAGAGTCCCTTGACGTCGTAGAACTGCCTGTCCTGGCTGATGAGCTTGAGGACGAAGTGCTTCAATGTCGGCTTATGCGTAATGTTCATCTTTTCCATGATAAACTTCGCGTCGAAGCCTTCCTTGATGCACTCCCTGAGAAGCGAAGCATTGTACTTCGACTCAGGGCGCTTCTTCTCGCTCACGCTATCGAGCTCTTCACCCTCAATGGGCTGAACCTTCTTCGCTGACATATTGCCTCCCTTGTTTTAGGCGGTGATATAAGAATCTAATATCTATATGATATGACTCGAATAATGTCATAGCGCGCCAGGAGGATTCTCGTTGCAACAGGCAAAAACATTCATTGGTCCGAGGACCGCTCCTACGGGGTTTTTAGGTCCGAAGCAGGGTCAACCCTAGAGGAGCCTCAGAAAACGCAGGAGGCGGATGATTTGGAGGGGCGGGAAGCGGGCGATGTGGGCGGAGATTGAAGCAACTGCGCTGAGCTCATCTGGACAAGAGACTCTTTGCCATTTTTGACTCGTTAGTGTTATTTGAATATCATTGCTGTGACATCTTGCCTTTAGATACGCCATCGCGTAATTTATATATTTTACATATTGACTAGACTGGCTGGTCAGCAATGAACAAGGCCGATAAAATCTCACCAGACAGATCTCAATGGCAATCGCTCTTGTCTTGCTTTATTCCGTTTTAGCTTTGAATCAATCTTCCTCTACTATTTCTGCGTCATGCACTCCGCTATCAACAAGGTTGGCTCTTCACATCTGAAACTATCTGCAAACACAAAAATTACGAAGGCTATTAAAATGTACTGAGCGAATTGACGCATCATGAATCGATTGTTTTCAACTGAACTAAATAATCGCGCTACCTTTGACTATTTCAACAATCATGCTATGCCACGCTTCTCCAACGTTTATCCTGGAGATAAAATCTCCAGGTTGAGTGACAGATACGATTTTCAGCGAATGCCGTTAGAACGTTGCCAAAGACAGGAATTCACAAATCAAAGAAGCAAAAAGACGGAGAGGACGAACCCCTCCGTGCTGGAACGGGTTCAGATTGATCTTTTTATAACAACGATTAGGGCTTGCTTCAGAATCTCCCTTGCAGTTTTTGATTCAATGAGAACCCTGACGACTCTCAAAACCATAGCGCCTCCTTTCCGCAAGTTACTGCGCTCGTCGTCGACCCTCCATAAAGAACAAAGCCCCTGGCTCCTAAAAGCCAAGGACTTTGCCAAGCCACCGTACGATATTCTCTAATATCTCTATGAACTCCATCTAAAATGACATCAGCTTTGTCATCATAGTAGTCGCAATTCAAAATAGATATACGAGTTCTGACGGATCAAATACTTTTAATCGTTGCTTCGTTCAGCAATACAAAGCTGTCGACGATGACGACGACTCATATAGAGGCGACCATGAGGGCCAGCTTTTTCTTTATCCCCGTGAGACCCCTCAAATCTCGCATACCAAGATTTTTTCAACCCAGCTGAAGGACACCTGATAACGCGTTACATATCCTCATCTAATTCAGAGCAGTAATAGCTCGAACATGTTGACGCGGATTGTTTCATGTCATCAATCACAACTCCCCTGACAGAGCAGCGATTTTCACCTGACCCAAGTTCAAAGTCTTCGATAGGCCGCCAGAAATCACAGTTCGAACAGGACCTGTCATCCTGAATCACACTTGTCCCAGCAGACTGGACGCAACTTGAATCATCAACACATACACGACCCAATTGACGTTCATCACCACCTACAGAAGCTAAATCGTCTGTATAAAGCTTTTTATGAAATGAAACATCACTTTCTATGTTCTCATCTCCAGGCGCATCTAGCTCACCATTTACCACTTCAATGTCGAATGGGCAGAACGTCTCTGTATCAAGTCCTAAACCTTTTATGAAGTCCAAGAAGACCATGTCGCTATCTCCTTCGCATGGTTATTATTCAAAAGCTCCATCTCCATAGAATTTGTATCGCCAGCGGCTTCGACGTCCCAAAAACCCAACAAAAATTTGCCTCCCCCGTCACTATTTATATTATAATGATATCATAATAATAATTATATATAATAAATTTATTTTTAGTTTTTTAGGACGTACAATAAGAGTAAGAATTACAAGTCTCATGTGATCAGTCACAGGAGCAGGGTGACGGGGATGCAAAAATTTCGGACGTACGAGCTATTTAGGACTGGTCCTTCCCCGTCCGTCCCAAAAGGATTTAGGACTGAAACAGTACATTGGCACTTTCGCGTTCTTTGACTCGCCAGCAGTTTTAGGGATGACGACCTGTCGCTGGTATCCTTTTGACCAGTCATCGGTGATGAGCCAGCCCTTGTCCTTCCAGAGACGGACCATCTCTGAAGTTTTAAATCCATTCTTTCGAAGAATATCATCCAGAATTGTTTTCGTTAAACCTACGAATGACCAGTCACCATTGTCTGTCACATCGCAATACGCTCCATGCATGTCACCAGACCAAGGGATATTCTGACGCGCCTCGGCAGGCGAATACACTCGATTCTGATGACTGTTTATCCAGTCTTCGACGTGTTCAAATGCCTGCGAAGCAACATCGCCCGACTTTGCTTCATTCATGGCCCTGGTCCACACTGAATTGAGAAGGCTTCGAACAGGCGCGTTCCGTTCCAGTTCAGGTAGAGCCGCATGGATGATTGCAATCGCAGTGGCGACAGCGGCAAAGTATTCTCCAAGGCGCATTTCAATGGGCGTCAAATCAGGCGACTTGGTAAGAAGCTCATTCGCTTCGGCATACGCTTCCTTCCAGAGGGGCCATTGATCCCGGTGGTCCAGAATGAACTGAACCACCCGAGGTCCAGCATGGCCGAAGTGATCATTGGCCATGCCCTTGGTTCTGGTGACGACTGCTTTGCTTTCAGCGTCAGTTTTGAGGAATGGGTTGCCCCAAAGGTCGATGACCCGGCCCCTGGCTCCGCCGTCTGTACTCAGGTCCAGGCTTGGCGTCTCTCCAGTTGAGAAGAGGATGGTCCTGAACGGTTGCACCCGATCAGAGCCATGGAGAGTCGCGCGGCCCTTGTCCCGGCCAGATGCGATCATGTAGATGGTGTCGGTGACGAGGTCGCTGCCGTACTTGTTCTTTTTGTTCTGCAATCTAGCCAGCTTGGTTTCATCCAGGAAAAGCGGCAACCCATTGAGCAGGGCCGCCATCCTGCCGATCCGATTGTCAGTCCCATTCCAAGTGTTGATGAACGAGCCCGCATACGGAGCAGGATTTCCCCATGCCGATGCCGCCAGCATCAGCGCGGTGGTTTTCCCTGAAGAGCTTGGAGCGCAGAGTTCGAGGGTGAAGTTGTCCACTCCAAAGATCGGAAGAAGAGGAGCGGCCAACGACGTGTACAGGGCAAAGGCGACATCGTGATATCCCAAAACTTCATTGACAATGGAGGCCCAGGCGGTGAAGTTCCCCTTCTGGGCGAAGCCGCTGGCGAATTGTTCATCTCCCTGGTCCGCTCCTTTGAAACGAACCGCCACGGCCTGTCCGGGAAGTTTCCCGGCTGGAGGCTCACTCAAGTACGAGTGCCCCCAGAGAAACCCCGACATGTCTTCGGTCCAACCCAGTCTGCTTTCCACGAACGCCTTCGCGATGTTCCTACTGTTAACCTGCTCGTATTCCAGTAGATACTCGATGATCCCGTTTGCGTTGATGCTCGTGACTGGGAAGTTGTAATTTGCCAACCCGACTATACTGGTTTTGCTCGCGATGACTCCACGTTCAACTTGATGCTGATTCCACCTGCCGTCGCGCATCCAAGCCAGTGTGACATAATGCACACCTGTGGACCTGTTCTCTGAACATTCGCTGATCACGATTGGGCACGGTGAAACCCGTATGCCGCCTGCGTCAGTCGATTTCACAAGGCTCAAGTCTTTCGCAAACAGATACCTATGTGGTAATTCAGAGGGACTCGATACCGGCGCGTCTGGAATGTGCTGTTGAATGTTAATTGTCTTAGTAACTGCATCTTGAGCGACGGCGCTCTTACTTCTTGTGGTGATAGTTTGATTCGTATTCATTTCGTATTTCCTTTGAAGAATGGCCACCAAGTTTTCGCTTGATGGCCAACCGTGACTACCGCTTCAACCAAATCACTGCCGCATCATTGACATTGTACCCGTCACCGTCAGAGTAGACCAAAATTCTGAGTTTATCTAAGCATGCTCTGGAGAGAGCGGCATTCGTAGCCGTGTTGATCAAGCCTTCAACGTACAATTGATGAAATTGCGACGACCGGATCATCTCGAATGCGTGAGCATGCAACCCATACCCTTTCCGTTGAAGCGCATTGGCGCAGTTGACAATCCCAGGTCCCCGAGCATTCAGCGGTTCAGTCCAGATCATTTCAGGGTTTGCAGCCAAAACAGAATCGAGCATGCTTTCATAGTCAGATTGCGAAGTGCCAATGCCTGGCAAGACGGGGCAAATCATTCCGTAGGTTCGAAGGCCCATGTCACGAGCCATATACAGGGCTTCCAAACGCTCGCTGATGCATGAGGCGTTCGGCTCGATGACTTTTACGAGGTATTCATTGTGAACAGGTGCGGTGATGCTCAATCCAACAATCACCCTATTGCGATATTTCGATATAAGGTCAAAATCGTTTGCGATTGACGCATTCTTGGTGAGAATCCGTACGGAGCATGTGCTTTTGGACAAAATCGTCGACAGCAGATGACGTCCCAGGTTACGTTCTTGCGCCTCTGGAGCCCAACAATCCGTCAGCGTGCTCATCATCACAACATCGCTACTATCAAGTTTAATACTTTGACGTTGAATACGCAAATGTGTCCACAAATCTACAACGGCCGTCCCACTTTCAAGAGCTGCAAATGATGTCATATTGTTTTCCTTGAAGAATCTATGCGTTCTTATAAGCGACGGCGTTGAACAATACTTGCATGCGTGTCCACAAATCAGTCCGCAATTTACAGCATGTGTGGCCAATTGCTTTTTTGCAAACTCATTTGACAGCGTGACTCCTATGTTCCTCTGACATGTTAAAACGTTGCTCATCTACACCCCCATTGGTTATTGTTTCTAACACTGGTAGACGCGATTGATCCTTGCAACCAGAATTCACCACTCTATTGGTGATATATCTTTATTGCTTTGCTCCGCTAGAACATCAGCAAGGGGTGAGGCCGGGGAGGTGCTCGGTGCCTGAAAGAGCCTGGGGGAGCGGACCAGGGACAACCCTGACACCACAGACTCATTCAGACATGATTTACCACCCGGCCCTGAAACTGACGGGACGGTGCGAAATACAGAGATCAGGGCGAAGGCGGGTCAGAAAACCCAAGGAGACAAAGGGGGCGGTGTTGATCCCCACCCCCTTCGTTCTCTTTCAGGCAGGGGCTACGTCTTTCCTTGGACTGGCGTCAGCCAAGACACCCACTGACCAGAAGCGGCGAATCGGTCTCGGTCGAGGATGGCCAGAAGTAGCAACTCTCCTTTTGAGCGACAACCCAGGCTGGCTCAAGGGAATTGCCGCCAACTGAACCCTTTGCGCAGGATCCTGCGCATGCGGTTTTCGTGGAGCAAAGAAAAAGGACCGGCTCGTCTGTCACCGGTCCTTCCAAGGTGGATTTGTCCGCCCCCCTTTACGGGAACGTGATGCCCCTGTCCTCATTCTGCTTTGTGATCCGCTCCTCCAGTTCCATGAAGTAGAGGACGTTGACCAAGCTTAAGGACATGGCCTGGGTCTGTGCCGCAATGAGGTCGTGCAGTTCCAAGTCCAGCTTGGACTTGATGTGGTCCAGAAAAGCATCCATGTGCTTGTACTTTTTGTAGTAGACAGCATTCCCTGGATCGCTGAAGTTCTGCTTATCAGGGAAGTAAATCAGATCCTCCTTGTCGAGGAAGCCACTTGCGGGGTTGTGATACAGCGCCTTTCCCCGAGTTGCGTAATCCACCCATGTCTTCGAGTCACATGAGTAGGCGGGGACATGGCTTATCAGTTTGGGGGTCGTCATTCCGAACAGGTGGACTCTGATGCCATTGCGGTAGAACTGGTCAACAGCCTCGAAAAGGACTTCGAGATTCTCCCGGTCATCATCCTTGCACTGACCAATGGCAACAAGCGGGTACTTGGGCTTGGCGTCGATGAAGTATTTGATCTCGTGATTGTGCAGGTTATGGATTACTGGCACAACGTTGATCCCCGCCTCCTCCAGGTTCATCAACCTTTCAAGATTGTGGTCAAACCCGTTGGGAGTGAAGTCGTCGTCGAAACTGAACAGGAAGTCGTAATCGTTTTGTGTCCGCTGCGTGTAGTCCCTGTACTGCCGGAAGAGGTTGTCACATTCGATGGCATGAGCTTCGGGGCGGAGCTTTTTCCTGTTCAGGCTAAACGCCCCGCAGTCCAGAATCAAACCGTTGATCATGCTCCTGTAAGTCTTGGTGTAGTCTGCGGGGCGGTCAAGCCCGTAGAAGGTGATCAAAACGTTGGGCTTCAGGGCAGGGTTGATCCTGTTCAACTCCTTGATCACGGAGATGTTCAGGGAAGACAAGTATATTTTCATGGAGTGTCTCCTTGGTAGCCCCTCCGGGTGATCCCAGAAGGGCCTTGTAGGTTGTTGCTGGTTAGGCAGCGGCGTTCTGTGTGTCCTGGGCGCTCTGGGTTGCCTGATCCATCTCCAAGAGCTGATCGATGAAGCTCTTGAGCCTCATCAAGACATTACGGTCGATCGAGTTGTCGAGCTTGATTCCCTCTGGAGTGGTGGCGGATTCCAGCGACTTGCACAGGGTAAAGACCTGCTTTTCGATGTTCGGTCCCGTCACAGCCGTAGCGTCACCAGCACCAGAACTAGGAGTGCCCTGGGCATTGCTAGCGTCAGAGTTCTCCTCAGCAGGAGGAGGGTTCGTGCCAGCGATGAGGTTCTTGCGTTCCAGCTCCTTGGCGATAATCCTGTTGAGCAGATCGACCGGCTTCTGCGGGTCTTGCTTATACAGCTTAATCAGATGCTTACGCTCGTCACCTGTCAGCGCGTCATGCTTCCTAAGGAAGCTGAGCATCACATCCAGGGGAAACTCCATGCCCAGACGCTCCAGCTTGCTCACTTCAAGGGCACCGTTGACATGCTCTTTGCGCTCGTCATAGCTGGAGTCTATGCGGAAGTTGAACTTCTTCATGTACCAGCTGAAGGGGTCGAGACCCATCGCATCCTTCTCGTCTCTATTCTTTGAGCCAAAGAAGGAGCCGAACTCAGCCAAACGCTCGACGCCGTATTCAAGGTGCGTTTCCACCATGGGGACAGAAGCAAGACTCATGTATTTCTGCCGTGTCCGCTTCTCAAGAAGAACCTTGGTAGGAATCCACTTTTGCCAATCCTTATTGTTGTCCTGAATAAATAGAGCCTTGATGCGAAGGAGACGTTTGCCCTGCATGAACGCATAGAAGGCATTGACAGCGCTGGTCTTCTGCAGGACAAGGTCAAGGTTAGTCTGGCACGTGTTGAAATCCTGAAGGATTGCGTCGATGCTATCCATCTTGTTGATCTTGTCCGAGAACAATTTACCCATCGCCGCCAGCGAACTGCTGTTCATCTGGACTTTGTCAATCGGACCGTGTTGTCCTTCCCCGCCAGTGGCACCGTAGAGTCCGGTTCCAACAACCTTCCTTGCAAAGTCTTCAACGCTTTCTTCTTCGTCCATGATCGAGTTAATTTCCCTGCCAAGCCCGCCGCCAAAACCGGAACCGCCAGTACCACCGCTAAAGCCCATGCCACCAATGCCGCCGGTAGAACTGGTGGAGCTGTTGCCATCCGAGTTGTGGGGTTTGCCAGGACCGCCGGTGACAGAGATGTTCGGCTTGTTGTCGTTGCTCATGGTATCCTCCATGACTGCCCCCCTGTAGGGGGAAGTGGCTCTTTGGGGAGGCGGTCCCTGCGACCGAATCCCATTGCGCCGTTGTTCTTGGAGAGCGGTCTAATCCAGGTGCAATCATGGCTGGGGACAAGAGGTCCAAACACCTTTTGTCTCTCATAAAACCATAAAGATCAGGCAGATAACTAAGAAAACCCAAAAGTAGTTTTCAGGCGGATCGAAAGAGGGGCTTGGGGCGGGAGGAGAAGCCTCAAAGGCTGAGGACGTCTTTTATCGAGGGGAGTTGCTTCCCATTTTGCTTAGTACAGAGAGGGTTCATGGTGTTGATCTTAGCGCAGAGATTTTCATAGTATTCGAAAAGCCTATGTTTCTTGATAAACAAGGTGTGTATCTTGTATTTTGCTCTCTTATCCAAGGAAAATACACTACGTAACATGGCATGGACTTCATCAAAACGGATTATTGTTGACCCATCGGCGTCGTGGGCTTTGTCCCACATCCATAGAATGATTAGCCTAGTCATGTCAGAGCTTACGATGTTGCCTCCAGCGAGGCACAGCTTATAGACTGCTTCCAGTGTTTCGTCGCCAATCCGTTTGTTAGTAAATATACTGTCGATGGTTGCATTGAATATTTTGACGGCATGAAGCTCGAGCATAACCTGCTCGGGGTCCTTCAGAGCTTGATTATGGTTCAGAAGGATGCCTGAGGTCTTATTCAGATCAGCCAAATAATGATTGGGAGTGTCTTCATCAATGCTCATGGCCCATTTGTAGTAAGATCGAAGCAATGCATTGATGTCGGCGTGGTTTTTGCTTTCTAGTGTGATTCCATTTTTTCGTAACAATTCAATGTCTGAGCACCGAGTGCCTCTCTGCTGGTAATGCTTGTTGTCGAGGATTATATTTAAAGCTCGATCTGTTTGCAGACCTATGTCGCAGCTTCGATACATTCTATGAAAGCGCCTTCGCACTGCTTCAATCAAGAAGGACAGCCTGTAAAAAGCAAGGCGAGCTTCCTCCCCATATTTTTCCTCAAGGTACAGGGCATAGGGATGGTTCTTCGGGTTGGGGTCCTCCATGTCAAAGGCGTCGGATTCGAATTTCTTGCAGCCCTCTTTAGACTCAATAGCCTCTAGCTCGCCAAGCTCCTCGAAATAAAACCTATAATATTCAATGGCATATGAGAATTTTCGATAGGCAGGATTTCTCCTCTGGTACTCCCAGAACCAGAAGGCGACGCTCTTGAGCCTGTGGGAGTCGAAGCGGAGGACTTTCTTTTCGTCGGACTTCTTGGCCATTGTCCAGAAGTAGCAAATCTCCTTTTGAGCGACAATCCAGGCTGGCTCAGGGGAGTTGCCGCCAACTGAAACCGGACGCGCAGGATACTGCGCATGCGGTCATGACCTCTCTCGGATCGTTGACCAGACGGGGGAGGCTGAAAACGGACATTGGGCCATATCTGCGATTTCCTGTGATTTTGCCCAAGGGGGGACACCCAAACCCCAGGACCAGCCCCTAATCCCAGGAAGGGGGTGTCCCGCGCGAATCCGGGGGCCAAGGGGAAGACGGGTACGGGGAGGCGGGTCAGGAAACCCAAGGAGACAAAGGGGGCGGTGTTGATCCCCACCCCCTTCGTTCTCTTTCAGGCAGGGGCTATATCTTTTCTTGGGCTGGCGTCAGCCAAGACACCCACTGGCCAGAGGCGGCGAATCGGTCGTTTGATGGGGCTACCCCTGGATCAGTTGAAGCGCCATCTTGGGCAACGAGTTCGCCTGGGCCAGCATTGCGGTCGCTGACTGGGTCAGGATTTGCTCCTTGGTGAACTCCGTCATCTCCTGGGCCACGTCCGTGTCGGAGATACGCGACTCGGAGGACTGAAGGTTTTCCGCCTGGATTTGCAAGTTCTGAATCGTGTTGGAAAGGCGGTTCTGTGAAGCCCCCAGCGCAGCTCGGACATTGTCCTTTTTGACGATAGCCTTGTCGATAGCGCCAAGCGCCTTTTGAGCCAAGTCCTGGGTGGTGATGTCCGTCCCATCGGGAACACTCACAGGGCCATTGTACGAAGTGACCCCGGCGCTGTCCTTTGTGTACATCAAGACGCGAGTGATACCGTCCTTGTCCTTGCCGACGAACAGTTTCGTGGCGCTGTCGAGCTGGGCAGGGTCCGTGTGCCACGTGCCCACGGAACTCCCCATCATGTCGATGACGGACTGCGGCGTCGAATACTGGCTCGCGATGGAGCTGAACGAAACATCCTGCCGGGTCGAATACCAGGAAGGTACTGAGTTGTACGCTGCCATGCCGCCGACTCCTAGAGACTGGGCAGTGACGCTGCTCATGTTGACGTAATAGTAGTCCTCTGCGCTGCTGTTGCCTGTCCCGAAGTGGACCTTGAGGCTGTTCTGGTCGATCGGGACCGTGTATTCTCCTGCCTCCTGCTTGGACACTAAACTCTGGACGTCATCATTGGACATGGATTTGTTGTAAATCCGGTAGTCCTCGACGCTGCCGACGAACCTGGCTGCGTTTCGCCTGCCACCATCCGTCCAATAAACGATCCCAATATTGTGTTCGTCCGCATATGCCGGGTTCGGGGTGTTAAGGGCTGCCGGGGAGGTATCCTCTGCGACCAACGCCCCATCCTTGAATACTGCGAAGCGGTCACTGTCGAGGGTCATCGTCCAGTTTATAAGATGCCCCCGATCCGTCGCGCTGTCGAAAGCAACGTTCAAAACGTTCGGGCCTGCCCTGAATTGAATATTGTTGTTGTCCCGGTGAATGCCCACGAAAAGGTTTGAGTATGTCAAGTATGAGACTTGGTTCTGGACCTGGGTGATGTTGTCTTCCTGGACGTTGATGGAGATGGTGAGGTCGGAATATGCGGACCAGTCGACCTGAGGCACTTCCAGGTATCCTCCAGCGGGTGTCGCAGGGAGTGTGAAATCACCAGACTGCCCTACGATTCTGACGCTGTTCGCGTTCAGGGTGACGTTGTTATAGGGGATCACGTTTGCACCACCCTCGGCGTCGGCGAATGTCCCGTCGAAGGTGTAATGCGCCGTCATGTCCTCAAGATATGCAGGCGTATACGAAACAGTGGTCACTGCTCCTTGCAGCAGCTTGATCCCGTTGAAATCTGTCGCCTTGGCGATCCGTTCGATCTCCAGGGCCATTGCCTGGAATTCACTATCAATAATCAACCGCTGGTCGGACGAGTAGGTGCCGGTGGCCGCCTGGGTAGCAAGCTCCTTCATGCGGATCAGCTTCTCGTCTACAACTTGCAAAGCTCCATCAGCCACTTGGATCATAGAGATGGCGTCATTGGCGTTCCTTACTCCCTGGTTGGTCGAAGCGATGTCAGCCCGCATCATCTCCCGGATGGCCAGCCCTGCCGCATCGTCAGCAGCAATCCCGACTCGCAAGCCTGATGACAGCCTTCGTGTCGATGTGGACAACGCTCCATACGTGGAGTTCAAATTTCTGGCGGCATTCATCGCCATCATATTGTGATTGATTATCAGGGACATAATCAGGCAACTCCTTCCGCTCGGGCTACGGGTTTGCGCCTGAGCTGATGGAACGTTTTTTCCTGGCTGCCAGCGCTCGAACTGGCTTAACCCTTCAGTTTACTCGCTATATGCGTCAAAATATAATGTTTACTTTTGATTTATAAGCAAGATATAGGCCATACCTGCTTAAGGCGAAAAAGCACTTGCCCTAAACTGTCCCAAAAGGACGGTGCCATGGGCGACATTCTCAAGGATTTCGGAAAACGCATCAGGACATTGCGTCGGGCCAAGGACTTGACCCAGGAACAACTTGCTGACCGGGCAGGCCTGTCCCTGCAAAGTGTCGGAGAAATCGAGCGCGGCAGGGGGAATCCCACCTTGGTGAACATCGAGCGGCTATCCGCTGCACTGGAAGAGAAGTTGACCGTCCTTTTCGACCTGGGCGACGTCGGTTTGACGAAGGAGCAGGCCCGTAAGGAACTGGAGACGCTTCTTGCCGGCGCGTCAGAGGAGCAGGCGCGGGCCATCCTGACCATGGCCAGGGTCTTGCTCGCGAAGTGATGGAGGCGGCGAACAAGCACCACTGGAGCTACCCCAATCGCTCCGCTTCTACACCTCCACCGTCTCTTCCGAATACCCGCCCCAGTTCCTCTCGAAACTGGCCAGTCAGGTTCAGTCCGATCTCAGCGCAACCTCGAACCAGTGCCACCCCGTCACCGGTATCCCCGACAGCACCCATCATCTGAAAGAGGTGCTCGATGGGACGAAAACGGGCCAGCAGGGCATCCAGTTGATCCAGCCGATCCAGGTCATGCGCGTCATCAGAAGTGGAGGAAGCCATCACAGGTCCTCCGGCAGACAAAGGGTCAGCACCGGTTCACCGGAATCACCAGGTCCGACGTGAAGGACGACCTGCACCGTCTCCGTCTTCTCGGGACGCATCAGAAACGCGACCTTGAAGTAGACCCTGTCTTCTCCCACACTTCTTCTGGCGGCGACATTTGCCAGGGTCAGAAGGTCATGGAGACGTCCCTCAAAGGACTGCCCCAGCGCTTCCAGGTCAGCAGGAGGCTCGACATACCCGTGGTAAAGCGCATCCGAGATGGCAAAGGGCAGTTTGAAGCCGTAATTTCTTGCAATTGGGGTTATGTCGATCAGGACGCCGTCAGCCAGTGCGTCGGCGCGCGTGTAGCTGAAAATGATATTGGGGGTCGGGCTGTCAGGCATAGGCTCCTCCAGAGGTCGGGAATGGGGATTCCCAGGGAGGGTAGCCTCAGCTCGGGGAGGAGGTCACGACGGGGGGAGAGTTTTTGGGGAGGATGAATGGAGGAGCGAGGGGGAAACCGTATGCGCAGGGGGCTGCGCTTGTGGTTCAACATTCTGTTCTTATGGACTAAAAAAGTTGGCTAGGGTTGTTTCCCTGCAGTCAGGAACGTATTTCAAACCCTCGAATAAATAGCTGTATCCTCCTTAAACTCCGCGATCATAGCTTCTGTCAAGGATGGCCTAAAGGATTCTATTGCATCAGCTATCATTTCAGTTGTAACAGAGACATTGCTCCTTTCCTCGCATTCACTTTCAAAAGCATGCTGAGCGACTATCTGGAAAAGATATTCTATGTCAGCTGGAGTAAACTTTTGCGTCAAGGCAACTATGTGATCCAAATCAACACACCCTCTATTCATCTTGTCTAGGTAGTATTCTAATATGGTTCGTCTCCCATCGTCATCCAAAGTACCGACCGGAACGATACAATCAAAACGCCCGGGTCGTAGTAGAGCGACATCTAGTTGACGAATGTAATTTGTCGCACAAACAAGTAATATCTTATTCTGTAGACTTTTTATTAATGGCACTTGTTTAAGAAATTCATTGGTAATCGATCTGTCGACACGGTTTGCGCTATCCCGACTGCCTGCAAACTCTTCAAATTCATCAATAAAAATAATTACTTCGTCAAGTCTCCTGGCATTCTCCATTATTGCCCGTAGATGAGCTCCTATTTTATCTACGCCGTCGATCATAAGCATACTTGGAGCGATTTCTATGAACCACCATGCCAGCCGTCCAGCCATCGCTTTGACGAAGTGGGTTTTACCAGTGCCTGGCGGTCCAAAAAAGATGATAGTTTTTGGCGGCATGACACCATGCTTTCTTGAAAGCTCGTTTTCAACCAATGGAAGAATAATCCTTTTTTGGATCAACCTCTTGGGCGGTTGCGTGTCCGATATAGTATCCCAAACGTCACGGCTGATAGTGCGCGCCCCCATTTGCACAAGAAGTTTTTCCTGATTGTGCGTGGCGAGTTCTTCGTCCGTCCCAATATTTTCGAGAAAGTCGTTGCATGCTATCCTAAACCCAACATCACGATTCAACTTTTCTGAAAGAATCCATTTGTGGCGCATAATCTTTTGCCAAAGCCCAACTGCAACATCAGCATCAAACTTCGCGCCACTTGCTTCAAAAATTTTTCCAACGCATATTTCTTTTGAAGGAGACTCGAATATTTTATTTATCAATACACCCTCCAGCGACATATTTAGTGTGACACATTTATACGCAACACAGAAACATAGACAATGCCTTTAGGCCACAACACTTAGCACCAGTGTAGCGCGACAGCAATCAAATCCGCCTCGCTTAATGAGCGAGATAAATGCACAAAGTTAAACAATAACAGCGTGGCAAAACAAAAAAAGTCAGCACCTATTCACATAGGCCCCAAGATAAAAATATTCATTACAAGACCGCCAACCCTTCTCGTGACAAACATTTAATCGGTAATTGGCAACAACACTGTAAGAGTCGTTCGCCCTGGCACCGAGGTATCCAGCAAAATATCACCACAGTGGGCGTTCACTATTAGCATGGCAGAATATGTGCCTATCCCCGTACCAAACTCCTTGCCAGATGTTACGAATTTGTCAAAAAAATTAGCCCGTATATTAGGCGGCACCTCTCCAGAATTCATAATGGCGACAGAAAGCATGTCACCCTTGACGACAGTTATAGCAATAACTCCGCCGACAGGGGATGCCTGCACAGCATTCACAATAACATTATAAAAAGCGGATACAAGAAGTGTCATATCGCCATTTACAACTAAAGGCCCTAGCAAGGGTAAAGAGGCTGCTTCGCCATAGTTTTTTTCAATTATTAATTTTTTGCCTACAATTGAGCCATGGGTTTCTTTCAAAGCCTCGTCGATTATGCTTTCCAAAGACAGCTTATCAGTGCCAACAACATATTCATTTGTTTCAATTCTATACAGATCCCTATTCATGTCTAGCATTTTCAGTATACGTAACGCGCTCACCCTTAACCCATCAAGCAGTTCTACCTGGTCGCACGTCAAATTGCCGTCCGACATTAATAGATTAGGAATGCTCACAGACGCTACGGCAGCCCCCCGCAAATCGTGACTAATCAAGTGCTCAACATTTTCTCTAGCAACTTTATTCTCTCTTGCTCTTTCAATGGTTTCAGACAGATATTTTATCTCTGACTGCAACCTTACAACCAGCTTTTTTAGCGTGCTGACTTGAGACACACAATTATCAGCTTTTAATTGAGCTAAATCACCTTCCAATAACAACCTTTTATTTGCTTCTTCCAATCCGTCAACCTTGATCAACTGCTTCGACAGATCAAGATTGATTTTTTTCAGTGACGCGTTGACAACATCTAACTGGCTACGGAGCCTTGTTATCAGTAAGCTATCATCAATCACATCAAACATTTTAAGACCCCCAGTCTACCGTTGACGCCGCGGAGCTCTCCCGAAAAACAATTAAATCCTCGACGTTGTATAATGCCGTCGATCACACAACAAAACCCGCTCAATAATAATTAGCACCTTAGCTAGCACATGGGATAATCCAGGAGCCAACACGGACAGAGAAAAATCATAAGACACACTACCCATTTAGGCTATTTGCGCAGTACACTTGCCTCAATTCTATGCAGGCCGAGAATGACGGCTAGAACTCGTTTTTTTTCCTACTAATTCTATTTCACCATTACTTTGCATTGTCCAGCAAAAAAGCTGGAACAAAAAAAACGCAAGTTTATACTGAAAAAAAATAATATTTTCATCATGTTGGAAATTTATTCATGCTTAATCCTAAAGTGACATTTGGGCCAGCCGACACGACGATGCGAAAGTGAAACTTCCTCAGACGCATCCACCACCCTCTCCCCAACCCCTGCAAAAACGTACATTCCTCCAAAAATACCCCCTCCTGAAAGTTCCCCGGCACCGGGGAGACCAATCCCCAGCGCCCCAAGAAAGTCCCAGGAAGGCCCTGTTTTGTGGAAAATTGGGGCAGGCCCTGGACAGGCCGGGGGGAGGACCGGAGAAGGCCCAGGAGACCACCAGGGCAGGGTGAAAATCCCACCCCCTGTGACTCGCTCAGGAAGTCCGCGCCCCAGGTTAGCGATCATTCATAATGATAAATGACACATTTCCACGCCTGAATATTAAAATTTATTATGCAAGATCATGGGATGTTACCAGCCGCTCAGCGCCTTGTGAAATGATTATTCAACGTTTTGAAATAATATTCCTTGCCAAGCCCTCTCAATGAGCATATTGATTATAAACAATTTGAACAGGCCGACATCTTATTGATTCTTGGACCTTTGCTTTCGCTAAGCTCCACTTCACGAAGACTACCGCCTACTACCTCTAGGAGCTATCCACATGTCCAAGAAAATTTACGTCGGAAACTTGCCCTTTTCCACTTATGACGATGAAATCCGTACCCTGTTTGCTGCCCACGGCGAAGTACTGTCCGTCAGCCTCATTACCGACCGTGAGACGGGCCGCCTGCGCGGATTCGGATTCGTGGAGATGCAAGACGATGGTGCCCTTGCCGCCATCCAGACCCTGAACGGCACCACCCTCGGGGGCCGCAGCCTAACGGTCAACGAAGCTCAAGAAAGGGCCCGGGCTCCCCGTAACAATGGCTTTGATAGCCATGCGCGGCGCACCTGGTAGAAGTGACCAGACTGTTTTTTAAGGCCTCGTCCTGAAGGACGGGGCCTTTTGCATTAGATCTCACCCTAAAGCGACCATTCCTCATCCCACTCCTCCTGGAGGCCCCAGAGCCCCAGGGCTTGACTATCCCCAGTCCCAGTGGAAAGGCCCAGGAAGGGGCCAGCCCGCGAGAATTTGGGGGGTGTCCGGGGTGGGCAGGGAGGGGGAGGACAGGAAAGTCCCAGGAGGAAGATGGGCCAGGGTAAATTCACAGGCCCCTGTGACTCGCTCCGGCTGCTCCCGCGTCAAAGCCCTCACCAGTGCTCATACAAGAAGAAAACGGTGAGCGAACCCTGCCCTTGATCAGCATGGTCCTCCTCATTTTCTCCAGGGATGCACCGGAAATGTCCAAGTGTCCAAACCGGCTGTTTCGCCCCACCAACCACTGCCCAACCCTCTGCAAAAACGTACATTCCTCCAAAAACACCCCCTCCTGAAACTTCCCCAGCACCGGGGAACCAATCCCCAGAACCCCAGAAAAGGCCCAGGAAGGCCCTGTTTTGTGGGAAATTGGGGCAGGTCCGGGACAAGCCGAGGGGAGGACCTGAGAAGGCCCAGCAGACCACCTGGGCAGGGCAAAATCCAATCCCCCTGTGACTCGCTCCACCTACCCTTCCGTCAGCACTCGCATCAGGGCTCATTCAGGGCGGTCAGAGAGAAGGAACCCGACCCTGCAAAACAGTAGAGCATCCGGTCACCCCTTTCAGCATCCGATACACTTTGTCAGCGCCAGTCCTGCCCAGTCCTGCACCGGCCCGCAATTTTTCTCAGGGATGCACTCGCAATGTCCAAAAGTCCAAACCGCAGCAGGCACATCAGGCGCAGATGAAGGCCACCCACCACACATCCCCTTGATTTTTCATCAAGAAGTCGTCTCCAGGATCGCTCCTGCTCCCCTCCGGCAAGTCCGCCTCCTCACCAGGAGCACATTTCCTTTCCCCTGATTGGTGACGTCGAAGACCACCCCAACCACCACCCCTTGAAAACCCCTCAAGAGGCCATCATCTTTTTGCTCAGTCTTCGCTGCGGCTTGTTGCGAAAACCTTTTTCCAACACGGCGAAAAAACACAATAAAAAAACGACCGCTTGAATTTTCCTCAAGGGGTCGTCTTCTGGATGCTCATACAGGGGAATGCTGCTTCACCGAGACTTCGGTGTCCGGGAGCGCCAACAAAAGTGTTGGCGGAGGAAGCCAATGTAAAAAAAAGGAGGGGTTACCCAATTTCTTGGATAACCCCTTGAGGTCTTTGGTGGAGCTGGACGGAATTGAACCGACGACCTCTTGAATGCCATTCAAGCGCTCTCCCAACTGAGCTACAGCCCCGTCGCGGAAAAAGGGAATGAACCAAAACCACCTGGCTGTCAACACAAAAAATTCAAAAGCGAAAAAAACTTTTTCGCCTCTTCCCTCCCCTTGCCCCCTGCTGGTACGAAAGCCCGGTCTGGAGGTCATCTGTGCGCTCCTTCATCCAACGCCTGCTTCTCAAGTCGCTCTGGCTCGTCGTGGTCTTTCTGGGCATCACGGTGATCAGCTTTTGGGTCATCCATCTCGCCCCGGGGAAACCCACCGACCTGCAAACGGACATGAACCCCCTGGTCACTCCCGAGGCCATCGCCCGGCTGGAAAAGCTCTACGGCTTGGACCAGCCCATATACATTCAATACGCCCGATGGATCGAAAAGATCGCCCGCTTCGACTTCGGCAACTCCCTTACGGGAGACCGACGACCCGTCTGGGACAAAATCAAGGAGCGCCTCCCCCTGACCTTCGGCATGAACATGGCGGCCCTCATCATCACCCTGGCCCTTTCCATCCCCATAGGCGTCACCGCCGCTGCCAGACAGAACGGCCTCTTCGACCGGGCCTCCACGGTGTTCGTCTTTCTCGGCTTTGCCATGCCCGGCTTCTGGCTGGCGCTTCTTCTCATGCTGGCCCTGGGCATCGTCTGGCCCGTACTGCCCATTTCGGGCCTGACCTCGCTCCACCACGCCCAGCTTTCCCCCTGGGGACAGGCCAAGGACCTGCTGGCCCACCTGGCCATGCCCATGTTCATCTACATCTTCGGCGGGCTGGCCGGCATGAGCCGATACATGCGGGCCTCCATGCTTGAAGTGCTTCGCCAGGACTACATCCTCACCGCCCGGGCCAAAGGCCTTTCGGAGCGCGTGGTCATCTACCGCCACGCCTTGCGCAACGCCCTGCTTCCGGTCATCACCCTGCTGGGGCTTTCCATTCCCGGACTCATCGGCGGATCGGTCATCATCGAACAGATCTTCGGACTGCCCGGACTCGGCCAGCTCTTTTACCAGGCCATCCAATCCAGGGACTATCCGCTCATCATGGCCAACCTGGTGCTGGGCGCCGTGCTCACCCTGGCTGGCAACCTGCTGGCGGACGCCGGCTACGCCCTGGCCGATCCGCGCATACGCCAGGGAGGTCGCCATGCCTGAAGGATTTCTCGCCAGGGCTCTGCGCCATCCCCTGTTCGTGGCCGGTTTTTTCCTGGTGGGCGCGGTGTCGCTGGCCGCGCTTCTGGCCCCCTGGATAGCCCCCTACGACCCCACGGCCTTGAACGTGGACGCCCTGCTCACGCCTCCGTGCCTGGCCCATCCCTTCGGCACGGACGCCCTGGGACGCGACGTGTTCTCGCGCATGTTGTACGGCGGGCGGGTGTCCTTGTGGGTGGGCCTGGTGGCGGTGGGCCTGTCCCTGGCCGTCGGCATTTTTTTCGGCCTGGTGGCCGGCTACTTCGGCGGACCGGCCGACGAGATCATCATGCGCGGCGTGGACGTGATGCTCTGTTTTCCGTCGTTTTTTCTGATCCTGGCGGTCATCGCCTTCCTGGAGCCCTCCCTTACCAAGATCATGGCCGTCATCGGCCTGACCTCCTGGATGGGCGTGGCCCGGCTGGTGCGGGCCGAAGCCCTCACCCTCAAGGGGCGCGACTTCGTGCTGGCCGCCCGATTGGCCGGATGCTCCCACGCGCGCATTCTGGCCACGCACATTCTGCCCAACGCCGCCGCGCCGATGCTGGTGTCGGCCACTCTCGGGGTGGCCGGAGCCATCCTGGTGGAATCGTCGCTGTCGTTTCTGGGCCTGGGCGTGCAGCCGCCCACGCCGTCGTGGGGCAACATGCTGCTGGAAGGCAAGGAAGTGCTGGAAATCGCCCCCTGGTTGTCGGTCTTTCCGGGGCTGGCCATCCTGCTCACGGTATTGGGCTACAATCTGCTTGGGGAATCCCTGCGCGACTTGCTGGACCCCCGTCTCAGACGGTAGGAACGGCCCGGAGGCTTTCACCGTGATCGAACTCTTGCGCATCAGGAACCTGGCCCTCATAGCCGACGTGGAGTTGGAATTCTCGCCGGGCCTGAACGTCCTCACCGGCGAGACCGGCGCGGGCAAAACCTTCATTCTCAAGGCCCTGGAATTTCTCACCGGCGAGCGCCTGAACGCCGACATGGTGCGCGCGGGCGCGTCCAAGGCCCTGGTGGAGGCGCTCTTCGTGCTGGACGGACGCGAACTCATCGTGCGCCGCGAGCTTTCGGCCGAGACCGGCCGGGCGCGTATCTTTCTGGACGGCCAACTGGCCACCCAGGAGGCCGTGCGCGAGCTCAAGCCCCGCCTCATTCTGCACGCCAGCCAGAACGGACAGCAGAAGCTCTTGTCCCCCACGTTTCAAGCCCGCCTGCTCGACCACGCCCTGCCCGAACCCGGACTTCTGGACCGGCGCGACGCCCTGGTGCGCCGCACCACGGCCGTGGGCCGCGAGCTTGAAGACTTGCGCGAACGCCTGCACCACCTGGACGACCGCCGTGAAGTGTTGGAGATGCAGCGGACCGAGATCGACAAGGTGGCCCCGCGCGAGGGCGAGGAAGAAGAACTCATGGAGCGCGAAAAGAGCCTGCGCGAGTCGCGCAAGGCCCGCGAGGCCCTGGATACGGCCATGTCCCTGCTGCTTGGCGACGACGGCCTGGTGGGGGCCATGGGGCGACTGGAGCACGAACTGGCCGTGCTCGACCAAGCGGACGCCCGGTTCGCCGAAGACCTGGAAAGCGTCCGCGACATGCGCCACACCCTGGGCGATCTGGCGTCGCGCCTGCGCCAGGGCCTGCCCGAGGCCGAGGGAGACCCGGAAGTTGTCGAAGCCCGTCTGTGGGAACTTTCCCAGCTCAAGCGCAAGCTCAAACGCTCGTTGCCCGAAATTCTGGGCCTATCCCGGGAGATCGAGGAAAACTTGAGTTTTCTCGACAGCGCCGGCCTGGATCTCAAGCGCCTGGAGCGCGCCCGCCGGGAACACCGCGAAGAGCTGGCCCAGGTGCTCGAACGCCTGGACGCCTGCCGGCGCGAAACCGCCGAAGCGCTTGCCCGGCGCATTGAGGAGGAACTTCGCGGCCTGGGTTTTTCCGAGCACGTGCGGGTGCTCTACGAGTTTACGCCCGGAGTGCTCTTTGCCGCCGAGGACGGTCTGCCCGCGGTGGTGGAGTCGAGCGCGCGCCTGCTCTTCGCGCCCAATCCCGGCCAGCCGCCCCAGCCCCTGGACCGCATCGCCTCGGGCGGCGAACTGTCCCGATTTCTCCTGGCTCTGACCAGCCTGCGGGCCGAGTCCGACCGGTCCACCCTGATCTTCGACGAAGTGGACGCGGGCATCGGCGGGTTGACGCTCACCCGCGTGGGCGAGCGGCTGCGCGCCCTGGCTGCGGACCATCAGATGCTGCTCATCACCCACTGGCCCCAACTGGCCGCCCTGGCCGGTCGGCACTTTCTGGTGAACAAGCATGTGGAGGACGGCCAGACCGAAACCACCTGCTCCCGCCTGGAAGGCGAGTCCCTGCGGGCGGAGCTTTCCCGCATGGCCGGCGGCCGGGACCTGGGCGAGGCCCTGGCCGGCAAGCTGCTGGACGGCAAGGCGAACGCGGCGAAGTAAAACGGACGCTTCCCAGGAACCGGCGCGACAGGCGCGCCTCGTGACCGGACCGCCTCGGCCGCACGCGCGGCGCCCGGTCACCGGTTGTTTTTCCGTCGCCCCGACCCGCCTTGACCAAAGGGGGCCTTCCCCCTCCCCCGCCCCGCCCCGCCCCGCCGTCCAGGCGCGGCGACCGCGTGCGTTCCCCTTCCCCATAATAAACATGTTGAATGCGCCGCCCGTCTGAGAGGCGCAGCGCATGTTCTCCGCCCCCGGAAACGTCCGCCTTGACGGATACTTGTTATACGAATACATGTCGCAAGAGCGAACCAAAACAAAAATGAATATCGTAAAAATCAGCCTTCTCCACACCGTTGACGCAAATCAAACCAAGAAAACCATGCGCCACGAAAATAAACGTCCCATGAAAGCTCAATCCCGCCATGCGTCAGGCTCGTTCCGGCCAGCGGCCTCCGGCGCGTCCAAACCCGGCGGGTCCCTGCGCCGGCTGACGCTCGCCTTTTTCGCCCTCGCGGCCCTGGGGCGCGCGATGGCCTATCCGGTGGGCCACGATCACGCGAGCGCCAGGGCTCTGGCCGCGTGGAGCGGAGTGCCCCCCGAAAAGGTGGGCTTGGCCTTTGGCGCGGGGCTGTTTTTTCCGGCCCTGGCCTTTCTGCTCGTGCACAAGCAACGGGACAAACCGCTCGACACGGTCTTGCTCTTCCTGCTTGCGGCTCTCACCAACCGCTTCGATTTTATTTTCCGAAGACGCGCGTCCATTTGGTTCATTCTGACAGTGACGGCCCCCCTCATGGCGCTCATCATTTTTCCCCTGTTGCGAAACCTGTGGGAGAGATTCCTCTTTTCGGGACTGGCCTTCTTCGCCGTCATCACGGTCATTGTCTGCAATGACTCCAAGTATTCAAACAAAGACGCCCCTACCGGCCAAGACGGGGAGGACAGACCGTGACCCGCTCAAAAATTCTCCGGGCGCTCTGGTTGTTCGCCGCGGCCTTGGTCCTGACCCTGGCGCTGGGGCTTTTCGAGCCGACCGCATGGGACAGCACGGCCACCTGGGCCATTGAGGGCTGGAAACCCAACATGCGCCTCAACCTGGGCTTCGCGGCCGGGCTGGTGTTTCCCGCCTGCGTGTTCTTTCAGGTTGTCCGCACGGACAAACGCACGTCTCGGGCCGCGCTGGCCGGGCTCTGGGCCTCGGGAGCGCTCGTGGCCCTGCTCGCCTGGGGCGGGCCGGAAATACTGGCCTGGTATCTGTCGGCCTCGGCGGCCCTTGTCGCAATGGAACTCGGCTGGCGGCTCGACAAAACGGACCGGGGCCTGCTCCGCATAGTCGAAAAACGGCGCGCGCCCTCCGCTCCCACGCGACGCAGCCCGCCCCCGGGGAACGCCCTGCGCGCCCTGGCGGCGAGCCTCTTGTCCCTGCCCGCGCTTTCCGTCTTCTTCAACACCGGGGAATGGTTCGTCTGGCTGGTCCGCATCAGCAGCGGCGGAGCCTTGCGCCCCTGGCCCAAGGCATTCGGCCTGCTGATCGGGCTCGTCTGTCTGCTCGACCTCATCATGCGATTCGCCAGCGCCTTCGGTCCGGGCAAAACCCTGGTCCTCGCGGGAATCCCCCTGATCGCCTGGCTCCTGCTGAACGGCGCGCTGGTTCTGTGCGGCCATGAAACAGGCCTCAAGGGGCTGGCTTTCGGGATGGTCGCGCTCCTCGCGCTGGCCCTGGTCTTCGCCTTCACGGACGACCCCGGGAAAAACGATCAGACAAAATCCCCGGCCGACAAGGACGAGCTGACCAGGCAGTGACCCCGCCACATCCCCGGAAAGGTCGAGGGGACATTTTGGCGTTGATCCGCCCGGGCGGCGCGGATAGATTGCCTCAGGCTCACCACCAACCCACCCGGACGGCCCCCATGCAGACCACGCCCCTCGACCGCTTGTCCGCCCTTTCCGGGCCGTCCTTCGCCGCCTCGTTCATCGGCATGGGCCTGATCGTCGGGACCTGCGCCTCCCTGGCCGGCATGGGCGGCGGTTTTCTCATCGTGCCGCTGTTTTTGTTCCTGGGCATGGAGCACATGTCCGCTTCGGGAACTTCCATTTGCGTGGCCCTGCTCATCTCCCTGTCCGGCTTCGTGGCCGACGCCCTGGGGGGCCGGGTGGATTTCTCCCTCGGCTGGTGGATCGGACTGGGCGGCCTGGTCGGCGCGCAGGCGGGCACGCGGCTGGCGCACGCCATTTCCGCGGACACGTTCCGCAAGGTCTTCGCCACGCTGCTCGTCTCCCTGGCCTTCGAGGTCGCGTTTTTGTCCCAGCGCCTGGAAATAGCCATTCCGGGCGCCGAGAAAGACATCCTGTGGCTGACCCTGCACCCTGTCTGGCTCACCGCCCTGGGCATGGGCGTCGGCGCGGTGGCCGCCTTCGTCGGGCTGGGCGGCGGCTTCTTGCTCACGCCGCTGTTTTTGACCATGGGCATGTCGCCATCCCTGGCCGTGGGCACCTCGTTTTGCGCGATCCTGTGCATCGCGCCGTCCTCGATCCTCGCTCACATCAGGAGCCATTCCATCATCCGCTACCGCATCGCCCTGCTTACCGGCATCGGCGGCGTGATCGGCGCGCAGTTCGGCTCACACCTGGTCTCCCATGTCCCGGCGGGTCTTTTCCGCAAGCTTTTCGGCCTGCTCATGCTGCTGCTGGCGGCCAAGCTCTTTCTGGGACAACCGGCGAAAAAAGCCTGATGCGGCTTTCCGTGGTTTGCGAGGGCGTCCCGCGCCGGGCCGTCCGGTTCACCGTCTGGCGCGCCTGCCCAGGCGCAAAAGCCTGAACAGCGCCAACAGACTGACCGTCAAAAGTCCCAGCACCGCGACAAAAAGCCAGATGTAGCCGAAATGTTCGGCCACCGCGCCCAGCACGGCGGCGGCCAGGGCGATGCCGATGTCGCCGCAGGCGATGAGCACGCCCAGGGCCGTGCCCCGGCTGGCCGCCGGAATGCGCCGCACGACGACCAGCACGAAGGACGGGAAGGTCACGCCGAACCCGGCTCCGAAGACCGCGCCGGCCACGGCCAGGATCACGGGAGAAAGGTGCGCGAGCAGGCAGAGCACCCCGGCGAGCATGACCGCGTAGGCGAGCACGCAGGTCATTTCCAGGCCGAAGAAGTCGATGGTGCGTTGCACGAAGAATCGCGACACGATCACCGTGACGGCGAAGCCGATGAAAAACGGCGAATACAAGGCCACGCCGCTCTTCACCGCCGCCAGAGGCACGAAGGTGAAAAGCGCGCCAAAGGCGAAGCTCGACCCGAACTGCCCCACGGACGAGGCAACCACGGCCCGCGCCCGAAGCACCCGCCAAAAGGAGGCCCGGTGCGCGTTGCGCGCGGGCACGGGAAAGTTGCGCGCCCGAAAGGCCATCACGGCCGTCGCCGCGGCGATCAGAGCGCAGCTCACCCAGACGCAGGTGCGAAAGCCCAAGGTTTCGTAGGCCGCCTGGGACACGCCCATGCTCAGTCCCAGGCCGAGCATGGTGGTCAGGGTATAGTAGGCGATGGCGTTGGTGTTGGTCTGCCCGACGCCGATGGAACTGGCGAAGGTCACCGCGCCTGTGCCATAGCAGGCCAAGGCCACGCCGAAGACCATGCGGATGAGGGAAAAACCCAGCACGCCCCGCCCAAGCAACAGTCCCAGAATGGAACACACCAGCAGCGCCTGGCCCACCAACAGCACGGGCCGGCTGCCGCGCGTGTCCACCTGCATGCCCACGAAGGGACGCACCGCCAGGGCGGTCATGGCCGTGGACCCCATGATGATGCCGATCTGGGACTCCACAAAGCCCAGGCCGTGCAGATACACCGGCAGGACAGGCACCAGCAGGCTGTTACCCAGCGTGGTCTGAAAATGCGCCACCGACAGGCTCTGAAACTGCCGGTCGGCGAAGACGTCGAAGAACTTGCCCATGAGACGATGTCCTCATGATGAACGATGGATGATGGATGGATGATGGATGATGGAGAAGATTGGGGGAAGGAACCTTTTGTGAACAAAAGGTTCCTTCCCCCAAGCCCCCATCCTCCAAAAAACTTTTTCCTTTCGGCGTGAAGGAGGTCCGCTTGTCCGGAACCGGAGCCGACGTTTTGGGGAAAGAGGGGGGGGACGGGGAGAACGCCCCTTTTTTGACGAAAGAGGTTTCGTTTTCCGAATACGCGCTCTTCCCCTCCCCCCTGTCCGTTGAACCTGTTGACTTCCGCGGCCTGTACAATACAGACGCGGGCAAGGCGCGAAAAAAGTCAAGCCCGAAGAGTGGTTCGCATCCGTTGAGGGGTTGCGTTTTTTGGAGCGACCCAGCCAGCGAGAGTTTTTCGACAGGCTGCTACGCCCCCTTGGGCGCGCCGCGCTGATACTGCAACGGCCAACCGCCGGGCAATCCCAGGGCCAAACGGGCCTTGAGGGGCCAGTAGGGTTCACGCAAAAGCGTCCGGCCCAAAAGGGCCAAATCGGCCTGTCCCGAGGCGATGACGGACTCGGCCTGCTCGGGTTCGGTAATGAGCCCCACGGCGGCGGTGGGCAGCCCGGCGCTTTCGCGCACGGCCTTGGCGAAGGGAACCTGATAGAGCGGGGCCACGGGTATGTGCGCGTGGGGGAGCAGTCCGCCGGTGGAGACATCCATCAGGTCCACGCCCAGGGGTTTGAGAGCCCGGGCCAGGGCCACGGTCTGGTCCAGATCCCAGCCGCCTTCGGCCCAGTCCGTGGCCGAAACGCGCACCAAGAGCGGGGTTTCGTCCGGCAGTGCGGCGCGCATGGCCGTGGCGCACGCAAGGGGCAGACGCATGCGGTTTTCCAGACTGCCGCCCCAGGCGTCGTCGCGCCGGTTGGTGAGCGGCGAGAGAAACTGGTGGAGCAGGTAGCCGTGGGCGGCGTGCATTTCCACCACTTCGAAACCGGCGTCCACGGCCCGGCGCGCGGCCGTGGCGAAGGCTTGGATCAAGGCCTCGATTCCGGCCTGGTCCAGGGCCAAGGGCGCGGGCTCGTCGTCGCGAAACGGCAGGGGGCTCGGGGCCATGGTGTCCCAGCCGCCGCTGTCGGCGTCCAGACGGTGGCCTCCGGCCCACGGCTGCGAGCAGGCGGCTTTGCGTCCGGCGTGGGCCAACTGCACCCCGGGAACCGCGCCCAGGGATTTCACGGCCGCGGCGATGCGGGCCAGGGCATTCTGCTGGGCATCGTTCCACAGCCCCAGGTCCCAGGGAGAAATGCGCCCCTCGGGAACCACGGCCGTGGCCTCGGTAAGCACGAGCCCGGCCCCGCCCACGGCCCGCGAGGCCAGATGCACCAGATGCCAGTCGTTAGGCAGGCCGTCTTCGGCGCAGTACTGGCACATGGGCGAAAGCCCGATGCGGTTCTTCAGGGTGACCCCGCGCAGGACAAGCGGGGTAAACAGGGCGACTTGCGTGGGATTTTGATCCGAATCGCTCATGGAATGATCCTTTGAAGGGAGTGATGAAGGGCTGGCGGGCCTTGCCAGCATTGACTTTCGCCCATGCTGGCCGTAAGCCCAAGTCCGGTTTCCTCCCGGAAGCCGCCACTGTCAATGGGAGAGCCGCAGCCGGCCCCCTTCCGGAGAGCCCATGGATATTCTTCTCGCCCTAGGAATCGCCCTGGCCGGTTACTGCTTTCAGGTCTGGCCCCGGCTCATCAATCGCTATTTCGGCATAGACACTTGGCGCTTCACCCTGCTGGCCCAGTACATCCGCGACAACAAAAAACTGCCCGAGAGCCTGCCCCACAAATATCTCGTTCCGGGATCGGTGGACAACCCGCCGCTTTTGCCCTGGCTGTGCTCCCTGTTGCCCAAGGACTGGCTGGACCGCAACCAGGGACTCATCTCCCCGGCCTTCGACGTGCTTTCGAGCCTGACGGTCTACGCCATGGGCGTGGCCGCCTCGGGACAGGCCGCCGGCGGCCATCTGGCCCAGATCGTGTACCTGCTCACCCCGGTGGTTCCGCTGGAGGCCTCGAACCTGAGCCTGCGCACCCTGGGCGGGCTGATCTTCACCTGGGCCATGCTGGGGGTGCTGGGCTACACGGCCCATCCGGGCGTCGTGACCTTCGTCTTGGCCGTGGCCGGCGTGGTGCTGCTCTCCATGACCCACCGCATGGCCATGCAGGTGCTCTTCTTCACGCTCTTCTGGCTGGCCATGGTGGAAGGCTCCATCCGGCCGCTGCTGGCCTTCGCCGTGGGGCTTCTGGTTTCCATCTTCGCCACCCGGGGACTCTACCTGCGCTACCTGCGCGGCCATCTGCTCATGATCAGCTTCTGGATGTACAACATCCAGAACCGCCTGGCCCACCAGGTGCGCGGCAACCCCACAGCCCAGCGCAAGCACACCGACTTCGTGCGCCGCATCGAATATCTCATCTGGAAGATCCCGGTCGCGCCGTTCTTCGCGGTCAATCCCTGGATTCTCTACGTGTTCTGCGCGGTCTTTTCCGTGCCGGCGGCGGACAACCTCTGGCTGTCGCTGTTCGTCAAGTGGTCCGTCATCCTGTTTTTCCTGGGGATTCTCTTCAACTTGCCGCTGCTTCGCTTCCTGGGCGAGGGCCAACGCTACCTGGAGTTCGGCACCACCGCCGCAGCGGCCGCGGCCGGCACCATGATCCTCAAATTCGCCGCGCAGCCGAGCCTGCCCGGCATAGTGCACGTTCTGCCCTGCGTCATCGGGGTGGGATGCTTCGCGCTCATCGTGTTCTTTCAGGTGAAGCTGGTGGTGAGAAACCCGGACAAGTCCGTCACCCCGGCCCTGCGCGCGGTCATCGCCCACCTGAACGGACGTCCCCACGAGGTGCGCCTGGCCTGCCTGCCCCACGGACTGGCCGACGCCATGGCCTATTTCCTGAACAACGGCCGGGTGCTTCTTTCCGACAACTCGGTGGGCGTGTGGGAACTGGCCGACTGGTTTCCGCTCATCACCAAGCCCCTGCGCGAAATAGCCGACAAGTACGACCTGAACGCCTTTCTGGTGAGCACCACCTTCGTCACGCCCGAAGAGATCGACCTGCCGGGATTTTCCGTGACCATGCGCCAGGGCAATCTCATCGTATACGAACGGAACAGCTGATGGGCCTGCACGAACGCTACTGGGACGCCTGGCTGGATGGCTACCGCAGACGTTGCGTCTCCCTGATCGGGGGAGAGCGGCGCGACCGTATCTGCGACCTGGGCTGCGGCGACGGGTCCTTCGCCCTGTCGGTCTTGGGCGCGCGAAAGGGCCTGACCGGAGTGGAAAACCACGCCGCAAAAGCCCGGCGGGCCCGGAACGCGGGCTTCGAGACGGTGGTGGAGGACGACCTGAACACCGTCCTGGACCTGCCGTCCGACACCTTCGACGTGGTTTTTTCCCACTTCGTGGTCGAACACCTGGTGAACGTGGACACCCACCTGTCCGAGGCCCTGCGCATCCTCAAGCCGGGCGGGGTGCTGCTGGCCGGCACGGAGAACCTGAGCTCCTGGCACAACATCCTGGCCCTGATGCTCGGGCAGGAGCCTTTCACCATGACCATCGCGCTCAGCCCCGAGTGGCGCCTGGGCAACAAGCTCCAGGGCGGACGCATGACCCGGCTGGGCGACGAGGAAAGTCCCCACTGTCGGGTCTTCGCCTACCAGGGGTTGGCCGACATGCTCGAAGTCCACGGATTTTGCGTGGAAAAACTCGCCGGAGCCGGATCGTTCCCCCTGCCGGGTCGCGCGGGCGACCTGCTGGGACGCCTGGACCCGCGCCGGGCCGCCCTCATCGTGGCCAAGGCGCGAAAGCCCCTATGACCCCGGCCAAACCTCTGCGTAGCGCCTTCATCGCCACCTGCTCGGACATTCTGGACGAGTCGGGCCAGCGTATCCGCCACAACAGCCCGGCCTGGCCGTTGCTCGACTACTTTTCCCGGCGCTGCGAGCGCCTGACCCTGCTGGAACTTTCGGTTCCCCGGCCGGGCATGGTGGCCAGGCCCCAGCTTTCGTTCTTCGAAAACGGCCGGCTGACCCGCTTTCGCACCTGGAACGCCGGCTTTACCCGCCCCTTTTCCCCCAAGGCCAGCGAAGCCGCCTCGCGCACCTACATGCGCCTCAAGCTGCGCGACCTCCTGGCCTGCATATGGGCGGCCGGCGTCCACGTGCGGCGCTACGACCTGTTCATCGGGGTGGAATCGCTTCTGGCCATCTGCGGCGGCGTGCTCAAAAAATTGGGCAAGGTCGACAGCGCGGTCTACTACATCTCGGACTGGTCGCCCTGGAAGTTCGCCAATCCCGTCCTCAACAAGATCTACCTGGAAATGGACCGCACCGCCTGCCTGCTGTGCGACCACATCTGGAACTACACCTACGCCATCGAGGACGCCCGGCGCGACATCCTGCATTTCGACGACACCCGCTTCGGGCGTCAGCACTGGGCGCCTTTCGGCTTCATCCCCGACGGGGTGGTCCTGCCCCCGGACGAGGCCGTGGACCTTTCCCGCCTGGTCTTTTGCGGCGGCGTGGGCCCGGAAAACGGCCTGGACCTGGTGATAGAAGCCCTGCCGCTCATCGCCCGGGCCCTGCCGGACATCCGGCTGGAAGTGCTGGGCGACGGCCCGGACCTGTCCCGGCTCAAGACCCGGGCCTCGGCCCTGGGACTGGACGAGCGCGTCACCTGGCGCGGGTTCGTAAGCGACCGCCAGGCCATTCTCCAGGCCCAGCTCGGGGCCGGGCTGGCGCTCGCCCCCTACGCTCCGCTCAAGACCAGCGTGAAGCGCTTCGGCGACGTGATCAAGATCCGCGAAGCCATCGGCTGCGGACTTCCCGTGATCACCACCGCCGTGCCGCCCTCCCACCGCGAGGTGCTGGAAAAGAATCTGGGCCGGGTGGTGGAATACACCCCCGAAGCCCTGGCCCAGGCCGTGACCGGGCTGCTGGCCGATCCGCAAACCTACTTCGCCGTGCGCCAAAACGTCATCGCCGCCTCCCGCGAGAACCTGTGGGACGTCATCTACTCCCGCCTGCTCGCCGAGATGGGTCGCGGCCCACTCCCTTGACCGCAACGCCCGCACGGGTCTAAGCACGAGGCATCCATGGCCGATATCCTGCTCATCAACTCCACCATCAAGCTCGGACACTTGGCCCGGGGCATCCAGCACTATCCGCCGGTGGGCGTGGCCTACGTGGCCGCCGCCCTGGAACGCCGAGGCATGTCCGTGGCCATCCGCGACCTTTCCACCGAACCCCTCGGCGTGGAGGACGTCTGCGACCTGGTCTCGAAGCTCAACGTCAAGCTGGTGGGCCTGGGCTCGGTTTCGCCCCAGATCCACAACACCATGCGGGTGGTGCGGGGACTGCGCGCCCGCTTCGGCAACGCCATTTCCATCGCCCTGGGCGGCTACCACATCTCCAACGATCCCACCTTTCTCGAACGCCACCCGGAGGTGGACTTCGGCGTGGTGGGCGACGGCGACGTCACCTTTCCCGACCTGGCCGAAAAGGTGCTGGGCGGGCTGCAGGTCAAGGGTCTGTACGAGGGCGTGCAGATCAAGTCCTTCGACGACGTGCCCTATCCGGCCTATCACCTGGTGGACCTGGATCGCTACAAGGCCATGGGGCTTGACCGCTACACCACCCTGGCCACCCGGGGGTGTCCGTTCAGCTGCATTTTCTGCTCGCGCTCCCCGGCCTCGCGCCGGGTGCGGGTGCGCTCGCCGGAGAACCTGATCGGCGAAATGGAACTCTACTACGACCAGTTCGGCGGCAAGTACGAATTCATGGACGAGAGCTTCACCCTGCGCCGGTCCAACGTGGTGGCCATGTGCGAGGCGCTCATCAAATGGGGCAAGCCCATCCGCTGGTCGGCCGGCAGCCTGCGCCTGGACCAGGTGGACCGCGAAACCGCCGAACTCATGTGGCGGGCCGGGTGCCGTTCGTTCTTCGTGGGCGTGGAGTCGGGCAACGAGCGGGTGCGTAACCAGATCATCGGCAAGAAACTCAAGGACGCCGACATCTTCCGCTCGTTCAAGATCCTGGACGAGTTCGGTTTCGACGTGGAGGCCTCGTTCGTCATCGGCCACCCCACCGAGACCGAGGAGGAAATGCGCCAGACCTGTTATTTCCCCCTGAAGCTCAAGAAGAGCGGCATCAAGTGTCTGGGCCAGGTGGGCATCAAGCCCGCCGTGCCCATGCCCGGGTCCAGGCTGTGGAAGGTGGCCATGGAGGAAGGCAAGATGCCCCCGGACTTCATCGACCGCTACATCAATTTCGAATACGGCGAGGACTTCTGGAAGGTCTGGCCCACTTACGTGCCCGACGGCCTGACCCAGGAACGCATGAACCAACTGCGCAAGGAAGGCTACATGGCCTACTACCTGCGCCCGGGCTACATCTGGTGGCGGCTCAAGCGCAACATCGCCAACCCGGCCATGCTCCTGGACGACTTGAAAAACGCCTGGGCCATGCTCACCAAGGGCCACTCCACCGTGAGCTTGTCGGACTAGCCATGACCTCGTTTCGCAAGACCGCCGCCGCCAACGTGCCCCACGGCTTCGACCTGGGCGACCACCCCAAGGTGGCCATCATCGTGGAGACCACCATCCCGCCGGTGTCGCGGGCCAACCTGCGCATGTACTGGCTGGCCAAGGCCATCCTGAGCGAAAAAAAAGCCCTGGTGAACATGGTGGCCCCCAGCGGCGACCTGGGCTCGCGCAGCTCCTACTTCACCGAGTGGATCTGGATGAACCAGTTTCCCGGCTTCGGCAAGGCCCTGTACGGTTCCTGGCGCCTGCCCGTGCGGGTGTGGCACTTTCTGGCCTCCATCATCTCCATCCTCGTGCTGGAGCTGTGGTACCGCCGCTCCGGCGCCAGGGGCTTTTGCGCCGTGCACGCCTGGAACCCCCTGGCCGGCATGGCAGGTCTGGTGGCGGGCTTTCTCATCCGCCGCCCGGTGTTCGTCGACTTCACGGACTTCTATTCCGACATCGCCAGAACCGACATGCCGCTTTTGCGAAAGCCCCTGGTCTGGCTGGAAAATCTGGTGCTGCGCCGGGCGCGCAACGTCTTCGTGGTCAGCGACGTGATGCGCGAGCATCTGATATCGGTCAAGGGCCTGCCGCCGGAAAAGGTGGTGGTGGTCCCAGACGGCACCGACAGCCGGACGTTTTGTCCCGGTCTGGACGGGGCCTCGGTGCGGGCCAAGCTGGGCGTCGGTCCCGAGACGCCACTGCTCATCTTTCACGGCGACATCAAGCACGACGACGGCGTGGACGTGCTCATGCTCACCCTGGCCGAAGTGGTCAAAAAGCGCCCGGACGTTCGCCTGCTGGTGCTGGGCGGCGGGGGCCCCTACTTCGACGAAGTGATCCGTCCCCTCATCGACACCCTGGGCCTGGCCGAAAACGTCATCACTCCGGGCTGGATTCCCCACCAGGAAGTGCCCGTCTACCTGAACGCCTGCGACATCGGGGCCATGACGCTTCGCGCCACGCTCAACCACGACAACTACCTCTCCTTCAAGCTCTTCGAGTACTGGGGGTGCGGCCTGCCCGTGGTGGTGACCCGGCTCAAGGCCATCGGCCGCATCGTCAAGGACGGGGGAAACGGCCTGGTGGTGCGTTCCGAAGACGTGGCCGGATACGCTGCGGCCTTTTTGCGCCTGATCGAGGACCGGGACTTGGCCCGCCGGCTGGGACGGGCCGGACGCGAGCTCGTGGAGCGCGAATTCGACTGGCGCGAAATCATGAAAAAGGAAGCGGCCCTCTACACCGCGGACGTGTTGGCCCTTTCCAGGCGCTGATGGCCAAGGTTCTTTTTCTCCAGCGGGACGGCTACGAATCCTTCGGGGTGATGTATCTGGCCTCGGCCCTGGCGGCCAGAGGGCACCGGACGGACGTGGTCATCGAAGGCGAGGAGGGCCGCGGCTTTCTGGACACGGTCCGCCAGATCGCCCCGGACGTGGTGGCCTTTTCCATCATGAGCGGACTCCAGGACTGGGCCGCCGCCACGGCGGCCAAGGTCAAGGCCGCTCTCGGCCGGGTCACGGTCATCGCCGGCGGTCCGCACTGCACGTTTTTTCCCGAATTCGTGGAGACCCCGGACATCGACGCCCTGTGCCGGGGCGAAGCCGAGGACGCCCTGCCCGACTTCTGCGACCGCCTGGACGCCGGGACCGACGCCTCGGACGTGCCAGGGTTCTGGGTCAAGACCACCTCGGGACTTCGGCAAAACGACCTCTACCCCCTGCGGGCCGATCTGGACTCCCTGCCCCCCCCGGACCGCACCCTCTACCTGAACCGCTACCCCGCGCTCATCGCCTCGCAAGCGGCCGAACTGCTCGTGGCCAGGGGCTGCCCGTACAGTTGCAGCTTCTGCTACAACAAGCTCATCCGGGGGCTCTACCGGGGCAAGGGACCCTACATCCGCCGACACAGCCCGGATCGGGTGCTGGCCGAGCTGGCCGAACTGCGCCGCCTGCGCCCGCGACTCGGCTACGTCACCTTTGTCGACGACCTTTTCGTGCAGGACCGGACCTGGCTTACGGACTTTCTCACCCGCTACCGGGCCGAGGTGGGCCTGCCCTTCATGTGCGGGGTGCGCGCCAATCTGGTGGACAAGCCCCTGGTGGACCTTCTGGCCGACAGCGGCTGCCGCATGGTCAGCTTCGGCCTGGAAAGCGGCGACGACGACCTGCGCAACCGGGTGCTCAACAAGAAGGTCAGCCGGGAGCAGATCGTGAACACGGCCCGGCTGCTGGCCGACCGGGGGCTGGTGTTCTCCACGTTCAACATGTTCAACCTGCCCGGAGAAACCCTGGAAAAGGCCCTGGCCACGCTGCGCCTCAACCAGGAGATACGCCGGGGCAACCACCCCTGGTCCGGGCTCTTGCAGCCCTACCGGGGCACCGGGGTCTACGACATCGCCGAAAGCATGGGGCTTCTGCCCAAGGGCGAGACCGGGGCCAACCTCTTCCACAGCCCCACCATCAAGCAGCCCGACACCGACGCCCTGGCCCGCTTCAACGCCTATTTCTACTGGATGGTCCGCTATCCCCGGATCGAGCCCCTGCTCATGCCCCTGGTGCGGCGCCACGTGCCCGCCCTGGCCACCCTCTCGTCGCTGCTGGTCTCGTTTCACCGCTACGTCAGCCTCTACGCCCCGTTCGAAGGCCGGCGCGCCTGGTGGGTGGCGGCCAAGGCCGGACTCAAGCGCATGAAAAGCTATCTGTAACCGCCGCCCCTTGATGCGCACCGTTTCACCATGACAGACTCGCCACAACAGCTCGAATCGCCTGGAGCACAACCAGCCCCGCGGGGCCGAGACATAAGTCGCGCCACTCCGGCCACGGGGAAGGCGGCAAGACAATGAAGCGTTTTGTTGTTCTTGTTCTCCAGCAATGCCTCCTCGTCGCCTTGCTCCTGGCGGCTCTGGAAGTCGTGCTCAGGACCCAGGACATCATCCCTGTCGACTATGTGTATGCCCGCTATTACACGGACTTGATCGGGGACTTTGATCCGTCGTCGTCAATCCTGAGTCAACACCCGCAAGAATACCCGTATCGGTTCACCACCAACTCTCAAGGCCTGCGCTCGTTGCATGAAATCAGCAAGGAAAAGCCGGACGGGGTCATTCGCATCCTCTGCCTGGGCGACTCCTTTACGTTGGGCTGGGGCGTTCAGGACGACCAAACCTATCCCGAACGACTCTATCAGATCCTGAAGGCCAAATACCCGGGAAAACGGTTCGAGGTCATCAACACCGGGTTGATGTTCTCCAATGTCCTCGACCAGCTTTCGTATTACAACGACAAGGGACGGTTCCTCAACGCGGACGTGGTCCTCTCCCAGTATTGCTACAACGATGTGTCCAGCGACATGTTCAGGCCCTTTGTCGGGCGACAAGCCATGTCCCTGGAGACGGGCCGGCCCTATGATTCCGGCATCCTGGGAATCGTGCGCCGGGCGCTTTCCCGATCCGCCATTGTCAAGGCCGCGGCCTATGTCAGCGCCAAATACGCAGGGAAGGACGGCTTCAGCAAAAAGTTTTTGCCCAAACCGAACACCTACCCCAAACGCGACGGGATCAATGCGCTTCTTCTTTCTCCGACCGAGGAGGAACATCGCGTTCTCAACACCTGGTTTGCCTTTACGGACGAGAGCACCATTCCGCAGTTGCAACGGGCATGGGGAAACTTCACCCAGGCCGCGACCCTGCTCAAGGGCCAGGTGGAACGGGATGGAGCCGCCTTCATCTTTTTTTCCGTCCCGTCACAAAACGAGATTGATACGTACAGAAACGCCGAACGGTGCGTATTCAGCGCGTGGGCAAGACAAGAATCCGTCCACTATGTGGACATGACGCCGATCTTTCGGGACAACGTGGTCAAAAGCACTGCGGAACTACTTCTCCCGCGCGACGGCCACCCCTCGCCGAAGGGCAACGTCGTCATCGCCCAAGCCCTTGCCGACGCAATAACCGTGGGCGATACGCTTGCCATACACACGCCCGATCCCGCGTTCGCCTGCGGCGAGCAAGCCTCCCTGCGCCTGGACCGCAACGACAAGGGCGATCTGGTATTTGTGCAAGACGCTTCCCGTCCACGCCTGAAGGCCACGGTGGAAACCAAAGGCCTTGTCGCGCATGGAGAGCCGGGCTCGGCAGTCACGATCGTGGAGCCCGTCGCTTCCGCGGGACAGGGAAGGACCGGGGTCATGGATATTCTTTTTACGTCCGACATCCCCGCAAGCAGCGTCGCCCTGGTCTGCACGCGCCGTGTCTTCAACGATGGAGCGTCCCGCATTGCCCTGCTGGATGGCGACAGCGGAAAGACGTACTGGGTGTACGACGCCGAAAACGATCAGCATTGGGACGGCATGGAGAACACCAAGATCATGGAATGGTCCGCCCGGGAGGGCGTTACGCGTCTCCATCTGCGCTTTGCGTTCACGGGCAAGGCGCAGCTCGTCTTCAACGTCAAGCCCACCAACAGGGAGCGGGAGTTCGCGTTTCACTGTTTTTTCCCATCACCCGAGACCACTTCCCCCAAAAAGCCATGACGCCAGGCCTCATCAGGCGTTGTCCGGACGGTATGCGCACCGCTGCGCGGTCCGCTTCTCCAACCACCACGAAGCCCAGAGGAAAAAACAAGGACCACTGATCCGCGCCCTTCGCCCACGCCCTGCAGGCGCGCGCCAGGCAGGCGCCTGCACGCCCGCCGATGGACAGGCCCTTCCGGGTGGTCACGCGCTCGGCAGGGACAGTGCAGGGGTCTCGTGGATTTCCACCCGGTTTCGTCCCAGGCGCTTGGCCTGGTACAACACCTGGTCGGCTTGGCCGATCAGTTCCTCCAGGGACGGGGATGCGGCCCCGTTGGTCCGGGCCACGGTCACCCCCAGGCTGATGGTGACCCGCACCGTCTGGTCCGCCCACTGCACGGTCATGGCCTCCACATCCTGGCGCAACCGTTCGGCCAGGGCGCGTCCCTGCTCCAATCCGGCGCTCGGAGCCACAATCACGAACTCCTCGCCCCCGTAGCGCGCGGCCAAGTCCGAGCCGCGCACGCCATTCGCCAGCACGCGGGACACCGCCCGCAACACCTCGTCCCCGGCCGCATGGCCCAGGGTGTCGTTGACCTTCTTGAAGTGGTCGATGTCGGCCATGAGCACCACGCACGCCAACCCGCCCCGCTTGCAGATTTCCAGGATGCGCAAGCCGCCCTCCATGAGCCTGCGCCGATTGGCCAGGCCGGTCAGCGCGTCGGTGATGGCCTGCTTTTCCAGGTCGCAGAGGGTGACCGCCAGCTTGGACGTAAGGTTCTGATAGGAACGGTACAGGGCCACGATCTCCGAAGGCGCGCCCGTGGGCTGGGGCAGCTCGGTACAGGTCGGCACCCCGTGAAGGTCTTCCCGCATGCACGCCGCCAACTGGATGATGGGCCGGCCGATGCGCCGGGTGGTGAGCCACACCGCGCCCAACCCTATCACCAGGTTGGCAAACAGGGCCAATCCCATGACCTTGAGCACGTCGCTGAAACGCTTTTCCGCGTTCCGACCGGCCTGGTCGGCGTATTCCTTGTTGAGCAGCCGCAACCTGTCCAGGGCCAGGCGCATGGTCTGAAAAGCGCGTTCGGACTGTCCTGAAATCTCGGCCTGCGCGGCCCGGGGCGCACCGTCCGCCATGGCCGCGAGGATGACGTTGTGCCGTTCCATATAGAGGGACTTGGCCATACGATACCGGTCCAGGGCCTCAAGCTCGTCGCCGGTGCGTATGCGCCGCTCCAGGCCGGCTTCCGCCCTGGCCAGGGAGAGTTTGCGCCGTTCGAACACCCGGGCCTTGGCGGCGAGTTCGCTTTCGGAATCGGCGAGCAGGTAGGCGTATTCCATGCGGCGGAATTCGCCGAGACGATTGGCCAATTGCCCGGCCAGGCTGGTTGTGGGCAGCCAGTTGGACTGGTATTCATCCGCAACCGTCTTCACGCCAATGAACTCCACAAGCCATAAAACCTGAAATCCCAGGTTGATGCACAGCACCAATCCGGTTAACAGAATGATCTTGTGGTGTATCCGCATGCGATCCCCCGCTAACTGCTAACGATTATGCAAAAAACGTCAAGAACTTCCTCCAGGGGGCTTGCGGGGAAAGATTTTTTCCCCTCGTGACGCAGGTCACATTCGCAACAGCCAAAGCGAGGTAGCTTCCGGCCAGAACACAACGCCATCCGGCAAACCGAGGAGGCTTTCATGTTTTGTTACCAGTGCGAACAGACGCTTCAAGGCAAAGGATGCGAAAAGATCGGGGTGTGCAGCAAGGACGAAACCACCTCCAACCTCCAGGACCTCCTGATTTACGCCCTGCGCGGACTTTCTCTGGTGGCGATGGAGGCGCGCCGGGCGGAGATGATCGACATCGACGTGGATCGCCACGTGCCGGCCATGCTTTTCGCCACCCTGACCAACGTGGACTTCGACCCCGCCCGCTTCAAGGTCTGGATCGACAAGACCGTGGCCCTGCGCGAATCGCTCAAGGCCAAGGTGGCCGCCACGGGCATGAAGACGCCCGACCATGAGAGCGCCACCTTCACCCCCGCGCCCGACCTGGAAGGGCTCATCGCCCAGGCCGCCTCGGGCAAGGGCGGCATGAAGGACAACCCCGACACCGATCCCGACGTGGTGTCCCTGCAACACACCGTGCTTTTCGGGCTCAAGGGGCTTGCCGCCTACGCGGACCACGCCAGCATTCTTGGCGTGGAAAATCCCCTGATCTTCGAATTCATTCACGAGGCCCTGGCCGCCGGCACGGTCGGAAACCTGGGCCTGGAGCGCTGGCTGGAGATCACCCTGGATACCGGCAAGGTGAACCTGCTGGCCATGGAAGCCCTGGACGAGGCCAACACCCAGGCCTACGGACATCCCGCGCCCACCGAGGTGCCCCTGGGCCACGTCAAGGGCAAGGCCATCTGCATCACCGGCCACGATCTCAAGGACCTGGAAGAGCTGCTCAAGCAGACGGAAGGCAAGGGCATTTTCATCTACACCCACGGCGAAATGCTGCCCGCGCACGGGTACCCCGGGCTCAAGCAAAAGTATCCCCACCTCTACGGACACTACGGAACGGCCTGGCAGAACCAGCAAAAGGAGTTCGCCAAGTTTCCCGGAGCCATTCTCTTCACCACCAATTGTCTCATGAAGCCGGCCGAATCCTACAAGGCCAACGTGTTCACCACCGGCCTGGTGGGATGGCCCGGCGTCACCCACGTGACCGAGCACGACTTCGCCCCGGTGATCGAGCGCGCCCTGGCCCTGCCCGGCTTCAGCGAGGACGCACCCGGCAAGCGCGTGCTCACGGGATTCGCCCACAACGCGGTCCTGGGCGTGGCCGACAAGGTGATCGAAGCGGTCAAGAGCGGCGCCATCAAGCGCTTTTTCCTGGTGGCCGGATGCGACGGAGCCAAGCCCGGACGCAACTACTACACCGAATTCGTGGAAAAGCTGCCCAAGGATACGGTGGTGCTCACCCTGGCCTGCGGCAAGTTCCGCTTCTTCGACAAGGATCTGGGCGATATCGGCGGCATTCCGCGCCTGCTGGACATGGGCCAGTGCAACGACGCCTATTCGGCCGTCCAGGTGGCCCTGGCCCTGGCCAAGGCCTTCGAGTGCGAGGTCAACGACCTGCCGCTTTCGATGATCCTCTCCTGGTACGAACAGAAGGCCGTGGCCATCCTGCTCTCGTTGCTGGCGCTCGGGATCAAGAACATCCGTCTCGGACCTTCGCTGCCGGCGTTTCTCAGCCCCAACGTGCTCAAGCTGTTGGTCGACACCTACAACATCATGCCCATCACCACGGCCGAAGCCGACATCAAGGCCATTCTCGGCTAGCAAACAGTAGCGTGCAACGAACCGGCGGCCGCCGCGAAAGCGTCGGCCGTTTTTTGTTCGCAAGACAAACGCTTTCACACGCCCGCCCCCCGACTTTCACCTGCTTGAGACGGCGATTTTCTGAAAAACCTTGGCAGAAAACAGCGAATATGCTGTAGTCCTCGGAAACGTGTATCAGGAGAAGGCCATGTTACGCCGTCTATCCATTCCCACACGCCTCGCCTTGTCGCTCTTCGGACTCGCCCTGTTCCTCCTGGCGACGGTGAGCGGCTTTTTGTACGGGGTCGACCGCATCCGCAACCTCATTCTGGACGAAGTGGGCGTGCTCATGCTCGACGCCCAAAAGGAAAAGATCCAGGTGGCCACCCAAACGGCGGCCGAAACGTTGGGCCAGATCCTCAAGGACATCCCCGCGGACCAGCGGCTCGCCTTTCTGCGCAAGGGCATTTCGACTTTTCGCTACGAAAACGACAAGTCCGGCTATCTCTTCGTGGCCGAGGGCACGTACTTTCGCGCCCATCCCACCTCGCCCGGACTCGTGGACAAGGACATGCGCGACGAAAAGGACGTCAACGGCGTGAACTTCGTCAGCGAAATGTATGCCGCCGTGCGCAAGGGCGGCGGGTTCGTGCATTACGCCTTCCCCAAGCCGGGCATGGGCGTGCAGCCCAAGCTCTCCTACGCGGTGTCCATCCCCGGCACCCCGTACTGGATCGCCACGGGCATCTACATCGACAACATCGAACGGGAAAAGACCCGCATCGGCGACGTGATTTCGAGCGTCATCCGGCGCAACACGACCATCGTGCTGGTGGGGATCATCCTGGTGCTCGTGCTGGTGGTGGCGCCGGGCACGGTGCTCGTGGTGCGCAGCATCACCAGGCCCCTGGCCCACGCCACCGAGGCGGCCCAGCACGTGGCTTCCGGCAAGTACGACATCACGCTCGACGAAACCGGACGCGACGAGGCCGCCGAACTCTCCCGGGCGCTCAACGCCATGGCGGCCACCCTGCGCGACAACATCGAGCGCATCACCGCCAAGACCCGCGAGGCCGAACAGAAGACCCTGGCCGCCGAAACGGCTTCCAGAGAGGCCGAACAGGCCCGCTTGCAGGCCGAACAGGCCAAGAGCCAGGGCATGCTCGACGCGGCCGGACGCCTGGAAAGCATCGCCGGCGTGGTGAGCGAGACCTCGGACCAGCTTTCCGAGCGCATCGAATCGGCCAACCAGGGGGCCAGGACCCAGGCCGAACGCACCGCGGACACAGCCACGGCCATGGACGAAATGACCGCCACTGTGCTCGAGGTGGCCAAGAACGCGGCCGACGCGGCCGGCACCACCGAATCCGCGCGCAACAAGGCCGTGGAAGGCTCCAAGGTCGTGGGCGAGGTGTTGGCCAGCATGAAGAGCATGGAGGAGCAATCCTCCCGCCTCAAGCAGGACATGGGACGCCTGGGCGCGCAGGCCGAAGACATCGGCCGGGTGCTCACCGTGATCACCGACATCGCGGACCAGACCAATCTCCTGGCCTTGAACGCCGCCATCGAGGCGGCCCGGGCCGGCGAGGCCGGACGCGGGTTCGCCGTGGTGGCCGACGAAGTGCGCAAGCTGGCCGAAAAGACCATGGTGGCCACCAAGGAAGTGGGCGAGGCCATCGACGCCATTCAGCAAAGCGCCCGCCAGAACGTGGACAACGTGGACCAGTCCGTCACGCTCATCGCCCGCACCGCCGAGCAGGCCGACTCGTCGCGCGCCTCCCTGGACGAAATCGTGCATCTGGTGGACTCGGCCTCGGACCAGGTGCGGGCCATCGCCACCGCCTCGGAACAACAATCCGCCGCCAGCGAAGAAATCAACCGCTCCGTGGACCAGGTGAACGCCATTTCCGAAGAGACCTCGCACACCATGGCCGACGCGGCCCGGGCCGTGACCGAGCTGACCGGCCAGGCCCACGAGCTCAAGAAGCTCATCGCGGACCTGCAACACGAGGCCTCGGACACCCGGCGGGCCCTGCCGGGCTGATGCGGCCCCCGAGGCGTCGCCGGCGAGGGCCGCCTCCCTGTGTCGAAAGCACACGCGCCCCCGCGACCGGACCCGGTCGGCGGGGGCGTTCGCGTTGGCGACGGGGGGCTTTTTTTCCGGTTTTTTCTTTCCCGTGTGACGCACGTCACGGCCTCCCGCCCCGGGAGGCGCTATATGCCGGGAAACGACATCGGGAGAAACGCCATGAAGATCCTGCGCAAAATAGTGGAGATCGACGAAGAGCTGTGCAACGGTTGCGGCCAGTGCCTGCCCAACTGCGCCGAGGGGGCCATCGTGCTGGTGGACGGCAAGGCCCGGCTCAAGGCCGAACAATTCTGCGACGGATTGGGCGCGTGCCTGGGCCATTGTCCCATGGACGCCATACGCATCGTGGAGCGCGAAGCCGAGGACTTTGACGAGGAAGCCGTTCACGCCGAATTGGCGGCCGCCCATGACGAGACGCCCGCGCCCCTGGCCTGCGGCTGCGCCGGCTCTCACGCCCAGGTGTTGCAAGCGCCCCGGGACATGATCGCCGCGCGCGCCTGCCCGGGCGCGACCGGAGCGACCTTGCCCGGCGCGGGAAGGCTCGCTTCCCCCGGCCCCGCCGCGACGCCGAACGCGGCCCTTTCCGGCCTGGGGCATTGGCCGGTAAAGCTGCGTCTGGCTCCGCCGGACGCCCCCTTCCTCAAGGGAGCCGACATCCTGATCATGGCGGACTGCGCCGCCGTGGCCATCCCGGACCTGCACGAACGCATCGCGGGCAAGGTGGTGCTCACGGCCTGCCCCAAGTTCGACGATCCCAAGCCATATATCGAAAAGCTTATCCAGATCCTGCGCTCCGCCGCGCCAACCGGAGTGAGCGTGTTGCGCATGGAAGTGCCGTGCTGCTCCGGGCTTTCCGCCCTGGTCCACCAAGCGGCGCGTCTGGCCGAAACCGACACTCCCGTGCGGGATCTGGTGGTGGCCCGCACCGGAGAGGTGGTCCCCGAGCGGCGGGCCGAGCCGAGCCTGGCCTCCCATCCCCTGACCGCGCCAACCGTCCCGGTCGCGCGCTGAGCAACGCACCTCGGAACATGCGGGGCGGGCCGTCGGCATCGAACCACGGTCCGCCCCCCCCTTTTCAAAACCCCGGCCGCGTGGCACTGACCCGGCGTGGAAACCGTGCGTCCCCAATCGTTGTCTTCGTCAGCCGGGCGGGTCCTTTCGGGCCGACCGGCCGAGACCCGGCCCGTGGGTCGGGCCGGGCTGACGCTCATCCTGGTCGTCACCCTGCTGCTGGCCGTGGCCAGCCTGCGCGGGGCGCTCTTCGCCCCGGGGCACATTTCCCAGAACTGGGACCAGACCGTGCCCCCGTTCCCTTCGGAAATCAGGACATACGGCTCCATCTCCGCCGATTCGTGGAGTTCGATCTACGAACTGGGCTCGCCCGCCACCTTCAACGGCATTTCCTGGATGTTTGACCAGATCATGCGCAAGGGCCTGGCCTTTCTGGGAGGGCCGGCCCTGGCCAAAGGCTATTTCCTGCTCTACGCCCTGGTCGGAGCGGCCGGATTCGGTTTGTTGTCCAGGCGGCTGGGGCTCTCCTTCTGGCCCGCGCTTTGCGTATGCCTGATCTCCCAGTTCGGGCCGCGCACCTATTCGCTGGTGGTGTCGGGCCACGCCTTCGAGTCCGGCTTCGCCCTGGCCGCGACCCCGTGGATGGTCTTCGCCCTGGATACGGCCCGGGCCGCGCGCGGCCCGGCCAGGCTCGCGGCCCTGTGCGCTGCGGCCCTGGCCGCCGGTCTGGGGTCGAGCACCTCGCCGTTCGGCATCGTGTTCGTGGGGGTGTTTCTCGCCTTGTGGACTCTGGGGGCCCTCCTGGCCCGCCCCTCCTGGCGTCCCCTGGCCCTGGCCGGATTCGTGGGCCTGGCGCTGGTCCTGCTGCACCTGCACTGGCTGGTTCCGGCCGCGCTCACGGGCACGAGCGGCGCCAAGTACAACCAGCGCCTCGAAGACGTGCGCGCCCATTACGAAAGCATCTACCGCCGTTTTTCCGCCCCCCCGGGCCAGGCCATGATCGGCCACACCGACAACCTGGGCATGGGCACCGAGTACGCCTACCCCGTGGAGCCCCCCCGCGACGCCTGGTGGAAACCCTCGGCCTACGCGCTTCTGGCCTTGGCCCTGCTGGGTCTTCTCCACCGGGGGGCCAATCCGGCCCTGGCCCGATTCGCCGCGGCCTGCCTGCTCCTGGGGTTTCTCATGATGGCCGGGGCCCAGACCAACGCCGGCCGCCTGCTGTACGAAGGCCTGCTGGGCCGGGTGAGCATGGTGTTTTTTCTCATGGCCCGTCCGGCGCGTTGGCTGCCCTTTTATCAGGCCGGCCTGGCCCTCATGGTCGGCATGGGACTGGAGACCCTGCGCCGCCGCCGCTTCTGGACCGCGCGCCGCTGGATCGACGCGCTGGCCGTGACCGCCGCCCTGGCCGCCCTGGCCCTGTACCTGGAGCCCTGGTGGTCGGGCGAACTCACCCGGCCCAAAAACGCCACCACCCAGACCATGTCCCTGGCCCTTCAGCCCGTAAACGCCGACGAACGCCGCCTGGTGGCCGCCCTGGAGCGCGACCCCGGCGACTACCGCATCACCGTGCTGCCCACCATATCCGGCCCCACCGGCAACGTGCCCGCCCCGCCGGCCACCAGCCTGACGCGAAACTTCGGCCTCACCGGCAAGGACTCCCTGATGGGCCCGGCCTTCGTGGGACAGCCCTACGGCCGGTTCCTGCTGTCGCTGAGCCACCGGCGCACCCTCTCCACCGACCGCTTCGGACGGCTGCTCGGTCTGGGCGCGGTCAAGCGGGTGTTCTTCGACCGGTCGGTCCCCTATCTCTCATACTTGGACTTCGGCTGGATGCCGGCCACCAAACGCGGGGCCGAAACGCTTTCCGATCCGCGCGGAATTCTGGGACCGTTCGTGGCCGCGCAAAAGGACCTGATCCCGGACCCGGCCTGGACCTTCGGCCCCATCCTGGGCCTGGACAACCGCGACTTTCTGCCCCGGGTGCGGGTGGCGCGCCATGCGGGTCTGGCCGGCGGCGGACTGGCCCTGCTGGCGGCCCTGGCCGAACTGCCCGGCGACCTTGCGGCCGAGCAGGCCCTGTTCTTCGGCACGGACGTGAGCGCCCCCCAGGCTCGCGCCCTGGCGTCCCTGCACCCGGACCGCACGGCGTTCAACGGCGCTTGGCCCGAGCTGCTGTTGCCTTTCCTCCCGGACCGGGCGTGGCTGCCGGCCTGGCCCGACAACCACGCCCCGCCGAGAGGCTGGACCACCCCCCGCGACCGCTGGCACCACAGCCTGTGGTTTTCGGACTCTCCCCTGAACGGAGGCCTGCTCTGGAGCGTGGGACCGGCCGAACTCGCCCTGCCCCTGCCCGGCAAGGGACCGCATCGCCTGCTGGCTCGCCTGGCCAGCCTGCCCGGGCAATACGGAATCAGCCTGGCCTACGGGGAGACCGCCCTGGCCCAAGCCCAGCCGCCGGCCCCCCTGGACCGGGGATGGCGCTGGATCGACCTGGGCGTGGTCGACCTGGACGGAACGTCTCCCCTGACCGTGCGCGCCCAGGGACGAGGCGCCGTATTCGCCGGGGTGCTCTGCCTGCCCGAGGCCGACTTCCACGACGCCCTGGCCGCCCTGGACCGGACCGTCCCTCCGGGCCACGGAACCCGCGAGGTCTGGACCGCCACGGCCTGCGTCCAGGGGCCGGCCCGACCCTTCGCCGAAACCCTGGAAGTCCCCCTGCTGGCCGACTTTCCAGGCCTGAGCCGCACGGTAACGGATTTGGCGGCCCGGGACCTGGACGGCTCGGGCCCGGGGACCCTGACCGCCGAGGGCGAAGACGTCGGCCGGGCCGAATTCGCCCTGGCCCTGCCGCCCGGAACCGGCCGGTTCGCGCTGGAATGCTACCCCCGCCTGTTCGGCGATCGGCAGGGGCTTTCCTTCGTGCGGGCCGAATGGTCCCTGGACGGGCGCTCCTACCATCCCCTGTTCGAGGTCGCGCCCGAACCCAACGGCAAGTGGGAGGACGTCTACGGCCGCCGGATGGAGACCGCCGTCCTCGTGCCCGAAACGACACCCCGGAACGCGGCGTCGGGCCCGGTCACGCTTCACCTGCGCTTCGCCCTGCGCCAGGCCCAACTTTCAAGCCTGGGCAACCCGCCCAACCAGCCCATGCGCCTGGTCCTGAGCCGGACCGCCCCCCTGCCCGCCGCGCCCGCGCTGGGGCAAGGCGTGCGCCTGCCGGCCCGGCTGCTTCCCGTGGCGCACGAATCCGGGGTCTACCGGATCCGGGCCAGAATCCTCACCGCGGCGGGCGCGCGCTGGGTCGACCTGGGCCGGCGCGAAGCCCCGGAAGACGACGCGGCCATCCCCCTGGACGTGACCGGCCCCCCCGGGTCGGCCTGCGACCTGGTGGTGCTGGAAAGCCGCGACGACCACGCCCCTCCCGGACCAGACCTCTGGGGCGCGGACGCACCGCGAAAGGACGGGGGCACGGCTTTGGCAGCCAGGACGCACGACGCGTCCACACCCCGAGCGAGCGCCTTTTCCCTTGTCCACGAAGCGGGCGAAACGTCGAAAACGCCTCCCCTACACTGGCGACGCGTCAACCAGGGGCGCTATGTGGTGGAAGGACTGCCCCCCGAGGGCGGCGTCCTGGTGTTCGCCGAATGCTACCATCCGCGCTGGCTGGCCAGATGGCGCGGGGTGGGCTCCAGGCCCGAGGCGTCCTTCGACCTGCACCCGGTCCAGGCCTACGGGTTCGCCAACGCCTACGTGCTGGGACAAAACGCCAGCCCCGCCCTGATGCTGGAATTTTCCACCCAGCCGGTGCGCGAACGCTTTCTGGCCGCAAGCCTGGGGGCCTGGGGCCTTTTGGTCGCCGCTTTCGCCGTGTCGGCCGTTTTGGCCTGGCGACGGATGGGGTTTTCTTCCGACCGCGATCAGGCTAGAGGAAACCCCACGCCATGAACCGCACCGCGCTCTCCGGCCTGGTCAAGATGGCCAGGCCGCACCAGTACCTCAAAAACCTGTTCGTGTTCCTGCCCGCGTTCTTCGGCTGGAAACTCACGGACCCGCACGCCCTGTTCGGAGCGCTGTTGGCCTTCCTGGCCTTCTGCCTGGCTGCCGGGGCGGTCTACGTGTTCAACGACCTGCGCGACGTGGAGCAGGACCGTCAGCATCCCATCAAACGCCTGCGCCCCCTGCCTGCCGGGACCGTGACCCCGGGGCAGGCCTGGCGTTTCGCGGGACTGTTGCTGGTCGGATCGCTCCTGGTCACGCCCCTGGTGCCGGGAAAAAGCTTTCCCCTGATCCTCGGCGCCTACCTGGCCGTCAACCTGGCCTACTCGCTGGGCGTCAAGCACATGGCCATCGTGGACCTCATGTGCATCGCCATCGGCTTCGTGCTGCGGGTGTTCGCGGGGGGCGCCGCCTCCGGGGTCACGCCCAGTCACTGGATCGTCATCATGACCTTTCTGCTGGCCCTGTTCCTGGGCCTGGCCAAGCGTCGCGACGACCTCCTGCTGCCGGGCGGGGACAAGGTACGCAAAAGCCTGGACGGCTACTCGCTGGAGTTCGTCTCCCTGTGCATGGCGGTCATGGCCGGCGTGGTCATCGTCAGCTACATTCTCTACACCCTCTCGCCCGACGTTATCGCCAAGCACGGAACGGACCGACTCTACCTCACCGGCCTGTGGGTGGTGGCGGCCATGCTGCGCTACATGCAGATCGCCCTGGTGGAGGGCCGCTCCGGTTCGCCCACCCAGGTGCTTTTGCGCGACGGATTCATCAAGTGGTGCATCGGGCTGTGGGTGGTCTCGGTCTACCTGATCCTCTACTGGAAATGACCCCCCGGGCCAAAAAACCCGCCCAGGGCTTGACGCGCCGGCGCGAACCGGCCAACCTCCGCACGCGATAATTCCCGGATGCCACAATCATGACCGACACACGTCCCGCCAAACGCATCATGCTCTTCTACCCCCCCGGGCGCTTCTATCAGCGCGGGGAGGACCGCTCCCAGGGCAACGTGGAAAACTCCACCGCCACCACCATGCGCGCGCCCAACGACCTGGGCTACGCCGCCGCCGCGATCAAGGCCCGGGGCCACGAAGTCTTCGTGCGCGACTACCAGACCAGCCGGCGCAGCGAAGACGAACTCCTGGCCGACTTCGCCGCCTTCGCGCCGGACGCGGTGTTCGTGTCCATCACCAACGCCACGATCTTCACCGACCTGGAGTTGGTGGCCCGGCTCAAGGACGCGCGCCCCAACCTGGTGGTGCTGCTCAAGGGGGCCATCTTCTTCGATCCGGACCAGGCCCTGCTGGACCACCTGGACCTTTCGCGCGTGGACTATCTCATCGGCCAGGAGAGCGACTTTGTGGTGGGACGGCTGATCGACGCCCACTTTTTCGACCAGGCGGCCCTGCCGGACATCGGCGGCATTCTCTACCGCGACGCGCGAGGCTGGCGGAAGACCGCCTTCGCGTGTTTCGAAACCGACCTGGACGCCCTGCCCTTTCCCGACCGGTCGCTTCTGGAAAACCGGCTCTACGTGCGCCCGGACACCGGCGAACCCCAGGCCACCATCGCCACCTCGCGCGGGTGCCCTTCGCGCTGCATCTTCTGCGTCACTCCCACCATTTCGGGGTCCAAGCTGCGCCTGCGCTCGCCGGGCAACATCCTCGAAGAACTGCGCGAGTGCCACCACAAGCACGGCATCCGCGACTTTTTCTTCAAGTCCGACACCTTCACCATCGACCAGAAGTGGGCCCAGGAAGTCTGCGCGGCCATCACCGGTTCGGACCTGGCGGGCAAAATCCGCTTCGTGGCCAACTCCAAGGTCAAGCCCATCAGCCTGGAGACCCTGGCCGCCATGAAACGCGCCGGATGCTGGCTGGTGGCCTTCGGCTACGAATCCGGCCACCCCGAGACGCTGGAACGCATCCGCAAAGGCACCACCGTGGAGGACAACCGGCGGGCCACGGCCCTGGCCAAACAGGCGGGACTACTCACCTTCGGCTTTTTCCTGATCGGACTGCCCTGGGAAAGCCGCGAGCACCTGGGAGCCACCCGCCGCCTGATCTTCGAACTGGACAACGACTTCCTGGAAGTGCACATCGCCGTGCCCTATCCCGGCACCGTCCTCCACGACGAGGCCGTGGCCCACGGGCTCATCACCGATTCGGTGCTCGGCAAGGACTACTTCAACGCCCCCACCGTGGGCACCGCGCACCTGGGCATGGCCGAAATAGAGGCCTTCCGGCGCAACACCCTGCTGCGTTTTCATTTGCGTCCGTCGTACATCGCGCGCAAGCTCGTCCAGGCCGGCGCCCGTCCGCGCGTGCTGGCCAACTACGTCCGCTTCGGGCTGCGACTTCTGCACAACACTTTGGGGGGAAACTGATGCTCGTCCTGGTGCTTGGAGGCAATTCCGACCTGGGCCTGGCCCTGGCCGAAGAATTCGCCGCGCGGGAAAAGGCCGACCTGATCCTGGCCTCGCGCGATCTTGCGGCGCTCGTGCCCAAGGGCCAAACCCTGGCCCGAACGTACGGGGTGTCCGTATGCGAGTTGTATTTCGATGCGTGCGACTTTTCGTCACACAAAGCGTTTTACGACTCGCTTCCCCAAAAGCCTGACGGCGTGGTGCTGGCCTTCGGCCTGTTGCCGAACCAAAAAACCGCCCAGGACGACTTCGACCTGGTGCGCCGGACGTTCGCCGTCAACCTGGTGGGGGCGGCCAGCATCCTGGAAATCGCGGCCAAGGACTTCGAAACCCGAAAGTCCGGCTTTTTCATCGTGTACTCCTCGGCCGCGGGCGAGCGGGGACGCAAGTCCAACTACGTCTACGGCGCGGCCAAGGCCGGTCTCACGGCCTACCTTTCGGGCCTGCGCCACCGTCTGCACGCCTCGGGGGTGCGGCTGCTCACGGTGATCCCGGGGTTCGCACGCACCAAAATGACCACCGGGTTGAAGCTCGCCGGCCCACTTTGCGCCAGTCCCCAAACCGTGGCCCATCACGTCTGGAAGGCCTGGAAAAAAGGCCGGGACGTGGCCTACGTGACCCCGGTGTGGCGGCCCATCCTCTGGCTGGTGCGCAACCTGCCCGAAGCCCTCTTCAAAAGGACCGGCCTCTAGATGGACATCCTCTACCTCAACCACAACGTCGAAAACTACGGCACCTATTTCCGCTGCCTGCACCTGGCCAGGGCGCTGGTGCGCCGGGGCCACCGCCTGACCCTGGTCTGCGCCAGCAAGGAAGACACCCTGCGCCCGCGCGTGCGCCGGGAGGGCGGACTGACCACGGTCCTGCTGCCCAAGCGGCGACTGGGCGGGTTTCACACCCTGCACACCCTGCGCATGGTCCTGAACACCGGGATCGCGCTCACCACCCGCGCCCAGGTGTTGCACAGCTTCGCCTTTCCCCTGCACCCCATCGCCGTGCCCACCCTGACCGCCCACGCCCTGCGCCCCGGGCTTCGCCTTGTGCTCGACCACGACGACCTCTGGAAGGGCGGCTTCGCCAACCAGCACCCCGGCCCCTACCAGCGGCTGGTGGGTTGGTTCAACGACCGTCTGCCGGCCATGGCCAGGCAATGCACCGCGGCCAGCGCCGTGCTCGAAGCGTCGTTTTTGGCCGCGGGCGTGCCCCGGTCGCGCGTGCACAACATTCCCAACTGCCCCACGCTCTCGCCCTCGCCCCTTTCCAAGGACGAGGCCAGGCGCACGGTCGGTCTGCCCCAGGACGCGCCCATTGTCCTTTCCATGGGCCACACCTACACCGAGTCGCTGTTCGCCCTGCTGGACGCCTACGAACGCGCCCGAACCGCGGTTCCCGGGCTCAAGCTGGTGTTTCTGGGCCGCATGCACATCCCGGACGCCTTCGAAAAACGCCTGGCGCCCTACCTGGAGCGGGCCGGAGGCGATATCGTGCGCCTGGGCGAAAAGCCCCCGGCGGACGTGCCCGCCTACCTGGCCTGCGCCGACGCCCTGGCCCTGCCCATGGACGACGACCCCATCGAAAAGGCCCGTTTCCCCATCCGGTTCGGGGACTACCTGGCGTCCGGGGTTCCCATCGTGTCCAACGCCGTGGGGGAAATCGCCCGCTACCTCACCGAATACGACTGCGGCTACGTGAGCGCGCCCACGGACCGGATCGGCTTCGGCGACCAGATGGCCCTGGCCGTCAGCGACCCGGCCCGGCGGGAAACCGTGCGCGAAAACGCCCGCCGCCTGGTGGCCACCACGCTCAACTGGGACGCCGTGGCCGCCAAGCTCGAAGGCGTGTACCGGTCCGCCCTGGCCTGACCGGTTCGATCCCCGGACCACCAGGCCGACAAGGAGTCCCCATGGACGAAACGACCCTGATGCCGGTGTTCGAGCCCCAGGCCATCGAACGCGAGAGCCTGGCCATCATCGACGCCGAAACCCCGGAGCCGCGGCCCTTTTGCGGCCGGCAATGGGTGATAGCCCGCCGGCTGGTGCATACCACGGCGGATTTCGACCTGCTCAATCACCTGCGCTTCCATCCCCGGGCCGTGGAGGCCGGACTGGACGCCCTGGCCCACGGCGCCACCGTGGTGACCGACACCCGCATGGCCCAGGAGGGCATCCCGCAACGGCGTCGTCAGGCCCTGGGCTTTTCCGTGGTCTGCCACATGGGCGATCCCGACGTGGCGGCCACGGCCCAGCGCCTGGGGGTCACCCGGGCCCGCGCGGCCATGGACGCGGCCGTAGAGCTGCCCGGCCCCCTGGTCTTCGCCCTGGGCAACGCGCCCACGGCCTTGCTGCGCCTGCTGGAGCTCGTCCGCGAGGGGCGCGTGGAACCGGCGCTCGTGGTGGGCATGCCGGTGGGGTTCGTCAACGCCGCCCCGTCCAAGGCTCTGCTCATGGCCCAGGACCGCATTCCCTACATCGCCCTGGCCGGGCGCAAGGGTGGGTCGGCCCTGGCCGCCGCCACCGTGAACGCCCTGGCCCAAATCCTCCTGGACGAGCGCGCGCAAGGCTGATCGACGCCGGACGCGCTTCGCGCGACGTTTAATTTCGGCTCGACCGTCAGGGTCAAAATTTCGGAAGTCGGAATTTCGGAAGGACGAATTCAGCAGGAGGCGAGGACGCAGCGATTGCGGCCCTTGCCCTTGGCTTCGTACAAGGCCATGTCCGCCGCGTGGAGCAGGTCTTCCAGGCTTTGCCCCGAGCCGAGCGCGGCCACGCCGCAACTCACCGTGCAGCGAATCTCTCGGGCGTCCTTGTGCACCACGGTGTCGGCAATGCGCCGGCAAATGCGCTCGGCCACGATCATGGCGCTTTTCGCCACGGTCTCGGGCAGCACCACGGCGAACTCCTCTCCGCCCACCCGGCCAAAGGTGTCCATGTCGCGCACCTCTTCGGCGCACACGGTGGCCACCACCCGTAAGACCTCGTCGCCTGTCAGGTGGCCGAAGCTGTCGTTGACCGTCTTGAAATGGTCGATATCGAGGGAAATCAGCGACAGGGCGTGCCCATAGCGATTGGAGCGGCGCACCTCCTTGGAGAGGGCGCGGAGAAAGGCCCGGCGATTGAAGACGCCGGTGAGCATGTCAACGGTGGCCAATTCGAGCAACCGGACTTCCATGCGCTTGCGCTGGGCCACCTCTTTTTCGAGCTTAGCCTGAACGCGCAAATTCTCCTGCAGACGCTTGTGGATCTCGGTGACGTCTTGCAGCGAAAAGACCACGGCGTCCACCTGTCCGGTCTGGTCGCGCAGCCCGTAGGCCATGGAGTGCTGCAACCGCCAGCCCCCGCCGGGCAGGGGGGACGGAATGAGAAAGTTGTGCAGGTGATAGGAAAAAATGGCCGGCGGCCCTCCCGCGAACAGGTCGGCCACACGCCTGACCACCAGGGGCTTGGCGAACAGGGGAAAGGCCTGGCGCAGGTCGCGTCCCAGCACGGCGCCGCGCTCCAGTCCGGTCCACGATTCCAGACAGGCGTTCCAGAACACGATGCGGTGCTCGCGGTCGATGGCCAAAATGCCCATGGGCAGGAAGTCGATGGCGGCGAAACGCGGAGACTGACCGGACGAAGGCGGCTGAAACAGCGCGGCTAGCATACGCCGCCACCGCCCAGCGCGTTCATGGCCGCCAGCAGCTTGTCGAACGCGGCCACCTGAAAAAAGACCACGATGTCACCCTCGGCCACGCCCTGTTCGATGAGAAAGCGGGTCTTGACGACCAGGATGATGCCGTCGTCGTCGGGATTGATGTCGAACAGGCCCTTGACGCTGGTCTCGAAGTAGTCCGGGGGAAAGTAGTCCAGGCTCTTTTCCAGCATGGTGGCGATGGAGCCCATCACGCCGTTGAGCACGATGTTTCCCACCTCCTGAATGGCGCCGATGCGCAGGGAGTCGAAGTCCATGGAGGCGTCGTCGAGGTCGCCGATCAGGCGCGAAACCAGCCACGAGGCGCTGGAGCGGGGAAAGATCAGCCCCGACCAGCCTTCGAGTTCACCCTTGAAGCCCATGCGCACCGTGGACAGCATGGCGTCCGGGGTGATGCCCATGCGCTGCGCCAGTTCGTCCTTGCCGCCGAGAATAACCACTTCGGGCAGTTCGAGGCTGACATGGGAATCGACCATCTGGTTGATGAGTCCGGCGGCCTTGCCCATGCCGATATTGATGAGCTCCCTGAAGATGTCGAGCTGGTAGTCTGAGAGCAACGTGTTTTGAGCCATGAAACGCACGGGGCCAAAGGGTTGGAACGCTGGAAGTCTCTATAGCCCATCTGTCATAAAGGGCAAGGGAAAAGAAAAATGAACGGCGCGACGCGCCCGTCAGCCCTGCCTTTTCAGGGTGTTGGACGCTACTGTTTCCGATGTACGAGCCTATACCTGTTGCTTACGGATTTCAGATCAAACCCGTTCACGGGGAACGCGCCGCCCCCCACCCTTTCCCCCCGCCGCACGGGAACACGCGTCGCCCGGACGCCGGGACCTTGGGGAAGACGCCGGGTGTACTACAAAACGACGGACGAATCCGTTTCTCGCCTCGATCGACGGCGGGAGGGGGCCGGGGGAAGGGGGCGCAGAAAAATTCCACCGCCCCGTTGACAGAATTTCGGAGCCGGCGTACTTGCAAAACACGTGATCGCCATGAATATGCAAACCAACACCCTCGTCCTATCCCTCGTAGTAGGCATGACCGTATGCCTGGGTCTCGCCCGCGTGGGATGAACAGCGTGTAGCTTTCGTTTTTAACCCCCGTTGGCGCGGACGCCGATGGGGGTTTTTCTTTCCTGCTCTGCTCCCCCTTGCGCCGCGCCGACCAACCGTCTGGAGGTTTTCCATGGGTATGACCGGTGCGCGCTACATCGTCGAATTTCTGAAACGCCAGGGCGTGCGCGTGGTCGCGGGCATCCCCGGCGGCTCCATTCTGCCTCTGTACGATGCCTTCGCCGACAGCGGCGTGGTGCGCCATGTGCTCACCCGGCACGAACAGGGCGCGGGGTTCCTGGCCCAGGGCATGGCCCGCCTGAGCGGAAAGCCCGGCGTGTGCATGGCCACCTCGGGTCCCGGGGCCACCAACCTGGTCACCGCCATCGCCGACGCCCGTCGCGACGCCGTTCCCCTGGTCTGCCTGACCGGCCAGGTGCCCCGGTCCATGCTCGGCACCGAAGCCTTCCAGGAAGTGGACATCGTGGCCATCACCCAGTCCATCACCAAATGGAGCGTGCGGGTGGACGACGCCAACCAACTGCCCGAATTTCTGGCCAAGGCCTTCGCCCTGGCCGCCGCCGGACGCCCCGGCCCGGTGCTGCTGGACATCCCCCGCGACGTGCAGAGCCAGGTCATGGGAACCCACCCCTTCCTCGAGGTGAAAACCCCGGACACTCCGGCGCCGGACGCCAACGCCGTGGCCCGCGCGGCTGAAATCATCCGCACGGCCAAGCGCCCCATGCTGCTGCTGGGCGGAGGCGCGGTGCGCGCGGCCTCGCAGGCCCTGGCCCTGGCCGAAAAGGTGCAGATGCCCGTCACCGCCACCCTCATGGGCCTGGGCGCCATCCCCGCCGGGCACCCCCTGAGCCTGGGCCTGCACGGCATGCACGGCCACGCCTGGGCCAACCAGGCCCTGGACGAGTGCGACGCGCTGGTGGCCGTGGGAAACCGCTTCGACGACCGGGCCACGGGCGTGGTTTCGACCTTCTGCCGCAACGCCAGGCTGATCCACATCAACCTCGACGCCGGCGAGATGGGGCGCATCCTCAATCCCGAGGTGGCCATCGTGGCCGATTCGGCCAAGACCCTCTCGGCCCTGGCCGACGCCCTGGCCCCCCAGGAACGCCAGCTCTGGCTGAACAGGATCCGCACCCTGCGCGAAGCCGCGCCCCAGACCGGTGAAAAGCCCCAGGCCGGCCACGCCCGCCACGTCATCGCAGCCGTGGCCGACCGCGTCGACGAGAACTCGATCATCGTCACGGACGTGGGCCAGCACCAGATGTTCGTGGCCCAGCACTTTCCGTTCGCCAAACCCGGCCGCTGGCTCACCTCGGGCGGCCTGGGCGTCATGGGCTTCGGCCTGCCCGCGGCCATCGGTGCCTCCCTGGCCGATCCCGAAGCGCGGGTGGTGCTGTTCACCGGCGACGGCAGCCTGAAGATGAACATTCAGGAACTGGCCACCCTGGCTGAAACCGGAGCCAACGTGAAGATCGTGGTGCTCGACAACCAGAGCCTGGGCCTGGTGGTGCAGCAACAGAAGCTGTTCTTCGGCCGCAAGAGCCAGTCGAGCTACTCCGGCCAGGTGGATTTCGCCGCCCTGGCCCAGGCCTTCGGCGTGCGCGGCGTGGACCTGGACGAGGAAAAACATCCCGCCCAGGCCCTGAGCGACGCCCTGGACCAGGAAGGCCCCTGCCTGATCCACGCCCGCGTGGACAGCGAGGCCATGGTGTTCCCCATGGTGCCGGCCGGAGCGGCCAACACCGAAATGATTCACTGCTGCGGCATCGAAGCCGATTCCAGCCCGGCCAGCGACGACTTGCCCCAGGCGGTGAACATGGGGTGACGCCCGAAAAGGCAACGGCTTGAAACGTCAGGGGAGGAGCGGCCGGACCGGCGCTCCTCCCTTTTTTTCGCCCCTGGCGCAATCCCGGGTCCAAGCGCGCGCGATCCCGAGCCATTTCACGTGAAACTCGGCCCCGGCAGGCGCTCCACGGCGCTTGCCGGCGCAGGGACAGGCCCGGGCGGCACGCGCCGGAGTCGGGCCGCAACGGAGCCGCAACGGGGCCGGAGTCGGAAACGGAGTCGGAAACGGGGTCGGAACCTGCGGACCGCCAGCGACAGGCGAAGAACGGCCCCGGGGGGTTACTCCTCCAGCCAGGGCGCTCCGTCCAGGTCCAGACCGACCACGTCCTTGTTCTGGCTCAGGCGCATGCTTTCCAGCTTGAGCTGGGCCCAGGTCATGCCCGAGGCCTTGAGCAGCGCCTTTTGCAGGAGCAGGGCCTCCAGGAAGTCGGGGTTCAACTCCAGGGCCTTGGCCAGGCTCACGTACGCCCCGATCATGTTCTGGTGTTCGAAGTGGGAACGGCTGGCGTTGAAATGCAGATGCTCGTCCTCGGGATTGAGCGTGATGCCGCGCTGGTAGTAGGTCACGGCCTGCTCGTACAGGCCGGACTTGCGCATTTGTATGCCGAAGAGGTTGAAGAGGTGCTTGTGTTCCGGCCCGAAGGCCAGATCCAGCGTCATGAGCTTGTCAAAGATGGCCAGTCCGCTCTCGACCTTGTCCAGGGACAGGCAGGCGATGCCCAGTCCGAAGATGGCCCGGATGTTGTCTTCGTCGACGGACAGCACCTTGCGGTAGTCGTTTTCGGCCCTGGCGTACTGTTTTTCTTCCAGGTGCCTGTCCCCTTTGGCCAGGTTTCGGGCCACCTTCTGCATGGCGGGCTTGATGCGATTGAAATAGTAGAGCGGCTCGGGGGTGTAGGCGGCCAGAAAGTCCTCCAGCTCCAACACGGTCGGCTCGCCCACGGGGTAGTCCTGGGCGTTCAGGGGCTGGACGTGAATGACGCCCTCTTCGTTGCGCTCGGCGTAGACGAAGACTTTTTTGTCCGTCGGAGCGGCCTCGGGCTCGTCCCCGTTCTTCTTGAGCGAGGCCGCCATGCGAAAGCCGATTTTCCATTCCTGAACGGACATTTCCGGTCCTTGGTCATCCGCCGAAGACGGAGTTTTCGAACCTGTACGACCAGGGCCCGCGCGGGTCAATGCGGGTGACGCGGGAACGCGACGCAAAACTCGTGGCGCCCGCCAAGCGACAAAAGAAAACGGGGGAAGGAGCCCCTCTTGCGTGAAGACTCCCTCCCCCGGTGCGCAGAGCGCCTGCGGTCGATTTAGAACTTGTACTGAAAACCGAAGGAAACCTTGACCGCGTCGGACTTGGAAGCTTCATGCGTGAAGCGCCGACCCCAAACGGACTGCTGGAACGTGCCGTGGGCCCAGCCGGTCTCCACGATGAGCGCCAGGTTTTCGTAGATGTTGTACTGATGGTCGAGTCCGATGGCCACGACCGAGTCGCCCTGGGCCAAGTCGCGTCCCATCTGGAAGAAGGTGTTCGCTCCCCAGATGAGGTTGCCGGCGCGAACGGCCTGGCGCGAGTTGTTCCCCATGGCGTAGGAGACGGTCACCCGGCTGAGATTGTCCTTGATAAGGGAAATCTTGTTCAGGGCGGCCACGAAGCCCCAGCTGCCCATGGCGTTCAGGGTCATGCTGTTGAGCTGATAGGCCTGGGAGCTGTCGAAAAGGAACGAGTTGCTCGGTCCCCAGAAGTTGGCCACCACGGGCATGCGTTCGGAACCGTTGACCGTGGACGAATCTTCGCCCGAACCGTACCAGAACGACAACTGCGGGGTGACCGCTTCAAGACCCACATATTCCACCGCGGCGTCGATGAAGTAGCCGTGGCGGCGGTTCTTGGACCGGTCCGAGTCGTTGCCTCCGCCGTAGATCACGTCGGCGTAGAAATGGAACGGATCCAGGGCGGTCACGCTGAAGGAGCTGCCCACCCAGTAGTAGAGATTCACGTTGTCACGCAGCCCGTTGGGCGTGGCGCCGTAGCCGGCGCTCATCAGGTTGGTGAGCAGGTTTTCGTTGTTTACGTTGGGATAGGAGCCCACGGGGGTGTTCCAGTACCCGGCACCGCGGCCCGCCACGCCCAGCACGCCCCAGGGAGTGGCCTTGAAGCCGTCCAGGGTCACGGGCAGGGCCAGGAAGTAGCCGTCCAGGGTGTCGCTGGAGGGCGTGGTGTTGGCGGCGAACAGGGCGTTGGTGTCGAGCCAGCGGACGAAACCGGCATTGAGGCCCAGGGTCTTGTCCAGCAGGGGCATGGTGACCATGGCCACGGTGGAGCGCGTGCCGATCACCGGGTTGGCGTTGAAAATGGAGTTGGACAGGGGCAGATCGAAGTTGATCAGGCCCACGGTGAATTCCGCCTCGGTGTTGGGCCACTTGAACTGCAGAAAGGCCTGATAGACATCCAGGCAGGGGGTGGGATTGTCCACGGTGAAGGTGTTGCTGCCCCAGATGCGGTTGTTGACGCGGATACCCAGACGAAACTTCAGGTTCTCGTTGGCGAAAAAGTCGGTGCGCAGGCGAAAGCGCTCCCAGATGAGAAAATCGTCAATGGTTCTGGTGCCGTTGTAGTTCCAGCCGGTATAGTTGACGTTTTGAAAATAGGTGGCGTGTATCCGCGCATCGCCAACCATTCTCACTCGCGATTCCGCCTTGGCCTGGACGCCGAGTCCAATCATAAGGCCAAGAACAACCAATCCCAAAAGACAGCGCTTCACAAACTCCCCCTTCTGCTGAAAAAATTGCCAAAGACCTGGCCGTGGAAAACAACCGAAACCAGGAAATCCCAAACGCCGGTCGTCGCCGGCGTCCCCATGTCGAGCCGTGCGCCATCCTCGGGTCAACCCAGATCAGACCCTTGGATTCGGCTCAATTTTACATATTATGTGATTTTTTTCCTTTTTGCAACCGAAAAACGCTTTTCCTCTATTGCCGCGAACCCGCGGTCCGCGCCCCTCCAGGCCCTTGGACCAACAAAAAAGGGAGCCCGGAAATCGGGCTCCCCGAAAACGCGCTCCGGCATGCGGACTTCGTTCACGCGTCCATGGGCCGCTGTCCCAAAAACACCTTGAAGCCCGGCGCGACGGCCGAGGGCGTAACCACGTCGACGCAAAACCCAGCCCGCCCCATGACCCCTGGAAACGCTTCGGGATCGACCAGAACGGAAGCCCCGGGAGTCATGGCCGACCACATGTGCATGACCGCGTCGAGGGGGGCGTTTCCGTTGCGACACAGGGTGGCGACGGCCAGTGTGCCACCCGGTTTCAGCCAGCCGTACAGGCGGCCCAGAAGCTGCGTGTGCTCGGACTCCGGAAAGTAGTAGAGGTTGTTTAAGAGCGTGATGCAATCGAACCGGCCGGAAAAATCCAGGGCGCGCACGTCGCTGGCCAGCACCCGGGCCCGGGAGGCGTACCCGGCGGCGCGGATCTTTTGTTCCAGGTCCCGGGCGATGGACTCCACCCGTTCGACGCCCGTGGCCACAAGCCCGGGATTCCACGCCAGGGCGTGGAGCAGGTACGCGCCCGACCCGCTGCCGATCTCCAACAACTCGAACGCGCCCGAGCGCGGGAGGATCCCCTCCAGAACATTCTTGAGGACCGGTTCGGCCACGCGGGACGAGCGGGCGATGATCTCGGAAAACCGGTCGGTCACCTCCAGGAGCTCCCGTGGATCGGTTTCCCGGTCCAAGGCCTTGCCGATGTAGGACACGTGCAGTCCGCCGACCTCCTCGGCCAGGGCCAGAAACGGATCGAAGGCCGCACGCGACAGGGAGCGGGCCAACCGCCCCTTCAGACGAAAGCGCCCATCGTCCCGGGCGAGCTGTCCCACGGTCAGGCCGAGGTGCAAAAACGCCTCCAGAACCGGGGCCGCCCCAGGTTCAAGCCGCATGGCGCGCAAGAGCTCGGGCGTCGAACGCGACCCCGATCCCAGCGCCGCCAGAAGTCCCGACTGCCCCGCCCGGGCCAAAAAACACACCGTATAGAGCCCCTTCATGCTGCGGGAAAGACGCCAATATGCGCCCGCCTGGCCGGTCACGATCCACTTCAAATAATCGAAAAATTTCATCCCCGCCCCTCCGTGGTGTCGAGCAATCCCTGTTCGAACTGGTTCCATGCCGCATCGAGCCGGGAGGTCGCCTGGTCCGCGTCAAAGGTTTCGGCGCTCAAGGCGTCCACCAACTCGATGAAATACAGGCCGAAAAAACTTCTCCCCGCCAACAGGCTGTCGGTCGTTTCGCGGTATTCGCCTCGCCGTTTCGCTTCTTCAATCAGTTGCGCCACCTGGCCGACGAAACGCAGGGTGTACTCCACCACGCGCCGGCCCCACTCGCCCCGCAGGAACAGCGACTCCTTGACCAGGACCCGAAACAGGGCCGGACGAAGGGAATAAAAGGCGTACAGCCTGGAAGCCAAGTGCAGCAGTTGATCCCGGCAGGCGCCATGGCGCGGCGTATCCGCCCAGGCGGCGGTGAGTACGGTGTCGATTTCGTCCTCCAGGGCCGCGGCCAGCAAGGACGGTTTGTCTGGAAAATGGGAAAAGATCGTGCCCTCGGCCACTCCGGCTTGGCGAGCCAAACGGCTGATCGGCGCGTCCACGGCGCCTTCCTCCGAGTAGATCGCCTTGGCGGCGGCCAGGATCAGACGCCGCGTTTCCAGGGCCGCGGCTTTTCGGCGCGTGGCGGGGTGTTTCATGGTGCCCTCAAGTGGATTCATTGGTTGAGTAAACTCAGTGAGTATACTCAACAAAGAACCCGGTCAAGGGGTCGTGTTCGCTCTTCGCCCGATACCCGGGCGTTCCCGGGCCGAGGAAAACGCTTGTTTTCACAGCCCGTTCGCAGACACAAAACGCATGCGTACCCTTTGCCGAAACAATGCGACGCAACACCGACGAGAGGAAGCGGGCGAGTCCCCCCCGGCATCCCGTGGCGCATGCGCTCTAAAGACTCTGGAATTTCGATGTGCTACAAATCGTCGAGGCGAAGTCCCACCGTGCACGGCGGACTTGATTTCCCGCGACACCTTGCCCCCATGAGAACGACTTCTCCAAGAAAAGCCTCCCCAACGGCGAGGACACCCAGGCCTTGGGCCGGCTCTTGCGGCCGACCTCACGACCCGGGTCTTCAAGGCGCTGAACCTCGTGAAGGGTTTGCGTTATTTTGGAGCAACGCGGCCAGCGAGGATTATTCAGCAGGCCGCTAGGCTCCCCTTCGGTCGAGAAGCCAGAAATCGGCCAAGGTGAGGAGCACCATGGCCTCGATCACGGGATTGATGCGGGGAATGGCGCACACGTCGTGGCGTCCCGGCACGCGAAGCGTGGTCGGTTCGCCGGCCGTGGTCACGGTGCGCTGCTCCTTGCCCACCGAGGGAATGGGTTTGACCGCCACCCGGGCGGTGATGTCCTGGCCCGAGCTGATGCCCCCCAGGATTCCCCCGGCGAAATTGGTCTCGAACCCGGTGGGCGTCAGGGCGTCGTTGTTTTTTGATCCATAGGCCCTGGCCGACCCCAGGCCGCCGCCGATCTCCACCCCCTTCACCGCGCCGATGCCCATGAGCGCGTAGGCCAGGCGCGCATCCAGCTTGTCGAACACCGGTTCTCCCAAGCCCGCCGGAACCCCGGTGGCCGTCACCCCCACCACCCCGCCGATGGAGTCGCCTTCGGCCTTGACCTGGCGCACCCGGTCGTCCCACAGGTCCACGATGGCGTCGTCGGGTGCGTAGAAAGGCCGGGTGTGGGCGTTTTTCGGGTCCGTGACCATGCAGGGGATGTCGCCGAACTCCAGGGTGTAGGAAAAGACCGCAATCCCCACTCCCTGGAGCAGGGCCCTGGCCACCTCGCCGCCGGCCACCCGGGCGGCCGTCTCCCGGGCCGAGGCCCGTCCGCCGCCCCGGTAGTCGCGTCGACCGTACTTGGCCTGGTAGGTGAAATCCGCGTGTCCCGGTCGATAGAGGTCCTTGATGGCGGAATAATCGCGGGAGCGCTGGTCGGTGTTTTCAATCACGAAGCCGATGGGCGTGCCAGTGGTCAGCCCTTCGAACACCCCGGAGAGCAGGCGGATGCGATCCGGCTCCTTGCGGGCCGTGGAGGCCGCGCCCTGTCCGGGCTTGCGCCGGTCCAGCCCGGTCTGGACGCGGTCTTCGTCCAGGGGCACGCCGGGAGGACAGCCGTCGACCACCCCGCCCAGGGCCGGTCCGTGGGATTCGCCGAACGTGGTCAGTCGAAAAAGGCGTCCGAAGGTGTTTCCGCTCATGCCCGCTCCCCTGGCAACCTGTGGACCATGCCCGACACCCGTGTCGCATCGAAACGGCCAGATCCTCGCGTGCGCGCACTGCGCACCGGGTGGAACCGTTTGCCGAGTCTTGTCCGCATGTTTTTGAACAGGTTGCTCGATTCTGTTGTTTCCACGGACTGCTAGCCCGGATGGCCGATTCGGGCAAGAGGAAGGCGCTCCGGTCCGACTCCGAGCGGGGCATTCCCCTCTCCGCGGTCTTTTCCGATTGCGAAAAACGGAAACCCAGTGGCCAACCTTGACCGCCCCCCGCTTCCGCCCAAGCCCTTCCGGTCTTGACGGAGGTATTGCCCTTCACTATAGGCTCGATTTTGAAAAGCCTACCCTGCCGTGAGGCAGGTGTCCGGAAAGCCACGGGTCTCAACGCGAGACAGCCGAGCCGCCAGAAGGGATCCCCGTTCCCTCATGGCGGCTTTTTCGTTTTCAGGCCACGTTCAGGAAAAAAGGTATCGACATTCCCATGAAAAACCAGATGCTCCGGCTTCAGAAAGAAGCGTCCTTCAGCAAAAAGATCATCGAAAAAGCTGCCGAGGGCATCTGCGTCGGCTGTTCCGCCCCGCCCCCGCTTTTTGTCGAGTTCTCTGTCTGGAACGACAAAATGACCGCCATCACCGGCTACACCCTGGAAGAAATCAACCGTCTCGGCTGGCCCAACGCCCTGCAGCAGGACCCGGACAAACGCCGCGAGACCCAACGGATTTTCACCCTGCTCAGCCAGGGCAACGAGGTCAGCGGACTGGAACGCGAAATCGACTGCAAGACCGGCGAACGCAAGATCGTGAACATCTCAACGTCCATCCTGGACACGGAGGACGGCAGGCTGCACATGCTGGCCTTCGTGCAGGACGTGACCGCCCGCAAGAAATACGAAGCCCTGCTCGTGGAGCGGGCCAACCGGGACTACCTCACCGGCATAGCCAACCGCAGGGCCCTTTTCACCCGGCTCGAAAAGGAGGTGGCCCGGGCCGCGCGAGTGGAGGCCTGCCTTTCCGTGCTGCTGTTCGACCTGGACTTCTTCAAGCTGGTCAACGACACCTACGGCCACCTGGTGGGCGACGAAACCCTCAAGCGGGTGTCGGCGCTCATCGCGTCGGAACTGCGCATCTACGACGAGGTGGGTCGTTTCGGCGGCGAGGAATTTCTGGTGGTGGCCCCGGAGACCTGCCTGGACGGGGCCTGCAACGTGGCCAACCGCATCCGCGACAAGATAGCGCTCACCATCATGCGCTCGGGCGAGACGGCCTTCTCGGTGACCACCAGCGTGGGCGTCTCCCAGTTGCGGTCCGGCGACACCGTGGACGAACTCATCAAACGCGCCGACGACAACCTCTATCTGGCCAAAAGCTCGGGCCGCAATCAGGTGCGGTGTTGAGGGAGGCGACAAGCCGCGTCCCTGACCGCGACAAAGAATAAAAACGGCCCAAAGGCTTTCGCCCCGGGCCGTTTTCTCACTCCGAGTATCGTTTTTCGCGGCGGCCTAGTTCTCAACCGCCTTTTCATCCGTCCGGGCCACCGCCTCCGGCTCCCGGGCGCAGGCCAGGGGCCAGATCTCGTCGATGTGCTCCACGAGCTGCACCTTGATCTTGCCGCGCAGGTCGGCCGGGATGTCCTGCAGGTCCTTGGCGTTGCGGGCCGGAATGATGACCCGCTTCATGCCCGCGGCCATGGCGGCCAGGATCTTCTCCTTGATGCCGCCCACGGGCAGCACCCGCCCGCGCAGGGTGATCTCGCCGGTCATGGCCAGGTCGTTGCAGATGGGCGTGTTGGTGAGCGCCGAAATCAGCGCGGTCACCAGGGTCACGCCGGCGGAGGGGCCGTCCTTGGGCGTGGCCCCGGCCGGCACGTGCACGTGAATGTCGAGCTTCTCGTTGAAGTCGGGCTTGATGCCCAGCTTCTCGGCCCGCGACCGGGCGTAGGACAGCGCGGCCTGGGCCGACTCCTTCATCACGTCGCCCAGCTTGCCGGTAAGCGTCAGCCCGCCCTTGCCCGGCATGGTGGTCACCTCGATGTGCAGGATCTCGCCGCCCACCGGGGTCCAGGCCAGGCCCACGGCCACGCCCGGAGGCAGGTCGCGTTCGGTTTCCTCGTCCAGAAAGCGCGGCACGCCCAGCAGCTTGGGCAGGGTCTTGGGGGCCACCTTGAAGGGCCCCGGTTCGCCCTCGGCCTTCTTGCGGGCCAGCTTGCGGCACACCGAGCCCACTTCGCGCTCCAGGTTGCGCAGCCCGGCCTCGCGCGTGTAGTCGCGGATGATCTTGGCCAGCACCGCGTCGGAAAGCTCGATGTCGGCCTTCTTGAGTCCGTTCTCCTTGATCTGGCGCGGCAGCAGGTAGCGCCTGGCGATCTTGACCTTTTCCTGTTCGGTGTACCCGGGGATGCGGATCACTTCCATGCGGTCCAGCAGGGGGCCGGGGATGGTGTCGAGCATGTTGGCCGTGCACACGAACATGACCTTGGACAGGTCGAACGGCACCCCCAGGTAGTGGTCCGAGAAGCTGTTGTTCTGTTCCGGGTCGAGCACTTCGAGCAGGGCGCTGGTGGGGTCGCCCCGGTAGTCCGCGCCCACCTTGTCGATCTCGTCGAGCATGATGACCGGGTTTCTCGTGCCCGCGGTCTTGATGGCTTGAATGATCCGACCGGGCATGGACCCGATGTAGGTGCGCCGGTGGCCGCGAATCTCGGCCTCGTCGCGGATGCCGCCGAGCGACATGCGCACGAACTTGCGCCCGAGCGACCGGGCGATGGACCGCCCAAGCGAGGTCTTGCCCACGCCCGGAGGCCCCACGAAGCACAGGATGGGCCCCTTCATCTTGGGGTTGAGCTTGCGCACCGACAGGTATTCGAGAATGCGCTCCTTGACCTTTTCCAGGTCGTAGTGGTCCTCGTTCAGAATCCGGGCCGCCTCCTTGATGTCGAGACGGTCCTTGGAGAGCTTCTTCCAGGGCAGGTCGGCCAGCCAGTCCAGGTAGGTGCGGATCACCGAGGCTTCGGACGAATCCGGGTGCATGGAGATCAAACGCTTGAGCTGCTTGTCGGCCTCGGCCTTGACGTCCTTGGGCAGTCCGGCTTTTTCCAGGGTCTCGCGCAGCTCTTCGAGCTCCTCGCCCTCTTCGCCGCCCTCGCCCAGCTCCTTGCGGATGGCCTTCATCTGCTCGCGCAGGAAGAAGTCCTTCTGGGCCTTGTCCATGCCCTCCTTGGCCATGGACTGGATCTTGGCCTGCATGGAGGCCACCTCGACCTCCTTGTTGAGCTGGGTGTTCACCATCTCAAGGCGGGCCATGGGGTCCAGGGTCTCCAGGATGTTCTGGGCGTCCTCCACGCGCATGCGCAGGTTCGAGGCGATGAGGTCGGCCAGGCGGCCGGGCTCGTTGACCGAGTTGAGCACGCCCATGATGTCGGTCGAGGAAATGCCCCGCAGGGTGAGAATGCGTTCGCTCTGCTCGCGCGCGGCCCGCATGAGGGCCTCTTCGGTCACGCCCAGCTCCTTGGGCTCGTTTTCCTCCTGCACGATCACCGAGGCCTCCAGATAGGGTTCGGTCTTCTCGAACCCCGTCACCTTGGCCCGGGCCAAACCCTGCACCAGCACCTTGAGCCGGCCGTCCGGCATCTTGAGCATGCGCATGATCATGCCCACGGTGCCGGTTTCGTAGAGCTCGTCCGGCTTGGGATCGTCGATCTTCTCATCCTTCTGGGTGAGAATCAGGATATACCGATTGGAATTGAGCGCCGCGTCCACGGCGGCCACGGATTTCTCCCGCCCCACGAACAGAGGCAGAATCATGTAATTGAACACCACGATGTCGCGCACGGCCAAAACCGGCAAGACACCGGGGATGTCGAGCCGGGCCTGGTCGGGCGACTGGGAGGCGTCGTTTTCCGACACCGGGGCCTCGGCGTTTTCCGCGCTCAGGCTTTCGGGCCGGGAAGTTTCGTTGGGATCTATGGTCATGGATCGCTCCTTGGTTTCCTTAGGAAGACTGTCTCGCGAAAACAAAACGCTCGGCGTGCGCCGAGACCTAGCGTCTGATGTGAAAACCCTCGTGGGGAGGTTCGTCCACCACCCACATGGTGCGAAGCGAAGTCACCTTGGCCAGCGGCGAACCACCGTGCAGCCGCTCGACCAGTTCCCGAAGCACTTCGGGCTTTCCCTGGGCCACCACCTCGACGTCGCCGCCGGTTTTGTTGCGCACGTAGCCGTTCACCCCCAGGCTGAGCGCTTGGGAAAGCACGAAGGACCGGAAAAACACCCCCTGCACCCTGCCGCTCACCAGACACCGCAAGCTCTTGGCCATGGAGCCTCCCGTGCGTCGCGCGGGCCTGGCCCGCGGGTTGGTCAAATAAGCCTGCCCTTCCTGAAGCTGAAAAAGGTCTTGCCCGCCACGATTACGTGGTCGAGCACCTTCACCCCCACCCCGTGGGCGGCCAACTTGATCTGGCGGGTGATCTCCTTGTCCTTGTCCGAAGGCTTGGGGTTGCCGCTCGGATGGTTGTGCACCAAGATGACGCCCACCGCCTGTTTCGTCAGGGCCAGAGTCAGCACTTCGCGGGGGTAGACCGGGGTTTGGTCCACGGTGCCCCGGCTGACCCGCTCCCACCCCACAACCTTGTTCGAGGCGTCGAGCAGAAGCACCCAAAACTCTTCGCCCACCAGGGTGCCCAGGCGTTCCCGGGCGAGATTGGCCACCACGTCAGGCTCGTCCACCTCCACCCGTTCGGGAATGTCCTGCTCGCCAAGGCGGGCCAAAAATTCGCGCCACAAGGTCCAAAAGACCGCCAGGCCCTCCCCGAAGCCCTCCATGGTCCGCAGTTCCCCGATTCTGGCCTGGTAGACCCCGCGCAACCCGCCGAAACGCTCGATAAGGGCCTTGGCCAGGGGTTTTGCGTCGCGTCGGGGGTTGGCGTACCCCAGCAACAGTTCGAGCACTTCGTAGTCGGCCAGGGAGCGGGAGTCGACGCCTAGGCGTTCCTTGAGGCGGCCCCGATGCCCAAGATAATGGGGAGGACTCTCTTTTTTAAGCATCGCGAGCCCCTTGCGCAAGGGTCGGCGGGGAAAAAAATACAAATGTCGCCGTGTTGGGGATAAAATCGGGAAAATCCCGAACCGTGGCCGCGAAAACCGGGAAAACCATACCGTCTATCTCCGACCGGCCAGGGACGACAACCCGGCGGCCAACATTTCCATGGCCTGGTCCGGGGTGCGCTGGCCGCTTTTTATGCCCCACTCCGCTTCCATGGCCGCCTCCCAAAAGCGGGCCAGGCCGGAAACGCCCAACCGCCTGGCCATGGCCTCGCGCTCCTGCCGGAGCTTGGGCCACAGGCGAATCCCCTCGTCCTCGCCGTGCAAAAGCTGCCACATGATGCGCGCGTCACGAAGCATGAGCGCCAGAAAGGCGAACACCAGCCCCTCGTCCCCCGCCAGTTCGTTGCCCAGGATCTTGCGCCACACCCCGGACGGATCGCGCCCCTCCACCAGGGCGCGCACAAAGGCGAAGGTATCCATGCCGACCTGAAAACTCACCAGTTCGAGGTGTTCGGGAAGCACCTCGCCCTCGGCCGCCAGCTCGAGCTTTTCCAGTTCCCGCGCGGCGGCCGTCATGTCCGTGGGGAGCAGCCTGGCCAGCTCGCGGGCCACGTCCTTGCCCAGGCGCAGGCGGCGCGACGCGGCCCAGTCCTTGAGCATGGGCAGCATGGTGTCCGCGGTAAGCCCCGGAGAGGTCCACAGCCAGCCCTTTTCCCGGGCCAGCTTCCAGTAGGGCTTGGCGGCCAGGGCCTTGGGCGGGGCGTAGCCCTTCTTGGGGTCCTGGGAGCCTTCGAGACAAAACACCGGCCAGACGTATTCGTTGAACCCGGACAGGGGCCGCGTGAGCTTTTCCCAGAAGTCGGCCCCCTGCGCCTCGGCGCGCCGCAGCACCAGGAGCGAGGGGGTGGCGAACAGACTCACCGTGGCAAGGGCCTGCCAATAGGCCGGGCCGAAGTCGTCGGCGTCGCCCCAGAACACCTGGCGCGTGAAGCCCCCGCCGGCCTCCCGCAGGGCGGTATCCAGGCGGCGTTTGAGCATTTCCGGGTCCGGGCAGGCCAGAAAGAGAAAACCGGGACGCTGGTTCACGGCTTTTGAAAGGGCGTTCGCCACAGCTTGCGCAGGACGCGATGCTTGCGGGCCTGGGTCAGCATGCCGAGCGAGGCCATGAACAGGTAGAAGCGCCTGTTGACGTGGGGACCCGCCGCAAGGTGCACGGCGCTTTCCGGGATGGCCTGGCCGCGCGCGAAGGCCAACGCGGCCTGGTCCAGTCCCTGGCGCAAACGCAGGGTCAGGGCGCCCTGGGTTTCCAGCGGCTTGTCGGAAAAGGCCCCCGCCCCGCCCACGCCCAGGCCGCCGGCGAACTCCAGCCCGGCCCGGCGGGCGAAGAGCCGGCACATGTCCAGGGCGATGGCCGTGTTTTCGGATTCGGGAAAGCCGCACACGACCACGGCCGCGAATCGCGTTCCCGGAACGAAGGCCGGTCGGTCGTCGGACAAAAATTCCAGGGCGCGCACCACCGGTCCGGGCAAACCGTCCACGTAGACGGGGGCGCAGAGCAGGCACAGACCGGCCCAGGCGGCTTCCGTGGCCAGCTTGGCCCGGCCCTTTTCGGTTCCGATGAGCTTGACCAGACTGAGAGTCCTGACTTCGCACCCGGCTTCCACCAGACGGTCGGCCAGATAGCCGCGCATCTTGGCCGACGCGCCCAGACGACGCGGGCTGCCCAGCAACAAAAGCGCCCTGGTGTGGCGATCGGTCACGGCAGGAGCCCTCCCAGGGCGGCCAGGCAGATCTTGCGCCGGACGGCCCAGTCCTTGTCGCCGGCGAGCACCAGGGCGGCGCTGGCCGGGGCGTGCATGTTGTAGGCGTTGCGGGCCACGATCCGGGCGAAGAGGCGCTCCTGCTCGGGATCGGGCGCGGGGAGCCACCCCACCCCCAGCATGGCCGGATAGCGGCTGTAGCGGGGCCTGTGCCGTGTGGGAACGCCCCACTCGAAAAGCGGCGACACCAGACCGATCAGGCGGTCGAGAACCTGCTTGAGCCGCCAGCCGTAGCCCCCGAAGGCCAGAGGCGCGTAGAGCGCCCACAAATCCGAAGAAACCACCTGCCCGGCGATGCATTTCAAGGCGTCGGTCTGGAGGCACTCGCCCGGAGTGGATACCCAGCAGCCGAAACAGCCCTTGCAGGGAGCCACGGACATCTCGGCCAGGTGGACCTCGCTTACGTCCAGGCCGAAGTCGTCCAGGGCCCGGCTCAGGGCGTCCGCTCCCTGGCGGCAGTCAGGATTTCCCGAATCGGCGGCGTTGAGCAGGAAGGCGCGCATGGGGCAAAGATGCTGTTTCGTCGCGGGCTTCGTCAACGCTTTTCTCCGGCCGCGCCCACCTGGCGCGCTTGCGTTCTCATGGACCTGTGCCTATACAAACGTTGGAATGGCCGTCGCATGGCCTTGCGCCGGCGCGGCTTCGCGACTTTCGACCCGGAGAACGCCATGAAGTTGACCACGCGCAGTCGCTACGGAACGCGCATGCTGCTCGACCTGGCCGCCAACGACACCGGCGGGCCGGTGCGCATTGGCGAGATTGCCAGGCGGCAGGGCATTTCCGTGAAATATCTCGAAAAGCTTTCCCGATCCCTCAAGCGGGCCGGGCTCATCAAAAGCCATCGCGGGGCCAGGGGCGGACACGTTCTGGCCCGTCCGGCCGAAACCATTTCCATGGGCGAGGTGGTGCGGGCCCTCGAAGGCGACCTGAGCCTGGTATCCTGCGAGCGGGCGGGCAAGCCCTGCCCCCGCCTGGAGACGTGCCCCACGAGCTGGGTGTGGAAAAAAGCCAGCGAGGCTTTTCTGGACCGGCTCGACTCCATTTTTCTCGGGGAAATGCTCACCTGGGGCGGAAGTGACGCCACCGAACCCTGTCCGTCCAACACACCGGACGAAGACGATACCTGATCCGCGTTCGCGTCGCGTCCCGACCGCGCGACACGGGGATATTTGACCGCCCAAAAAGTCGATTCGTGCAGCCTGTTCAAAAAACTGGCTGGCAAGGCGCGCAAAAAAGTCAAGCCCGAAGCGGAGTTGGCATCCGTTGAGGGTTTGAGCTTTCCGCAGCAACGCAGCCAGCGAGGATTTTTCAACAGCCTGCTATCCGGGCTTCCGGCTTCGCAACAGACGGAAGATGGTGTGGATGTTGGCCACGCCGATAAGGCATTCCAACAGGGTGCCCCCGATGGACCCGCTCAACACGTTGTTGGTCAGCCAGAGCGCGGTGCAGGCGAGCAGGGCCACGCGCAAGGCCACATCCCGCATGGTGAACACGGCCACCGTGGAGATGCACGACGAGGCCACGGGCAGCCAGCCCCACCAGACGTTGGCGGTCAACGCCCCCAAGACCAGGTTGATCGCCACGATGGCCGCGGCCAGGGTCCGGCTGTGGAAGCGCAGGGCCAGGAACGAACGCACGCTGGACACCAGGGCGCTCGACGAGGCGGCGTAATTGCCGAGCATGGCGAAGTGGGCCGTGTAGGCCAGGCACTGGCTGGCGTTGAAGAATTTAAGCCGGCCATCGCTTTTTTGCAGAAAGGCCGTGACGCCCAGCACGAAGGCGACATACCCCATGAGCTGGGCCGGGGAAGACGCGGCCGGCAGAGAAGACCGGACAAAGACCAAAACGCCCTCGAATCGGGCCACAGGGAAAACGTCGTGCATCGGGCGGAACCTTGAGCGTTGCGGGTGATCGTGCCGGATCGCGCAACAAACGAACACGCGGGGTTCGCACGAAGGGAGAAGCCAACCCCTAGTGGAAGCCGCCCGTCTTGGCAAGAGCGGTCCCTGGCATCCATTGCCTGCAATACCGGGATGATAGCGTCCTGTCGGCACGCCCAGCCGGGGTTGTCGCATCCCGCGACGCCCTGCCCCTCCCCGCGGCCGCCTGGGCGGCGCGGACCGGGCTCATAGCCATTTTCCAACCCCGGACGAATGTGTTACGCCCACCCGAGGCGCAACCCGCCAAGGACCTGAAGACATGCACAGCGTAAACGAAGCGGCGAAGAACCTGGCCACCGTGCGAGCGCGCATCGACGCGGCCTGCCAAAAATGCGGACGCTCCCCCGGGGACGTGACCCTGGTGGCGGTCTCCAAAACCCACCCCGCCCAGCGGGTGCGGGACATGGCCGACGCCGGACAACGGCTGTTCGGCGAATCCTACGTGCAGGAAGCCGTGGAAAAGATCGCCGAACTGGCCGATCCGAGCCTGACCTGGCATTTCATCGGCCGATTGCAGAAGAACAAGGTCAAATACGTGGCGGGGTTGTTCGACCTGATCCACACGGTGGACTCTCTTGATCTGGCACGCCTGTTGCATGAAAAATCGGCGCAAAAAGGCGTGGTGCAGAAGGTCCTGATGCAGGTGAACCTGGCCGCGGAGTCCCAGAAAGCCGGCTGCCCGGCCGACCAGGCCGAGGCCCTGGCCCGCGCGGTGCGCGATTTCGACGCCCTGCGCCTGGAGGGACTCATGGTGCTGCCGCCGTTCGGAGAGGACGGCGAGGTCTCCCGGCCCTGGTTTTCCGGGTTGCGCGAACTGCGAGACCGGCTGGAGAACGCCTTGGGCGCGGGCCTTGGCCAGTTGTCCATGGGCATGTCCCACGATCTGGAGCAAGCCGTCGAGGAGGGCGCCACCCTGGTCAGGGTGGGCACCGACCTGTTCGGCGAGCGCGAGTCCAGGTAACGCCAAGCAAAGGAGACGGTCATGGCCGACGCCCCGGAACAGGCCCCCAAGAAAAAGAAAAGCAAACTGCTGCTCATCATCGTGCTGCTGCTCGTGCTGGGCCTTCTCGGCGGCGGCGGCTATTTCGCCTACATAAAGTTCTTCAAGGCCCAGCCGGCTGCCACCGAGGAGGCGGCCCCGGCCGAAGGCGAACAAAAGAAGGAAGAAAAGAAAGAAGAGAAAAAGGAAGACAAGAAGGAAGAAAAGAAGAAAGACGAGAAAAAGACCGAAAAGAAAGACGGCAAGAAGGACGAAGCCAAACCCGTCACCGGCTTTCAGAACATCATCACCAACCTGGCCGATCCCGGCGGACGCCGCTATGTGCGGATCAGCCTGGATTTTGATTTCAAGGACGAGGACACCGCGCGCGATTTCACCGACAACTATCAGGCCAAGGTCAAGGACGCGGTGCTCACCCTGCTGCTTTCCAAGACCGCGGCGGATCTTTCCTCGCTGGAAGGCATGATCACCTTCCGCAAGGAAGTGGTGGCCCGCATCAACCAGATCATGGGCCAAGGCAGAATCAAGGACGTGTACGTGACCGACCGGCTGATCCAGTGATCGGCCAAAACGCGCCCACGGCGGACAGCGCATGAGCAAGATACTCAGCCAGGACGAAGTCGATACCCTGTTGCGGGGTCTCACCGGCGGCGAGATCGAAACCGACTCCGAGGTGCTGGAGGACGATTCCGGCATCGTGCCCTTCGACCTCTCCAACCAGGACCGGATCATTCGCGGGCGTATGCCCGTTCTCGAAATCATCAACGACCGCTTTTCGCGCCTGGCCACCAACGCCATGGCCAACGCCATGCGCAAGCGCGTGGACGTGAACCCCATCTCCATCGACATGTCCAAGTTCGGGGACTTCATGCGTTCCCTGCCGGTGCCCACGTCCATCAACATTTTCAAGCTCGACCCGCTGCGCGGCAACGCCATCCTCGTGGTGGACTCGCGCCTGGTCTTCGCCCTGGTGGAAAACTTTTTCGGCGGGGCCGGGTCCCAGCCCAAGGTGGAAGGCCGCGACTTCACCCCCATCGAGCAGGCCATCATCTCGAAGGTGGTGCGGGTGGCGCTCATCAACCTCGAAGAGGCCTGGCGGCCGGTGCACGAGGTGCACGTGGAGCTCATCCGCTCCGAAATCAACCCGCAGTTCGCGGCCATCGTGCCGCCCTCGGACGTGGTGGTGGTGGTCACCTTCGAGGTGGAGCTGGAAAACGCCATCGGCTCCATGATCTGCTGCCTGCCCTACGCCACCATAGAACCCATACGGTCCAAGCTGTACGCCTCGTTCCAATCGGAACGGCTCGAAGTGGACCACGCCTGGATCTCGCGCTTCAAGGAACGGCTCATGGAGACCACGGTGGAGCTGGTGGTGCGCTTCGGCTGCACCCAACTCAGCGGACGCCAGTTGCTCTCGCTCAAGGAGGGCGACATCCTGCTGCTCGACACCGACGTGGACGACCTGTTGCCGGGCGAGGTGGAAGGCGTGAAAAAGTTCTGGGGCCTGCCCGGCACGGTGAAGTCCAACAAGGCCTTTCAGGTGATACGCGAAGAGGAGACGCGGTTCTAGCGCGGCCCCCGGTCGCATGGATATCGTCAGACCGATTTCCGAAGCCGACTCGAACCCCGGTTTTCTGGCGGAAGCCTCCCAACCGGACCAACCCCTACGCCAGGCAAGGAGACGCGCATGGCCCCGGACGATATCGATCAGGACGCCCTGGCAGCGGAATGGGCCGCCGCCCTGGAAAAAGACGAACAAGGCGCGGGAGCCGTCGACCCCTTCGAGGCGGCCGTGGCCGCCGATGCGGCCGGCGGGGGCGGGGGAGGCTCCAGCGACGACGCCCTGGCAGCGGAATGGGCCGCCGCCCTGGCCTCGGACGAAATGGCCGACACCAAGCGCGAGCGCGAGCAGGCCCAACTGGCCGCCAAAAGCCGGGAAGCCTCGTTCAAGGATTTGACGCAGGAGGCCAAGGCCCCGCGCCCGGACACGGGACGGCGCGACCTGGACTTCATCCTGGACATTCCGCTCGACGTGTCGGCCGAACTGGGACGCACGAAACTGCTCATCAACGAGCTGCTCCAGCTCGGCCAGGGATCGGTCATCGAGCTCAACAAGCTGGCCGGCGAGCCGCTTGAGATCTACGTCAACGGCAAGCTGGTGGCCCGGGGCGAGGCCGTGGTCATCAACGAAAAGTTCGGCGTGCGCCTGACCGACATCATAAGCCCCATCGAACGGGTGAAGCAGCTTGGCTGAGTTCGTCCCTCCCGCCGGGGCTCCCGTCACCCCCTCTCTCGGCCTGGGCGGCGCCGCCGTGCAGATGACGCTCGCCATGCTGCTCATTTTGGGCGTCATTTTGCTGGCATACTGGATGCTCAGGCGTTTTGGCCCCAAGTTCGGCCTGAAACGCCCCGGAGGGGCCTACGGCCTGCGTCTTGAAGGCCATCTGCCCCTGGGGCCCAAGAAGAACATTATGGTGGTCCGATTTTTGAATAAGCTGTTGGTGCTCGGAGTGACCGAGCAAAGCATCAACGTGCTGACAGAGGTGGACCAAAACGATGACTCCAGCGACTTCGCTTCCGCGCTTGCTGGCGCGCGCGCTGCCGGCGGCCCTGATCCTGACGGCCCTGGTCCCGGCCCTGGCCCTGGCGGCCCAGACCCTGCCTGAACCCACCCTGACCCTCAACCTGGCCGCCGGGCAGACCCAGACCGAAAAGGTCAGCGTGCTGCTCGAAATTCTCTTCGTGATGACGGTGCTCTCCCTGGCGCCGTCCATCGTCTTGTGCGTCACCTCGTTCACGCGCATCATCATCGTGTTCTCGTTTTTGCGCCAAGCCATGGGCACCGCCCAGATGCCGCCCAACCAGATCCTGGCCAGCCTGGCCATCTTCATGACCGTGGTCATCATGTATCCCGTGGGCAAGAAGATGTACGACGACGCGCTCAACCCCTACATGGAAGAACGCATCGGCTTCACAGAGGCCCTCAGCAAGGCCGAACCCCCGTTGCGCGAATTTCTCTTCAAGCACACCCGCGAGAAGGATCTCGGGGTCTTCTACGCCATCACCAAGATGGATCAGCCCAAGTCCAAGGCCGAGGTGCCCACCATCATGCTGGCCGCCGGCTTCATGATCTCGGAGCTCAAGACCGGCTTCACCATCGGCTTCATGATCTACGTGCCCTTTCTCGTGCTCGACATGGTGGTGTCGAGCATCCTGCTGGCCATGGGCATGATGATGCTGCCGCCGGCCATGGTCTCCATGCCCTTCAAGCTGCTGCTCTTCGTCATGGTGGACGGCTGGAGCCTCATGACCATGTCCCTCGTGAACAGTTTTTCGTAAGGAGTCCGCCCATGTCTCCGGAATTCGTCATCGGCTTCGCCCGCCAGGCCATCGAGGCCGCGCTCATGCTCTCGCTGCCCCTGCTGGGCGTCAGCCTGGCCGTGGGCGTGGTGATCAGCATCATCCAGGCCGCCACCCAGATCCAGGACGCCACCCTGACCTTCGTGCCCAAGATGCTGGCCATGTTCGTAGCGCTTTTGGTGGCCTTTCCCTGGCTCATGGACAAGATGGTGAGCTACACCAGGGACTTGATTCTGAGCATCCCGACTGTCGTACACTAAGTATTACATTTGTACGACAAGCCGTCGCCGCACCGACGCCCCGACAGCGCCCGCGACAACCTCGCGCGCTGCCCGATCGCTCCAGGTCCAGGCGCGACGGAACGCGCGCGTCCACCACTGCGATGAAAAAACGCCTTCGGCCGCCGGCTCCCCCAGGAAACCGACGGCCGACCACTTGACGCGCCGCGCTTCCAGCGGTCACACTCCCGCCGGAAAGCGATTCGAAATTCGGGAGCCGAGCTCCCGGTTCTTTTCTTCCCTACATGGCCCTGGACAAGGCCCAGGAAACCAGATTGTTGACGTCCAGGGCGCCGCTTATGCTGTCCACCACTTTGCCGTTCTTGAAAAGAATCAGGGTGGGCACGGCCCGAATGCCCATCTGGGCGGCCAACACCTGCTCGGTTTCGGTATTGACCTTTGCGGCGCGCACGTCAGGCTCCAACTGTTTGGCGGCCTCTTCGAACGCTCCGGCCATCATCCGGCAGGGACCGCACCAGGGAGCCCAGAAGTCCACCAGGAGGGGAACATCGGTTTCCTGCACGTGGCGGGCGAAATTTTGCTCGGTCAGCTCCACCGGCTTGCCGGAAAACAACGGCTCGCCGCACTTTCCGCAGACGGCCTGGGTTCGCCTGGCGGTGTCCACGCGGTTTTTGGTATGGCAATGCGGGCATGTCACCCGAAGGGTTTCGTTCATATCGGCCTCGCTGGGAATGGATTTCGTCTGGAGAGTAGAATAGGAACTCTTTATTCGTTGTCACGGGAGTCTTTATGTTTTTTGTCAATCTGACCCTGCGCCATGCGTATCGGGACCCGGCCGTGCTCACGCGGTTTCTGGCCAGAAAGGTCAACCCCGAACTGGGACTGGACCCCGTGCTCATGGACGCCGTGGACATGGACTGGCACAAGACCATGGCCGAACGCCTGGAACGCGAAGGCCTGACCTGTTCGTTGCATCTGCCCTTTTTCGACCTCCAGCCGGGCAGCGCCGACTCCCTTCTGCTGGAAGCCACGCGCGAACGTCTGCGCCGCGCCATGCAGGTGGCCAAGATCTACCGCCCCAGGCATCTTGTGGCCCACGCCCGGTACGACCACCTGCTCTACATGCTCACCTATCCCCTGTGGAAAGAGCGCAGCCTGGAGACCTGGAAACGCACCCTGGACGTCTGGCCCGACCATCCCCCCCTGTACCTGGAAAACACCGCCGAACCCGACCCGGCCACGGTGACCGAACTTGTGGAAACCCTGGCCGTGGACCACGGAATGGCCGTGGGCCTGTGCCTGGACTTTGGCCACTGGTACAGCTTCGCCAAGGGCAAGGAGGAAAACAACCTCGACGCCTGGCTGGACGCGGCCCAGTCCTGCCTGAGCCACGTGCATCTGCACGACAACGACGGCAGCTTCGACCAGCACCTGGGCCTGGGGGCGGGAACCATCCCCTGGGAAGACGTCTTCGAGGGGCTGGAAAAACGCAATCTCACCCCCACCGTGACCTTCGAACCCCACGGGGAGGAAGCCTTCGTGCGCAGCATGGCCTTTGTGCTGGACCGCGCCGACTGGTTCGACCCCCTGGGCGTGACCTGGGAAGCGCACGCGAAGCGCTAGCCGACCGCCGAAACAGGCGCCCGGTTCGCCCCCCCCCCCCCCCCCGCAAGGCGCGAAAGACCGTCTCCTTCTCACGCGGCCATGGCCAGAGCCGCGCCCAGTTCGGCCAGCACCACGGCCGCGCCCACAAAGTCGCCGTTCACTCCGCCGACCGCGCGCGCCAGCCGGGCCAGGGCCCAGACAACGACCGCCGTGGCCGCCAGGCCGGCCAGCAGGGGCCGGGGTCCGGCCAGGACCAGCCCCACGGCCACGGCCTGGACCAGGGCGAAAGCCAGGGCCGCCGGCGTGGCTCCGGGATGAAACAACGCCCCCAATCCAGGACGCGACAGCCCCTTTTGAGCCAGGGAACGCCCCACGGCCAGCAGAGCGCAGGCTCCCAGCCGCCCGAGCAGGAAGCATAGCGCCATGGCCCCGAAGTCGCCCCGCGCCGCCAGCAGGCCCAGGGCCTGGGCGAATCCTCCCAGGCCCAGCACCAGGGCCATGACCCCGAACGCCCCCACCCGGCTGTCTTTCATGATGCTCCAAAACCGCTCCCCCCGGGCCGAACTGCCCCAGGCGTCGGCCAGGTCGCTCAAGCCGTCGGCGTGCAGGCCGCGCGTGATCCAGAGGGCCAGCGCCACGGTGAGCCACCCGGCCAGGCCGGGGGCCGCGGAATACAGTCCCAGGGCCACGGGCGCGACGCAAAGCGCCCCCACGGCCAAACCGGCCAGGGGGAACCAGGCCACGCTGGGGGCCAGATCGGCCTCGCGGATGTGCCGGCCCGGGACCAGACGGGTGAGAAAGGCCAGGGCGGTAAGAAAGTGCCTGGGCGATGCGAAGGACATGGAAGGACTCCGATGCGGTTTGGGAATCGGCCGGCTTGGACGCACGGGCTGTGGAAACGGATGCGTCGCGGGCGCGCCCCTCGGGTCGCGCCCGCGACGTGTTTTCGTGCGCGTTTGCGCGGGGCGTCAATCGTCGCGCTTGGCGAAGTTGGTCTGGTCAGCCTTGCATTGGGGGCAGACCCAATCCGTCGGAAGCTCGCTTCCCGGAATGCCCGGGGGAATGTTTCCCTTGGGATCGCCGCGTTTGGGGTCGTAGGTGTAGCCGCACAACAGGCAGACATAACGGTCCATACGCACTCTCCTTGCCGGCCCGGACCGGCGTTGGCGTTTGTTTTAGTTGTTGTAGGCCCTTGCCGCGAGCACGGCCCGGGACAGGTCGGTCCTGCCGTCGAAAATGCGTCCTCGCGTGACCATGGCGATTTCATCCATACGGGCCGGGGTCATGTTGCCAAAAAGCACGCCCTGCACCGGAACCTCGCGACGCAGGGACTGCCACTGCTGCCTGACCTGGGCCATGGTCTTGCCCGGCACGGTGGGGTTGTCATAGGCCACCAGAATCACCTGGTCCAGACAGTCGGCGCAGTTGGCCTTGGCCGCCAGCGCGCCGGCCTCGGCCAGGGCCGAATACGGATTGGAGCCGCCCTTGGGCGTCAGGGATTCGAACTGGGCGAGCGCCTCGGTCCGCTGCCGCGCACCCAGGGTGTCCAACCGCCAGGTCTTCACCACCTTGTCGGCGTAGACCAACAGGTACAGTTGGTCTCCGGGCTCGGATTGCAAAAACCGCTCGGCCAACAGGCCCGGGTCCAGGGCCTGGCGCACGGCGCGCTTGAGCTCGCGTTCCGCGTAGCCCTTCATGGGGCTGGAAAGCTCCACCGCCAGCACGGTGAGCGACGGCCTGCGCAACTGGCTCTGGTAGACGTCCAGCAGGTCCGCCACCACCTTCCCGGAAGGCATGGACACGTCCCTGTCGGCCGGTTCCCGTCCCTGACTGACCAGATGATTGCGGAACCTGTCCGAGGTCAGAGAGTCGGCCACCTTGTCGCACAGCTCCTTGGGGGCGTCCTTCTTACGCACCGGGGCGAACACCGCGGCGCAGACCATGTCCGCGCCCTTGACCCGGGTCACCACCAGGGGCTCGCCACCGTCGCGGGCCATGTCCTGGGCGGTCTGCTCCAGCACGTGGACGTAATTGAACATGGCGGGATAGGCCCCGGTCTCGAACAGGCTCTTCACCCACAAATGGCTGCCGGCCGAACGCGACACCCCGGAAAAAAACGCCTTGAGCTTCTCCTTGGCCTCGGGCGACAGGGTCGCCGGATCGGTGCCGCCGGACAAGGCCCGAACCATTCCCAGGTACACGGCCAATCCCGCGCCCGACTGACTGGGCGAAGACAGCAGGAACGTGAACTTTCCCTCCGCGGCCAGAGCGCACAGCCGGTCGGCGTCCACGCCCGAAGCCTCCAGCCCCAGGGCCTGGGCCTGGCTCTGGCGCACGCCCAGGGCCACGGGCAGGTTCATGACCGCCACGGGCTTGCCCAGGACGCCCGGGCTTTGGACCTCGGCCAGGGCAAGCCACTCGGCGCACGGCGCGATGACCGCGTCGGCCTGCGCGTTTTGCCCCTTGGCAAGTTCGCGCACGAGTTCCTGAACGGCCATATAGCGCAGGTTCAGGTGAAACCCCTCTTTCCGGGCCAGGCGTCGCAGATGGGGCTCCAGGAACGAAGCCTCGTTGCAGGTGATGAGCGTGAGCGTGTCGGAGGCCGGGCTTTCCCGCTTGTCGCAACCCGCCAGGGTTGCGCAGACAACGACCAGCAACGCCATGGCCAATCGGTAAGCTCTCATGGGGGTATCCTCCCGTATGGGCATCCTACCGCCAACTTGGCTGTTTCTTCAAGGGCCGCGCCGCGTGGGGCCAGAGGATGGCGCATGTTTCCAACGGATTTTCGCCAAGCGCCTCCCCAACAAATGAAGGCGACGCTCGTTCCCGCCGCACCCGACGCGCATGCGCCCATGCGATGCCCTTCCCGCCTGGTTCCTACGCGTCAGGGCGTATTTCTTTCGCCAGGCGTGAGGGATTTTTCTGGACGAAATCCCACAAGGAGTTTACCTCGAAAAAAACCAAGGAGTTTCCCATGAAACGTCTCGTTTCCCTTCTGTGCGCGGTCGTTCTGCTCTTCGGAGCCGGATCGCTGGCCATGGCCCAAGGCAAGGCCGGGTCCAATCGAGGCGCTGCCGGATTCAAGGCCGCCGACGCCAACGGCGATGGCAAGGTCACCAAGGAAGAATACCTCAACCACGCCCGCAAGCTGGCGGAAAAGCGCTGGGAAAAGCTCGATACCGGAAACAAGGGCTACATCACCGTCCAAGACGTTCAGACCCTCAAGCAAAAGCGCGCCGAAGCCCGCGAAGCCCGTCGCGCCGCCAAGGCCGGACGCGGACCGGGTGCCGCGCCCGCCGCGACCGATACCTCCGCTCCCGCCGCCGCTCCCGCCGCCGCTCCCGCAACTCCGGCGGCCCCCGCGGCTCCGACGGCCCCCGCGGCTCCGGCGGCCGCGCCTGCCGCGCCCGCCGGACAATAACGCGATTTTTCGCCATGCCTCCCGGGCTGGGGGAGAACATCCTCATTCTCCTCCAGCCCCTTCCCTTTCCTGCGGTTTCGCCGAGTTTTCACACACATGACGCACAGTCCGCGATGCGGACGCCCCGCCCCCCTGTCGTTTCCTGTTGCGCGCCCCTTTCGCCCGACAGCGCTTTGCGCTAGGGTTTGATGGGGATGTTTCCCGTTTGTTTCCTTCCGTTCGACCGCTGTTTCGTCTTTGGTTGGAGGGTTCATGTACGAACGCGCAAAATCCATGGTTCTGGCCTCGTTTGTGGGCGACAGCCTGGCCCTTGGCGTGCACTGGATCTACGACCAGCCCCGCATACTGGCCCTGCATCCCCACCTGGACGGCCTGACCGACCCGGACCCGGCCGGCTACCATCCCAACCGCAAACGCGGCGACTTCACCCACTACGGCGATCAGACCTTCGTGTTGCTGGCTTCCCTGGCCCGTTGCGGAGGATTCGACGCCGCCGATTTCGCCTCCTCCTGGCGCAACCTGTTCAGCCAATACGATGGCTATCTGGACCGGGCCACCAGGAGCACCCTGGAACGCCTGGACCAGGGGTGGACGCCTGAAGACGCCGGGTCCAACTCCACCGACCTGGCCGGCGCGGCGCGCATAGCGCCTCTCGTCTTCGCCCTGCGCCGGGACGAAGAAACCCTGGTCGCGGCCGCGCGGGCCCAAACCGCCCTGACGCACCGCCACCAACCCGTGATCGACGCCGCGGAATGTTTCGCCCGGGCCGCGCTTCTGGCCCTCTCCGGACAGGACCCGGTGAACGCCCTGCGCCTGGCCCTTCAGGGCCGGCTGCCCGGTTCGCCCCTGCACGCCTGGCTGGCCGAAGGCCTTGAAGCCGCAGACGAGGACACGTCCGCCGCCGTGGCCCGGCTCGGCCAGAGCTGCCATGTGGACGGGGCCTTTGCCGCCGTGGTTCAGATCGTGGCCCGCCACCCCTTTGACCTGCCCGGCGCGCTTTTGGCGTCCACGCTGGCCGGCGGCGACAGCGCCGCGCGCAACATGCTCATCGGTCTGCTGCTCGGAGCGGCCCCGGGCGGACAATCGCTTCCGGAGGACTGGCTGGCGGGGCTGAACGCCCGCGCCCCCATCGAAGGCCTGCTCGACGAGATCGAACGCAAAATGACGACCTGACGCAATTGACCATGGATTCCGAAACACCCACTCTTCCCGCCGCGCCGGAGTTTTCCCATGCTCTGGGATCTTGACGACCTGCGCCGCCACGAAAACTGGCTGACTTCCCGCGCCGGGGCCTTCGCCTTCGCCCAGGAGCGGCGCCTTTTCGAAGCCCTGACCGCCTGCTGGCCCAGGCAAGGACGCACGTTTCTCGATATCGGATGCGGAGCCGGGCACAATCTGGAAAATTTCCATGAATCCGGGTTTAGCGTCACCGGAGTGGACAAGTCCCCGGTCATGCTCCAGGCCGCGCGCGAACGCCTGGGACAGACCGCGACCCTGCACCTGGCCGAGGCCACGCACTTGCCCTTCGACAACGACGCCTTCGATTACGTGGGGCTGTTCACGGTGCTCGAATACGCCGCCGATCCCGGAGATCTGCTGCTCGAAGCCGTGCGCGTGGCCAAACGGGGACTGATCGTGGGCTATCGCAACGCGTTTTCGCTGTACGGCCTGTGTCGCGGTCGCTCACGCTCCACGCACCAGGCCCGGTTCTTCACTCCCTGGCGCATGCGACGCCTGCTTCATGCCGTGGCGGGACACGTTCCCTTTGTGGAAGCCAGCGTGCTGCCCGGCCCCCCCTGCACCTGGCGGACGGGTTTTCCCCTCTACGGCTTGGCCAGGGGATTGTGCCGCATGCCGATGGGCGCCTACTGCGCGTTGGCCGCCGATCTGTCCGCCGAACCGCCCCTCACCGGGCTGCCGGCCTGGACCGCGCGCCTTCTCACCCGGCTTCGGGCGCAAAGTCTTTTTGACAAGGCCGGCGCTTCTGGCTAACAGCATCCTTTTGCCGGGCGCTAGTCCCGCTCAAGGAACCCGCATGGACAAAATCCAAAAGATCAAAGGCTTCGCGGATCTGCTGCCCGACCAGGCCAGCCAGTTCGCCCGCCTGGAAACCGTGGCCAAAACCGTCTTCGGCCGCTACGGATACCGCGAGATCCGCCTGCCCATCCTCGAACGCACGGAGCTTTTCGCCCGGTCCATCGGTGAAGAGACCGACGTGGTCCAAAAGGAAATGTACACCTTTCCCGACCGCAAGGGCCGTTCCCTGACCATGCGGCCCGAAGCCACGGCCGGGGTCATGCGCGCCTACATTGAAAACAACATGCATGCCGCGCAAGAGCTTTCCAAGCTCTACTGCACGGGCCCCATGTTCCGCTACGAACGCCCGCAAAAAGGGCGCATGCGCCAGTTCCATCAGCTCGACGTGGAGGCCGTGGGCTCCCCTTCGCCCTACCTGGACGCCGAAATGCTTTTCATGCTGGCCGACTTTCTCGGCGAGATCGGGCTTACGGACCTGAGCGTCGAACTCAACTCCCTGGGCTGCCCAGCCTGCCGTCCCGCCTATCAGGACGCCCTGAACGCCTATTTTCGCGGGTTTGATTCCGGCAGCCTGTGCGAAGACTGCCTGCGCCGCAAGCTCACCAATCCCTTGCGCGTGCTCGACTGCAAGGTCCCCGGTTGCCGGGAGCTGACCAAGGGCGCGCCCTCGCTTGCCAACTACCTGTGCGACGAGTGCCGCGAACACTTCGCCGTGGTGACCGGGCTTCTCGACAAAGCCGGATTCTCCTACGTGCTCAACCCCCGCCTGGTGCGCGGGCTGGACTACTACGTGCGCACCACGTTCGAGGTGGTTTCGGGCAAGATCGGGTCCCAGTCGGCCGTGGCCGGCGGCGGACGCTACGACGGCCTGGTAAGCGCCCTGGGCGGGCCGGAACTGCCCGGCGTAGGCTTCGCCTGCGGCATGGAGCGCCTGGCTCTGCTGCTTGGACAAGGCGAAACCCCGGCCCCGGATTTTTTCATCGCCGCCCTGTGCCCCGAAGCCCTGGGGCCGGCCCTGGAACTGGCCCAGGCCCTGCGCGCGCAGGGCCTTTCCGGCGAATGCGCCCTGGCCGCCAAAAGCGCCAAGAACCAGCTGCGCCAGGCCGCCCGCCTGGGCGCGAAACGCTGCCTGATCCTGGGCGAATCGGAACTTGCAAACAACACCGTCGTGGTCAAGGACATGGCCACCGCCGAGCAGACATCCCTGCCCCGCGTGGACGTGACCGCCCTGTTGACCCGGCCTTCTGAAGCCAAATAGCCACCCTTTTTCGGAGCAGAACATGGACGAGACTCTCAACGCCGCCGAACCCGAAGCCCGCGTCGCCGACCCCTTGGGAGACTGGCGGCGCACCCACAGCTGCGGCCAGCTCACGGCCCAAAACGTCGGCGACGAGGTCTGCCTTATGGGCTGGGTGCAGTTCCGCCGCGACCACGGCGGGCTCATCTTTATCGACCTGCGCGACCGCAGGGGTTTGACCCAGGTGGTCTTCAGCCCGGAACTGGCCCCCAAGGCCCACGAACGCGCCCACGTGGTGCGCAGCGAATACGTTCTGGCCATTCAGGGCCGGGTGCGCCCGCGTCCCGAGGGCATGGCCAACCCCGGCATGGTCACCGGCGAGATCGAAGTCGTGGTCATGGATTTCAAGCTCCTGAACACGGCCAAGACCCCGCCCTTCACCATCGAGGACCGGGTGGACGCCTCCGAGGCCCTGCGGCTCAAATACCGTTACCTGGACCTGCGCCGGCCCAAACTGGCCGCCAACTTCCTCTTGCGCAGCAAGGTGGCCCAGAGCGTGCGCCGCTATCTGGATTCCCTGGACTTTCTCGAGGTCGAAACGCCCATGCTCACCAAGAGCACGCCCGAAGGCGCGCGCGACTTCCTCGTGCCCAGCCGGGTGAACCTGGGCATGTTCTACGCCCTGCCCCAGAGCCCGCAGCTCTTCAAGCAACTGCTCATGGTGGGCGGGCTGGAGCGGTACTATCAGATCGTGAAGTGCTTCCGCGACGAAGACCTGCGCGCCGACCGCCAGCCCGAGTTCACCCAGATCGACATCGAAATGAGCTTCGTGGACGAAGAGCAGGTCATGGACATGGCCGAGGAAATGATCCGGGTCGTGTTCCGCGAAAACCTCGGGGTCACGCTTCCCGATGCGTTTCCCCGCATGACCTACGAGCACGCCGTTGGCCGCTACGGCCTGGACAAACCCGACGTGCGCTTCGACCTGCCGCTGACCGACGTGACCGACCTGGTGCGCGACTCGGCGTTGCGCGTGTTCGCCAAGGCCGAACTGGTCAAGGGCCTGCGCGTGCCCGGCGGCGAAAGCCTCACCCGCAAGGAGATCGACGCCTACACCGAGTTCGTGAAGATCTACGGGGCGCAAGGCCTGGCCTGGATCAAGATCCGCCCCGGCGAATGGCAATCGCCCATCGCCAAGTTTTTCACCGACGAGGAGCGCGCCGCCCTGGCCGAACGCCTGGAACTCCGTGAAGGCGACATCGTCTTTTTTCAGGCGGGCGCCTCGGACATGGTCAACAACGCTCTGGGCTATCTGCGCGTGCAACTGGGCGAGCGGTTCGGGCTCATCGACCACGACGTGTTCGCCCCGGTCTGGGTCACGGACTTTCCCCTGCTCGAATACGATCCCGAGGAAAAGCGCTACGTGGCCAAGCACCACCCCTTCACCTCGCCCCAGGATGGCCATCTGGAGCTTTTGGCCAGCCAGCCCGAAAAGGCCCTCGCCCGCGCCTACGACCTGGTGCTCAACGGCAACGAGATCGGCGGCGGCTCCATTCGGTGCCACACCCTGGACCGTCAGACCGCCTTGTTTTCCGCCCTGGGCATCAGCCCCGAGGAAGCCGAGGCCAAGTTCAGCTTCCTGCTGAACGCCCTGCAGTACGGCGCCCCGCCCCACGGCGGCATCGCCTTCGGCCTGGACCGTCTGGTCATGCTCATGTCCGGGGCCAAGTCCATCCGCGACGTCATCGCTTTTCCGAAAACGCAGAAAGCCACCTGCCTCATGACGGAAGCGCCCAGCGACGTGAGCAACAAGCAACTGCGCGAGCTGGGCATAAAGCTGCGCGAAAGCCTCACCAACAAGGAGGGCTGACCATGGCGAGGGAGATTCTCACCTATCCCAACCCCGTGCTCGCCCAAAAATCCGAGGACGTCCAGGAGATCACCCAGGAGATCCGCGACCTGGCCGATGAAATGGCCCAGCTCATGTACGAGAACCGGGGCATCGGCCTGGCCGCCCCCCAGGTGGGCGAATCGCGTCGGTTGGTGACCATCGACCTCTCGGGTCCCGAAGAACGCACCGAACTCATGGTGCTGGTGAACCCGGTCATCCTCTCCAAGGAAGGCAAGGTGGTCGACGAAGAGGGGTGCCTTTCCGTCACCAACTTCCGGGCCAAGGTGGAACGGGCCGAAAAGGTCCTGGTCAAGGCCCGAAACCTGGACGGCGAAGAGGTGAACCTGGACGCCGACGGGCTGTTGGCCATCTGCCTGCAGCACGAACTCGACCACCTGGACGGCGTGCTCTTCATCGACCGCATCAGCAGGCTCAAACGCGGCATGTACGACGCCAAGATCAAGAAATGGTCGCATCGCAAGAAAAAAAGCTGACCGCCGTCTTCATGGGCACGCCGGACTTCGCGGCCGCCATTCTCGAGTCCTTGCTGGATTCGGGAAGCGTTTGCGTGCCGGCCGTCTACACCCAACCCGACCGACCCGGCGGACGCGGCCACAAGCCGCAACCCTCCCCGGTCAAACGGCTGGCCCTTGCCCGCAACCTGCCCGTGGAGCAGCCTTTCAACTTCAAGTCCGCCGAGGATGTCGCGCGTCTGGCCGGCTACGCCCCCGACCTTTTGATCGTGGCCGCCTACGGGCTCATTCTCCCCCAGGTCGTGCTGGACATCCCCCGCCTGGCGCCCCTCAACGTCCACGCCTCGCTGTTGCCCAGACTGCGCGGCGCGGCCCCCATCCAGCGGGCCATCCTGGAAGGCGATGCGGTGACCGGCATCACCATCATGCGCATGGAAGCCGGGCTCGATACCGGCCCCATGCTGTTGCGCACTTCGCTGTCCATCGGACCCGACGAAACCGCGGGCGAACTGCACGACCGTCTGGTCGATCTGGGATGTCACACGCTTCACGACGTACTTGGCGATATCGAATCGCACCTGGCGTCGGCCGAACCCCAAAACGACGCCTTGTCCAGCTACGCGCCCAAGATCGTCAAAGCCGACACGCGCATTGATTGGAACGATTCGGTGCGCAATGTCCACAACCGCATCCGGGCCATGTCCCCAAAACCCGGCGCGGCGTTTTTTTTGACCCTTCCGGGCCAAAAGGGCCAAATTCGCCTTCTGGCGGCTCCTGGACGGTTCACCCATGTCGACCCCCAGACCAACCCGCCAGGAAGCATCCTGGGGCTTTCTGACGACTCGCTTTCCATAGCCTGTCGGGACGGCATCTATTCGCTGTCTCTGGTGCAACCCGCCGGCAAACGCCCCATGGACGCACGCTCGTTCTATTGCGGCTACCTGCACGCCCTGGACCCGAACGCCCCCCTGGTCTGCGACGCGCCGCCCGATCTTGTCGGTTGATCCTTGCGCCTTCAGTTTCGTTGCGCCAAACCACGCCGACGCCGCGATTCCTTTCTTCGCACATTGAACATCCGTTTTTCTCTCTCGTGTGGACGACGTACGACGTGACACTTGCTTTTCGCTCAGGACACGCTATTTTCAGCGTATTCCCCACATGCATCGGATAGCCATGGAACCAGTAGAAACTTCACGCAAGCGACTCTTCATAGGACTCATCACCGGAACTTCGCTCCTGGTCTGTTTGGCCTTGGCGTTGCTTTGGATCGTTCCCACCATCGGTCTTTCCGCCATTCACCCCTGGGCGACGGCGATATGGGGAGCGGTGGTGCTTTTGTGCATCGTCCTGGTGCTCTGGGCCGCTTTGGGCCTGGCCCTTTCCGTGGCCTGCGGGCGCACCTTGCCGTTTACCAGACGCCTTCGCGGCCTGACCGTGAAGCTGTTCCTCCCGCTGATGATTCTTTTCGGTCGCGTGGTTGGCATTTCGAAAGAACGGGTGCGCAACTCGTTCATCAAGGTCAATAACGAACTCGTCCTTGCCGAAGGCAAGCGGTACAAGTCGTCCGAAATTCTTCTGCTTCTGCCCCATTGTCTCCAGTCGAGCACCTGTTCCGTGCGGCTCACCTACAACATCAACAACTGCAAGCGGTGCGGACGCTGCCCCGTGGCCGGCCTTCTCACGCTTTCCGAAGCCTACGGCGTGCACATGGCCATCGCCACCGGGGGCACCATCGCCCGACGCATCGTGGTGCAGAAGCGGCCCAAGCTCATTTTGGCCGTGGCCTGCGAACGGGACCTTTCCAGCGGCATTCAGGACACCTACCCCCTGCCCGTGTTCGGCGTGCTGAACGAACGACCCAACGGCCCCTGCCTGGATACCCAGGTCTGTCTGGCCACCATAGAGCGGACCCTGCGCCTGTTCCTCAACACCCGGCAAAACACGGCCTGGATCCTGCCCACCCTGAACCGCGCCGCTCCTCTGGCGGCCAAGGAATCATGATCGCCTTCGACCTTTTTTTTCACCGGCCGTTTTGTTTTTCGGGCCTGTCATGAGCCGCGTCAAACCTGTCCTTCCCCCGTCCCGACGTGCGGCCCTGGCGGCGCTCGACGCCATTTTCCCTTCGGGCAAACGCACCAGGGCACAAGACGCCCAGGAAGCCCTGGACCACATCCTTCCCACGTGCCATGACCCGCGTGACAAACGCCTTGCCACGGAACTCGTCTATGGGACGTTGCGCCTTATGGGGAGATACGACTTTTTGGCTAGGTCGCTTCTGGCCAAACCCGAAAAGACCCCGCCCCAGGTTTTGCGCATCCTGACCGTGGCCCTGCACGAACTGACACAGCTGGATCATGTTCCGCCCCACGCCACGCTTTCCTGGGCCGTGGACGCGGCCAAGGTCCGCGTGGGCGCGTTCGCCGGCTCCTTGGTCAATGGCGTGCTGCGCGCCGCCCAACGCCTGGGCGACGTTGTGAACGACCCGGAATACTACAGGCGCGACGCCTGCGCATTCGACGTGTTCGTCAGCCGATACGCCAGCGCCCCTTTGTGGTTGACGCGGATGCTTGTTTCCGCGTTCGGCGAGGAGAAAACCCTGCGTTTGCTCGAAACCCAACTCCGTCCCGCCCCGCTCGGACTTCGCGTCAACGCGTCCAAACCCGGGGCCCTGGAACTTTTCCAGCGCTTGTCCTCGGCCCCCGGCGCCATCTGGTCCGACTTCCCGGCCTTGGCCTTTTCATCCGGCTCCCAGCCATTGCCGGACGAAGAATTTTCCCACCTGGAGGCATCCGGCCTGGTGTCGCGCCAGTCCGCGGCCGTGCACCGCGCGCTTTCGATCCTGGGCGCTTCTCTCTGGCCGGAGCCGGTCTACGACGCCTGCGCCGGACGCGGCGGCAAGACCGCCTGGCTTCTGGAAGCCGGCAAACGCCTTTTCGCGGCCAGCGACAGAAACCGTCGTCGCCTGCGCGGCCTGCGGCGAGAACTCCATCGGCTGAGTCTGCCCGAGCCCTCGATCTTCGTTGCCGACGCGACCCACTTCGCCCTTCGCAACAAACCCTCCACCATTCTGCTCGACGCCCCATGCAGCGGCATGGGCGTGCTCGCCAGGCGCCCCGACGCCAAATGGAAACGCTCCCCGGACGATCTGGCCGATCTGACCCGTCTCCAGGAGGATATTCTTGAAGCCTGCCTGGCCGAACTGCCGGCCGGCGGGGTTCTCGCCTATCTTACCTGCACCATTTTGCCCCAGGAAAACGAAATACAAGCCGCCCGGTTGGAACACCGGCACGGCTTGACCACCCTGGCCCAGGTGGACGAAAACAGCTTTTATGATCTGGGAGAGTTCTTCTGGGGAAAAGTCTGGAAAAAGCCGGGATGAAGACGCGGCCGCGTCCCCCCCTCATCGCCCCGTATGGGTGCGCAGGTCGCGCACCCGATCTTCCGTGAGTTGCGCCTTCACGGTGTCGCGATTGACCGTTCCCACCCGAACGTTTTCACTCGCCACCATGGCCACGTCCGCTTCGGCATCGCGCCATTTGAGCCAGGCGTCCTGAGCGGCCGCGATGGCTTTCTTCAGGTTCTCGTCTTCCAAGGTCTCAAGAAAGCGCATCTGGGCAAGCATGTCCCGCTCGGCCGCCCGCAAGCGCAAACGCGCGCACTCCTCGCTTTCGTCCAAGTCCGTCGGACGCTCACAGTTCTGCGCCCGGGCGGGCAACGTCGTCAGCAGCAAAAGCGCCAACACAGACCCGACAACACGAACCACCTTGACCGTATCAATCCCCATCATCACCCTGGCGGTCCTGCGGAGCCTGGGCGCGATACGCGGCGAGAATTTGCTGATGTTCGCGTGAATCCGCAATTTCATTGTACTTCTTTACGAAATCGTCGACCTTGTCCTTGGGAATCACGTATTCCCCGTTCTCACTGAGACGAGCATAGGGAAAATACTGCTGCATCAAGCCATCGGGAATGAGGCATTCTCCAGGCGGTGTCTTGCACTTCATGATTTTTCCTCCGTGTCTCTGACCGGGACGCGCGAAACAAGGGCATCGAAATAGTCGGCGTTCGCCTCCAGACTTTCCATGCGTTTTGCCCCAAAACCGGCCTTGGTGAACAAAATTTCCATCTTTTGCAACTGGCGCAGCCGTTTGCGCTCCCCCGTGTCTTTCGGCAAGAGGTCGCGGGTGGTCTTCACGCCCGTCTCCTTGGCCAATTCCTCTGGAGCGTAGCCGGCATTTTTCAAGAGCTTGTAGGCCATGCGCAGGTCTTCGGGCACATTGGCATCGTCGTCCAGGTCCAAGGGTTTGCCCTTTCCCGGAAGATTGTCGAATTCGCCCTTTTCCATGGCTTCGAGAATGCGTTGTTCCGCTATGTAGGCTATGGCTGCGAACATGGTGCGCCTCTTTGCTTGAACCCGTCGACCGTGGCGAATGGTAGCGGGTTCGGTACGCTGGTGGCCACGCGGTCGCGGTGGGGGTTTCACTTTTCCATGCGTCTTTACCGCGCGCCTGGCAAGTGCTTCCCTTCCTTCATCACGGATTCCAGCCAGGCGGAGACTTCGCCCGAAAGCCTGGCCAGCGCCTCGGAACCGGCTTCGGCCACGCCCTGGGCGTCCAGGGACCGCACCGGGGACTGGACGAAAATCTCCTTCGAGGCAAGGGCCGCGACCTGTTTTTCGTCCCAGAGTTGCACCTGCACGGCGGCGTGCAAGGTTCGCGATTCGGTGTCCACCCAGAACGCGTTCACCATACCGGTGAGCACTCCATCGGCGCGCGTGGTGGAACGCATCGGCCAAACCGGAGCGACCCCGGACGAGCAGGACAACCCCTGCACAAGGGCCTGCTCCACAAGACGGGCCGGTGGCCCTTCCCAGTACCAGGCCAAGCTCGGTCGCATTACCCGCCCCCGACCCAACAACACGGCCTGCCTATCCAACGCGTCCACGGCCTTGAAGGACTTCAACGCCACCGTGACCCGGGTCCCCGGAGACGCCTGTTGCGCGCAAGGTTCCCCGGTCGCGGGACGGACGCTCAAGTACTCTTCCACCGGAGGGGCTTTGCCCAGACACCCCCCCAGCACTAAAATGGCGAGCGCCCAAACAAACCACCGCACCCCGCGCAATCGCTTCACTTGGGACCTCCCTGCGGCTGACGAATCACCTCCCAGGGCCGGTCGCGCAATTTGGCCGAGAGATGCTTGAGATCGCTCGAAAGCTTGTTCACGTTGTCGAGAATGTCTTCGAGCTGCGCTTGATCGTAATTGACGGCCGATTGCAGACTCTGAGTGAGTTCGCCGATGCGCTTCACTTCGTGACGCAGGTCGCCCATTGTGACCCGGGCGTCGCCTTGCAGCGTGTTCACCGCCGAGGATATGTCCTGCAAGGTATGCGACGCGTTCTGAACCAGGACGCGTCCGTCCTTGGTGATGCCGTGCCAACCGGTCTTGAGCTCCTTGGCCGCGGATTCCAGTTCCGCCACCAACACCGGCAGCCGGTCGAGAACCTGGGAAACGCGTTCGGCGTTCTTGGAGTTGATGACCTGCTCCATGCTGCTGACCATCTGGTCCAGCTTGGGGCGAAGGTCGTTGAGCACCGCACCGGCCAACCCGGCCAACTGGGCCATGTCCACCGATTCTTCCGAAGGGATCACACTTCCCGGCTTGATCGGTTCGCCGGGCGAATCCTGAGGATCGAGAAATACGTAATAGTCGCCAACGAGCCCTTTCTGGGCGATGCGTGCCACCACGCCCTTGTGCAGCACCAGAGGGGGGCGAATGCCCACTTCCACCCGGATCAGCCGCGGGTCCTTGGGGTCGACGCCGATGGCCTGAATGCGACCCACATCCAGGCCGCCGTATTTGACCGGACGCCCCACCGAAAGGTCTTTCACACTGACGAAGCGGATGGAATAGACGTCGAATTTTTCCCAGAAGCGAAATCCACCAAGAACAACAATAAACGCGGCCAAAATGCCGCCGCACACCAAAAGAGCCACCACGGCCCGAATGGTGTCCTTTCTATGTGCGGATTTGAGAAACATGCGTTTCGGCCCCTTGTACCCGGTTTGGAATCAACCCTGTTGCCGCTTGCCGTTTTCTCCCTTGGTGGAACGCGTCGGTTTACGGTCGAGAAATTGCCGCAGGAACGCGTCCCCGCTGGCCCGCAGGCCGTCGAGATCGCCCTGATAGACAACGCCTCCCTTGTAGAGCACCACCACATGGTCCGCAATGGTGAAAAGACTGGCCAGATCGTGGGATACCACCACAATGGTCATGTTGAAGGCGTCTTTGAGATCGAGGATGAGTTGGTCAAGATCGGCCGAGGTGATGGGATCCAGGCCGGATGTCGGTTCGTCGCACAAAAGAATTCGCGGATCCAGCGCCAAGGCCCTGGCCAGGCCGGCGCGTTTCTTCATGCCCCCGGAAAGCTGATTGGGAAAATAGTCCAGAAAGGGCTCCAGCCCCACCAGGCCGAGTTTCAGGCGCACCACGGTTTCGATCAGGCTGTCGTCGAGCATCGTGTGTTCCCGAATCGGCAACGCGATGTTTTCCCCCAACGGCAACGAGCCGAGCAAGGCGCCATCCTGAAACAGTACCCCCATGCGTCGGCGCACTTCGCGCAGTTGATCCGTGTCCAGCGCGTAGAGGTTCGCGTCGCCCAGCATCACCCGACCATCCGTCGGCTCCAGAAGGCCGAGGATGGTACGCAGGAGCGTGGATTTTCCCCCTCCCGATCCGCCGAGAATGACGGTTATTTTTCCCGCCGGCAACACGGCGTTGATGTCATGGAGAATGGTTTTTTCCCCATAGGCCAAACGGATGTTCTCCAATCGGATTTCGGGAGCGTCGTGGCTGTTGGTCCAGGCGAGTTCCATGTCAGCGTGTCCAATAGATGAGGCTGGTGAAAATCAAATCCAGGAGTACGACCACGAAAATCGATTGCACGACGCTGCGCGTGGTGCGATTTCCCACGTCGAAAGCACCTTCCCTGGCCAGAAAGCCCTGCCAACACCCGATGATGGTAATGGCGAGCCCGAAGGCGATACTCTTGATCAGGCCGGAAAACATATCGCGCAAGGTGACAAAAGTCGTTGTCTGTTCGTAGTATTCCGAGCTGGAAAGTCCCAGCACGTTGACCGAAAACAGCCCCCCGGCAAGAATACCCACGAAGTCGGCCCAGACCGTGAGCAGGGGCATCATGAAAAACATGGCCAGGCACTTGGGCCAGACGAGAAAGCGCACTGAATCCAGCCCCATGACTTCGAGCGCGTCGATCTCCTCGGAAATTTTCATGGTGGCGATTTCCGCGGTAAAGGCCGCGCCGGCCCGACCACTCAAAATCAGCGCCGTAAGCAAGGGTCCCAACTCGTTGATCAGTGTGACCCCCACCAAACTGGCCACATAGGAAAGCGCCCCTACCTTTTCCAACTGCGCAGCGGACTGGAGCGCCAGAATCACCCCTGTGCAGCCGGATATGACACTGACAATGGGCATGGAGCCCGAACCAATCCAGGCATAATGTCGCCATTGCTGCCATTTGATATACGGTTTTTTCGAAAAAGGCTTGACCAGACAGACGAGCAGTCTGTTGACGAGCCAGACAAGCTGATCCAGATCCTTGCTCACCTTGCGGCCTTAGATTCCAAACAGGTCGCCGATCTGCGTCAGGCTGAAAAGTTTATGCACCTGAAGCGACGCGGACGTGACTTTAATGGAGCGTCCATTGGCCTTGAGCGCCTTGCGCACCTCGATAAGGACAGCCAACCCGGAGCTGTCGATGTATTCCACGTCTGACATGTCCAGCCGAACCTCTCCCTGGGATTGGGCGAACGTTTCGGTCATCCAGTCGCGCACCATTTGGGAATTGGTGAAATCAATCTCGCCGGAAAGTTTGATCACTCCGGTTTCGTCAGACACCACACCCTTCCAGGGGGATATTTTGTCGGCCTTGGCCATGTCGAATCCTTCCACTCCAGTCTCGATCAGTTGCGGCAAGAATCGGAATTTGCCCTACCCACTCACGCTCCACCGGCATACTTGAGGGAAACGTCTCCTTCCGAAGTCCCAGGCGTCGCTCCCCCGTGTCTTTCTTGATCGCGTCACAGAGCCAACCAGGTCTCCGCTTCCAACAACGGACAACTCGACAGGGCCTCAAGGAGCTCTTCCGGCGACGTCACAGCCGTGCCCACCTGACCCACAACCAAACTCGCGGCCATATTGGCGAGCATTCCCGCTCCCATAACATCCAACCCGGAAGCCAATCCCAAAGCCATGGCGGCCATGACCGTGTCGCCGGCGCCGGTGACGTCGAACACCTTGTGGGCCAGGGTCGGAAGCCGAAACACCCGCTGTGGTTGCTCGAAAATGGCCATGCCCTGCGCCCCCAAGGTGATGCAGAGCTTTTCACATCGCAATTTTTTGAACAGGGAGAGACCCGCGCGAATGACCCCATCGCGTTGGGTGGTTGGGATGCCGGTCATTTCCGCCGCTTCTTTGGCGTTTGGCGTGAGCATGAAGACGTCTGTGTACAGATCGGTGTTCACGACCTTGGGATCGACCAAAACTTTCGGCCGCTTTCCATCGGTATTTCGAACGGAACGCACGGCCTGCATGACCAAGTCGCTGACCACGCCCTTTCCGTAGTCCGACACGACGACCACGGAATATTCCGGCAACAACTTTTTCAAAACATCCAGGAACCCTCGCGCAGTCGAAAATTCTAAAGGCGTGCAATCTTCCCGATCGACACGCACTAGCTGCTGGTTTCTGGCGATGATCCTGGTTTTCACCGTGGTCAGGCGCCTTTTTTCGGCCAGCAAATGTCCTGAAATTCCGCTTTCGGCAAGAAGCCCTTGCACAATTTGACCCGGGCCATCGGCACCAATGACACAGACGATATCGACCGTGGCCCCCAACGCGGCGATGTTCCGGGCCACATTTCCCGCTCCCCCCAAAACATGCCACTCCCCGCTTACCTGCAGGACGGGAACCGGCGCTTCGGGAGAAATGCGTTCAACCTCCCCCTGCATATAGTGATCGAGCATGATGTCGCCCACCACCAACACTTTGCGTGAAGGGAATTGCTGGACGACATGCAGAAGCGATTTGGCTTCCAGCGTGAAACCGTCCTGAGCATCAGGAGGCATCGGCGACACCGATTTTGTCCAAAAGATTATTCAATTCATCCGCACTGGAATAGGCAATGGTCACTTTTCCTTTTGACCCGTCCCCACCCAGTTTCACTTTGAGACCAAAATGCTCTGTCAAACGCGAGGCCAAATTGGAGAGCTGCTCATCGCGTTGCGCCTTGGGCGAAGACGAGCGGCGTGGTGCGGGAGCCAAGTGTTCTTCACCCTCGGGCAAGGAACCCGTTTCACGCCAATGGGCGGCTTGCCGCTCCACTTCCCTGACCGACATGTCCGAATCCAAGAGACGACTCCACAACTGGCGCCTGGCATCGGCATCCGTCACGGAAAGCAAGGCGCGAGCGTGACCGGCGCTTATTTGATCGCTTCTCAGACTTTCTCGGATTTCCTCGGGAAGTTGCAGCAGACGTAGACTGTTCGACACTGCGGAACGGCTGCGTCCCATTTTTTGGGCGAGACTTTCCTGGCTGAAACCGAACTGTTCGATGAGCTGCTCATACCCTTTGGCTTCCTCCAGGGCATTGAGATTTTCCCGCTGAAGGTTTTCCACCAAGGCCATGGCCAGGCTCAACTCATCACTCACGTCCCTGACAATGGCCGGAATCGTCTCCATTCCAGCCAAAGCGCTCGCGCGTAGCCGTCTTTCCCCGGCCACCAGTTCGTATCCATGCGCCTGACCTTGGGTGGACGGACGGACCAGAATGGGTTGCAACACCCCCTGTTCCTTGATGGACAAGGCCAAATCGGCCAGAGCCTGTTCATCGAATTCCAACCGCGGTTGCCTTGGATTGGGGCGTATGTCCGAAATATTGAGTACGGTCACTTCCATGGAATCCTTATCCACGGAAATCCCCTTGAGGAGAACATCGAGCCCTCTTCCCAGTCCCTTCGCGACAGCCATGGTGTCCCCTTTTTCATCCCAACTCATGCTTGACATCAACAGGCAACTCCTTACCCTCATCGCTTACTTTCTGGCAACCGCCCGTGTCGGTTTTAACCCATTTTTCCACTTCAGGAGGCAACGAGTGCCCTTTTCCAACGATCCTCTTCAACCGTTGTACGATCAGGACCGTCGAATGCTCGGCGTTTTTTTGCATGTTTCTCTTTGGGAAAAAGTGCAATCCAAAATCGCTCCCTTTTTGAACCAAGCTTTGGAAGAGCTCAATCCCACCCCTCCCGCTCCGCCTGTCGAACCCCTTGCCGATTGGGATATGCTGAATCAATATTGGGATTTTTCCTATCCGCTCACCCCGGACGTCACCTGTTCCAATTGCGGCGCCATGACCAACAATTGGCAGGAAGATTCTCCCCGAAAGTTCTACCTGAAAGCCGCGAATCTTGGCGGACTGGTCAATTTTGAATGTCAGAGCTGCAAGGCCCGCATCATCAAACGGCATTTCAAAAAACACGTTGATGTTGAATGCCGCCCTTTTGTCGAAAAACAAAAAGGCGGAAGCTGAAAGCTCCCGCCTGGTTGACGAAACACACGATGACCCTTGCCAGGACTCAAACCGGTACCCGGCAGAGAATTTCCCTGGCCAGGGTCATATAGGATTCAGCTCCCTTCGATTTGACGTCATAGCTGATGACGGGCAATCCGTGACTCGGCGCTTCACTCAATCGCACGTTTCTTGGAATCACCGTTTCAAAATGATGTTTTGGAAAACATCGCCGAATCTCTCGCTTGACATGGCGATTGAGCTTGTTGCGTCCATCGTACATGGTCATCACCACGCCCAGAAGCTGCAAACGGGTATTGAAACGACGACGAACCAGTTCAAAAGTCTTGAGGAGTTGCGCCACTCCTTCCAATGCATAATATTCGCACTGCAACGGAACCAACAATTCCGAAGCGGCACAAAGAGCATTCAGGGTAACAAGTCCGAGTGAAGGCGGGCAATCAAGCAAGATAAATTCATATTGGTCGTTCAAACGCTCGATCACATGGCTCAGATATTTTTCCCGGTCTTTTTTATCAACCAGCTCAATATCCGCTGCGACCAAATCGGATGTCGATGGAACGACGTGCAGGTAGGGCAACGAACTTTCATGAACCGCTTCCTCCGCTCTCTCCGGCTCGTAGAGAATGGAGTACAGATTGGCAGCCATGTCTTCAGGATAGATACCGAGGCCGCTGCCCGCATTTCCCTGAGGATCGCAATCGATGATCAGGGTTTTTTTTTCCATCACCGCCAAAGCCGCCGCGAGATTCACCGCTGTGGTGGTCTTTCCCACTCCGCCTTTTTGGTTGGCGATGACTATGCAACGCGCCATGCCATGCGCTCCTTTTCCAAACCATGTTTCACGTGAAACGCTTCAGGACTTGAAAGTTCGATGGCAGTAATCCTGAGCATCTTGAAGAGAATTGACAAGCCTGATGGAATCTTCAAGCTTTTTCTTCTTGACGGTTTGCAAAAGCTGGTTTGCCAGATGGGCGAAATCTTCCGCTTCACCTACCCAGGATTCTTTCGCTTGCATATGCAATTGCGTACACAAGCGGGAAAAATGACTGGCAAGTTTCTCATCAGGCATTTGACCGTCATGAGTCAAATCGAGAATTTTTTGAAAGGAATCTTCCAGATTTTTCTTCAAGGCAACGAAATTCATCTCCAACTACCTTTAGGTAAGGTTATATGTTCATTTAATTGAAAATTACTTGAGGCAAAGCCTTCTGTCAAGAGGCTCATTGCTTGTAGTAAGCGCGATACCATTCAATAAACTGTGAAATTCCATACTGTATTGGCGTTGATGGACGAAAACCTACGTCAGCAATCAAATCATCAACATTAGCAACAGTTGCAGGAACATCGCCAGGTTGCATGGGAAGCATTTCTTTTTGCGCTTTTTTTCCAAGGCAATTTTCAATTGCTTCAATATATTCCATCAATTCAATTGAGGAATTATTTCCTATATTATAAATTTTATAGGGAGCGATGCTCGAACTTGGATCCGGAGCGGCGCTCGACCATTCAGGATTTGGGGTGGGAATACGCAAGCTCACCCGAACAACACCTTCAATGATATCATCAATGTAGGTAAAATCGCGGCGCATTTTACCATGATTGAAAACTTGAATTGGTCTGTTTTCCAAAATTGCTTTCGTAAAAAGAAACAACGCCATATCCGGTCTTCCCCACGGCCCGTAGACAGTAAAAAATCTCAACCCCGTACAGGGGAGATTATACAAATAGCTGTAGGAATGGGCCATGAGTTCATTGGATTTCTTCGAAGCCGCATACAAACTGATTGGATGATCGACATTATCATGCACGCTGAACGGCATTGTTGAATTCAAGCCATAAACCGAACTGGATGATGCAAAAATAAAGTGGGAAACATTGTTATGGCGACACCCTTCAAGAAGATGGGTGAAACCGACAATATTGGATTGAACATAAGCCATTGGGTTCAGAATACTATAGCGAACCCCGGCTTGAGCGGCGAGATTGACAACATGGGTAAACTGATTTGATGCAAACAAATCATTGATAGCCGCCTGATCGGATAAATCCATTTTGAAAAACGTGAACCGATCATAGGGTTTTAAAATCTGCAAACGATCTTTCTTCAATTGAACACTGTAATAATCGTTGAGATTATCCAGTCCAGAAACTTCATACCCCATTTCAAGGAGGCGTTTGCAAAGATGAAACCCTATGAAGCCGGCGGCTCCTGTAATGAGAAATTTCATTGAGTTTCCTTTATCCCGGTTCCTGTGGAAAAGGTTTTTGTTTTTGTTAGTACATTCCCTGGCGGCTGGTACGATGCTGGATACCCACTGTCAAGTTTCAAAAATATATGGCGCCAGGGTCATGAAAGGGAATCTTTCAGGGATTGAAGACGCTCAAGAACACGTGGATCAATCAGTTCCGCTCGATCGAATTCATGAAAATCCGGCAATGAGACATGGGAAACATCACACAAATTCAACACAGATACCATTTGTTCATGGAATGAAATATTGTTTTGAACCGATTGGCTTTCGAAATAGACAATTGCACGAGGAACAAGAGTATGAAGACCAAGTAAAAAAATATCAGGTTGAAAAAGAAGGCTCTCGTCTTTCCATAGGGTAAAAGGCCAAAAACAAATCGAACCTTTAGGCCAAGCCAACGCTTGAATGAGTTGTTTCAGGACGCGTGATCGGTTGGCTGACCCCAATCCCATCAGGTCCTGCCCAAGCTCGGCGTACGTCCACAATGTTGTACATCCAGGCTCGGTATTTTCAAGAAGCTTGCGAAATTCCTTGGGAAGATCATCAACACGAGCTTCTTGAAATGTTTCACGTGAAATATTGTCGGATGGAGGACGAAACATATAGCGAATACCCGCTGAAAAAAAAACTCGCTGGCATTCGTTCAATCCAAAAGCTGCGTCATCCATTCCATCAGTCTCCAGCCGATTTCACTTTTGGAAAGCGTCGGCCAGGTTTCGTTGCGTCCCTTGGCGTCAAGCACATACACGATGTTGGTCGGCACGGCGAATCCTGATCCTTCGGCAGTGACGGAGTTGGCCACCATGAGATCGCAATGCTTTTCTTGAAGCTTGAAGGAGGCCCAGTGCTCCAGGTTGCCGGTTTCCGCGCAAAATCCGAGAAGCTTCTGCCCGGGAGCCTTGTTTTCCCCGAGCGTGCGCAAGATATCGGGATTCGATGTGAATGCGACGCGCATGTCGCCATCTTGAATGTCGCGCTTCTTGAATTTGCCACCCGTAAAAGGAACAGGCGAAAAATCGGACACGGCCGCGCTCATGAGACCAATATCCTGGGTCGGCCAAAGATCGATACACGCTTCATACATTTGCCGTGCGGATACCACGGGGACCCGGGCAACGTCCGGGGGAAACCAGAGATCGACCGGTCCATGGACGACACTGACCTTTGCCCCGCGCAGCCAAGCGGCCATGGCCAGGCAGGCGCCCATGAGCCCTGTGGACGGATTGGTCCAATAGCGAACCGGATCAAAAAATTCCTGGGTCGGCCCAAGAGTGACGAGCACATGGGTTCCGGCCATATCCTGAACGGTCAACGCGCGCAAAACCTCGATGACCATGTATTCCAGATTTGGCAATCGCCCTCTTCCGGTTTCGCCGCAGGCCATTTCACCGGATTCGGGTTCGAGGATTTTCACACCGCGTTTTTGAAGAAGAGCAAGGTTGTCTTGCGTAGCGGACGCTTCAAACAGCCTGGGATTCATGGTTGGCGCCACGAGCACGGGACCCTGGAAAGCGAGGTACTGCGTGCTGAGAATTTCATCAGCGATCCCGTGCGCCATCTTCGCCAAGGTATTGGCAGTGGCCGGAGCGACAAGCATGGCTTTGGTTTTTTGGGCCGGTTCGAGATGGCCAAAGGCACTGTCCGGAGTATCCCAAAGCGATGTATACACCGCGCTTGCCCCAAGGGATTCAAAAAGCAGGGGACTGACAAACTTTGCCGCGCCAGAGGTCAGGGTGACGCTCACATCCAAGCCGACTTGCAGCAACATGCGAAGAATTTCCGCGGACTTGTAGGCTGCGACGGAACCGGTTACTCCCAGATGAACCGGTGTGGACCGGTGGATGGCAAAGTTCAGATGGTGCGCAAGCATGGTGTTTTTTCCTCAAAGAACAATATGTTGCGGAGGAAGGTCATTTGTTGGATTCATTCTGGGTTGAAGCGATTGGCATTCTCGCCGGTACGCTGACGACGGGGGCCTATGTGCCACAAGTCTTGCGAACCATGCGAACGCGTTCCGTCGGTGACATTTCCTTTCTCATGTACGCCATTTTGGCGATGGGAATCGGTCTGTGGATCGTCTACGGGGTTCTGGTTCAATCCGTGTCCGTCATTTTGGCCAACACGGTCAGTCTGGGCATGATTCTGGCCATGTTGATCATGAAAATTCGCTTTGACGGCTCGTTTCGCAAGCACAAATAGACGTATTCACCGATCAGGGCAAGAGCGCTTCCACCTGCTCACGGGTGACCAGGCAGGTGGGAGCGATAAGCAACACATCATCAAGAAAGGATTCAACGGCTTCGGGTTCATCCAGAATTTCGACTATCAAGGGAAGATCGTCGGATAAACGCAAAATCTTTGCGGTATGAATCAGGCTGTGTTTGCCGTAGCCCATCACGCCCCGAATGACGGTCGCGCCATGCAGCTTTTTGGCGCGGGCCGCCTTGACCAAGGCCAACGAGGCGGATTCGCCCTGAAACGTGTCCTGTTCCCCTAGATAGATGCGCAAACGCACAAGGGCGCTCCACTCCATCTCAGAGCACCCTGCCGACAAACATGCCCGTCATCATGGCGAGCAATCCCACGACATTTTGCCCGAAAAAGTTTCCGGCGACCTTGATCCACTCTCCCCCGCGAAGGAGTTCCGTGGTTTCGAACATGTAGGACGAAAAGGTGGTGAACGCGCCCATGAATCCTACCAGAATGATGACCCGCGCCTGGGAGGACAGGTACAAACGTTCCTCGCTCAACACCCACACGAGCCCGAACAGAAAGCACCCGAAGATGTTGACGGACCAGGTTCCCCAGGGAAATCCCGGGCCCGCCAAACGCTGCACCACGCCGGAAAGCCAATACCGGCTCAAGGTGCCGCAAACGCCGGCCACGGCAAGCAGGGCAAGCTTTTGGGAGACGTTCATACCCTATTACAGGGGGGCCGACTCATCGGCATTTTCCGTGGCGTCCACCAAATCGAACCCCACCACTTTTTCGCCGTCGTCCATGCGAACCAGGGTCACGCCCTGAGCGGCGCGTCCCACATTGGAAATTTCGCCCACACGCAAGCGGATGACCTTGTTGCCGGAAGTGAGCAGAAGGATTTCATCGCTATCGGCCACCATGACCGCGCCCACGACATGTCCGGTTTTTTGCGTGACCTTCATGTTGATGACGCCTTTTCCACCCCGGCTTTGAACCCGGTAGTGATCCCGGTCCGTCCGTTTTCCGAACCCGTGCCCGGCGACTGTGAGAATCTGAGAGCGTTCAGATGTGCCGTCTATCACGACGCCCGACGCGACGCTGTCTTCCCCGCGCAACGCGATACCGCGCACGCCGGCGGCAGAACGGCCCATGGGGCGCACGTCCCCCACATTGAAGCGAATGGCCAGTCCCATTTCCGTGGCCAGAATGATCTCAGCGCTGGAAGGCACTTCCTTGACGTCGAGCAACTCGTCGTTGTCGTTCAGGTTGACGGCCTTGATGCCCCCTACCCGCACGTTTTTGTAGAGATCGATGGCCGTGCGTTTGACCATGCCCTTGCGCGTGACAAAAAGAAAAAACCGTTCCGGGGTGAATTCCCGAATGGTGATGGCCGTGGCCACGACCTCGTCTTTTTCCATGGGCAGCAAATTGGCGATGTGCACACCCTTGGCCACACGCGAGCCTTCGGGAACCTGGTGCACCTTGAGTTGATGCATCCGGCCCTGGTTGGTAAAAAGCAGCAGATATTGATGATTTGTTGTGGTGCAGAAAAACTGGATCGTGTCTTCGGCGCTGGTGTGCACCCCGGCTATGCCCTTTCCGCCGCGTCGTTGCTGCTGGTAGGTGTCCAGGGGGGTGCGTTTGATGTAGCCGCGTCTGGAGAGGGTAATGACGACGTTGTCGTCCGGGATGAGGTCCTCGATATCAATGCCTTCCAGGCTTTCGAGGATCTCGGTCTTGCGCGGGGTGGCATATTTGTCTTTGAGCTCGCGCACTTCGTCGCGAATGACCCCGAGCAACACTTCTTCGCTTTCCAGGATGGACTTGAGGTACAGGATCAATTTTTTGAGTTCCTCGAGTTCATCCAAAATCTTCTGGCGTTCCAGGTTGGTGAGACGCTGCAAGCGCATGTCGAGGATGGCCTGGCTCTGTCTTTCGGAAAGACCGAAACGGACCATGAGCTTTTCCTTGGCTTCCTGGGGAGTCTTGGAAGCCCGAATCATGGCCACCACTTCGTCGATGAAGTCCAGGGCGATGCGCAAACCTTCCAGGATATGCGCGCGCTCTTCGCTCTTGCGCAAGTCAAAGCGTGTGCGCCGAAGCACCACTTCCTTGCGGTGTTCGAGAAAATATCCCAACAATTGCTTCAAGTTGCACAGTACGGGCCGGTTGCCGGCCACGACCAGCATGTTGATGCCGAAAGACGTCTCCAGCGGCGTGTATTTGTACAAGCTGTTGGTGACGATGTCGGGGATGGAACCGCGCTTGAGTTCCAGCACAATACGGATTCCCTTGCGGTCGGACTCGTCGCGAAGATCGCTTACGTTGTCGATCTTTTTCTCGTTGATGAGCTGGGCGATTTTTTCCACCAGGGAGGACTTGTTCAGCGCGTAGGGGATTTCCCGAATGATGACCAGTTCATGGCCTTTCTTGGGCGTCTCCACCTCGACCTTGCCCCGGATCTTGAACGTGCCGCGTCCGGTCCGGTAGGCTTCGACCAGTCCGGCTCCGCCATAAATCGACGCCCCGGTGGGAAAATCCGGTCCGGGCACGCGGGCGATGACCTCATCCACGGGAGCGTGCGGATTGTCGATGAGAAAAAGCAGGGCGTCGCAGAGTTCGCCCAGGTTGTGGGGCGGAATATTGGTGGCCATGCCCACGGCGATGCCGGAACTGCCGTTGACCAGCAGATTGGGCACCTTGGTGGGCAGTACCGAAGGCTCTTCCAAGGAGTTGTCGTAGTTGGGACGAAAATCAACGGTCTCTTTCTCGATGTCGCCCAAAAACTCGCTTGTCAGACGAGACATGCGCACTTCGGTATAACGCATGGCCGCCGCGGCGTCGCCGTCTATGGAGCCGAAGTTGCCCTGCCCGTCGACCAGGGGGTCGCGCATGGAAAATTCCTGGGCCATGCGCACCAGGGCGTCGTACACGGCGGAATCGCCATGCGGATGGTATTTGCCGATGACGTCGCCAACAATGCGAGCGGACTTCTTGTACGGCCGGTTCCACGTGTTGGATAGCTCGTGCATGGCGAAGAGTATGCGCCGATGCACGGGCTTGAGGCCGTCACGAACATCTGGAATGGCCCTGCCCACAATGACGGACATGGAATATTCCAGGTAGGATTTCTTCAGTTCCGTCTCAATGCTGATCTGGTCAAGCACGCTGTAGTCTCCAAAAAAGGCGCTTCAAAGAACGTCAGGCGAGCGATCCGTGGGACACTGGCCCGTCATGGAAAAAAGACGGATCAAATGTCCAAATCGCGGACCGCCAATCCATAACGCTGGATGAACTCGCGGCGTTTTTCCACTTCGTCGCCCATGAGGTCGGTGAAACGGCGATCGGCTTCTCCGGCGTCGTCGATGGTCACGCGCAGAAAGGTCCGGTTCTCGGGGTTCATGGTGGTATCCCACAACTGGACGGGATTCATTTCCCCCAGGCCCTTGTAACGCTGGATATTGAGCCCCTTGTGGGCTTCGTCCAACACGTTCTGAAGGAGTTCGAACACGCCTTCCACAGTGCTCGACATGTCCTTGCGGGAAAGGGTGAAGGCCGTGCCGCCAAAGGCTTCGCGCAGTTCGCTCAACAGGGTCCAGCACTGGCGGTAGGCTTTGGAGCCGAAAAATTCGACGCCCAAACGGGTGCGCAGACCACCTTGCGAGGTGAAAAGCGCAAAGAGCCGATGCTCGGAATCGTCTTCTTCTCGCGTCAGGGAAAGGTCGTACTCGCTGTCACGCAGGTAGTCGCGAAACGTGCGCAAATGGTCGGGTTCGTTGAGGGCTTTTTCCAGGTGGTCGGGATCCATGCCTTCGATCTTTTCCGGATCCAGGTCGAAGTCCCCGGGAATCAACCGATCGGGATAGCGCAAGAGCTTCCATAAAAGCGTCTCGGAAACGCCGTAGGACTGGGCTTCGGCAAAGCGCGTCTGCAGGGTCTCGATTTTTGCCAAAAGCTCGCGCAGGGGAGCGTTTTCGTAGGACACGCCGTTGGACGATGTCACACTCAGGTCCTGTGTGACGCGAGACAAGAGAAAATCGGAAAGTTCCTTGTCGTCCTTGATGAACCGCTCGAAATCCCCTTTGTGCACGCGGTACAGGGGCGGCTGGGCAATGTAGAGATAGCCGCTTTCGATGAGTTCCTGATACTGACGAAAAAAGAACGTGAGCAAAAGCGTGCGGATGTGCGCTCCGTCCACGTCGGCGTCGGTCATGATGACGATCTTGTGATAGCGCAGCCGGGAAAGATCCACCGAATCCTCGTTCATGGACGGGCTCGGTCCCATGGCCGTGATCAGGGCGCGAATTTCCTTGTTGCCGAGCATGCGGTCGAACCGGGTTTTCTCGACGTTCAGGATCTTGCCGCGCAGGGGCAAAATGGCCTGAAATTTGGGGTCCCTCCCCTGCTTGGCCGAACCGCCGGCCGAATCGCCCTCCACGATGAACAGTTCGGAGAGTTCCGGGCTCTTGGACTGGCAGTCGGCAAGCTTGCCCGGAAGCGCGTTGTCGGACAGGGCGCCTTTGCGGCGAACCAGATCCTTGGCCTTGCGCGCGGCTTCCCGGGCCCTGGCGGCGTCCACGGCCTTGTCCACGATGAGCTTGGCGTCCTTGGGATTTTCTTCGAAAAACGTGTTGAGAACGTCAAAGCAGATCTTGGCCACCTGCCCCGCCACTTCGGAATTGCCGAGCTTGGTCTTGGTCTGGCCTTCGAACTGGGGCTGGGAAATCTTCACGCTCAAGACCGCGGTCAGGCCTTCGCGCACGTCGTCGCCGGTCAGCTTCTGCTTGAGTTTCTTGATGAGACCGGATTTCTCGATATAGACGTTGATCGCCCGGGTCAGCGCGGTCTTGAATCCGGCCAGATGCGTGCCGCCTTCCTTGGTGCGGATGTTGTTGACGAAGGTCAGGACATCTTCCTTGTAGCCGGCGTTGTACTGCAGGGCGAAGTCCACGATGGTGGTGTCCACCTGTCCCGAACCGGCGATGAGTTCGTGAATGCCCATGGACCCGGAATTGAGGTCGGTCACGAACTGGCGGATTCCCCCCTCGAAGTGGAAGACCTGCTCCTCCTGGGTGCGCTCGTCGCGAAATTCAATGGACAACCCCTTGTTCAGGTAGGCCAATTCCTCGAACCGTTTAGCCAGGGTTTCGTGTACGAAATCCGCGGTCTCGAATATCTGGTCATCGGGAAGAAAGCGTACGGTGGTGCCGGTTCCCTCGGCCTCGCCCAGGAGTTTGACCGGGGTCACGGGCGCGCCGCGTTCGTAGCGCTGCTGGTAGCGCGATCCGCCGCGTTTGATGGTTACTTCCAGGTATTCGGAAAGGGCGTTGACGCAGGAAACGCCTACGCCGTGCAATCCGCCCGACACCTTGTAGGCGTTGTTGTCGAACTTGCCGCCGGCGTGCAGCACGGTCATGACCACTTCGACGGCGGGACGGTGCTCCTTGGGATGCATGTCCACGGGAATGCCGCGCCCGTTGTCGGCCACGGTGACCGAGTTGTCCAGATGGATCACCACCCGGATGCGGTCGCAATAGCCGGCCATGGCTTCGTCGATGGAGTTGTCCACGACTTCGTAGACAAGATGATGCAACCCGCGCACATCGGTGGAGCCGATATACATGGCGGGACGTTTTCGTACCGCCGAAAGTCCTTCGAGAACGGTGATGGAGTTGGCGTTGTAGCTTTGAGACTGCTCGTTTGGCGTCATGCGGAAGCTTCCTCGCTGTAATACGTCTCCTCGACGATCTTCATCGGCATGATTATGACGAGATAGTCCGTGTCGTCCTCCCCGGTTATACCGCAAGGTCCTTCGGAGCCGGTCAAGGAAAAGCGCACATTGGACGAATGGTAGTGACCGAGAATTTCCAGAAGGTCCTTGGTGGGAAAAGCGATCTTTTTCAGATCGCCGGTGAAGGTCGACTCCAGCGACTCCGTGGCCGCTCCGGTCTCCTGGCCCTGGCTCTGCAACATGAGCTGGGCGGGATCGTCGAAAAGGAAATAGGTGCACCGGTTGTTGTCGGTATTGAAGATGGCGATGCGGTCGAGCGCTTCGGCCAGGGCCATTTTTTCCACCGTGAGGTCCGAAACTCCGGTCACGGAAAGCTTGCTCACGAAATTTTTGTAGTCGGGATACTGAAAATAGGACAACGGCAAGCTGAAGGTTTCACTCTGGTCCTGGGTGCGAAAGAAAAGACGCTTCTGGCTGATGGCCAGTTCGATCTCGTCGGCGGTGAGCCATTTCTTGAGTTCGAGCACGTATTTTTTCTGAATGAGAATGCCTTCGGGCGGCATGATTCCCTTGATGTCGTCGTTCAAAAACGAAGCCATGGCGAATTGATGGCCATTGAGTCCGCAGACTTCCACGCGTTCGTCCACGGGTTTGAAATACATGCAGGCCATGGCTTCCATGGTGTCTTCGTCGGAAATGCAAAAGAACACCCGGTCGATGAGTTCGTTGAGAAAATCGCCGGACCACATGACGTGGCCTTGGGCGGGAAAAGCGGCAAAATCCTGGAACCAGCTTTTTTCGCTGGTAGGAAGCTTGTAGCGGCGCGCCCCCTGGTGCACCAAGAGATTTTGGCTCTCCGGATCGAGCTTGAGGTGGATTTCGCCTTTAGGCAGCTTGCGCACGAGATCGAAAAACGACCGGCCTTGAACACCCACCAAACCGTTTTCCACCACTTCGGCCCGATACTTGCCGACGAATTCCAGGCTGGAGTCGGTGGACATGATGCGCAAGGAGCCGTTTTCGGCCTGCAACCAGATGGTGCGCAAGAAGGCCGCTCCCGTCTTGGCAGGAATGATATTGGCCGATTTTTGCAGGCCTTCGATGATGTCTTCACGGGTGACCTTCACGAACATGGTCGTCTCCTTAGGAATGCATAAGCGTGCTTGGTCAGGGGAGTAGAGATCGGCGCGGCACGAGACATCATACGGAAAATCAGCGAAAAAGAAAGCCCTTCCTGCCCGGTGCTCACGAATGCCAATGGGACAATCATCAAGCATTGGAACCCTTTATGGATTAGCCAATGCCCATTTTCAAAACGAGGGACTTCCCGTTCGAAGCGACAGCTTCAATCTTAAAACAGGATTTGAAAAGAGAAAAAGGTTGTCGGAATAATAGGGGGGTGCTTCTTGTGCCAAAAACAAAGAACAAGCTTGAATCCTTATATTTTTTGCGAATGCGGTTTTGATCGGCAAGTGACACTTGCGCGTCTTGCTCCGTCATGAGCCTTCGCCAGTGTTCGCTTTGGCCAACATTTTGCGCAAGCTTGCCACCTTTTCTTTCATAACCGGATTATCCAGTTGCATTTCTTGAACTTTTCGAATGGCGTACAGGACAGTGCTGTGGTCCTTGCCGCCAAACAGTTTGCCCAGGGCCGGATAGGACAGGGCCAGGATCTCTCGACACAGCAGCATGGCCACTTGGCGGGCGGCGACCACCTCCTTGTGCCTGCGGTTGCCTACTAGATCGGAAACATCCAGTTCGAACTGCTCCGCGACCAGGCGGATAATATCTTCCGGGCTCAGGCGGGGCGCTTCGCTGGCGGTTTCGTGACCGAGGATATTTTCGAAGATGGAATCGGAAATATCACGCTTGAGAAGCTCCCTGTAGGCCTGGAATTTGTTCAATACTCCGGTAAGGGTTCTAAAATCCGCGTGATTCTGGGCCAAGGTGAGCATCTGGGCCTTGGTAAGGCCAATTTTTTTTCGTTGGCAGTGGCTTTGCGTGTACTTGAGTCGCACGTCCAAATCCGGACGCGAAAGCGGAACCGACAGCCCCCAATCCAGGCGCGTGCGCAAGGCTTCGGGCAAAAAGTCCATGTCCGCCGGCTTCTGGTTGGCCGTAAATACCATGAGGCGCTTGAGATCATGGAACATGTTGAACAGGATCAGCACCATCCTCCCCAGGCCCGGATACGAAGCGAGATGCTGCAAGTCATCCAGAAAAAAGAATTTGTAGCCGGACATGTGCGTGCGCAGGGCCATGGGGACGTCGCGTGGCAGTGCGGCCGAGAGTTCGGCCAGGTCGTCCACGTTGCCCAGAAACAAGACGCTTTGGTCGTGGCGCTTGGAAAGCTCGTTGGCCATGGAGCGCAAGAGGTGCGACTTGCCCGTGCCGGCTTCACCGGTCAGCACCAGGGGATTGAATTTCACTTCGCGACTTTTGGCCGCGTCGCGGACCGATGCCAATGCGAACAAATTTTTTTGATTGGTAAAAAAACTTTCGAAGGTGAATTCGTGTCCGAAAGGAAAATCCACCGAGCTGTGAAAAAACTCGGAAAAAGACGACGCCATTTGAATGTTGCGTCCAGCAGGTGTTCTGTAGCGCAACACATGGCCTGGGCCGAAAAACAGTCCGGCATGGCGCTCGAAGGCTTCCTTGACGTTTTCCTCGAACCATTGCGCGAACAAGGGATGGGGAAACTCCACGGAGATTTCCAACGGATACGTGCCCTCTGTGATGACCAGGCCGTCGTACCAGCGGGAAAGTTCTTCCTCGCTAAACGATTGCAAGAGATGTCGGCGCAAAGACGCGTGCAGCACAAGACCTCTGGAAGATGGGTAAGAAAGTGAAGCGGAAAAGAAGGAACAGGCGACCGGGGAAAAACCCCTTGTGTGGACAAAAAAGAGTTCTCCCCAGACCCTTCATCTCCAAAAAACAGTCTCCCGGTGTCTGAAGAGGTTCGCTGGGCCTGACCCCGAACAAAGTTATTTGAGGAGCGGAGTTCGCAGGAGGGAACGTTTTGTTCACAAATGGTCCCTTTGCCTGATTTTTCAGTCTTTTTTCCTCTTCCCCGTACATACCAAATCCACCCGAGAGGTGGCAACGGGGGTGCCCGAGCTTGCCAAGCGGACGGATTTGGGCCAACGTTACGCCGCTTTTTTCAAGCGCCAAGGGGAAGAGACATGTCCGCACCTGTGAAAAAGACCATTCGCGAGATCAACGAGCGCCTTTCCAAGGGCAAGGCCGTCATCCTCACCGCCGAGGAGATGGTGGAAGCCGTGAAAAAGATGGGCAAGACCGCGGCCGCCAAGGAAGTGGACGTGGTGACCACGGGGACGTTTTCGCCCATGTGCTCGTCGGGGTTGCTGTTCAACTTCGGACAGGAGCCGCCGGTCATGAAGGCGTCGCAGGTGTGGCTCAACAACGTTCCCTGCATGGCCGGCCTGGCCGCCGTGGACGCCTACATGGGCTGCACCGAGCCCAGCGTGGACGATCCCCTGAACAAGGTCTATCCCGGCCGGTTCAAGTACGGCGGAGGCCACGTCATCGAGGACCTGCTGCGGGGCAAGGCCGTGCGCCTCAAGGCCCTGGCCTACGGCACGGATTGTTATCCCCGCCGGTCGCTGGAAAAGGACGTGACCCTGGCCCAGTTGCGCAACGCCGAGCTCATCAATCCCCGCAACTGCTACCAGAACTACAACGTGGCGGTGAACCTCACCAGCCGAATCATCTACACCTACATGGGTCCCCTGCGCCCCAATTGCAAGAACGCCAACTACGCCACGGCGGGACAGATTTCGCCTCTTCTTAACGATCCGTTCCTTCGCACCATCGGTCTGGGGACGCGCATTTGGCTGGGAGGCGGCACCGGTTGGGTGATCGGGGCCGGAACGCAACACAATCCCAGGCCGCCCAGGAACGCCCGGGGAGTTCCCGAGGTGGCTTCGGGCACGCTCATGCTCAAGGGCGATCTCAAGGGCATGAGCGCCAAGTGGATCCGTGGAGTTTCCATCCTGGGCTACGGCTGCTCCATGGCCGTGGGCCTGGGCATTCCCATTCCCATTCTCGACGAGGAAATGGCCTTTTACACGGGAGTCAGCGACGCCGACATCACCGTGGCCGTGCGCGATTACGGGCACGACTACCCCAACGGCATCGACCGCATCCTTGGCTACGTGACGTTCGAGGAGCTCAAGAGCGGCCAGATTACGGTGAACGGCGAGACGGTCAAATCCGTGCCCGTGACCAGCTATTCGGCGTCTTTGGAAATAGCCCAGGATCTCAAGTCCAAGCTCGAAAAGGGAGAATTTTTCCTCACCGAGGCCCAGGACAAGATTCCCTCGTACTAGCGCCGCGTCCTGAGAAAACCAGGATTTTCGGGATGTTCTCCATGGGAATCAGGGGCGCGCGTGTCCTGGGGGACACACCCAGCCGGCGATTCCTGGACCGAAAAGACTGGACAGACAAGCCTGTTTTGTCTATGCGGACTTTTTACGCCACATGCTAGGAGAAACGCAATGAGCCACAAGAAGCACGAACGCAAGAAGGAACTCGACCGTCGCCGCAAACGTCGCCAGGAACGCCTCAAAGACCGTATCCGCGAAGCGAAGGCGGCCAAGAAGTCCTAAGATTTGACAATATTCGGCACACTGCTTATTTCCTAAGCCATTCGGCTTGTGGCAAGGAGGTTCATGATGCCCATCTACGAATACCGCTGTCAGGAGTGTCAGCAGACTTTCGAGGAGTGGCAGAAGGATTTCACCGAGCGCCAAGTGCCTTGTCCGGTCTGCGGAGGAAAGTCCGAGCGGATCATGTCCAACACGTCGTTTGTGCTCAAAGGCGGCGGTTGGTATAGCGATTTGTATTCCAAACCCGCTCAAAGCACGTCCGAATCGAGCCAGACCGAGTCCGCCACCGCTTCCGCTGCGTGTTCCACGTCCTGTAGCGGCGGAGGCTGCTCCAATTAATCCGACCGGCAAGGCAGCTTCGGCTGCCTTGCTTGTTTTCAAGCCCGGCCCTCGGGCCACGTAAGCGACACACCCATGATAGAACGCTACACCCGCCCGGAAATGGGCAGGCTTTGGAGCCTGGAAAATCGTTTTCGGGTCTGGCTCGAGGTCGAACTCGCCGTGTGCGAGGCCTGGCACGCCCTGGGAGAAATCCCCCAGGCCGATATGGAGAGTATCCGACAAAAGGCCGATATCGATGTCACGCGCATACTCGAACACGAGGAGCGCACACGCCACGACGTCATCGCCTTTCTCACAAACGTCGAAGAATTCGTCGGACCCTCGGCCCGGTTCATCCACTTGGGGTGTACGTCTTCCGACATCGTGGACACTGCCAACGGCGTTTTGCTCAAGCGCTCGGGCGAAATGGTGCTGGCCGGACTCGACAAGCTGCTCGACGTGCTCAAGCGGATGGCCCAGGACAACAGGGGCCGGCTCTGCATGGGGCGCACCCACGGCGTGCATGCCGAACCCACCTCGTTCGGCCTCAAGATGGCCGGTTTTTACGCCGAGTTTTCCCGTCACCGCCAGCGCGTGGCTCGGGCCGTGGAAAACGCGGCCGTGGGCAAGATTTCCGGAGCGGTGGGCACCTACGCCTACGTGCCGCCGGAAATCGAAAGTCGGGCCTGCGCCCTCTTGGGCCTGACCGCCGATCCCATTTCCACCCAGATCGTGCAGCGCGATCGCTACGCCGAATTTTTCACCGCCCTGGGCGTCATGGGCGGCGGGGTGGAACGCCTGTGCCTGGAACTGCGCCATCTTCAGCGCACCGAGGTGCTCGAGGTGGAAGAAGGCTTCGGCAAGGGCCAGAAAGGGTCCTCGGCCATGCCGCACAAGAAAAATCCCATCTCGGCCGAAAATCTGACCGGACTTTCCCGCCTCCTGCGCTCCAACGCCCTTGCAGCCATGGAAAACCAGGCCCTTTGGCACGAACGCGACATCTCCCACTCCTCGGTCGAACGGGTGATCATGCCCGACTCCACCATCCTGGCCGACTACATGCTGTCCCGGTTGGCCGGTCTGCTTTCCGGGTTGCGGGTCATCCCGGAGAACATGGAGCGCAACCTCTGGAGTTCATACGGTCTCTTCTTTTCCCAGGCCGTGCTTCTGGCCCTGATCGAAGGCGGCATGGAGCGGCAAAAGGCCTACGAGGCCGTGCAGCGCATCGCCATGGACTGCTGGACGCAAAAAAAGAACTTTCCCGAAGCCGTGCGCCATGATAGCGCCATGAGTGCGGCGCTTGGTCCCAAAGCGTTGGAAAGCCTCTTCGATCCGGCCAATTTCTTGAAATATGAAGACATGATATTGAAAAGGGTTTTCGGATCGTGAAGACCAGATTGGCGAAGCTCATCCTGGAAAAGTCCTACCGCGAGGGGGAGTTCATTCTTACCTCCGGTCGCAAGGCCGATTACTATTTCGACTGCAAACCCACCGCTCTTTGGCCCGAAGGCGCCTATCTTCTGGGCAATCTCTTTTGCGACATGCTCGACGGCGTGGACGTGACGGGCGTGGGCGGCATGACCCTGGGGGCCGATCCCTTGGTCAGCGCCGTCACCGTGGTTTCCTACACGCGCAACCGGCCCTTGCCCGGATTTATTGTCCGCAAGCAGTCCAAGGGACACGGCACCAACCAATTTCTTGAGGGGTTGACCAACTTTCGTCCCGGCGACAAGGTCGCCATGCTCGAAGACGTGGTCACCACCGGCGGAACACTTATCAAAGCCTGCGAGCGGGTACGCGAGGCCGGCCTTGATATCGTGGCCGTTCTGGCGGTTCTCGACCGGCAGGAAGGCGGGAAGGAAAACCTGGCCGAAGCCGGATACGCGTTGCGTTCGATCTTCACCAGGGCCGACCTCTTGAACGCAAAGGAGTAGAGCATCCCACCGTCGACTCAAGGAGGAGCCAGACCGTGGCCAAGTCCCGAAAATATTCCCGGATCATTTTTCCTGCGGTCGCATGGGCCGTCTGTTCTTTTGCGCTCTGTCTCGGCGTTTCCCTACCCGCCCGGGCCGAGAACGAAGGATGGTTCGTCAATCTGCGCGCCGATCCCACAGGGCCGGAAAAGTTTCTGGCCGTGGACAAGTCCTCCCAGACGTTTTGGTTTTTCGAACAGAAAAGCCCCCTGGTCGTCTTCAAGCAGTTGCCCTGCACCACGGGCAAGGAACCCGGCACCAAAACCCGGGAAGGCGATCTCAAGACCCCGGAGGGCGTGTATTTCATCAAGGAACGCCTGAGCGGCAACCTCGATTACAGCCTTTACGGCGAGTTGGCCTTCACCCTCAATTATCCCAATCCCGTCGACATCATCAACAAACACACGGGCAGCGGCATTTGGATCCACGGTCGGGGAAAGCCCATCACGCCCAACGAAAGCCAGGGCTGCGTCGCGCTCAACAATCCCGACATCAAGGACCTTGACGGGCAATTGGCCAAACGCACCATGCCCGTGATCATCGCCAACAAGGTGCACTGGAGCAAAGACGCGCCCCAGGTCCGCAAGGAGGCTCAGGAAGTGGTGGCCGCCACCCTGGAATGGGCCAAGGCCTGGTCGCGCAAGTCCGATGATTTTTTCGGTTTTCATGACGCGGTCAAGTTTTCCATAGCCCAGGGCGAACCGTTTTCCGTGTTTCGCGACCATAAGCGCCAACTCTTTTCCTCCCTGCCCTGGATCCATGTGCTCATCGACGACGTGCGCGCCGTGCAGGGGCCGGACTACTGGGTGACCTATTTCGGCCAGCTCTACCGCTCCCCCACCCTGACCAGCGAGGGAATCAAGCGCCTGTACTGGCAGAAGGACGACAAGGGCCGCTACGTGATCGTGGGGATGGACTACCAGGACGTCAACATGGGCCTGGAGGCCAAATACCTGGACCGTGTGCGCCCCGACGCCATCGCCCTGGTGGAGGCCTGGCGTCAGGCCTGGGAAAAGGGCAACCTTCAGGGATACATGGGGTTTTACGCCGAGAACGCCAGCCAGGGCGATCGGGAGGGCCGGTCGGCCATCCGGGAACAGAAACAAAAATTGTGGGCCGGCGCCAAGGCCCCGAAAAAGGTCGCCCTGCGGAACGTCAAGGTGGGCCTGGACAACAAAGGCCTGGAAGTCGAATTCGTCCAGGAATACGTCAGCAAGGACGGCGTTTCCGACAAGGGCCTCAAGAAGCTGGTGTTGGCCCCTCTTGGCGACAAGTGGCAGATCGTGGACGAAGACTGGAGAAAACTCTAGATCATGTCGAGCAAGGCCAAGATCAGCCTCATCTGGTTTCGTGACGACGAGCCGGCCAGGCGCATGCGCCTGCATCCGGGATGGTTGCGCGCCTTGACGTATCTGGCTGTTTGTTTGGCCCTTTTGGCTGTCGGCGGGGCCTACTCGGGTTGGGAATTCTGGCAACGCGCCCGCAAGATCGCCGAGGAAAAGCGCGACGTGGACAAACGTTTGGCCGAAACCCTTCTCCAGGTCGAGCGACTGGAAAATATCGACAAGCTCTTGCGCACATCCGATCCGAGCGAGCTTTCGCAATTGTTGGCCGGGCTGGGCGTGGCAATGCCCGCGGGCAAGGCTCCGACCGTCCAGACCGGCGCGAGCAAAAAAGACCAGGGCAAGAAAGATCAGCAACCCGAACGGGAAAGGCCGGCCGGTTTCGATCTGGCCGACATTCTTTCCAAAGTCGACCTGGGTCAGGTCGGCGTGGAAAATTTTCGCTTCAAGGTCGACGGCAAGACCGTGCATTACGGCTTCGACCTGAACAATCTCATGCCCCAGACCGCCTTGTCCGGCGGCGGCCGACTGCTCGTGATCGGTCGTGACGGCGCCATGATTCCCCTGGAGACCGGCAAGGACGATTTGGGTTTTCAAATTCAGCGATTCAAGCAGGTCAACGCCCAAGCCCCCCTGCCGAACCAGATGGATCGGCAAAACGTGTTCGCTTTGCGCCTGGTGATATCCAATTCCTCGGGCAAAACCATTTTCAGCGAGACGTATCCCCTTGTTCAGGCTCCCTAATGTCCTTTTCGGGCTGATTCTCGCGCTGACCGTGTGCGAACCGGCTCAAGCAGAGGTGCATACCTTTTTCCCCGGCACCCAATACGCCATCGACGTGCACTTTCTGCGCGGCGCGCAACCTGGTCCCACGGTCATGGTACAGGGCGGCATCCAGGGGGACGAATCCGCGGGATTTCTCACCGCCCAGTTGCTCACCCGGGCGAAGGTGACCAAGGGGACGATCATCATCGTCCCACGGGCCAATCCGCCCTCCATCCATGAACGCAAACGATCCATCAACGTCGATTTGAACCGGCGCTTCGACAAGGATTACAACGAGTTCTACGAAGACCGTCTGGCACGTCTCATCCGGTTCCTCGTGGGTCAAAGCAAGGCGCTTATCCACCTGCACGAAGGATCAGGATTCTACGATGCCAAGCAGATTTCCGACCTGCGCGGTCCCCATCGCTACGGCCAGTCGGTCATCATCGATACGGTCAACTACAAGCACGCCATTCCGCTGGCAAATATGGTGCGCGAGGTGCTCGACCGGCTCAACCAGGGCGTGGACAGGAAGGATTTCGCCTTTCAGCTTTTCAATATGGACACCTTCAACGACCGTTCCCACTATCTGGAACAACGCAAATCCCTGACCTACTATTGCCTCTCCAACGTAGGCATTCCGGCCGTGGCCGTGGAAGTCAGCAAGAACATCACCGACCTGGCCTGGAAGGTGAATCAGCAGATGCGGGCCACCACCCTCTTCTTGCGCGAATTCGGCGTGGAACTCGAACCCCCCGCGCTCTCGCCCGCCGATTTCCAAGCCTATCCGCCCCGGGAATACACCGTGCTGGTCAACGGTCGGCCCCTGGACAAGAACAAACCCCGGTTGAGCGTGAATCCCGGCTCCCCGCTCACGGTGCAATTGGCCCTGAACGACTCGCGAAATCCCCTTGATCCGGTCACCGCCGTCTTCGCTTCGGACCGGCCGGGGCTGAACCTGACCCGCGCTCCCCGACTGCCTTTGGCCCCGTTCGACACCCTGGACGTCCGGGCCGACGGCGTGGTGCTGGCCAAGGCCAAGCTGGACTGGAACGGGACCTGGCCCGCGGCCAAGCCCGGCGGGCCGACGGCGTTTGTCTGTTGGTTGGGGGGCAAGCTCAAGATCGTGCGCGCGGGACAGACACTTACCGCCGTGCAGGGCGATCAGCTTATTCTTGAAGGCGTACAGGGCAGCCGACGCGAAGAGGTGCTCAATCTCAAGGGTTATGTCTCGCGAGTGGGCGAAAACGACGGACAGGACGCCGGACAGGAAATCATTCTCGACCCGAAGAGCTTTATCGAGAAGTTCTTTCTCCCCTGCGACACGCCGGGGGAAACCCTGTGCGAAGTGGTGCGCGAAACGCCCGGGCAGCCCAAGGACCGGTTTCTCATTCGGCTGCTGCCCCGCAAGGTGCAAGCCCTGATCCTGGTCAAGCCCAACGGCGAGACGCTCACCCTGCCCTGGACCCCGGGCAAGCCCGCCGTGGCCCCTCCCGGGCGCTACACCCTGACCGACATTGTGGGCAACGGACCCGCCACCATGGTCCAGCCGTTTCTGGGCGACGCTCCCCTTACCCTGGGGAGGCCCTTTACGGTCACGGACAAAAGCGTGATCACCTTGCGCCAGTCCACCACGTTTGCGGATCTGGGGCGAATGGCGGTCATCGCTGAACTGCCGTCCGGCGACCTGCAACTGGCCCAGAACAGGGCTGACGGCTGGATGTTTTAACGCAGAAAGGCGAAGAGCCTCCGGCGGCCCAAGGGGGTGACCCCCTTGGAAATCCCCAATTGCCTGCCAACCGGTTTCCATCGCGCCCCCTAGAGACAAGCGCGGAAGCAAAGACAAGAGCGTGCGTCTTTTCGGCAAAGCCGAAAAGGCGCACATTCTTTTTCTTTTTGCCGTTCATGACCTTTTTTTCCATGCGGACTCATTATTTCCGCTCTCCCTTGCGGGGGTCTGGGGGCGGGCTCCGCCCCCAGCCGCCGGAGGCTCTTCCTTGTAACAAAAAAGGAGGACGCAAGCGTCCTCCTTTTCGAAGTCATATTGTATGACGTATTGTCTTACTGAGCGCTGACCAGGGAGTAGGTCTGGTTGGCGATTTCGAGTTCCTCGTTGGTGGGGATCACGAAGATGGCCACCTTGGAGTCGTCGGTGCTGATCTTTTCGATCTGGCCGCGCTTGAAGCCGTAGTTGCGCTCCTTGCTGACCTTGACGCCCAGGGCGCCGAGGGTGCTCAGGCACTGCTGGCGGGTGTCGGGGTCGTTCTCGCCGATGCCGGCGGTGAACACGATGGCGTCGCAACCGTCCATGACGGCCAGGAAGGCGCCGATGTGGCGGGTCACGCGGTAGGAGAACATTTCAAAGGCCAGCTGGGCCATCTTGTCGCCCTTTTCGCGGCGGGCGTGGATGTCGCGCATGTCGGAAACGCCGGCGATGCCTTTGGAACCGCTCTGCTTGTTGAGCACGGTGTCGATTTCGTCAATGGTGAGGCCCTTGTTCTTGGCCAGGAAGGCGTGGATCGAGGGGTCCACGTCGCCGGAGCGGGTGCCCATCATGAGGCCTTCCAGGGGCGTGAGGCCCATGGTGGTGTCGATGCACTGTCCGTTCTTGACGGCGGCCATGGAGCAGCCGTTGCCCAGATGCACGGTGATGACGCTGGTCTGGTCGAAGGGCTTGCCCAGGACCTTGGCGGCCTGCTTGGCCACGTAGGCGTGGGAGGTACCGTGGAAGCCGTAGCGGCGGATGCCCAGGTCCTTGTAATATTCGTAGGGAATCGGGAACAGGTAGGCGTAATCCGGGATGGAGCCGTGGAAAGCGGTGTCGAACACGGCCACCTGGGGCACGCCCACGAACAGACGGGTGGCGGCTTCGATGCCGGTGAGGCCGGCGGGGTTGTGCAGGGGAGCCAAGGTGCTGAACTGCTTGATGGCGGCTTTGACATCTTCGGTAATGAGCACGGGCTGCCGGAAGGCTTCGCCGCCGTGCACCACGCGGTGGCCGATGGCGCCGATTTCGGAGGCGTTCTTGACCACGCCGGCTTCGGACCCGGTGATGAGACCGGCGGTGCGTTTCAGGGCGGCTTCATGGTCGGTGAAGGGCTCTTCGGAGACCACGGCCTTTTCCTTGGGGGTGCCAGGATAGGCCTTGTGGGCGATCTTGCCCACGGGTTCGCCGATGCGCTCCACCAGGCCGGAGCACAGCACGTCCAGGTTGTCCATGTCGATGAGCTGGTATTTCAGGGAAGAGCTGCCGCAGTTGAGAACGAGAACTTTCATGAGACTTGACTCCCTCGGTGCGCCCCGGACCGGTCCGGGGCGCATGTTGGTGTGTTCGGAGGTTTAATTTTGCGCCTGGATGGCGGTAATGGCCACGGTATTGACGATGTCGGGCACGGTGCAACCGCGCGAGAGGTCGTTGACGGGCTTGTTCAAGCCCTGGAGAACCGGACCGATGGCCACGGCCTGGGCGGCGCGCTGCACGGCCTTGTAGGTGTTGTTGCCGGTGTTTAAGTCGGGGAAGATGAACACGGTAGCCTTGCCCGCCACCTTGGAGCCGGGCATCTTGAGGGAGGCCACGCTGGGATCGATGGCGGCGTCGTACTGCAGGGGGCCTTCCAGGGCCAGTTCGGGGGCCATTTCCTGGGCGATCTTGGTGGCTTCGCGCACCTTGTCGACATCGGCGCCCGAGCCCGAGCCGCCGGTGGAGTAGGACAGCATGGCCACGCGCGGCTCAACGCCGAAGGCCTGGGCGGTCTGGGACGACTGGATGGCGATTTCGGCCAGCCCCTGGGCATTGGGGTTGGGATTGACGGCGCAGTCGCCGAAGACCAGCACCCGGTCGGACAGGCACATGAGGAAGCTCGAGCTCACGATGGACATGCCGGGCTTGGTCTTGATGATCTGCAGGGCCGGGCGGATGGTGTCGGCGGTGGTGCAGATGGAGCCGGAAACCATGCCGTCGGCGTGTCCGAACTGGACCATCATGGTGCCGAAGTAGTTGGTGTCGAGCATCTGGTCGCGGGCGATTTCCATGGTCACGCCCTTGTTCTTGCGCAGCTCATGGAAGGCTTCGGCGTAGGTCTCCAGGTGGGGCGACTTGGCCGGCTCGATGATCTCGGCGCCGGAGAGGTCGAGACCGAGCTGGGAGATGCGGCCCTTCACTTCTTCTTCGTTACCCAGGATGATGAGGTCGGCCACGCCGCGGCGCAGCAGGATATCGGCCGCCAGCAGGATGCGGTCGGACGCGCCCTCGGGCAGCACGATGCGCTTGCGGTTGGCTTTGGCCTTGTCGATGAGCAGGTATTCGAACATCTTGGGCGTGATCTTGGCCGTGGTCTTGGCCGCGAGACGCTGGCGGAAGTCGTCGCAGTTGACGTGGGTCTCGAAGGAGCCGAGCGCCGTGGCGATTTTCTTCTGGTCGCTGGGATCGATGCGTCCGTACAGGTCCATGAGGCAGCGGGCCACCTTGAAGGTGTGCCCTTCGGCCAGGAGCACGGGAACGGGCACCCCGGTCCAGCCGTCGATCAGGCGACGGACGTTGCGATGCGGTTCGATGCCGCCGGTGAGCACGATGCCGGAAACGGCCTGGTACGAGGTGGAGTTGCGCGAGGCGAAGCAACTGAGCACCACATCGGCCCGGTCGCCGGGGGTGAGCACCAGCGAGCCCTTGGAGATGTAGTCCATGAAGTTGCCCACCTGCATGGCGGCCACGATGTAGTCTTCCACCGGGGTGTCGAGCAGGCTCTTGCCGTAGAGCACCTTGGCGCCCAGCCATTTGGCCACGTCGCCAACGGTGGGCTTGCCGAGCAGGGGTTCTTCGGGAATGGCGTAGGTCAGGCAGTCGCCGCCCATGTACTTGCAGCTCAGGCCGCTCAGCACTTTGGCCTCGTCGCCCGGGGTGACCCGGTTGATGATGGTGGCGAAGATGTCGAGGTTTTTGTCTTCAAAGGCGTCCAGGGCGATCTGGGTGGCGGCGACCAGGCGTTCGGGCTCCTTGCCCAGGGCGTTGGCCACCACGATGACCGGGCAGCCCAGGTTGGCGGCCAGCTCGGCGTTGAGGTCGAATTCGAAGGCCGGGTCGGCGCCCACGAAGTCGGTGCCTTCGCAGAGCACGAAGTCGTAATTGGCTTCCAGGTCCTTGAAGCGCTGGAGCACGTTGTCCACCAGCAGGGCGCTCTTGCCCTGGGTGATCAGGTCGCGGGCCTGGTCCAGGGTGTAGACGTAGGTGTCCTCGTAACGCATGTTGAGGGAGAACTGGTTGAGCATGAGCGCGATGTCATGGTCTCTTTTGCCCACGTCGCCGTTGCTGATGATCGGTCTGAAAAAGGCCACTTTGTTGAAATGCTTGAGCAGCATTTGCATTACGCCAAGGCAGATGGCGGATTTGCCGCTGCGGGCTTCCGTGGCTATGATATAGAGATTTTTCGCCATTTAAGACTCCTGGATCGACTTGGGGTTCGAAGGAACCGGCGGGAAGGAAGGATGCCGCCGAAAGGCAAAAGAGCCTGAGGGCCGGCCGTGTGGCGGTCGGAAAGAAACGGCTTGGACGGGGGGAAGACGCCGGCTGTGCGCCGCCTTGAACGGAAAATCTGGCAGAAGGGCCGTGAGGGCCGCGCCATCGCCGGGAGGTGCTGTGGCCGGCCCGAGACCGGCCGGTGGGACGTCGGGTGTCATGACATACCGGTTGCCGAGGTTGCGTTTGCCGGCCCAGCGGAGTCGACAAGCTTGGGGCCTTTGGGAAGGCCCGCCCGCACGGAAACATACCGTGCGAGTGCGATAAATGAAGCGGAGCCGAACGCATCGACTCGCCCGAAGCGAACCCGAGGTCACACGGGCGAACTCGGCGGGAAAAAGCCCCTCGGATCGGTCGGAATCGCCGCGCGGACCGCTGCCATTCGGACAGAATCTGTGCATCCCTAGTCACAGGAAGCCTTCGCGGTCAAGGCGTCGTCGGGCAAAAAGGCGCAATATCCGATAGGAAAAGTGGAGGGGAAGTTCCGGGGGGCCTGAACCGCCGGTTTCTTTTGTCGGCAGGCGCGGGTGTTCAGGATTTATTCGCGGGATCGTCCAGAAGGGTTTTGGCTTCGGCGTCGGTCAGGGGACGGCCCAACTGGTTGGAACGGGCGCGCACGGCATCCACCAGGCTTTCCAGATCGCATCCGGCCGGATCCAGGCCCAGGCGGGCGAGCACTCCGGCCACCGCGGCCCGGCCGCTTTTCTTGCCCAGGGACGTGGTGCGCGCGGCTCCCACCGCCTGGGGGTCGAAGGGTTCGAACAGGGCGGGATTCTTGCACAGGGCATGCACGTGCAGGCCGGTTTCGCAGGCGAACACCGCCCCCCCCACCACGGGTTTGCGGTCGGACACCACCAGCCCGGCCGCCTTAGCCACGGCCCGGCACAGCGGTCCCAGGGCCTCCAGGTCGTAGGACTTGCCCAGGCGCAAGGCCAGGTAGGCGGCCAGTTCCTCCGTGGCGGCCAGGCCGGCCCGTTCGCCCAGGCCCAGGGCCGAGCCGTCGGCAAAGGCCGCTCCGGCCATGAGTCCGGCCACGGCATTGGCCGTGCCCATGCCGAAATCGTTGTGGCAATGCACCCCCACATCCACGGAAAGGCGTTGCGTCAGGGAGGTCACCGCGCGGGCAGTGTCCGCGGGGCTCCACACGCCCACGGTGTCGGACAGGCGCACCCGGCACGCCCCGGCCTTGGCCGCTGTGCGGGCGGCCTCGAACACGAAGTCCGCATCGGCCCGGGAGGCGTCCTCCAGGCCGATGGAAACGCGGGGAAAGCCCCGGCTCCGGGCCTGGGCCACGTTGGCGGCCAGAAGTTCGAGCACCTGACCGCGATCCAGGCCCAGACGGGCGGTCATGTGGGCGTCGGAAACGGGCAGGCCCATGTGCAGGGTGTCGGGCGCGCAGGCCTTGGCCTGGTCCAGGTCCTTGGCGCGGCAGGCGGTCCAGACCGACAGGGCGGGCCTGGGGGAGAGGCTCCGGGCGAAGGCGGCCAGGGCGGCCAACTCCTCGTCGCGTCCGGCCACGCCTATTTCGGCTTCTTCCACGCCGGTTCGGGCCAGGAGGGTGAGAATGTCGCGCTTGTCCCGGGGCGAAAAATAGATTCCGTACCCCTGTTCGCCTTCGCGCAGGGTAGTGTCGATGAGCCTCACGTGTCCAGGCCCTTCCATCCAGAGCGCAGGCGCAGGGTAAACTCCTGTTCCGGCAGGGGCCGGCTGAAGAGGTAGCCCTGGCAGCCTCCCCGGCAACCCAGGGAGAGCAGGCATTCCAACTGGTCGCGGGTCTCCACGCCCTCGGTCACGGTGGTCAGGCCCAGGTGATCGGCCAGGGAGAGCACCGAACGCACAATGCCTTCGTCCTCCCTGTCGGTGGGCAGGCCGGAAATGAAACTCTTGTCGATCTTGAGCGTGGTGATGGGCAACCGCTTGAGATAGGCCAGACACGAATACCCGGTGCCGAAGTCGTCCAGGGCCACGCCCACGCCTGCCTGGGCCATGCGTCCGAGAAAGGCCGTGGCCGCGCGGTAGTCGCTCAGAAAGGCCGATTCGGTGACTTCAAGCTCCAGGGCGCTTGGGGAGAGGCCGTTGCGTTCCAGTGTGTTCCAGACAAAATCAATCAGATCCTTCTGTCCGAGCTGTCGGGTGGAGAGGTTCACGGCCAGCTTGAGCGGACCGTGTCCGGCCTTGCGCCACTCCCCGGCCGCCCGGCAGGCCTCGGCGAGCACGAAGCGTCCCAGACTGGGCATCAGGCCGATTTCTTCGGCCAGGGGGATGAATTCCTCCGGGGAGACCACGCGCCCATCCGGGGGAATCCAGCGCACCAGGGCCTCCATGCCCGTGACCCGGCCGGTGCGTATGTTCACGCAGGGCTGGTAGTGCAGAACGAACTCGCGTCGGGACAAGGCCTTGCGCAGGTCGTTTTCCAGCCGCAGCGACCGGCTGGCCCGGTTGCCGAGCTCCTCGGTAAAGAAGACGTAGGTGTTGCGCCCGGCTTCCTTGGCCCGGTGCATGGCGGTTTCGGCGTGCTGAAGAAGCTGTTCGGGCGTGTCGCCGTCGGTGGGGGCCACGCAGACGCCCAGGCTGGCCGAGACGAAATGTTCCTGGTCGTCGATGCGCATGGGTGCGGCCAGGCGCGTGAGAATGCGTCCGGCCACGTGGGCCGCGTCGCCCGGATCGCGCAGGGAGCCCAGCAGCAGATAGAAGCTGTCCCCGCCGAAGCGCGACAGGGTGTCGCTTTGGCGCATGAACCCCGAAAGCCGCTTGGCCACCCTGGCCAGCACCACGTCGCCGGCCAGGTGTCCCAGGCTGTCGTTGACCAGGCGGAAGCGGTCCAGATTCAGGCAGATCACGGCCGCCATGGCGCCGGTTTGGTTCATGGATCGAACGGCCCGGCGCAGCCTGTCCAGAAAGAGGTGCCGGTCGGGCAGGCCGGTGAGGGCGTCGTGGTGAATCTTGGCCAGCAGCAGATTTTCCCGGCGTTTCTGGTCGCTCAAGTCCTGAAACACGGCCAAGTGGCCGGACAGGGTCCCCTGTTCGTCATGCAGGGCGCAGATGCTGAGCCATTCGGGGTAGGCCTCGCCGCTCTTGTGGCGGTTCCAGATCTCGCCCTCCCAGCGTCCGGACTCTTCCAGGCTTTTGCGCATGCGTAGGAAAAAGGCCCGGTCGTTGCGGTCGCAGGAGAGCACCTTGGGGCTTTGTCCCACCACTTCCCGGGGTTCGTAGCCGGTGATGGCGGTGAACGCCGCGTTCACCAGGACGATGGCTCCATGCGCGTCGGTGAGCATCACGCCTTCCCGGCAGTTGGCCAGAAGCGTGCGAAGCAGGGCCGGAGCGCGTCCTTGTCCGGCCAGGGTGTGCAGTGCGGCGTCCATGGGGCGCGGCGCCTACTTCATGACGATGTTGTAGAGCATCTTCGTGGCGACAACGAAGAGAAACAGGGCGAAAATGCGCTTGAGCTTGGCCACGGGCAACTTGTGGGCGATTTTCGCCCCGAGCGGCGCGGTGAGCATGCTAAACACCACCAGGCCCACCAGGGCGGGCAGGTAGATGTAGCCCAGGCAGCCGGAGGGGATATCGGCCTTGTTCAGTCCGTTGAGAATGTAGCCCACGGTTCCCGCGGCGGCGATGGGAAAGCCGATGGCGGCCGAAGTGCCCACGGCCTGGTGCAGGGGGATGTTGCACCAGGCCATGTAGGGCACGGAGAGCGATCCGCCGCCGATACCCACCAGGGCCGACAAAATGCCGATGCCGCCGCCCACGCCCAGGAGGGCCTTTTGTCCGGGGATTTCCCGGCTGGGTTTGGGCTTGAAGTTGAGGAACATCTGCACGGACACGAAGTAGAGAAAGCAAACGAAAAAGCCTTTCAGGAACCGGGTGGGAAGCATCGACGCCACGGTGGAGCCGGCCAGGGTGCCCAGGATGATGCCCGGGGCGATGGATTTGACGATGTTCCAGCGCACGGCTCCGTGCCGATGGTGGGCGCGCATGCTCGACACCGAAGTGAACATGATGCTGGCCAACGAGGTGCCCAGGGCCATTTGCATGAGATAGTGCTGAGGCAGGCCCTGCATGGTGAACAGGGCGATGAGCACGGGAACGATGACGATGCCGCCGCCCACGCCGAGCAATCCGGCCAGGACGCCGGCGCCGGCTCCGGCCAGGGCGTAGAGGGCCCAATACGTGAGATCCATGGAAGTGTTCTCCTGAAAGCGATGTGCGCGCAAAGCGGGTTCGGACCTGCGAATCGGCGCGCTGCGAAGAAACGACCGCTCTTGGCGCGCACCCGGTCCAGGACGGGAAATCGGACGAAACGCCCGGCTTGTCAATCGGTAAACCCGTAACGGCGGGGCTCAGGGAGAAGGAACCAGGACTGCCTCATCTCATGGCCTTGGCCGAGTTCAAGGACACCTGGGGGCGGAAGTACTCCATGTCGTGCTGTCCTGGAAACGCCACTACGCAAGGGTTGACGAAAGGGCAGGAGAAGCGAGTCACAGAGGTGGGCCTTTGCCGCAGGGTTGGTTGTAAATCCATGGAGTATTGTTTATAGGTCTGGCCATCCGTTTACTCCAAAACAGGGATTTCCAATGAAACTCAGTCAAAACATGATCAAAAAGTTGCGCTGCTTGCTTTGCAACGCTGATATCTGCGTAAACGAAGAAGAAAATACCTTGTTTTGCACAGGATGCGGAAAGAAATGGCCGGTTATGCAGGGGATACCAATTTTCATTCGGGACGGAGAATCCCTGTTTAACACAGGGCAATATGCTAAAGGGGAAGATACGACGTATAAAACGCCTTCCAATCGCCTCGTTTCGTTTATGTTCAAGCATCTTCCTTCTGCAGAAGTTAACGTGGCCGCAAAGGCTAATTTCATTAAAATTAGTAAGTTATTAGCAAATGGTGCTTCAGTGCTCGTCGTTGGAGGGGGAGTTGACGGGAAAGGCTTTGGTGTACTTAGAAATCGCAAGGATCTTGACATTGTCTCAAGTGATGTTGTGTTTCAAGAAAAAACAAACATGATTTGCGACGCCCATGACCTTCCGTTTCAAAGCGGATCATTCGATTGCATCGTTTTTCAAGCGGTTCTTGAACATGTGCTAGATCCCAATCAATGTTTGAGAGAAGCATGCCGAGTATTAAAAGACGATGGGATAGTGTACGCAGAGACACCGTTTATGCAACAAGTTCATATGGGAGCTTATGATTTTCAAAGATTTACGAATCTTGGACATCGTTGGTTGTTTCGTGATTTTGAAGAACTCTCGAGTGGGACGGCTTGTGGTGCTGGCACAGCGTTGTGCTGGTCATTAATTTACTTTCTACAGAGTTTCACATCAAAAAGAAAAGTAAAATCACTCCTTCACGCGGCAGGCCGAGTTCTTTTTTTTCCAATCAAATACTTTGACTACATAACGCACGGCACGAAAGGGACTCTTGATGGTGCGTCAGGGTTCTATTTTCTTGGCAGACGCTCTAAAAATACATTATCATATCATGAGTTGATCAATTCCTATCGAGGCTTAACCTAGTGAAAAGCCCATGAAATAAACGGGATCGCTTGACTGTAGTGATTTTGTGCCTCTAATATTGCGTCCAGCACAGAGTGGAGTTCGCATAGGTGATGTTTTGAGTTTTTCGCAGCAGTTCAGCCAGCGAATTATTGAACAGACTTCATGAAACGACGTTTTCAACGGCCAGCTCAAGTGAGCGAACATTTACAAGAGCGACTGACCGTCGAGAGGGGGGGCTTTGGCCAAACGTGATCAATGCTGTTTGACAATAAGGGATATATCTAATATCTATTGATTATATTTATAAAAATGTGAACAATCGGAAAATGGGGAGGGCAGCAATGCGAGTACTTGCAGTGGCCAGCTTGTTTGTGTTGACAGTTTTCTTCTGCAATGTTTCGTATGCATTTGACTGTACAAAGCTGAACTTTGGCGCGAAGTTCAGCGAACTGGATGATGGAAATTTCATTCTGTATAAACAGGTTGAAGGGGTCTCGTACTACAATTACATCGGAAATTGCCGGCTCCAGGTGCATCAGGACGCATGCCCGGCCATTTCCTATGCTTTCGTCGATGGCATGTATTATGCTAGAATTATACGTGTTGTTGGGAGACATAAGGAAGACGTCCTGAACAAAATGAAGGCGAGTTTTGGTCAGAAGATAAAAGTCAAAAAGTCCGGACCTTGGACCGAGTATAGTTGCAACATGACTGATGACGTTGAGTTGAAAGTCAAATGCGACGATCGCACCGGTGAAGTGAAAAGCGCGGCATACAGCATAAAACTGCGAGACCAGCTCGCCAAGAGCTTGAAGAATGATCCGGTGAATCTGGCCAAATAATCTTCAATCCCGTTTGACAGGCTACGCGGATGCGTCCGAGCCTTGAGCGACAAGCCCGCCATGCAGGTCGCTCAAGGCGTTTGAGACGACCTGCTCCCTGTTGCGACAGAGGCGTCGAACACCCGACAGGTTCTTGTTGAAGAAGCTTGCGAGACGCGAATGCTGATCTGGGACATTCTCGAGCGAACAGCCACTCGTACGCCTGACCGCATCGCCATGGTCTTTGGCGGACAGGAAATTACCTATGGCCGTCTCGCAATGGATGTGGAACGGCTGGCTGCGGGATTTCATTCTCTCGGCTTGCGCCCGGGCGACAGAATCGCCCTGGTGCTGCCGACCTCGATGGAACTCGTGACCGCATGTCTTGCCGCAAACCGCGCCGCATTGATCGTGGTTTCCTTGCCTGTCGATGCTCCGTCCAGCCTGTATGCCCTGTATCTGTCTGAAGCCTCCCCGAAGGCTGTGGTGACAAACCGGGAAATGCTCCCGCACTTGCCGAAGGACTCGCTGGGAACAATTGCGCATTGCATTCTTACGGACGGGCAGGTTCAAGGCCGTACGCCGTATTCGTCGCTCATGGCCACGCAGCAGGGTGTACCCCAGCAGTGCTCAACGCACTGTCAAGACCCTATCGGGTTTCTTGTGTTCACTTCCGGCACCACAGGGCGTCCGAAAGCCATAGCGCACACCCAGACCCGCCTTGCAAGAAGGACAGAACACCTCTGCAACGCAATGATGATGACTGACCAGGATACGACGCTCCTGGTGTTCTCACCCCTTCGATCCACATGTTTCGTGTTTCAGGTGCTGGCCATGTTCCGGGTGGGGGGAACCGTCGTCATGGCGAGCCCCCCAGACAGCGGTGCGTTTTGGGACATCTACGCCGAGGTACGGCCGACATACAGCGTATTCATGCCGGCCTACACCCGCAAGCTCTTCGAGCATCCCTCAGCCGCATCGGCCGATCATTCCAGCTTGAGATTTCTGTTGGTATCTGGAGACAATCCCGGCCCGGAGCTGGTCCGCAAGGTGGAGCAAACAACAGGAAAACCGCTGCTCAATCTGTACGGGTTGACGGAAACCGGCCTTGTGGCCGCGCATCCTTTGGCCGGCCCCCTGAACGCGGGGTCCATGGGCAAGCCGCTCGAAGGAGTCGAAATGCGCCTGGTGGACGAAAACGGGCGCGATGTGCCACCGGGAAAATCCGGCAGACTGCTGGTGCGTACGAAGAACTGGATGGCCGGTTATTGGAACGACACCTTGCGAACGCATCAGGCCACCTGCTCCGGCTGGTTCGACACCCAGGATCTTGCATGCATGGACAGGGACGGGTTCTATTGGTTCAAGGGTAGGGCTGCCGATGTGATCGTCCGCAACGCCACCAATGTCGCTTCAGCGCTGGTGACTGATGTGCTGCTTGAACACCCCGCCGTTGCCGAGGCCATTCTCGTGGGCATGCCGGACCCCATTGCCGGCCAGGTTCCGGTGGCGTTTTATCGACTTGGGCAGTCTGCCGACGATCCTGCGGAGGAAACGCTTCGCGCCCTGGTGTCCGCACGGGTTGATGTCGAGTCCGTTCCCGTGGCGTTTCATAGGGTCGATCAGTGGCCTTTGACGCGAGGCGGCAAAGTTGATCGGGCAGGACTTGTGGCTCTTGCCCAGGCCCTCGCAGACTGAAGCCGGAGCATTGCGTCGCCGCCGCTTTCGCGGTGGTTTGAGCCCGAGTTACCTGGAAACGTCGCGGGTGCCGGTTTCCGGCAGCCAAAACGAGCAGATTGCGTTGAGCAGGTAGCAGAGAAAGCCCACGACGGCAGCCGTATAGGCAATTTTAGTCGCGGTGGGGACACCTGCCGGCAGCCAGGCGGCGATCATCGGCGTGAGGGCGGCGAACGACGTGCCTATCATGCGCCCGCCGATGTTTGCGGCAAAGCTTTCCCCTGTTCCCCGCAAGTGGAGCGGAAAAACCTGCGGCAGATAGTTGCCCCAAAAGCTGAATTGGCCGACAGTCAGGAAGCCGGCCAGAAAAATGCCGCTCTCCAGCCAAGAGAGGCTGCTCCCCCCCGCCCATACAAACGTCAGAGGCATCACGGCAAGGCCAGGCAACAGAAACGCGCGCAGCAGTCGTTGCCGGCTGACGACAACGATGGCCAGGCAGGCCAGAACGAATCTGCCCACGAGCCCCCCAAGCGGCGGCGCTTTCATGATTCGGGCGGTGTGGGCCTGTTCGACTTGGCCGGCGATGAGGCGCTCTTCGGCTCTGAGCAGTTGCGCCATGTCCGCGTCTGTCTTGCCCTCTTCGCGCCATCGCGACTTGTATTCCTCCTGCAAGGCAATTGGCAACCGCTGCTTCAGCGCAATGCGGATATCCTCCTTCACTTCGGGCAGTTCGGGAACGATCTGCGGTGTCTGGGCGAGCGCGCCATAAAACGTCGCATAGCTTATCGTGAACATCACCGTGACGAGAATGGTGGTCTTGCGCAATCTTGGGCGAAAGAGTTCAGCAATGCTTGGGCGTTGGAGTTTCCCTGTTCTCCGCTTCTCTTTCCAGAGGGGAGACTCGGGGAGAAACGGTCTGAACAAAAGCAAAGGAATGGCGGGGATGAGGCCTGACATGAGCGTATATCGCCAGTGCGCGTGCGGGTTGGAGACGCAGCCAAGCATATCGAACAGCGCGGGTGTGGCGATGGCCGGGAGCTGAATTGCCGGCAACTGCAATCCGAGAAAGAGCGGGGCGGGGCTGTTAGTGGACCAGGCCGTGACGACGCCGTTGGCAACCGCGACCATGACGCCCCCAAGTGAAGAGAAAACCTGCGTCATGCCGAGTATCCCTTCTCGCTGGTGTTGAGGAAACAATTCCGCGAGCCAGGCTACAGCCGCCACAAATTCCACGCTGACGCCGATGAAGACGAGACAGCGCAATACCAGAAGCATGGGTAGGGTGACTGAAAATCCGGCAAGGAATGCGGCGAAAGAGTAGAGGAGGATGCTCAAGCATAACACTCTTTTGCGTCCAAAGCAGTCCGTCAGGTATCCTCCCAGCAGTCCGAATACTCCGCCGGCCAATGCCGGAACATAGAACAACAGGCTGAACCAGAGCGTAAAAGCCGGCGAGCCGGGCTGAATGCCCCCTAGTTCCAGAAGGGCCGGCTTGATGATTAAGGGCAGCATCAACAGTTCATAGGTGTCAAAAGCAAACCCAATGGCGGCAATCACGCAGACAAACCATTGAAGAATGGTAAGGCGCGGAAACCACTGGGTCATGAAGTCGATACGCATGCGGTGAAGTGGTCCCATTTGTTTGGACAGATTGGCGGCAAAGTTAAGCTCTAGCCCGGTTGGTGGTCATGCCGCCTTTGAGGCTGAGTGGCCATCTCGGTATACGTCCATGGGTCGGCGACCGTCAAAGGCCGTATGCGGCCGCTGCTCGTTGTAGAAGTGAAACCAGTTTCCGAGCGCCTGACGGGCTTGCCTGCCAGTTTCGAACTCTCGCAGGTAGACACACTCCCATTTCACCGAGCGCCACAGCCGCTCGATAAAGACGTTATCCATCCATCGGCCCTTGCCATCCATGGAGATGGCAACGCCGGCATCTTTGAGAGTCTGCGTGAAGTTCTGGCCAGTGAACTGCGATCCCTGATCCGTGTTGAAGATTTCCGGCACTCCATAGCGATTCATGGCCTCTTCCAAGGCGTCAACGCAAAAATCAGCGTCCAGGGTGTTCGACAGCCGCCAGGACAGCACGGCCCGGCTATGCCAGTCCATGACCGCCACCAGATACAGGAAGCCTCGCTTCATCGGTATATACGTGATGTCGGCGCACCACGCTTGATCCGGCCGTTTGATCGCAAGATCGCGCAGCAGGTACGGGTAAATCTTGTGATCGGGATGCGGCACACTGGTCCTGGGCTTCTGGTAAATCGCCATCAGTCCCATTTTGCGCATTAACCGCCGCACGCGGCCACGTCCGACCGTGATGCCCTGATGTCGCAAATGCCGTTGCATCTGGCGTGATCCGTAAAACGGCGTCTCCAGAAACTGTTCGTCGATACGCCGCATCAGGTCCAGATTCATGGCCGACTCGCCCTTCGGGCGATGATACCACGTCGACCTGGCCAGCCCGAGAATGTGACACTGCCGGCAGACACTGAGTCGGGGATGGTGACGTTCGACCATCCCGCGCCTTCGCTCGCGACTCATCGTTTGGCGAAGGCTCGTTCTAAAAAATCTTTTTCCACGGTCAACTGGCCGATTTTGGCGTGGAGTTCCCGGATTTCGGCGGCGGCATCCTTCTGTACGGTCGCCGCCTTCCCGGAAAAGGCCGCAACCATGCCCTCCTTGGCCTGGCGCTTCCAACCGGTGATCTGCGTCGGGTGCACGTCGTACTTGCTGGCCAACTCGGCCAAGGTCAATTCGCCGGACAGGGCCTCGAGCGCCACTTTTGCCTTGAACTCCGCTGAAAACTTCCGTCGCTTGGACATCGAAACCGTCCTCCTGTGTCGAGGACTAGAGCTTAACAGGCTGCCCAATTTTCTGCGACCACCTCAGTCGAAGTGGCGTACAACCTCGGCGTCCGCACCGGACAGTCCGAGTTGCTGGCCCTGGAGTGGCGTCACGTGGATTGGGAAAACGGCTACGTCCGTGTCTACGGCAGAAAGACCAAGACCTGGAGACGCGTGAAGGTGTCTCCGAAGTTCCTGGAAAAGCTGCAACTCAAGAAGGCTGAGGCTCAGACTCCGTATCTGGTGGAATACCAGGGGCGTCAGGTCAAGCGTATCAGCAAGGCCTTCAGAACAGCTTGCAAGGCCGCCGGTATCTCCGACGACATCATTTCGTATGACATCCGGCACTTGTTCTGTTCCACGCTCTTGTCCAAGGGGGCCTCGGTCCGCACCGTCAGCGCGATGATGGGGCATAGCAACCCCTCCATGACCCTTGGACGGTACGGGCACATCATGCCCGGCGACGAGGAACGCGCTGCGGCGCTCCTGCCTGAGCTGGACTAGCTGAACCGCATGGAAACCAAGCTGTGAAGGGAGGGGCAGAAATGTCCCTCCCTCAATATTTTTCAAGACGAGGGAAATGAAACAGCAACCCGTACCTCATGTCTCATACGGTGTTGGAGGAAGTATGGAGGTTTTGCAGGAGGGTGTCTGAAGGGCTTGGGTAATCAGGGGTTGACACTTTTCCGCTTCATACACCTTCATACACAGTGATTACAGCGGATTAAACAGTTCTCTCCAACATCGCGGTCAACGCAAGGTTCACCAGGAGGTTGACAACCATAAAAAAAGGACCAGTCAACTTTATGTGTTAACCGGCCCATTTTCTTGGGGAAATTTGTGGTCGGGATGAGAGGATTTGAACCTCCGACCCCCTGAACCCCATGTCTCCAGGTCCGTAGTAAATATTTGAAATAATTGGATAATTTAAATAATTTTTGGCGTCTACACCAACGCTGAGCCAACGGTTTTTTGGTGATTCCCAACGATCCTGCCAACGCACCGTTGGTTAACCTCCAACAGTGCTGCCAACGCTCCAATTTACCGTTGGCTATCGCGCTCTATCTCAAGAAAAATACACTTTAAGGAAGTAAACAACATCGCTTTATTTATGGACAAAATGCGCGTACAAACTCGACATTTCTTTTTCCATGCAAGGAAAACACTTTATTGCATCCGCGTCAATCGTAACAAATTGCATTCTGAAAACAACACACTCACAGGTTTACTCCTCTAGTAAGTAGCATACGCTTTCTATAGTACACGCATAGCATTCTTCAGAGTCTACTCATCGAACAATCGCAGCCACTGACGCCCTTTTTCCGTCAGACGATATCGTTGCAGACGGCTATTGGGTTTGTCGGGAAGAGTCATTTCAATGAGTCCCTCTATCAGGGCAGGTCTGAGGTAGCGCTCTCGAAATGACTTGCGGTCGTGCAACTGAAGGGCTTCTTGCAGTTCTTCACGGGACATTTCCCCTTTCACGGCCAGAAGCAGTTGACCGACTTGGGGGGTGACTGAGGGGGCGACTTGGGGGGTAGATACGGCGATGGTATCGAAAATCATCCCGAGCATAAATTCTATGAAAGGAGCGCAGTCCGTTTGCCGCGTGCTTTCCTGCAAGGCCTCATAATACTCGGCTTGATGCTCATAAACCAGACTTTCCACGGGCATATCGCCAAACAAAGGGTTCCAGCGAGCCAGAATGAGACTCTGCCACAGTCGCCCCATGCGACCATTCCCGTCAGCGAAGGGATGGATGAATTCAAATTCATAGTGGAAGACCGAACTGGCGATCAGCGGATGAAGGTCACTGCACCTCAACCAACTGAACAGATCGTCCATCAGCTTCGGAACGCGATCCGCCGGAGGGGCCATGTGAATGACATGAGGACCTTCCATCACACCAACGTTTCCACTCCGGTAGCTTCCGGCTCTATCAACCAGGCCGGACATCAGAATACGGTGGGCCTCCAGAAGGTCCTTTTCCTCTCCAGGGCTCCATGTGTCGAAGCAATCATAGGCAACGAGAGCATTGCGGACCTCCTGCACTTCTCGAGGCGGAGCGATAACCCTTTTCCCGTCGAGGATAGCGGTAATTTGCGCTTCGCTCAGTGTGTTTCCTTCAATGGCAAGCGATCCTTGAATGGTGCGGATGCGGTTGATGCGCCGCAACCGAAGTGATTTCGCCTGCTCGTTGAGGATAGTCAACCGTCCCACCGCTTCGCTAACTCGGCCGACAAGATTGACAATCACGGAGGTGATGGAAAAAGGTGGTCTGTACTGCTGGCTCATAGAGCGCCTCTTTGGCGTGTATGCGTATCAGGACACTGCTGTACTATTCAATATAACAGAAAAAAGCCAACATCCTTGTGACGCACGAGAGCCCCGTCGCAACAACCCCATCCAATCCTTTATATCTCAGACCAGCCATTAAAACGACCTCACCGTAGAGCCGCATACGGTTCAACCCCTCGCCAGGAAACAACAAAACATTAATCATCAAATTCCTGCTGTTTATTCTCGAACGGCGTTCTATATACTTCATGCAAAGATTTTCCATTATCTTCTGAAACCCATGACTTCCAACCGTTGCTTGAGTTTCCAAGCACAAGATTTGCTGCAGCAGTAGGAGTTGAAAGCAAAAGATCTTTTGTTAAAATATAATTCCCAGAGTCATGATCAACGAGCACCCCCTCATTGCACAGCGCGTCACGCTTTTGCATATACGCAGCATAAGACTGCATGCTCGGAACAACTTCTTTTCTAATTATGGAATTTTTAAATATGACAAAGCCCTCATCGTTCAGTTCCCCCCGAGCATCTCCTCCCTGACCTGAACATTTAAAAACATGATGTTTTTTATTGCGATACTCATTTGCCCTATCTGAATCGTTTTCGAATTTATCACTAGACACCAATTGTTCAAAAACAGGAAATCCAAGCGTTGTCAACAATGTTTCTATGGTTAAAAATGCATCAAGTATGTCCGCCTCCATAGGTTCATTTACATGTGGCTTCGACTCGTCTTTTGTATTTACCAATACGTATCTATCTCTTTCCCTTGCTATTTGTATTGAATGACTTTCCAGGTATTTAATATGGGTCTGAGTAAATGAGTCTGAAGAAGATACAACCATTACTGCTGTGTTAAAATCTTTTTCGCGGCCATGAACCAGGAGCCTTCCTGAAAAATTTTCTGACTGCCCTATGTAAACAGTTGGACGGCCAGTTTCTTGTGATTCTCCAAACAAAAAATAACAAGTTGGCTGACTAGCTTCTTTAATATTCTGAAGCTGAGACAATTGCACTTGAGGAATCTGAATGGCCTTAACCAACCGCGTTGTGATTTCAGCGATTCGTATCCCACGCGGGTCGCCATCTGGCAAATAAATCTGAATCGTTTTCCCGTTATTAATACCCATACCTACCTCCTTCAGTAAAGTTATTAAGCATTATTAATGCGCAAACTATTTACTGTATAATGTATTATATAGTATGGTTGTTGCACACGTCAAGCACCTGTCGACTCCATACCCAATAACTACTAACAACATTTTACAATAATACCTGTTGTTGAGGCAAATGTGCCAAGAGGTGAAGTCGGAGAGGAGGGCCAAAGAACTGTCAACCTCAATGGTAAGGAGCATTCCGGGCGTCCCGGACTCGAGGTGACCTCCATACCGAAGGTCAGGTCGCGATTGATTGCATCGCCAGGATGCCCAGGCCCAGAGAGGATACTTGCCGGCTTTCCCCGACCGCTTCGGCAACCGACGTTCCATTTGCGCAACCATCCAATCGTAAGCATGGCGCACCCCAACCCAGACGCGGCGACCGTCTCCAATCAAGTATCCCCGCTGAAGAAGGACCTCGTAAGCTGATTGGGGAAGGATATGGTAGAGAAGCATCGGGATTCCGTATGCGCAGCCGCCTGCGCTTTTGGTTCAGATACCCTGCGAGCATCTCAACCTCTCGCCAGCTCATTGATTCCGTAAAAAATGGGGTGGATATCTCCACCCCATCTTCACTAACTCACAGCGCAGAGTTCTGGCAACAAGCTGACCGCCCGCTCCTTTTCTCCCTGAAGGTACTGGTAATACGTGTCCGCAGTCATGGTCACGTTCGCATGCCCCATGAGTTTCGAGACAGCAGCCAGGTCCGCTCCTCTGCTCAGCATGGTCGTGGCAAAGAGGTGTCGAAGATCGTACATACGGGTCGGCACCTTGATCCCGGCTCGCTCACACGCGGCCTGATAGGCCTTGTTCATCCGAGTGACCGGCTTCCCATGATACTCGATGACATACCCGGACTTCGACGTGGCTTCCATCTCTCGCAACTTCTGGGCAAACGTCGGACTGAGTGGGATCACCCGCGTCGTCTGCGTTTTCGAAGCGTACACCTTGATGGATGGGGCATTCCAGTCGATTTGATCGTACCGAATGGAGAAAAGTTCAGATACGCCTGGACGAAGACCCAAAGTGAAACATACTTCGATGGCCCAGCGAACATGAGTGTCCGCATGTTCCATGATCTTCTTGACATCGTCGAGGTTTATCTGGACTTCACGAGGGCGCTCCTTGGTCTTCTTTCGACCCTTCATGGGATTTGTTTTGGTCAATCCCATCTCCAGTCCAAAGTTGAAGACCGCATTGAGGTAATCCGTATAGCGGTTCACCGTTGTTTTTGAGCGCTTCTTCCCCGTCTTATCGCTCACTTCCTGAAAGTGGCGAATAAACGGAAGCATATCCATTGCATAGGTCATGGAGTCAACGACCTTGTTTCCAATCACAGGGAGAAACTGGTTCTTCACATGAAGTTCAATGCTGCGGACATGTCGATCCGATCTTCCAGACGCTTTGAGATGATTAATGTAGTGGTCAGTCAACTGAAGAAGGCGTATTCCATCTTGCAGCGCAGGCGGAGTAATGTAGTGAACTTTTGATTCCGCCTTTTGTTCCATGTGATTCACGGGTGATACTTCTTGATGACGCCAGGTGGACTTAACCAGTTCTTTTTTCACTTTTATAGCAGTGTCAAAATCCGTTGCCTGCTTATACGCTTCAGCCCCACGGCCAAACGATCTGTCCTTTCTCTTACCATTTTCCCAGTAGTAAACCATCCATCTTCCGTCACGTTGATAAACTCCCATTGCATTCTCCATGATCAATATGAAAGATTGAATTTTGAAAAATTTAAACAAAAACACCCATTGATATTATACGCCGACATAGGTCAGACTGCACGGAAACAAATTTTGCAACAAGAGCCACGCACAAGCTTTTGAGGTTGTTTGACCGTAAACAGTGTTGTTAGCATCATTGGAAATAGTATGATGATTAGTTCGAGCTCAAAACATCGTGAGCTGTTCTTCTTTGTGTTCATCTTCAACAAATACATCAAATGTATCCAACGAATCGTCAGGGTACTTTCCTCGCATAACGTACCCTTGGAACCTGTTCCCACACGACTCACACGGAACACTCTCTTCGAAGTCAAATGGGACTTTAACCCTCTTCTTACAGTGAGGATTACGGCACGGAATAATTTTTGTTTCGTAGTACATGACTGGCTCCTTACTTACAGTGTCTTTGTGTCGAATCTTGTTCGACAACGATTTGATTGGCTTTCACTGGCTGCTTCATCATCCGGTCAAATGCTTCCGCCTTGACCTTGGCCTCGTCACCGCGACCGAAGCTCTTGTCCCGGCGCTTTCCGTTCTCGTTGTAATACACCATCCACCGCCCATCGCGTTGATAGACGCCCATTGGAACCTCCCAGGGTTGATTGTTTGGAATATTGAAACGTAGTCTACTGGAGATTATCGGAAGGAGTATCGACGTTGGTGTTCAGTTCGACGTTCACAGAGAACTTGTCACCATTGAGAAACGTCTCCATGAACTTTCCCAGAGACTCCGGGTCAAACATGTTCTCGCCGGACTGTTTCAAGTGTGAGAAGAAACCGAGTTTGTCCATCTCAATCATGAGATGCACCAGTTGCTTGACTTCTATGGAGACATGAACTCCATCCCCAACATTACAGAAAGGCGACCGCATTTTGCTTCTTTTACTCTTTGTGTTCACCACACGCTCCTGATCGAACAAAAGGGGCTTCCGCCCCTGTTACAGGTTATACCGAGTTGAGCAGGATTTCCTCGACTTCCTCGGCCTGCACACCGAGGTAACGTCTGGTCACTCCAGGACTACTGTGATTGAGCCGCTTGGCGATCAACTCCCAACTCACGCCATATTGCTTGCGTTGGAAATAACACCATGTCTTGCGCAACGAATGCGCTCCATAGTTGCCCTTGACGTTGATCTCGGCGGCCCACCTTTTTACCATCATGGTCACCGCATAGGTGGTGAGCGGATAGTTCTTGCCCTTGCGAGACTTGAACAGGTAATGTTCCTCCTTCGGCTTTGCGGTGGACAAATAGATGTCCAGCGCGGCCTTGATTTCAGAGTTCATCATCAGGACGTTTTCCTTTCCCGTCTTCTTCTCAATGATCGGAATCCGATCACCGACTCTGACAGAGGCAACGTCCCTGACCTTCAAGGCCAGGATGTCCTGCACCCTGAGTCCAGTGTTTATGCCCATGATGAACAGCAATCGGTCACGCGGACGATCCGCAAGAACCTTCTTGATGGCCTTCACGTGCTTCATCTCGATGAAAGGTCCGACCTTCATCGCAACACCTCCGGAATCCGGCTTTTGCTCCAAAACACCTTGGAATCGTTCATTCAAAACAGGCCTCGACGTCGGGATTTCCATGAAAACATGGTTATCCCATTGAACTTCTTTGCCTTTTTTAAAAATCCCAATGTACGATCTTGGGCAATACCGTACTTTCCTTCTTGACTCGCTTTGCGCATGATCTGAAACGAAAAAGCCATTCCTTGATCAGGATTGGCTTTTCCGGCATTGGCCTTCACACCTTCGTCAAGATGAGCCTGTCATCTTCGAAGGCGACGGAGAATTCGTCTCCGGGCAGCACTTCCATGTGCTCCGGGAGCAAATTTTCCATGTTCAGCACCAGCTGTCCCTTGGAGTTCACTCGCGGACGGGATGTGGACTTCGTATACAGTCCTTCCACGTCATGGTAGATCTTCTCCTCGCTGCACAACCGCAGAATGTACTGCTTGAGCACCTGCTTATGCTTGATGTTCATGCGTTCCATGATCTGATTGGCGTTCAGCTTCTCGTTGATGAGTTGCTTGAGCACCGTTGGGTTGTACTTCGATTCGAACCGCTTGGGAGCTTCACCGTCTGAGGTTTGCTTCTTAGCCATGCCATTTCTCCTCGTTTTGAAAAGATTATGGTGGTGTATATCTGTATTTTTCTGCCACATAGTGACATACGCTGTGCTCAACCACGTGATTTGGCTGTTATGTGGCGTTGTTCAGCACGCATTCTGTGGCGAAGAAGCAACGAAAAACGTTCTTTGGGACAAAAAGGCCCCTTCCTGGATGTTTGAGCAGTTTCAGGACCAGACCCTTGGCCCAAGGGGAGAACTTGCAGGAGAATTGAAATATGGGGCAGGGATTTGGGGCTGAACCGGAGACGGAGGAGCAGTTGACGACGACAGGGAGGAATTGGAACCAGGCGTTCGCAGAATGCTCAAAACCGCATAAATATGCGCAAAAATCGCGTGAAAATGCGCAATTTTCAGCTATTTTTCATGATTTATCATGAATATCTGCAAAAAAACAGGACTTTACCATGTAAAACATCCTGTTTCGCAATGTGAATCGACAAATCGAGACTGCTGAACCCCGCACCGGCAAGAATGCGGAGTCGGACAGCCGACGGTAGAGAGGATCGTCACCGACCCAAGCCCCGTATCACCACCGGACATGCGGTTTTCCCGCATCCGGCGATACCGGGAACGTGTGTTTGTGTTGTTCTGGCGGACAGAGAGTCCGCAAGAGAGATGTATATTGAATGGATTGAAGGCCAAGTCCCCCTGTAATAACAGAAATGACTTGTCTTCCTTGCCGATTGGAAAGAATGTTCCCGGTGCTTCCCTTATGGAAACGCAGCCGCCTGATGGAGTCTGGAGTCCTCACGCTCTTGAGCGAACTCCCATCAGGTTTCCCTTGGTTCGAAAACCGATCCGTTCAGTGACGTCCAGCGCCTAATCGCATACGACGACTTCACAATTGAGAGGATTTGCATCTTCAAGCTTCAGAGGGCCATGCTCCTCGCTCAATCGTCGCGCCACCACGGCTTGATTCCATCACCATGGAAATACTGGCCGCCTCCTCGGACTCAACCACTTCACCATGCGGATCACTCCTACCCGGCTGGTTCTTCTCAAGCATGTTCATTCGATGAGGGCGATGAACATGGTTTTCCTTGAGAAGATTGAATTTTTTGTCCTTGTCACCAAAATACAGCGACACTCGCACACCAGCGAGACTTGGATCGGTTGACGTTCAAGGCGCCCATGACCTGAATCGTCGATTCTTTAGCATTGCTAACAGTATGGATTAATATCTCTATCAATCACCTTGAAAATGCGATTGTTCATGCAGTAACCATGGTTCAGACAGGATGTTCCATTTTTCCATAGATATCTCATTGACACCAACTGTTCGAATTCCATAAAATACTTTCAGATAAACGTGCAAAGAGCTCATGTGGACTGCTTGTGCAATCCTTTGGATGCGTTGCATGTGTTCAGGAGATGAACGTTCATCCCTGGCGGGGGCTTGTGTCTCCAGATTTTCCAGTTTCAATTTTTCTCGATTCATCTGTCTCGTTCTGAACACCACCCCAACCCCCAAAAAAAGGTAGTTAGCTATATTAAGGTTACTTGGCATTGGAAATCAATGCACTTGAGTAATATTATATAGTTATTGAATTTGTATACTTTTAAGTTTAAAATATTTAATTGTCTCTTTGTAATTGTTTAATGTTTTGAGACTGAGTTGAGTCATTTCAGAGATGTTTTTACGTGTTACCTTTTGATTGCTCCTAACAAGTTCTTCACATGCACCGTGGATTTTAGATTCAGTATTTCTTCTACGTTTTTCATTAGCATATCTTGCACCAATCGATTTACGATTATGAATTTCAAGTTTCAATTCTTCTTCAGACAAGGTGCTTTTGTCCAGTGCTTCAAAACCGAGAGCTCCAATATCCCAGGTGAATCGCTTCATCCATCTGTCTTTGCGACGCATCCAGACCCATCTGGAGACAGCCTTTGCGACAGAATGCGCTTCTTTTTCCATAAGAGGATGATCTTTCTCAATCTGACTGAGCTTTAACCAGTTTTCCAAAGCATTGGAGGCAACGGCCTCGTGAAACAAGTTGTACTCATCAAATTGATGAACATATTCATATGCATATGCTCTCGTGGAATTAAACAGGGTGACTTCTCTACTGTCGCTGTCTTCGAATGAAGTCTGATACCGTTTTCTTTTTGGGAAGACGGCGAATTCGGCAAGATACTCAAGGGCATACCTCTTGTCAGCCCAGTGGACTTTCCACTTGCTCGAAACTTCGCCGTTTTCCGTTTTTATAGTATTCTGTTCAAGATTCCTATAGAATGGATTGTTCATGGATGTTCCAGAATAGGACAGGTCACCTTCCATCGCCAGGGTCAATCCCAATTTCACATCCTTGAAGTACAAATATGGCTTGAAGTTGATGTGTTGCGAACCCCAGTACCTGGGAATCGTCACGGGATGCTCCAGTTCGTAGAAGAATTTCGAATGATTCGATGTTGGAGTAATAATTGTTATGGTCGGTTCAGGGAATCCTTCATCCATCCACAGACTCGCCGAGCCTTCCCAGTCGAGGTCAACCCCAACATACTGAAATCTCTGTTTCGGCAGGTGGATGAACTGCGCATTCGCAAGAACTTCGGAGTTGACATCCCCCCACTGGTAGTTTTCATGTCCACAAGTTGAGTACATTACTTTGTTTCCAATGTATTCAATAAATCGTCGTTTTGCATTCCTTGAATCCATACAGTCACCTCACTCATTTTTGTTTGATGTTCCGCTCTAAGTTGTTCACCAACAATATTGTGGCTCTATTTTCTTCATATATCTATTTTCAAGTGGCTGCTCTAGAGATCAGAGTTTCTTTTGGCTCAGTGCTGTGGCGTTCGTTACCCAACAGGAGCAGAAGATGAGTCAGCCAAATTGCATACCGATTCAGTCCTGTTCTGACTTTTCCAAAAACGCAGGCTCCTGCTCATTTGGTTTGGGTGAAGGAAAAAGGAGAAGGCTCTTCCTCGATCAGCCTCTTGACTGTCCTGGGGGTATGCTTACTTGTGGGATTGCCCTCCAAAAAACCACCCACAACGAAATCGAACACCGTCAGCCTCACCGTTGGCGGTGTTCCCTTTGCTGGATACTCAGCGGCTGCTGTGATCCGCACAGGCAGTGCTGTCTCATATAGAGGGGAAGGGTCGTCTTTTGACGGCCCTTCTTTTTTACCGAATGAATTTCGTAGATTGTGATGGGAATGAAGAAACTGAAGCTTCCTGGTCCAAGGGGACTACTGACCACAACCATATTCGTTACTTTCTGCATTGGCAAACCCTACCCCACCGTCGCTCAATAAAAAGGACCGGCGCTGGGCCGGTCCACTGTGTCCATATACGGTCAGGGCTAATCGAACTTGATGTCCTCATCGAGATGTCTGCGCGTGATCATCTCCTCCAGTTCTAGAAAGTACAGGGCATTCACCAGCTGACAATAATGTGCGTGTCTGAGCCCAAGCAGGTCACGCCGTCCAATGCACAACTTGTTTTTGATTTGTTCCTCGAAGGCTTCCAGGTGCGGGTAGTCATGGTAGTAGACACCAGAACTCGTTGTGGACGGGTTCTGGTGCTTGGGGAAGTACAGCAAATCCGCCTTGTCCAAGCCAGGATTCACGGGATTCCAGTAAAGGACGCGGCCCCTTTTCCCGTAGTCCAGCCAGGTCTTCGAGTCGCAGGAGTAGGCTGGAACATACCCAATAAGCTTGGGGCTCGTCATTCCGAACAGGTGGACTTTGATTCCTGCACTGTAGAGCTTGTTGACAACAGGCGAAAGAACAGCGAGGTCGTCACGGTTTTCTCCATGGCACTGGCCGATGGCGACCATCTTGTACCCGCCGGCAATGAGACGATCCGCGTCGTTGTTCGAGAGGTTGTGTAGAACCGGGACAACATTGATCCCTTCGTTCTCAAGTTCAACCTGGAGCTCCCAGTTGTGCTCGAAGCTGTCCGGCTCATATTTCTCGTCGAAGCTGAAGATAAAATCAAATTTAGATTGCATGACCTTTGCAAAGTATTTGAATCTGTTGAAAAGTCTCTTAGCAGCACGCTCCCGTTCATACCTTTGTCTATAAAGTTCGTATAGGCTGTGAGTTCCACAATCAAGAATCACGTCGCCGATCATGTGACGGTATACGGAGAGGTAGCTCATGTGCTCAACCAGGCCATAGAAGGTCAGGAGCACGTTGGGCTTCCATGCCGGATTGATCCTGTTCAGGTCCTTGATGATTGGGATACTCAGAGCGGACAAAAAAATTTTCACAGTTTCCTCCTTGTGCCGAGTCCCCCAGGCAGTGCCAAGGGGACCCGGATGTGGGGGTTCGTGCTACGCGTTGGCGGATTCCTCGACGACCTTCTTGAACGCCAGGAGGTCAGCGATCAGACTGTCGACAAGAGTTAAATCGACCTTGCCCCTGAGTTTCCGACCCATATGTATATAGGGCTTGATGGACTCGCTGGCCTGGACAAGCAGGGCATCGACATTAGGTAAAAGGACCTGCGGAGCTTCCTCCTGACCTCCGCTGGTGGATGTTTCACCTTCCTGTTGCGTCTGGGCGTCGTCATCCTGCTGGGGTATGAAGTCCTTCCTCTTGACCTGATGGGTGGTGACCTTCACAAGGAGTTCGGAAGGCGCCGACTCGCCCTGCTCCTTGGCTAACTTCTTGAGGTACTTGCGCTCATCGCCGGTCAGCGGATCCTGGACGGCAAGGAAATTTTCCATCACCTTCGGGTCGATAAATACATTCAACCTTTCGAGCTTGAGGACTTCGATGATGGCGTCCGCGCGGGCCTTGCGCTCGTCGTCGTCCATGTTCTCGCTGAAGCCCTGTTTCTTCAGGAGACTGCTGATCGGGTCAGAACCAAGGGACTCCCGGTCCGTGTCAGCCAAACCGTTGTAAAAGGTGCCCATCGCGGCAAGGCGCTCGATTCCCAGCCAGAGGTGCTCCTCAACCATGGGGAGGGAGGCCAGGCTCATGTACTTCTCTCGGGTCCGCTTCTTTATGAATGGAACGTTCTTTTCGGACCAGGAAGTCCAGTCGTTGTAGTTCTTGCTGTAACGAATGTTCTGAAGCCTGCTCAGGTTAAGTCCCATGCGAAAAGCGTAGAAGGCGAGAAAGGAATTGGCCTTGTCCTGAAACTTGTTGAACTCGCCGCAGTGAGTCTTAAGTTCTTCGATGATTGCATTCTCGTCGGTCTTAGAGTTGACTTCCGACACCAACGTTTCGCGCATGGTAGCAGCGCTGACATGCTGCTTCTGCGCAAGCTCGACAGTGGAAGGAATCTGACCCACCCCGCCGGTGGCTCCGACCAAACCTTCATACGCAGCGGCCTTGGCGAAGTCCTCGACAGTCTGACCGGAATTGTTCAGGAACTTCAACCCGTCCTGAATCGACATAGTGCTTTCGGTGGTGAAAGGGGGGCTGCCGGCTCCACCAGTTCCGCCAGTGCAGCCGGTTCCGCCAGTGATGCCTTGGTCAATATTTACGTTGTCATTATGAGACATGGTGTCCTCCAACATTTCCCCTTCCGGGGTATTTGGCGAAGGGGGTCCTCGTCCCAATGACGAGCAACCTGTGTTCGCTGTCGATGGAGGCACACTAAAGAGAAGGGCGAAGACTACTTGCCAAATTCTGGAAAAAGAAAATGGCAACAGCCCAGAGTGGGCTGGCTATTTTGATTTCAGTGGAATTATAGTGACTTGCTGAATGCAGCGTTCGGTTGATTCGTAGTACTCACGAATCCTGGGCTTCCTATAGAGAATCTGCTCCCAAACCCCACCCGTAGCGCCAGCTTTTTCAATCCTATCCTTGAGCAGGCGGTAGACCTGGTCGAACGGTAGCGGCTCTTGCCCGTCGACCTCGTGGGCCTTGTCCCACATCCAGAGCATGGTCAGCCGCATGGCATCGGTACTATTGATATGCTTCCCAGCCAAACTGAGCTTGTACACGGATTCATACGTTTCCAGGGGAACCTGTTGTTTTTCGAGCAGGCTTTCAACGGCTTTATTGATGATACTCAACGCATAGACTTCAAGCCCAACCTTTCCAGGCTCTTCAATAATAGCCTGTGGTAAAATCTTTATCTCCTTTGACCGCTTAAGATCAAAGCAGAATGTGTTCGGAGTAAAACCATCGACTGTAATGAGCCATTGTCCGTTGAGTTTGACCAGTGCCGCGATATCCGCAATGTTTTCAGTAGAAAATGAAACATCGTCGTTGTTAATCAGCTTCATGATTACAGCGTCCGTATCCACTCCATCGGTACAGGACTTGTAGATCCTTCCAAATTTATTTTCAAATCCAAAGCTCAAAAATCCATACTTGAAAAATAGAAGCCCGGCCTGTTCCCCATGATCCCGCTCCAAGCGCAGCCTGAAGGGCGTGTAACGCAACTCCTCCTTTCCCTCATGAGTCGATGAGTACTCCATCATCTCATCAATATACTCTTTCGACTGCATATAGTCATACACGCCAATGTTTTGAAAAAAATTGTTATACCTGTCAATTACAGCGCAATACCTTCTATACAGCGGATTGCGTCGCATATATTCCCAATACCAGAGCGCTACATTTTTAAGACGGTCGGTATCGTCGAAAGACGCTTTCTTAGAAATTTTCGCCATGGCCAGCCATAGCAATTCCTTCTGGCGTTTGTAAATCCGGTCAGCATTGGAGCTGAGTGCGAAACCGGAAGCGCAGGCACCTGCGCAAACTGTCCAAATCTGAGCTTGTAATGAGTCTGACCAAATGACTCATCCTGAATTCACTCAAACCGGCTTGGTCGAACTACAACGCCATCTTCGGCAAAGCATTTGCCTTGGACAGTATCGTGGTCTTTACCTTGGCAGGATTGAAAAGAGCATCTTTATGAGAGATGTCCACAAGTAACCACAATGAATTCTTCGAGAGAAAACGACAGGCCCAATGAGTAGGAGCTTGTTGGGTAAGGGCAACGAGAACCTCCAGCCTTTCAACAAGACCGGAGCAAGCGGGGAACCTGGCTGGATTTCAGGAAAAAGATGACTGGGGCAGACACTCCCTTTCGGGTGGAAAGTGGCCGCCCTTCGTCATCTCCGACAGCAGATGGCGCTCAGGTGGCTTCCTATGAAGTGGAGAGCCAAGACAGCCTGGCTCCTCCGACTTCTCAAAGGAATCAAGTCGCCACCTCGTTACTCAATCAGTCCGAGCAAGCGATAAACACGGTCGGTGTCCAGCCCGCTATGCGCATTTACAATCTGATTGGGATCGCTCTGCGCCTGCGCAATGACGCTTTGGTAGGCATTGTATTCATCGTCAGTGTTAAACGCTGACCTTGGGACTGAAGCTTGCGCGCTTAAGCTCACTGTATCACCAGAAGATGCAGACTTTCCTTGAGCAGCGGTAGTCGGAGATTGGTTGTCGGATAGAGCCTTTTCCGGCGTTATCAAAGAGGAACCATAGCCACCGACTCCATTAACATTCATGTAGCCCACCCATTATCCTTGAATAAGTTGCAACGCCATCTTCGGCAACGAATTCGCCTGAGAAAGCATGGCCACACCAGCTTGAGTCAAAATCTGCTGGCGAGTATACTCTGTCATTTCCGTTGCCACGTCGACGTCCGATATGCTTGACTCAGCCGAAACGAGATTTTCTACCTGCACGGACAAATTCGTTACTGTGTTCGTCAGCCTGTTTTGTATCGCTCCAAGATTTGCTCTGATTCTGTCCTTGGACACGATTGCACGGTCAAGAGCCGCCAGGGCGCGTTGGGCCGCTTCTTGTGTGGAGATGGAGTAGCCGTCGCGCGCATAATGATACTCATACACATGCTCGGAAGAAAAAGTGCTCCCCGCATTTGTGATGCTTGAGGGTTGGTACACACCGTTGTTGCTCAACCAGGTCGACGCTCCAGTGCTTGCCGAGCCCAGGATTTGAGTTTGTGTCAACAGGCCACCAAAATCATCAAGTGCGTATGTTCCTGGAATATACGTAGCAGTCCCTGACCCCATTGATGTCAGCTCATTCTGCATGGCTGTCCACCCAGCGTTGTTTGCCGCATCTGTAGCCAAGGCGGTCGCTTCATCCACAGAACGTCCAGCGGATATGGCGCTCGTATATGTCGTGTTGTACGTTGGCACCCAATTTTCATCATAAACCTGCTTCAAGTCATTATAGACAGCAGTCCCATTCGTTGATGCTGTCGATTCTGCAATAGGATGCACAATGCTATGTGCGGCTGCCGCAGCGGCTGCCGGGTCTTTCGGAGGAGACTGGGCTGCTAACTGCGAAGCATATTCCGACGGAAACTGGTCATTGTAAACAGCTGTATATGAGGCAGTAAACGTCGCATTGGAAGCTGCTCGCATCAGAAGCTCGGCCCCGGAAACATTTTGAAGAGGCATTTCCGTAGGATTTCCAGAAATGAACTTCGTCGATTCCGAAAGGGACGCCTCTATTCCAGCCTTGGCTGCGTCGCCATCCGCTAATCGGGAAGCTTCCGCAGCCGAGTATCCACGCGCAAGATATTGCGTATATGCAGAGCTGTAAGCAGTGCCATAAGCATCATCATAGGCATTGTTCAAAGAATCCGTTATGGAAGACTTGTCGGCTTGAGCTCTGGGTTCGGCAACCTGAGCAGCCAACGTATTTGCGCTTTCTCGGGCAGCGGCCGGATCAAGTCCCTCCGATATACGCTGAGCATAAATCGTATTAAAAGTTGTCTGGTATTCGGAAGAATACGTGGCGTTGTACGCAGCAGTTGCCGCAGAATCGCGGAGCTTCTCAAAGTATGCATAGTTCTGAGGCTGATTTATTACATTGTTTGCATTGTTTCCGATGCCAAATGAAGACGATGTGCAGTTGTTTATCTGAACGTAGTAATAATCTTCAGCGCTTGAGTTTGACACCCCGAAGTGTATCTTGAGCTTTCCAACAGGATTCAGCCCATTCCCGTTATGTTCGGACGAAGCCAGGTTTCCATTGAGCAAGTATATACCATTGAACTTTGTTGAACTTGCTATGCGCGTGATCTCGGAAGCCATGGATTGATACTCGGAATCGATGATCAGCCGTTGATCCGACGTATAGGTTCCAGTGGCAGCCTGAACAGCCAACTCCTTCATTCGAATCAACTTTTCATCAATGATTGAAAGCGCACCGTCAGCAGTTTGAACGGCTGATACCGCGTCATTTGCATTTCTCATGCCCTGGTTGAACGCGGAGATATCCGCCCGCATCATTTCCCGAATCGCAAGACCTGCCGGATCGTCCGCCGCCGAGTTGATTCGCAGGCCTGAGGACAGTCTTCGGGTCGAAATTCCCAACAGGGAATAGCTGTTGTCCAGATTCCTGGCCGCGTGCAGCGCCATCAGATTGTGGTTGATGACTAACGACATGAGTCCTCTCCTTCTGAGCTGGCCGTGCTCCCAGGGGCATTCCCGGCCGGACTGGCTTTTCAACGCCGCCGATGCAAAATCTTTCAGCGTCTATCGACGACTTTTTAAAAGCAAAATCTAGACCATCGTTGCTTATAGGGCCAATTTTTCTCTCCTATCCTTATTAAGGGGTAGGAAATGAGCACTGTTCAGGAACTTTTCGGGAAGAAAATTCGCGCTATCAGGCGCGGCAGGGACATGACCCAGGAAAAATTGGCCGAGCTCTCCGGGTTGTCCTTGCAGTATATCGGGGAAATCGAACGGGGAGCTCGGAACCCGTCCTTGACCACGGTGGAAAGTTTGGCCGCCGCTTTCGCCATTCCTCTGGCGGAGCTCTTCAACCTTGCGGAGTTCGAGCTTTCCGTCGATGACGTTCGACAACTCCTTATAAAACAAATAGAAAATGCGGATGAAAGCCGCCTGCGCAGCTTCTTTCGGGTCAGCCAGGTCTTTTTCAAGTAGCGACGCCAGCACCCGAGCTTTCGCCACTTTTTTGACTTTCCGCTCGGGACGGGCCTTTCGCGCTGGCCGAGCTCATTCATTCGCGTCAGGTGACTGTTCAAAGGCCCGCTCCAGTTCCTTTCGGAACTGGCCGGTCAGGTTCAGGCCGATTTCAGAGCATCCCCGAACCAGTTCGGCACCGTCGCCAAGTCCAGGATCAACCGCTCCCATCATCTGAAAGAGGTGCTCAATGGGACGAAAGCGGGCCAGCAGGGCATCCAGTTGATCCAGCCGATCCAGGTCATACGCGTCATCAGGAGCGGAAGGTGTGCTCACAGGTCCTCCGGCAGGCAGAGGGTCAGCACCGGTTCACCGGAATCGCCAGGCCCGACGTGAAGGACGACCTGGACCGTCTCCGTCTTCGCTGGACGCATGAGAAACGCGACCTTGAAGTAGACCCTGTCTTCCCCCATACTTCTTCTGGCGGCGATGTTTGCCAGGGTCAGAAGGTCATGGAGACGTCCCTCCAGGGACTGCCCCAGCGCTTCCAGATCATCAGGAGGCTCGACATACCCATGGTAGAGCGCATCTGAGATGGCGAAGGGCAGTTTGAAACCGTAGGATTTCGCAGTATGGGTGATGTCGATCAGAACGCCGTCAGCCAATGCGTCAGCGCGCGTGTAGCTGAAGATGATGTTGGGGGTCGGACTGTCAGGCATAGGCTCCTCCAGGGGTAGGGAAAGGGGATTCCCGGGGAGGGTAGCCTCAGCTCGGGGAGGAGGTCACGACGGGGGGAGAATTTGGGGAGATGGGTGGAGGAGCGAGGGGGGAACTGAATGCGCAGCTCCCTGCGTTTTTGGTTCAGCTACCCCCTTACGCTGAAACTGGAGGAGAATCTCTGAATTCGAACAAATTTTCCAGATCAATGGAAAAACGAACATTCATCCATATTTGGCCCCTCCTGAAGGGACAGGATTAGGGACGGCCAAAGGTCCAGCTCCAGGGAAAAGCTCCAGGAAAGCCATGTTTTGTTGGAAACCGGGGGAGGTCCAGTGAAAGGCCAGGGGGAGGGCCAAAGATGGCCCAGGAGAAAATCAGGGATGGGTATATTCCTGATCCCCTGTGACTCGCTCAGGCAACCCTTCCGTCAAACCCCTCGTCAGCCTCCATCTCTGGTGGTCAGGGAAAAGGAACCAGGAGCCTTTGCCCGCTGTCGTTCAGGAGGTTTTCATGGGCTCTCCTTCTATTTCTATAAGCGCAGCCTCCTGCGCAAACGCTAAGAGCTTGAGCGCTGATGGCAAGAGCCTAGCTGTCCTTGTGGATAGACAAATGGAATTTTCCGAATATCTTGTCAGTCCTTGTCAACATGGCGACGGGAATGTATTTGTCAGCCACAGGGACTACTGATTTGCCATCAGTAAAAAATCGACAGTGAAAGCTTAAGCGTTATTCTCCGTGTCACAAGCGTAGTTCGTAGTGATATTTTGGAACGAGGGAGTGCGATGAGCCTGACTGACCACGAAAAAGAGCAACTGAAAGCCATGATCGATAGGGGCGAAAAGCTCCCTACGAAATATAAATCCCAGCTGTTAGAGAACGTTTCCGAGGTTGAGCTTGTTTGGTTGGCAAATGAAATTATCGAACTGAATTGGTTGAAGTGTACATAACTCACCACCGTTCAAATCCATGCTGATAGACAACAAAAAACACGGGAAAGTCGGAGATGTACTTCGTCGACAGCTTGCACAGGGCGGCAAACTAGCAGTAATTGCAGATTCCTTTTCTCTGTATGGTTTTCAATACTTACGAAAGGAGCTTGAGAAGCTCACCTCAATTCGCCTTCTTGTCTCGGACGCATCTCTAAGTTCAGATGGCACTCTGCCATCTCTCTCAGGAGGAATACATGAGAATCGTCTGAAGAACCAACTGATTCAAAAGCACTTAGCACAATCTTGCTCAAAATTTATTGAAGCAAAGGCTCAAGTTAAAGCTGCTATCTCCGCAAATTCAATTGCCCAAAATTTGTTCCATCTCAAAGGCAATGAATCATCTTTCGCCATCCAGGGCAGTTCTCCCTTTACGAGTGAAGGTCTGGGATATGTTGAATCAATACGACACCACATAAATATGGGGATTGCGGAGAAAGAAAGCACGGACGCACTTCTAGAATGGTTTGACAGCCTCTGGAGTAATCGGACTGCAACTTTCGATGCCAAGAAATTGTTGCTTAAACAACTCGAAACTCTTTCGCAAGATAACGATCCAGAGTTCATTTATTTTATTACCCTGTTCCACGCATTTCATGACCTCCTTGAGGACATTGATGAAGAGAACATTATCAAGACAAAGACAGGGTTTAAAGACACTGCAGTCTGGAACAAATTGTATAGATTTCAAAGGGACGGAGTCCTCGGCGCAATTGACAAACTTGAAAAGTACAACGGATGCATTATCGCTGACAGTGTTGGACTTGGAAAAACATTCGAAGCATTGGCTGTCATCAAATACTATGAATTGAGAAATGACCGTGTGCTGGTCCTTTGTCCGAAAAAGCTTCGTGAGAACTGGTCTATCTACACTGTCAACGACATGCGAAATATTCTCGCCAAGGATCGTTTCAACTACGATGTTTTGAACCACACAGATCTTACGCGGCTCACTGGCAAGTCTGGTGAGATCAACCTGGAGACTTTGAACTGGGGCAACTATGACCTCGTTGTCATAGACGAATCCCATAATTTTAGGAACGTCACCAAGTCCGACAAGGGGCTGACCAGATATTCCCGCCTCATGGATGAGATCATCCGTGCAGGGGTTAAGACGAAAGTACTCATGCTTTCCGCTACTCCGGTGAACAACCGGATGAACGACCTCAAGAATCAGGTGGCGTTCATTACTGAAGGGCTCGATCTCATTTACAAAGAGCAAGGTATTGCCAGCATTGAGGAGACGCTTCGTAAGGCCCAGACACGGTTCAACCTGTGGCTCAAGTTGGATGAGAAGGATCGGACGACCGAAGGGCTGCTTGACGCGCTCAATTTCGATTACTTCAAGCTCCTCGATATGCTCACCATTGCAAGGTCCCGTAAGCACATTCAGAAGTATTACAATGTCGCCGAAATCGGCGAATTTCCTGAACGCCTCAAGCCCATAAACATCAAGGAAGACATCGACCTTGATGGCGAGTTCCCTCCTCTCAAAGAAATCAACAGGACCATTCGAAAGTTGAACCTCAGCGCATATTCTCCCCTGAAATATGTCCGCATGGAGAAGCGCACTGAATATGACCGCAAGTACGACATCCTTGTGAAAGACGGGAAGTCCGTGTTCCGTCAGGTGGACCGCGAACAGAGCTTGATCCACCTCATGCGTGTCAACCTCCTCAAGCGAATGGAAAGCTCGATCAACTCTTTCGGCATGACCTTGGAAAAGCTTTTGAATGAAGTGCAAAAACTTCTTGAGAAGCTTGAAAACCACAATGGCGAGGAGATTGAGGAGGTCGGTATCGAAGACATTGAGGTGGACTCCCCTGAGTTTGAGGACTTCCTGATCGGCAGAAAGGTCAAGGTTCTGATCAAGGACATGGATCAGATTCGCTGGAAGCAGGATTTGGAAGAAGACAGGGAGAAGCTGAGCTACCTCCTCGACGAATCTCGCAAGGTCACAGCGAAAAGGGATGCCAAACTGAAGAACCTCAGAGAGCTTATCAAGCTCAAACGAGATGAGCCGATCAATCCGGGAAACACGAAGGTCATCATCTTCACCGCCTTTGCTGATACCGCAAACTACCTCTATGAGTACATCGCCCCCTGGGCAGAGAAGAATCTGAAGTTGAATTCGGCCCTCATTACCGGAGGCGGATCAAACAAATGCACCCTGAAAACTATACGATGCGAATTCGATGCCCTGCTTTCCGCTTTTTCTCCTGTCTCGAAAGAGCGCGATAAAATCAATGCCGAAGCCACGGATGAAATCGACCTGCTGATTGCCACCGATTGCATATCAGAAGGACAAAACCTTCAGGACTGCGATTGGCTGGTGAACTATGACATCCACTGGAACCCTGTGCGGATCATCCAAAGGTTCGGCCGCATTGACCGGCTTGGCTCCAAGAACAAAAAAATCCAGCTCGTCAACTACTGGCCCAACATGGAGCTTGACGAATATATCAACCTGGAAGCGCGGGTCAGTGGACGCATGGTCCTTCTTGATATCTCTGCCACAGGTGAAGAGAACGTCATCGAACAGGACAACGTGACCCGCATGAACGACCTGGAGTATCGGCGAAAGCAGCTCCAACAACTCCAGGAGACGGTGGTTGACCTGGAAGACATTTCCGGCGGCGTATCCATCACTGACATGACCCTGAATGACTTCAAGATGGACCTTTCAGCGTACATGAAGGGCCACGCTGACTCGCTGGAGAAAGCCCCTACCGGACTGTACGCGGTGACGAGCCTGGATGCCGATCTTAAGGAAGACGGATTGGAGCCGGGGGTCGTGTTCTGCCTGAAGAACATCGGCAAGAATATGGACGATGAGGACTACGCATTGGCTCCTCATTATCTCGTCTATGTCACGGATAACGGTGAGGTCCGATTCGGGTACACTCAGGCCAAGAAGGTGCTGGACGTTCTGAAGAAGCAATCCATGGGACGCACTGAGCCGGATCAGGACGCCATAGCTCGAATGAACTCCCAGACAAAGAACGGCAGGGATATGAACCATTACCGCAACCTACTTGAACAGGCGGTGAATGGCATTGTCGGCAAGTCCGAGGGAAAAGGGGTCGAAAGCCTGTTCTCGCGTGGCGGCACCAATCTGACCAAGGACAGCTTCCATGGGATGGATGACTTTGAAGTGGTCAGTTACCTGATTGTAGGGGCGTGATGGTCTTTCCAGCTACCATAGAAGACTTCTACAACAACCTTGCCGTTCCAGAACCCTGTTATCTCGGAAAAAGGTTGTTCAAAAAACACTTCTACGAAAACGGACAGCTCAACGCCACGGACAAGAAAGCGTTCAAGGAAGACATAGAATCCATCGAATGGGAGTACACCCTCAAGCCTTCTACCATTAATATTCCGAGTTTTGAGGATGATACCCATGAGTATCTGGAAGTTGCTCTGATCCAGGTCACGCTCTCGTCCGACAAGCGCCATTCACGAATCGCCGAAGTCATCCAGAAAGCGATTCCATACCCTGTGGTCATTGTTTTTTCTTGTGGCTCCAGCATTGCCCTCAACGTGGGCTTGAAGCGGATCAATCGAGCCGACAGCAACAAGATGGTGGTTGAGTCTTATCACGACACGGGGTGGATTTCGCTTGAGTCGCCTGAGGATTGGCAACGCAACTTCTTGAATGACTTCCAAGTCAAGAATCTTTCCTTTCAAAATTTTTTCCAGTTCTACCAAGACATTGCTGAACGCATTATTGCCTATAACTGCGCGGTTCATACCAGAGCGTATTCTTTGGCTCCTTCTGGGCAGGGCGAAAGCGTAGATCGTGGTGAGGCCCTGAGGGAACTGGAACGATTGGAGCGGGAATTGACTGAGCTTCGAAACAAGCTCAAAAAAGAAAAGAACTTGGGCAACCAAGTTCAGTTGAATACTAAAAGCAAACAGATCAAGGATCGCATGGAAGCGATCAAAGCTGAGATTTGAGGAATACCCCCATGGAGAAATTGACTGAGCAGGATGGCATGAGTCTGAACGTGATGGATGAGAATTTGAAAGCCCTAAAGAACATCTTTCCAGAAGCCTTTACAGAAGATGGGATCGACTTTGAAGTGCTTCGGCAACTTTTTGGTGATCAAGTTGCCGAAGGTGAAGAGAAGTATGGGCTCAACTGGTTCGGGAAAAAGAAAGCTCGGCAGATTGCCCTAACCCCGTCAACAGGCACACTTCGTCCATGTCCTAAAGAGAGTGTAAACTGGGATACAACACAAAACATGTTTATTGAGGGAGACAATCTTGAGGTACTGAAGATACTTCAGCGGAGTTATTCTGGGAAAATTAAAACAATATACATAGATCCACCATACAATAAAGGGAAAGACTTTTTGTACCCTGACTGCTTTAAAGAAAATATCAATACATATTTGAATTATACTGGCCAGCTGGACGACGAAGGGTATAAGTTTTCGACAAATTCTGAAAGCTCAGGGCGTTTTCACACCAACTGGCTTAATATGATGTATCCACGACTTAAGGTTGCAAAAGGATTGCTCCGTTCTGACGGGATCATTTTTATATCCATTGATGATAACGAGGTGACAAACCTTAGATGCCTTTGTGATGAGATTTTTGGACAAAGCAACAGGATATCTGAAGTGGCAGTAGTCAATAATTTGAAAGGAAGAAATGATCGTGAAGGGATCGCCACCTGTCATGAGTCTGTTTTGATTTACAAAATGGATGGATATAATTCGCGCGGTCTACCGCTGTCCAAGGATAAACTTGAAGAATATGGAGAAGACGACGGTGATGGTAAAAAATACCAATGGCGAGATCTGAGAAAAAGAGGTGGTGCGGATACAAGGGCGGAAAGACCAAATTTGTATTACCCAATTTACTCAGACCAGAAAACAGGTCAAGTAAGATTGGAAAGTTCACTTCAGTATTGTAATGAAATTTATCCCGTAAAAAGCAACGGTGTTGATGGTCGTTGGAGATGGAAGAAAGAAAAAGTCGCTGAAAATGTTGATATCATCTGTGCAAGAGAAACAAGGAATGGCACATGGAGAGTGTCATATAAGGTGTTCCTTGACGGCGATGAGGGGGAAAGAAGAAGTACTCCAAAGTCAATCTGGATGGGGAATAGGTTTTCTACTGATAATGCTACAAAAAATTTAGGCAAACTGTTCCCAGAGTTGGATGCAAAGCAATTAACCCCAAAGCCTATTGGGATGATCCAAGAAATCATTCAGCAAAGCATGGAGCCCGGCGATATCATTCTGGATTTTTTTGCTGGCTCAGGAACAACTGCACACGCTGTTTATCAAAGCCTCGTTGACTATGACGAACAATTTCAGTTCATCCTCGTTCAATTACCTGAAAAGACATACGATGTTGTAAAAGATAAAGAGCAACCAAGGGAAGAAACAAAGAAAGCCTACGAAGCTGGATTCCGCACGATTGCAGATATTTCTAAAGAGAGAATTCGTAGAGCCATCTCCTCGATTTCAGATGTCTTAGAAAATAATAATGCAGATACTGGATTCAAAGTCTTCAAGCTCGATAGCAGCAACATTGTTGCCTGGAATCCGGATAAGACAGACCTCGAACAAACCCTCATAGGCCACACCGAGCACCTTGTCCCAGGCAGAAGTGAACAAGACTTGCTCTATGAACTCCTCCTCAAACGCGGAGTTGAACTGACTGCCCCCATTGAGAAAAAGGAGGTCTCGGGAAAGACCGTTTACAGTATCGGATTTGGTGCTCTGTTCGCGTGTCTCGACAAGAAGATTGAACGCGACCAGATTGAGGACCTAGCCCAAGGTATTATCGACTGGCACAAGGAGCTTGATCCGGTCAGTGAAACGCAGGTTGTGTTCCGAGACAGCGCATTTGAAAATGATATCGCCAAGACCAATATTACCGCCATTTTAGAACAGGGCGGTATCAAGCACATCCGCAGCCTGTAAAAGGAGTCCTTTTACCATGAAGCTCCATTTTGAAGGCGACCTCGACTATCAGCTCTCAGCCATTGAATCCGTTGCAGGACTTTTTAAAGGTCAGGAAATCTGCCGTACAGAGTTCACTGTATCAAAAACTTACGCCCATGGAATGGTTGAATCAGACCTTGGCATTGGTAATCGATTACAGCTTTTGGATGATGAGCTTCAGGAGAACCTGAAAGACATTCAGCTCAATAATGGATTGCGTCCGTCCGAATCGCTGAAAAGTGGTGATTTTACCGTTGAGATGGAAACTGGAACAGGAAAAACCTATGTCTATCTCCGCACTATATTTGAGCTGAACAAGTGTTATGGGTTCACCAAGTTCCTCATTGTCGTGCCATCCGTTGCCATCAAAGAAGGTGTGTACAAGACCCTTCAGATTACACGCGACCACTTCGAAGGTATATATCCTGAAGCCAAGGGATACGAATATTTCCAGTATGACTCGTCTAAGATGGGTCAGGTACGCAACTACGCCACAAGCCCTAACGTTCAGATTATGGTTGTCACTGTCGGGGCCATCAACAAGAAGGACGTGAACAACCTCTACAAAGAGAGCGAAAAGACCGGCGGGGAAAAACCTATCGACTTGGTGCGGGCTACTCACCCCATCGTCATTGTAGACGAGCCACAGAGCGTTGACGGAGGCTTAACCGGACAAGGAAAGAAAGCAATCGAGGCAATGAACCCTCTCTGCACGCTCCGCTATTCTGCTACCCACGTAGACAAACACCACATGGTATATCGTCTGGACGCTGTGGATGCCTACGACAAAGAGCTGGTCAAGCAAATCGAAGTGGCGGCTTTGGAGGTCGAAGGCGGTCACAACAAACCCTATGTGAAGCTCATGTCCACCGAAAATCGACGCGGAACCATCTCTGCCAAGATCGAAGCGCACATTCAGCAAGGTGGGAATGTCAAGCCGAGCATCCTTACGGTTCAGGATGGGGATGACCTGGAGCAGGAAACTGGACGGGCCATTTATGAGAATTTTCGTATTGGCACCATCACCTGCGGCAAAAACAACCAGTCCATCGAGCTGAAGTTCCCCAATGGGGAGAAGGTCCTGACTCCTGGCGATGAGCATGGAGGAGTGAATCAGGATGACTTGAAGCGGCTCATGATCCGCCGCACCATCAAGGAACACCTGGACAAGGAGAAACGTTTTGCCGCGTTAGGACTTGGCGTCAAGGTACTCAGCCTCTTCTTCATCGACAGCGTGGAGTACTATCGCCAATACGATGAAGACGGAAATTGGGTGAAGGGCAAATACGCCACCATGTTTGAGGAAGAATACCGCAAACTCTCCAAGGATTACGATTACCAGACGCTCTTCGAAGGCCTTGACTTAAGCGTGGAGGTTAACCAGGTCCATAACGGTTACTTCTCCATCGACAAGAAAGGCTCCTGGACCGAGACAGAAGATAACAACCAGACAAACAGAGACAACGCTGAACGCGCATACAGCCTCATCATGCGTGAGAAGGAAAAGCTTCTCAGCTTTGAATCCAAGCTGAAGTTCATCTTTTCCCATTCTGCCCTACGCGAAGGCTGGGACAATCCTAATGTGTTCCAAATTTGCGTCCTACGTGACATCGGAACGGAACTGGCTAGGCGGCAATCCATCGGACGAGGCTTGAGGCTCTGCGTCAACCAAGATGGTCAACGGCTCCGTGGGTTCGCCATAAACACACTGACAGTTATTGCCAACGAGAGTTACGAACACTTTGCTGAAACGCTTCAGAAAGAAATTGAAGCCGATACAGGTATTCGGTTCGGCATCGTCGAAAAGCACCAGTTTGCCACCATCGCAGTGACAGATGAAAATGGCGAGACCAAGCCCCTTGGTGTGGAGCAATCGGAAAAAATTTGGGAATTCCTGAAGGCGAATGACTTCCTGGATAAGAAAGGCAAAGTCCAGGACACTCTCAGGACAGCGTTGAAGGAAAACACGCTGGTACTGCCCAAAGAGTTTGAAGAGCAGCAGACGGAGATCAAAGCCATCCTCCGCAAACTCTCTGGTCGCCTGGAAGTAAAAAACGCTGATGAACGCATTACAATCAAGCCCAACAAAGAACGCTTCCTGAGCCCTGAATTCAAGGAGCTGTGGGATAGGATCAAGCACAAGACTACATACCGAGTTGATTTCGACAACGAGAAGCTGATTCAGGATTGTGCCAAGTCAATTGAAACTGGCCCCGCCATCAGTAAAACACGAGCGCAGTTCAGAAATGCCAATCTCGCCATTGGTAAGGCTGGCGTGGAGGCAAAAGAAACAGGTGCCTCTGGCTACACTACGGTCAACGAGACGGACATTGAGCTGCCAGATATCCTGACAGACCTTCAGGACAAGACGCAGCTTACCCGGAAAAGTATCGTGAGAATTCTCATTCAAAGTCGCCGCTTGAACGATTTCAAGCGTAATCCCCAAGAGTTCATTCAACTGGCGACTGAGGCAGTAACCAGAACTAAGCGTATGGCTCTGATTGACGGCATCAAGTATCGCCGCATCGGTGACAAGTTCTTCTATGCACAGGAACTTTTCGAGAAAGAGGAGTTGACCGGCTATCTCAAGAACACCATTAAATCTGAAAGGTCAGTTTATGACCACGTTGTGTTCGACTCCGGAGGCGTAGAGAAGGGCTTTGCTCAAGGATTAGAGATGAACGAAGCAGTGAAGGTTTACGCCAAGCTTCCAGGCTGGTTCAAAGTCCCAACTCCGCTTGGGACATACAATCCAGACTGGGCAGTCCTGGTCGAGGATGAAGGCAAGGAAAAACTCTACTTCGTCGTCGAGACCAAGGGTAGCCTCTGGTGGGATGACCTCCGCCACAAGGAAGGTGCAAAGATCAAATGTGGGAAAGAGCACTTCGCTGTTCTTGCCACTGGCCAAGACAATCCAGCAAAATTCATTCAGGCAACAAATGTCGGCGAGATGATCAAACATTAGTGATACCAATGCCCATAAGCGAATTCGAACATGCTCGCCTGGAGAAACTTCTCCAGAAGTTCTGCGAGGACCACGGCCCGCCTCCCGACATCCGCGACCAGCTCCGCTGGGGATTCCGGGTGGACCAGGCGAAGCAGACCATAGAGCTTTTCGAAATCCGCCCTCATTTCATGCAGAAGGGCAAATTGATCGAGGGCATGGTCGCCAAGGCTGCATACGTGAAGAAGTCGAAGACCTGGAAAGTCTACTGGATGCGGGGAAATCTAAAATGGACCCGCTATGAGCCTTGTCCTGAGGTGAAGACTGTTGAGGAGTTCTTGAGCGTGATCAAAGAGGATGGGTGGGGCTGTTTCTTTGGCTAGGACTATCTTTCACAATAGTGAGCACGCAGGAGCCTATAATGTCAAAGCATCTTGTAAAATTTAATGTATTCAAACTGTTCAAGTCATTTGACCATACTATAGACTTAAATCAAATAGATGGTGTAACAATAATCACAGCACCAAATGGTTACGGAAAAACAGCAATTCTACGCATTATAAATGCGTTTTTCCAGACAAACTTTAGAGCGCTTATGGATACGCCGTATGAATCAATCTCTTTGTTGTTTGACGACGGGTCAACAATCAAAGTGATTCAGAGAAATGATGGCAAGCAATGTTCAGAATTGAAGTTTATACTCGAGATAGGTGGCGCAAAAAGTGAAGAGTATAAACACAAGCTGAACACACGAATACGAAGACAGTTCCCTTTAGAAATTATTGAGGAAATAATTCCCAGCCTAGAGAGGGTTGGGCCACACAAATGGCTAGACACTATCAGAAACATTCGATTAGACATTGATGATGTTTTCAATATTTATGGTGGCGCAATCAAGTCAGACAATATGTATATCAAGTATTCAATGAGAGATGACATAGAGCACTCAGGAAAGAACGCTCCGCCCGAGTGGCTAACAGCAACAATCAATTCTATAGATTGCAGATTTATTGAAACACAAAGACTTCTCGACTTTTCTCCGCGTCGCATTCGGGGTGCAGTTTCGCCAAGGCCAGCCTCAATAGCCGTAGTTGAAGGCCAGGCCGTTGATCTTCGCGAAAAGATTCAGGAGCAATTGGCTGAATTTACAAATAAATCGCAAGAAAGGGACAGAACTTTTCCGCAGCGGGTTATTGAACTTTCTACAAGATCAATACCCAATGGGAGCCCGATCGACATTCAAGGCCAAATACAGAGACTTGAAGAAAAAAGATCTAAGCTTGTTGAAGCTGGCATATTGGACTCTTCAGAAGGATACGTTCCCATCGCAATAGGCCATGCTGACAACAGCACATTAAACGTATTACAGGTTTATGTTGAAGATAATTTTTCAAAATTAGAGATATTTGACTCTTTATTCAAAAAGGTGTCCGTTTTTTTAAACATTATAAATGGAAAATTTTTAATGCAGCGAATGGATGGCGCAAAGAAAAAGATTAAATGTGACAGGAACAAAGGCTTTATTGTAGAGACAATGACTGGAGAACCTATCAATTTAAATCAATTATCATCAGGAGAACAGCACGAGATTGTTCTTTTCTATGAAATAATATTTAAAATGGGTGCGAACACTTTGCTTCTAATTGACGAACCAGAGTTATCTCTTCATGTTGGATGGCAAAAGCAGTTCGTCCCAGACTTGCTCGAAATTATTTCTGCCAATGAAATGCGTGTGTTATTGGCCACACATTCACCGCAGATAATTAATGACCGGCGCGACTTAAGAGTAGGCCTGGGGCTATAGATGATGACTGACACCGTTGACACTGAAATAACCCCTGATACCGTCGCCTCGCAGATACTATTGGAAAGAGATGCCCATGCTGGCACAATATTAGTAGTTGAAGGAGATGCAGATTCTAAATTTTATAAAAAATTAATTGATACCGGGGAATGTTCAATAATTGTTGCATGTGGAAAAGAAAACGCTATTTCTGCGACCAAACTTATCAATATGGATTCCGTAGAAGGAGTTCTTTGCATTATTGACGCAGATTTTTCTGCTATATATGAACCAACGCATTATGAATGCAATAACATCCTGAATACTGACTATCATGATGCTGAAATATATTTAATTGAGAGCCCTGCCCTTAATAAACTTTATGACGAGTATGGCAGCAGCAAAAAGATAGACCAAGCACTATCAATATGCAAATGTTCTTTGAAAGACTTGTTGTATGGAGCGGCACAAATAATCGGAGCTTTTAGACTATGGTCAATGAAAAGTGGAGAGAATTTAACATTCAAAAGGCTTCCCAGTACGGAATATAAATTTATATCTTCCTCGGATTTATCCTGTGACCTTATACGGCTAATAGCATCGGTATTTAATGCCTCTGAAAAACGCAGTTTTGACAGCGCGGTTGTCAAAGAGGAAATTTACAAAATACTATCTAAAAAGCATGACCGCAGACATCTTTGCAATGGTCATGACTTATGCTGGACAGTATCACGCTCTCTTCGCAAACTTCTTGGGAGTGCGGACAGTAAATCTGTTTGCGTAGACAATATACATCGTATTTTAAGGATAGGATATGAAAAGCTTCATTTTGAAAAAACCAACCTTTTTAAGCTTGTAGCTGCATGGCAAGAATCTAGTGGATACAAAATTCTATAAGATTTTATTAGCGCAGCCACCTGCGCATACGGAAACAGCTCCAACAGGCCATCAAAACCAAACGATTTCAGTAAAGTGCAGGAAGGGAAACCAAACGATTTGACTCAAGCGGGCAACTCTAACTAAATATATTAAACAATATAGAGCACTTGTGTAATAGCCCTATATCACTGCAAGTTCATCATTTCACAACCATTCCCAAAACGCATTCCCCAAAACCAACAGAAAGGCCAACGGTCAGCCAACACAACAGACAACCCGGCCCCCTGAAAACGAAAAATGGGCGGTCAGCAATTTTTCATGCTAACCGCCCAATTTTTGGGGAAATTTGTGGTCGGGATGAGAGGATTTGAACCTCCGACCCCCTGAACCCCATTCAGGTGCGCTCCCAGACTGCGCTACATCCCGACGCGTGAGGGAAATTTGTTAAGCCTGGAGAGGGGGGATGTCAACGGATAAATCGTTGGTTGCCTCAAAAATCTTTTTGGCGCTCCCAGGGGGAGGCCCCCTCTCCGGGCTCGTGCGTTTGTCCCTCCGCTTTTTGCGCTTACAATCCCGCCTGCAATCCCGCCAGCAGGGTTTCGGTCACGGTTTTAACCCGCACGCCCTTGGGACGTCCCTTTTCCCGCAGTCCCGCGGCGCAGCCCGGACAGGCGCAGACCAGGGTGGTCACCTCCTGTTCAAGAGCCTTGTCGATGATGGCGTCGCCGGCGCGTTTGCAGCACAGGGAGTTGGGCAGGTCCACCACGTCGAAGTCCGGGAAAACGTCGAACATGGTGCGATAGGCCGGCCAATCGAAGTCCACGCCGGGGAATTGTTCGCGGTAGAACACGTGGCAGCCTTCAAAGTAGGCGAAGCGCGCCGGGTCGGTGCGCACGGGGATCGTGGGCATGGCCTGGGCGATGAGGTCCAGGATGTAGACATGGCGGTCGGGATCGGCCGCAACCCCCTTGGCCGTATAGGCGCAGCCCACGCAGCAGTAGGCCAGGGTGGACGCGCCCTTGGACTCGGCCAGTTCGGTGTTGAGCCGGTTGAACTCGCGACACGCGGCTCGCGCGGCCTGTTGGTCTTCGCCCACGGTTTGCATGATCAGGGGCAGGCCGCAGCAGTATTCCTTGTCGAAAAACGTGTTGGAAACACCCAGCAGGTCGAGACAGCCCAGGGCGGCCTGAAGCCAATACGGTGTGGTGAAAGGCCGATAGCAGCCGAAAAAGACGCCGTTTTCCGCCTTCGGCTTGGGGGCGACGATGTCGTGAGCGGCCAAGGCGCCGGCTCGCAAAACAGGGCTTGCCCCGTGGTTGCCGTAGGCCAAAATGTCCTGGACCTGGCGGTCTTGCGGGCGTCCGCAGGCGTAGCGTTCTCCGGTGGCTTTTTCCGCCGCGAAGGGAGTCGATTTGCTCATGGTGTCCTCTCGGGTCGTGGATCGCGAAAGCCCCTGCCAGGCCGGCGCGAGGTGGAAAGGAGTGGGGCGGGGCGTCCTTGCCGGGACGGCCCCGCGCACGGGCGGACCGCACGGGCCCGCGTGGCAGATTTTGCAACGGATTTGCAAATTGTACCCGCGGGCGCGCGCGGTGGCAAGTCTTGGCCCGGATTGTCGAGCGGTTCGATCAGACCAAAACCTTCAGGATGGTGTCCCGCAGGGTGTTCACGATGCGTTCGATGTCGTCTTGGGTGATGACGTAGGCCGGGGCCAGGGTGATGAAGTTGTTCATGCCCGGCAGGGAGCGGTTGGCCCGGCCCACCAGCACCCCGTGTCCTGCGGCTTCGGCCGCTATGCGGGCCACCTTGGCCTCGGCCAGGGGCTTTTTGGTGGCCTTGTCCTCCACGAACTCCACCCCGCACAACAGCCCCTTGCCACGCACGTCGCCCACGCCCGGCAGGGAGAGCAGTTCTTCCAGCGCGGCCTTGAGCGAGCGTCCCTTCTCGGTGACGCGCTGGAGCAGGTTTTCTTCCTCGATGATCTTCAGGTTCTCCACCGCGGCGGTGCAGCACGCGGCGCAGCCGCCAAAGGTGCTGATGTCGCGGAAATAGGCCAGCTTGTCGGAGGGATCGTTGACGAAGGCCTGGAACACGGCTTCGGTGGTCGCGGTGATCGCTATGGGCATGTAGGCGCTGGCCACACCCTTGGCCATGGTGACGATGTCCGGCGCCACGCCGTAGTGCTGATAGCCGAACATGGTTCCGGTGCGACCCATGCCGCACACCACCTCGTCGAGGATGAGCAGCACGCCGTACTTGGCGCAGATGGCCGCGAGCACGTCGTAGTATTCCGCCACCGGGGGAATGATGCCGCCTCCGGCCGTGATGGGTTCCACGATCAGGCCGCCCACGGTTTCGGGGCCTTCGGCCAGGATGATGCGCTCCACGGACCGGGCGCAGTCGAGGTCGCAGCCGGGATAGGTCTTGTTGAAGGCGCACCGGTAGCAGCAGGCGTGGGGAAACTCCACGAATCCGGGGGTGAAGGGGCCGAACCAGTCGCGTCGTTCGTACTGTCCGCCGCTGGAGAGGGCCGTTATGGTGGTGCCGTGGTAGTCACGGTTGCGGTAGAGAATCTTTTTCTTGGACGTGTTGCCGGTGAGGTGGGCCATGGCCCGCACCATCTTGTAGGCTTTTTCGTTGGCTTCGGATCCACTGTTGGAAAGATAGGTGCGGGTCAGTCCGGGCATGTGGGGGGCCAACATTTCAGCCAGCTCGATAAAGGGCAGGTTGCCCACGCTGGCCGCGTAATAGGGCATTTTCTTGAGCTGGGCGCAAACGGCGTCGGCGATGCGGTCGCGCCCGTACCCCACGTTGACGCACCAGACCCCGCCCGAGGTGGCGTCCAGGTATTCATTGCCGTGGATGTCCTTGATGCGAAGGCCCTTCCCCTCGGCCACGATCATGGGCGGCTTGTCGGCGAAGGGCTGATGCTGGGAGAGTTGATGCCAGACGTGGGCGCGGTCGGCGGCGATGAAGGCCGCGGGGTCTTTGGCGGCATGGGGCATGGTGCGGGCTCCTGCGGTCGGCCGCGTTCGGGGGGAAGGCGGCGGGTTTGCCGAAGGGGCGCGCCGGACTTGACGCGTCTTCGGCGGTTTTCGTACTTTGTCTAGACATGGCTAGTCGTCGGCCGCTTCGCTTGTCAAGTTCTTTTCAAAATTGATATTTTTTCATTTTTCGGTCACCGTGTCCCAAGATGGGACAGGCGATCCGCACCTCCGGTTGGAAACAGCCGGAAACTCCGGGCCGTATGCGGCGCAAGGCCGCCCCCCCGCAAGCGCCGCGAGAAGCACATGGCCGCAAAACCCAAGTATCAAGTCATTTACGAGTGGCTCTCCGCCCAGATCACCGGAAAGACGTTTCGCCCCGGCGACAAGATCCCGGGCGAAAGCGAACTGGCCCGCATGTTCGGCGTACATCGCATGACCGTGCGCCAGGCCATCGACAAGCTGGTGGGGGACCATATTCTCGTGCGCAAACGGGGCAGGGGCACCTTTTTGCTGTCGGAAAAAAGCCCGGTGCTCACCCGCGCCCTGGAAAACATCACCACCTATCACGCCGACATCGTGGGGGCCGGGCTCGAGCCCCGCTACGTCACCCTGGAGGCCGCCATCATGCCGGCCTCGCAGGAGGAGGCCGAAAACCTGGGGCTTTCCCCGGGCGATCCCGTGGTGTCGCTTTACCGGCTCATGCTGGCCAGCGGCGTGCCCCTGGTGCTGGAACGCTCGCGCCTGCCGGCCGAGCTGTTCCCGGGCATTCTCGAACATCGTCTGGACGTGCAACTCTACGACGTGGTGGGCCGGGTCTATCCCATGCACCTCATCCATTCCCGTCAGGAAATCGGGGCCGTGCTGCCCACCCGGCGCGAAGCCGAGCTGTTGCAGATAGCCGAGACCTGTCCCTGCATTTGGGTGGAAAGCGTGGTCTTCAATGACGAGGGGCGGGCCGTGGAATTTTCCCGCGCCCTGCACCGGGGAGACAAATACCGCTTCACCTGCTCCATCGGACACTATGTGTGCGACAATCCGACCCCCGCATGACCGAGCGCGGGCGGGCGCACGGCGGTGGCGGGAGGCTGGCGGCCCCGGACGGAAAATGCGTTGAAATCTGCGCACGGTCTGGTAGCGTTTTTTCAATCGGCTTCCGCACCGGCGGTTATTTTCACCTTTTAGCCCTGGAGGCAGGCAATGCGTTCGCGTTTCGTCCCCATGCTTTTCGGCTTGGCCCTGGCCGCGCTTCTGGCGCTGCCCGGTCCCGGCTTGGCCGCCAAACACAAAGCCCAGGCCAAATCCGTTTCCGACACCCATGAAAAGGCCGTGGCCCTGCTGGAAAAAACCTGCAAGGCCCTGACCGAGCTCAAGGGCTTCAAGGTCCACGCGCTGGTGACCCTGGACAAGGTGTACCGGGACGGCTCCAAGATTCGCTTCGCCCGTGACATGGAGATCACGGCCAAGCGGCCCGGATTTTTCCGGGTGGTGACCAACGGCGACGACCTGATGGCCGAAACCGTGTACGACGGCAAAACCTTCATCCTGGCCCTGCCGGACCGCAAGGTCTACGGACAGTTGAACTTTACCGGCGATACGGACGCCCTGCTCAACGAGCTGGCCCGGCAATACGGGCTGGAAGCGCCCCTGGGCGACTTGCTGTCGGGCAACCCCTGCCAGACGCTCACCTATGAAGCCGCGTATTACATCGGAAAATCCAAGGTGAACGGCGTGGTATGCGATCACCTGTTCTTCCAGGACAAGGACGTGGACTGGCAGATTTGGATCGACAGCGAAAAGACCGGATTGCCCCTCCAGTTTCTCATCACCGAAAAGGGCCTGCCCATGGCGCCGCAGTTCGTGGCCGTCTTTTCCGGCTGGCAGTCCGACGAGAGCCCGGCCGAGACCTTCGTCTACAAGCCCGGCGAAGGATTCAATCGGGACGACGCCGTCATCACCGGCCCGGCCAAGCAGGCCAAAAAGGCCAAGAAGAAGGGGAGGTGATCGCATGAGGTCCCGCATGCTGCCGGGGGTTACGCGATGGGCCTCCCTGGCCCTGGTCGTGAGCCTGACCGTGGCGATGACCCTGCTGGGGGATTGGCTGGTCCCGTCGTCCGGCGCCGCCAGGGGGTTTGGAGCGGCTTCCGGGCCGCGCGGATCGGTGGCCTACACGCCGCGCGGTTCCGTTGCCGTGGGCGCCAGGGGAGGAGCCGCCGTGCGCGCTCCGGGTGGGGCGGCCGCCGTGCGCGCTCCGGGTGGAGCGGCAGCCGTGCGCATGCCGGGCGGTGCGGCCGCCGCGCGCATGCCGGGCGGTGCGGCCGCCGCGCGCGGACCGGGCGGCGGGGTTGTGGCCGCTCCGCGCGGGCGGGTGGTTCCGCCGCCTCCGCCGCCGGGCTATCGGCGTCCCCCCGTGGTCGTGCCGGTTCCCGTGGCCCCGGGCTACTACGGCCCTCCGCCCGTCTCGGGCGTGGCCGCCGGTGTGGCCTTGGGAGCCATGCTCACGGTTTTGCCCGCCACGGCCATAGCCATTGCCAATTCGTCCGGGCACACGGTCTATAGGGTGGAATCCAAGTGCTATCGGGAAGTCATAAAGAACGGCTCGACGGTGTACGAAGCCATACCCTGCCCGTAAGGTCCTGACGATCGCCCCGGCGCGCCGGCCTGGCGCGCCGGGTTTCCGCTTTTTCCCGTGGCGAAACCGGTCAGCTCTGGCCCAGCGCCTCCCGCAGGGCCTCTTGCACCAGGTCGAGTTCCTGGTCCAGGCGGTCGAGCAGGGTTTCCAGCTCCTTCACCTCGCCCGGTTGGGCCAGGGCTTCCACTCTCAGGGCCATTTCCGCGGCGCGCATGGCGCCCACGGTGCCCAGCAGCCCCTTGAGGGTGTGGACCGCGCGGCCGAACTCCTCGCGCAGGCCTCCGGCCAGGGTCCGCCGCAGATCGGCCTGGCGGAAGGGAAGCCCGGAAAGCAGGGATTCGGCGATCTCGCGGTACAACTGCTCGTCGTCCAGCCGGGCCACGGCGCTTTCGCGATCCAGGAGCGCCGGTTCCGCAGGGCCCCGCACGGGCTGGGGGGGGCCGGAGCGTTTCGGGACCAGTCCGCTCACCAGTTCGGCAAGCTGGGCCATTTCCACGGGTTTGGGGATGTAGCCGTCCATGCCCGCCACCAGGCATTTTTCCCGGTAGCCGGAAAGCACATGCGCGGTCATGGCCACTATGGGAACCGGGCTGGCTTCCTTGCCGGCCTCTCCGCGTCGGATGCGCCGGGTGGTCTCGAAGCCGTCCATGCCGGGCATTTCCACGTCCATCAGCACCAGGTCGAAGAGTCGGGCGCGCAAAAGCTCCAGGGCGTCGCGTCCGCTCATGGCCGGGGTGGCGCGCTGGCCCAGTTTGGTCAGCAGGGCCAGGGCCACTTTCTGGTTTTCGACGTTGTCTTCGACCACCAGGATGTCGTGGGCCTGCCGGGCCGTGGGCGAGGGCTGGCGAGCGGCCGGAGCGGGCAGGAGGGTCTCGTCGCCCGTTTCAAGCACCGCCGTGAAACAAAAGGTGCTGCCCTTGCCCACGGCGCTTTGCACGGTGATGTCGCCGCCCATGAGCTGGGCCAGCTCGCGGCTGATGGCCAGTCCCAGCCCGGTGCCGCCGAAGCGTCGGCTGATGGAGGAGTCGGCCTGTTCGAACAGGCCGAAGATGGCCGGGGTCAGTTCTTCGGGGATGCCGATGCCCGTGTCCTTCACGCAGATCGACAGGGTGAAGGCCTTGTAGGACCGGTCCGCGACCGTTCCCGCGGGGGAAGTCTGGGTGGCGGTGAGTCGCAGTCCGCCCTTTTCCGTGAACTTCATGGCGTTGCTGAGCAGGTTGTGGAGCACTTGGCGCAGCCGTTTGGGATCGCCTTCCGCCGCCCTGGGCAGGGAGACGTCCACCAGCACCTCGAAGGTGAGCCCTTTGCGTTTGGCCATGTCCGCGTACATGACGGCCAGGGAGCGCAGAAGCCGGGGGAGGTCGAAGACCTGGCGGGAAAGCTCCAGGCGGCCGGCTTCGATTTTGGAGAAGTCGAGAATATCGTCGATGAGTCCCTTGAGGTGCTCGGCGGCCCGTCTGGCCGAGCTCAGCCATTCCCGCTGTTGGGCGGTGAGCCGGGTGTCCAGGGTGAGCAGGGTCATGTTGAGCATGGCGTTCATGGGAGTGCGGATTTCATGGCTCATCTTGGCCAGGAATTCGCTCTTGGCCCGCACGGCGTCCAGGGCCTGGTCCTTGGCGGCCATGAGCTCCTGTTCGGTGGCGCGCAGGGCGCTCACGTCCATCAGGCATTCGATGTATCCCCATATCTTGCCGTCCGAACCCCGGATGGGGGCCGAATACGCCATGAACGAGCAACCGAAAAGCGACTCCTCTTCCGGCAGGGAGGGCCGGACCGAAACGTCGAGCCGGTTCCTGCCGTCGGCCAGGAAACAGTGGGGGCACACCGCGTCGATGCCGTGGAAGACTTCGTAGCACTTGCGCCCCAGCACCTCCTCGCGGGGGCGGTTTATGGCGGCGAGGGTCTTGTCGCCGATGTCCACCAGCTCGAAGTTCTTGTCGATGACGTGGATAAAGCCGGGAATGGCCTCGAACATCCCGCGCAGGCGTTCGTGCAGCAGGTTGAGTTCGGCGGTGCGCCTGGCCACGGCTTCTTCCAGGGAGCGGTTGTGCGAGGCGATGACGGCGTTCTGGTCCTTGAGCCGCTCGAAGGAGTCCTTGAGCTGGCGGGCCATGGAATCCAGGGCCAGGGCCAGGCTGCCCAGCTCCCGGGTGGGCGGGGCCTTGATGTCCACGTCCCAGTTGCCGTGGGAAAGGGCGTTGGCCGTTTCGACCATGCGTTCCACCGGATGCGACAGCAGCGTGGCGATGCGCATGCCCACGAGCACGATCACCAGCACGGCGGCCATGAGCAGCAACGCGGTCTGGCGGATGTTGCTGTCGATGCCGCCGAGAAAGTCCTTTTCGGCCACCACGGCCACCATGAGCCAATCCACGCCCAGGCCGTCCGAAAAGGGCCTGGCCTGGAGGTACTGGCGCTGGCCGTTGAGGATGAAGGTGTCGGAGCGTTCGCCCACGATGGCGGACAATCCGCCGGGCAGGTCGGCCAGCAGGCGGGAACTGGCCGCGACCTTGGGCAGGTTGGAGTCCTGCGCGGTCACGCGTTCCAGCCGGTCTTCGCGTTTGACCAGCACGTCCTGGGGGCCGCCCGAGAGCGTGGCCAGGAGCTGGCCCGAGCGCTCCATGAGGTAGACTTCGCCCGAGGGGCCGAGATTGAAGGTCTTGAGCGCGCGGTTGAGGTTGTCGAGCGAGTAGTCCACCCCGAAAACCCCGGCGAGTTTTCCCTTTGCGTCGTTGACCCGCAGGGTGGCGGTAATGGTCAGATCGCCCAGGTCGTAGCGGTGGCGCACCGGGCTCCAGGCCGGCCCGACGGACCGGGCGGCGGCCTGATACCAGGGGCTTGTCGCGGGGTCGAAGGCCGTGGAGGCCGTGGCGGGCTCCAGCGGGTCGCCCAGGGCCGAGGCGCGGTGGAGCACCAGGACTCCCCCGGTGTCGGCGCCGGCGTGGACGAGTTCGATGCCGTTTTCCGGCAGGCGCTTGGCTCCTTCGAACTCGCCGTTCGCGGAACCGAAATAGGCATAGGCGATGCGGGGGTGGGTGGCGACCACTCCATAGAAAAACCGCCCCCGCAGACGGGCGTCCTGGAGGTCGAGCACTCCGGTCTTGAGGGACTGGGCGCAGCAGGCGTTCACTTGATGGGGGATTTCGAGCGAGGAGCGCAACTGGTCTTCCACGCGGTGCAGGGCCTCCGCCTGGAGTTGGTCCGCGACGTCGAGGACGGCTTTGCGTCCGCTGTTGAAGGAAAACCAGCCGATAACGCTTGAGCAGCACAAAACCAGAAGCATGAAGGGCAGCGTCAAGGCCAATTGCAAGGAGATGCTTTTGTTCCTGGCTTTCGGGGCGCGCTCTTCCATTGTGAGACTCCGACCGGAGAATGAGGCGATTGCGTGGAACGGGCGATCAGGCAACGCTACACGCTTGTATGTGGTACGTGCTAGGGGGCATGGCGTCAACGCCAGCGAGGGGAAAAGCACGGTCTTCTACGGTCGGACGGCATGGGTAACCGTGAATCGCGAAGGTGTTTACCGCTGGCGAGCATGCGATGTCGGATGGGCAGTTTTTTCTCTTTTGGATAGAATTTGCGCGGGTTGAATGCGACCTGGAGGCGGGCTTGGCCGGGGTGGCGGACTGTTTTCGGACAGGGAGGAGGCCGGGCGGTTTATGCAAAAAAGTTGCATTGCGCTCCATCGCAAAGGCCCGCTGGCAGCGCCCGCTTCGAAAACGCCCCCCCCCCCGACGGAGGCGAACTTCGCTTCGGGCCGGCCGTTGCTTCGCGTTTTGCCGGCGAGCCCGAAGCGCGACGTTTCCGGACGCGGGCGTCTTTCGGGGCGCGCCGCGGCTGGGCTTATGAAGCGTCGGGACCTTGCGGGGTCGTGCAGGAACCCACCAGATACTTGTCCCGCAGGGAGCGGGTGACCAGCACCGGGCACGTTGCGCCGTGCAGCACCTTGACCGCCACGCTGCCCAGGAAAAAGCCCTGCAGGGGGGTCAGCCCGCGCGAGCCCATGACGATGAGGTCGCAGTCGTATTCCTGTTGGATGTCCAGGATGACGTATTCCGCCCGGCCGGGACGGGCCAGGCGCTCGACCGGAATGCTGCAGGGTTCGATCATGGTCCGGCACTTATCCAGCAGGGCCATGGCTTCCGCCTCGTGTTCGCGGCGCAGGGTTTCGGCCTGATCGCCGCCGATGCTCATGGGCAGGGGATGCCAGACGTGCAGCAGGTAAAGCGTGGCCTTCCACGGCGCGACCAGATTGGTCGCGTATTTCACGGCGTTTATCGAGGACGGCGAACCGTCCACCGGGGCCAGAACCCGTTCGAGCCTGATCATGGCGTCCTCCTCCGGCCCTGGGCCGGTGCGGTTACCGGAAAAACACGTAGGCGGTCAGCAGAAAACACGGGACGAGTATTCCGCCAGACCAGAGCATATATCCGAAAAAGCTGGGCATCTTGACCCCTCCCGACTCGGCGATGCTGCGCACCATAAAGTTGGGGGCGTTGCCGATGTAGGAGTTTGCCCCCATGAACACCGCCCCGGCCGAAACGGCCGAGAGCACGCCGGCTTGGGTCATGAGCGCCTGGGCGTCGCCGCCGGCGGTGTTGAAAAAGACGAGATAGGTGGGCGCGTTGTCAAGAAAGCTCGACAGTCCGCCGCAGAGCCAGAAGTACATGGCCGGAAGCGGCTTGCCGCCGTCGCTGACCAGGGCCACCAGGGGGGCCAGCGCGCCGTCCGGCCCGGCCTTGAGGATGGCGATGGCCGGAATCATCGAGAGGAAGATGCCCGCGAAGAGCTTGGCCACTTCCAGGATGGGGGCCCAGTCGAAGGCGTTTTTGCGCCGGACGGCCTGGTCCGTGATACGCAGGCTCACTCCGGTGAGAACGAGCAGGATGGCGTCGCGCAACAGGTTTTGCGCCTCCAGGCGCACATGGAACACGGTCAGCCCGGCGTCGGGACGCCAGATGCCGCTCATGAGCACCGCGGCGACCACGCCAAGCAGAAGCGGAAGGTTCTTGGCCCCTTCCAGGCGCAGCTTTTCGGGTTTCGCCGCGGGTTCGCTTGGGGCCTGGGTTTCGGGGGGGGATTCGGATCGCGCGGCCTTGCGTTCCCTGGCGTACAACCAACTGTCCAGGGCCAGGTACAGCGCCAGAAGAATGGAGGCCACCAGGGCGAAGGGCGCGAAGAGGTGCGTCGTGGTCCAGAAGAAGGACACGCCCTTGAGAAAACCCAGAAAAAGTGGCGGATCGCCCAACGGGGTCAGGCACCCGCCAATGTTGGCCACGAGAAAGATGAAGAACACCAGGGTGTGGGCCTTGTGGCGTCTGGCGGCGTTGGCCCGCAGCAGCGGCCGCACCAGCAGCATGGCCGCGCCCGTGGTGCCCATCCAACTGGCCAGGGCGGTTCCCAGGAGCAGCATGCCGGTGTTGACCAGGGGGCGTCCGACCAGGGAGCCGGTGAGGCACACGCCCCCGGCGATGGTGAACAGGGTCAGCAGCAAAATGATAAAGGGCAGGTATTCCGTCAGCACCGTGTGCGCCACCTGGTACAACCCCAGGGAGACGCCGTGGGTCACGGCGAAGGGGACCAGATAGGCCAGGGCCCAGAAGGCGGCCGCCTTGCCGTAGTGGCGCTCCCAGAAGTGGGGGGCGGCCAGGGGAAACACGGCGATGGAAAGCAGCATGCCCGCGAAGGGCGCGACCCAGACCAGGCCCAGGCTGGTCCCGACGGTTTCGGCCAGATGGTGGGCGTCGGGGTTTTGGGCCAAGGCCGTGGCGGCCCCGGACGCCAGGAAACAGAGCCCGGCGGCGAGGGGTGCGAAAACGATTCGATGAAGACGCATGATGAGGTGTCCTGTTCGGTTGGCGCGCTCGGCCGGGAACGGCGGCCGCCAGCCGGCCGCATGGCCTGCTGGGGCCCGCGACAGGCGACGCCGTTCCCGGCAGGTAGCAAACGAGCCGTCCGGGCTCAACCGTTTTTACACTCTTGGGAAAAACTCCCGGAAATCGCGGCCTGTTTCCCGGTGCCGAAGGCCGGGAAAAACGCACCAGTTGTGCGGTCGCTGGGGGAGAAAAACGCGGCGCAATCGGGCTTCGGACCGCTCCGGGACCGGCCGACGGGGCGGCAGAAGAGACAGCCTATCGGCAACCTATCGGTAGACAAACGCGCAGGAAGCAAGGAGTGGAAAGGGGTTGCGGGGCGCTCGCTGGTCGGGCCTTACGTTTGGCTCGGCGGGGCGGTCTTGTCCCGGGCGGACAACACCCGGTCGATGACCGCAAGCAGAGTGGTCATGTCCACGGGCTTGGACACGTAATCGTTCATGCCCGCGTGCAGGCATTTTTCCCGGTCGCCGCTCATGGCGTAGGCGGTCATGGCCACGATGGGGGTGTCCCGGGCGCAGGAGGTCTGCCCGGCGCGAACCGCGCGGCTGACTTCGATGCCGTCCATCACCGGCATCTGCACGTCCAACAGCAGCAGGTCGAAGTGCTGGGCGGGAAGGGCCTTGAGCGCTTCTTGGCCATTTTGGACGCCCACGGTGGTGAAACCGGCTTTTTCGAGCATCTTGCGGCAGGTGGTCAGGCTTATCCAGTCGTCGTCGGCCACGAGCACGTGCGGCTTTTCGCCGGTGTTGGCCTGAGCCGGAGTCTGGGAAGCCTCTTGGGGCGCGGCTTCGCCTCCGGGGGGGCGAAACGGCAGGGAGAGATAGAGCGTGGTGCCCTGGCCGAGGGTGCTGTCGATGGAAAGCTCTCCGCCCATGAGGGTCACCAGCTTGCGCACGATGGAAAGGCCAAGCCCCGCGCCTTGAAAGCGCCGCCGATAGGACCCTTCCCCCTGGGCGAAGGGCTCGAACACGCTCTTGAGCTGTTCGTCGGCGATGCCGATGCCGGTGTCCACGATGATGAAGAGCAGGCGAAAATGGATGAAGTTCCCGGGTTCCAGGGCCATGACCTCCACCCGCACCTGTCCGTGCTCGGTGAACTTCACGGCGTTACCCACCAGGTTGAAAAGCACTTGGCGCAGCCTGGTTTCGTCGCCCCAAAGCCTGCGGGGCACCTGTTCGTCGATGGAGAAACTCAGGCCAAGGCCCTTGGTTTCGGCCGCCAGGGAGAAAAGCTCCAGCACGGCGGTGCGCAGGTCCTCCACGGCGAAGTCGGTTTCGTGGATGGCGAGCTTGCCCGCCTCGATGCGCGAAAGGTCCAGAATGTCGGAGAGCAGCCCTGTCAGCCGGCGCGAGGACTGGATGGCCGACAACAGGTATTCGTTTTGTTCCGCGTCCAGTTCCGTGGTGCCCATCAGTTGGAGCATGCCCAGGATGCCGTTCAGGGGCGTGCGGATTTCGTGGCTCATGTTGGCCAGGAATTCGGACTTGGCCAGGTTGGCGGATTCGGCGGCCTCCTTGGCCTTGCGCATGGCCTCGGCCGCGCGTTTGAGCTCGCCCGTCTCGTGGAAAAAGACCAGGCAGCAGCTCCGGTCGTTGATGGTGAAGGGCACGGCGGTCAATTCGACCTCGATCGCCTGTCCCTCGGGCGACATGACCACCTCGGAAGCCGGAGGCAGGGGGCGGCGTTCCCCGCTCGCCACGCGCAGGATTTCGCCCACGGAAAATCGCCGTTCGGGATGGAAACGGTCCAGGACCGGGGAGCCCATGAGCTTGGCCGGGGTCTGGGCCCGGAACAGCCGGGCGGCGGCCTCGTTGGCGTAGACGAAGGTTCCGTCCGCCTCGACGAAAATGCCCTCGGGCGCGCTGTCGGTCAGGGTGCGGAAGCGCTCTTCGCTTTCGCGCAGGGCCAGTTCGGCGTGGCGACGCTCGGTGATGTCGATGCAGTGGCCGATGTAGCCCAGAAATTCGCCGTTGGTGTCGTAGCGGGGGGCGCTGTCGCCCACGATCCAGCGGTAGGAGCCGTCCGCGCGCAGCAGCCGGTACTCCAGGGAGAAGGGCGCGCGGCTGTCGAAGGCCGCCCCGTAGCGGGCCAGGCAGCGTTCCCGGTCGTCGGGATGCACGTCGTCCAGCCAGCCGTCGCCCAGTTCCTGGTCCAGGTCGCGTCCGGTGAAACGCAACCAGGGCTGGTTGAAGTAGTCGCAAAGCTTGTCGGTGCCCGAGGTCCAGATGAGGGCGCGTCCGCTGTCGGCCAGGGTGCGGTAGTGCAGTTCGCTTTCTTTGAGGGCCAACTGGTAGCGCTTTTCTTCCGACTGGTCGCGAAAGACCAGCACCACGCCGATGATGGTCCCGTCCGCGATGCGGATGGGCGCGGCGCTGTCCGCTATGGGGTGTTCCACGCCCTGGCGGGAGACCAGCAGGGTGTGGTTGGCCAGGCCGACCACGAATCCCTCCCGGATCACCCGGTCCACGGGATTTTCCACGGTCCGGCCGTCGCTTTCGTTGCGGATGAGGAACACGTCGCTCAACGGCCGCCCCCGGGCCTCGCCGTCCGACCAGCCGGTAAGCTCTTCGGCCACGGGATTGAGCAGCTCCACCTTGCCCAGGGCGTCCGTGACCACCACGCCGTCGCCTATGCTGCGCAGAGTGATCTCGTGGCGTTCGGCCAGGGCCTGGCGGGCCTCTTCGGCCTCCCGTCTGGCCTGTCCCGCGGTGAACACCAGGATTCCCAGCCCCGTGAGCAGGGCCGCCGCCACGATCAGGGAAAAGAAGAACTCCTCGTCCAGGCGGGAGGAAAGCTGACGCAGGCGGCTCCTGGTGTGGGCGTCGATGCGGTCGGCCTGGCGTTCGAGATCGTGAAAGGCGATGCGCAGGGCGGCTTCCTTGGCCACCCGGGTGGTGCCGGCTTTTTTCCATTCGCCCAGGTTCAGGTTGAAGAGGTCGATGCTGGCCCGAAAGCGCAGGGCGGCTTCCGGGTCCTGGTCCCGGTATTCGGCCATGGAGCCCTCGAAGGAGTCCAGGGCCTGCTTGAGCAGGGCCAGCCCCTGGTCTTTCTGGAAGGGGGAGCGCTCCTCGTCGGCCAAGATGGCGCTCAGGAAGCCGTTGGCCAGGTCGATGCGCGCGCTGCGCAGGGTATCGAGCCGCCTGGAGACTTCGTTCAGGATGTTGTGATGGCGCACATGAATGAACGCCAGGCTGGCGCACACCGCGAACGACAAGAACACCGTGGCCCACATCTCCACCCTTCCGCCGAGCAGTCGTTGGGTCAGGGACCGTGCAGAGGGAGGAGAGGAAATGGCGTTCACCTGGCGAGTACATCCTTTACGCTGACGTTTCCTGGCAATTCGCCGGGGGAAAACCCGAACCGCTTGATAAGGGCGAGATATTCGGGAGCGCGTACCAGGGGGCTCTGGGCGGCGTTCCAGGCCTTGAGCAGGGCCTTGTCCTTTTTGCGAAATACAAAGGCCCCGTACCCGGCCGCGCCGGTCAGGTCGGAGTTGGGTTGTTCGAAGGGGTCGGCCATTTCGGTCTTGCCCAACTGGTCGCGCGTGGCCATCCAGGCGATGGTGACCGAGGACAGGGCCAGGGCGTCGGCCAGGCCGGACTCCACGGCGGCGCGGCCCGTTTGGGCGTCGGGAACGTGGAGCAGGCGGGACTGGGGAAGCCCCAGGCGTTCGAGCAACTGGATTTCGAACGAACCGGTCAGGGCCGCGATGCGCGCCCCGGTCAGGCTGACGGCCTTGGTGTAGTCGTGCAGCCGCAGGGGGTTACCCGCGGCGACGAGAAGCCCCTGGCGCACATGGAAGAAGGGCTCGGAAAAGGCCACCCGCTCCGCCCGGGCCGGGGTGATGAACATTCCGGCGGCGATCACGTCGACGCGGCTGTTTTCAAGTTCGTCGAGAAGCGAGCCGAATTCCGCCAGACGCCATTCGATGCGCTCCACTCCCAGCGCGGCGCATACCTGCCTGGCCAGTTCGGGCGACTGTCCGGTCACCTCCCCGTCGGCGGTGAGAAAGGCGTAGGGGGCTTCCACCGCGTAGCCGATGCGCAGGGAGCGGGTGCTGCGGACTCGCGCCAGGGATTGGTCTTGCGTGGCGTATTCCCAATAAAGCGCCCCGGCCGCGACAAAGGCGGCCAATATGAGGAAGGGAATATACCGTGACAGTTTCATGGTCCGCTCGCTCGGGAAATTCACGCCGTGGCGCCTTCCCTGGAATTCAAGACGGTTGAAACACCAAGTGAGAGACCAATTTTATTCATACGAGTATGCAGATGTTGTGTCAATTAAAGAGCGGGAAAAGTCGCTTGCTCCCCGGGCGGTTGCGCGATTTCTCCGCGCGGGCGCGATGGGCGTCCGGTCCTTGCCAAGCGGCGCGCAGGCCTTCCCGCTGGCGAGACGCCCCGGTGAGGCCGCGACGCCGTCACCCCCGGCGGAGGCGGGGCGCAAGCGGCCGCAGCACGGCCCGCGCCGGAGCGGCTTCGGCTCCGGCCAGGCGCAGGGGCAGGCAGACGAGTTCGACCGGGCCGGGAGGGGCGGCGCTCAAATCGAGATTTTCCAGGACCCAGACGCCGGCTTGCAGCAGGGCGCGGTGGACCGCGGCTTCCGGCTCGTCGAAAGGCCCCACCGAGGGCCCGTCCATTCCCACAAGGCGCACCTGGCGTCGGGCCAGAAACCGGGCGGCGTCCGGGGTCAGGGCCACGTAGGCGGGGGTAAAGGCCCGGCGCGGGACCGGGGCGGCGGAATTGGCCGTCTTGAAGAGCAGACGTTCGCCCCGGCGGGGGCGTAGCGGCCGCAGTTCCCGCTCGGTGATCGCCTCCACGTGTTCCAGGGCCACCACCCGGGCCCGGCCGATGCCGGTTTCAAAGGGCCAGGAGTCCATGTTCGCCCCGGCGACAAGGGAGTGGAGGGGCGCTTCGACATGCGCGCCGGAATGCGCGCTCATGCCCAGCGCGGTCACGGTGCAGGGATCGCCCCGGGCCTGGTCCAGGAACCGGTCGAGCGTGGTGGGCGGATCGCCGGGCCAAACGGACATGCCCGAAAATACCGGGCGGGAGATGTCGATCCAGGGCGCGGGCATGGCGGTCTCCGGGTTGGGGTGCGCCGCTCGGGGGCGCGTTCGCGCCACGGTAGCCCGAAAGTCCTCTCCCGGGCAATCGCGCGGTCGAGGGTCGTGGCCCGTCGCGTCTTCCCAAAGCCCGGCGCGTTGGCTAGAGTGCGCTCCATGTCCTCACGGCGACGTCTCATCGTTTTCATGCTGCTCCTGGTTTCGGCCCTGTGGGCCGCCTCCGGGGCCTTGGCGGGCGAACTCAAGAAGGCCACGCTCATCCCCCAGTGGGAGCCCCAGGCCCAGTTCGCCGGCTATTACGTGGCCAAGGCCAAGGGCTTCTACGCCGCCCACGGAGTGGACATGACCATCCTGCGCGGTGGGCCGTACAATCCCCCCTCCAGGCTCCTGGCCGAGGGCCGGGCCCAGTTCGGCACTCTGTTCTTGTCCACCGCCCTCAAGGAGCGCGCCGCCGGCCTGCCCCTGGTCAACCTGGCCCAGATCATGCGCGGCTCCACCCTGCTCCTCGTGGCCCGGGCCGCAAGCGGCATCAAGAGCCCGGCCGATTTCCAGGGCAAGCGGGTGAGCCTGTGGGGCAAGGAGTTCAGCCTGCAGGCCGAGGCCTTTTTCGCCCGGCACGGCGTCACGGTCGTCCACCTGCCCCAGGCCTACAGCGTGGATCTGTTTTTGCGTGGCGGAACGGACGCCGCCTGCGCCATGTACTACAACGAGTACCACACCCTGCTGAACTCCGGCCTGGACCCCAAGGATCTCATCGTGTTTCCGCTGCGCGACTACGGGTTCGACTTTCCCGAAGACGGCCTCTACTGCCTGGACGCGACGCTGGCCAGCGACCCGGAACTCTGCCGGGCCGTGACCGAAGCCAGTCTCGAAGGCTGGCTGTACGTCTTCGCCCACCCCGACGAGGCCCTGGACATCGTCATGGACCGGGTGCGCGCCGCCAACCTGCCCACCAACCGCATGCACCAAAAGTGGATGCTGGGGCGCCTGGTCGAGGCCATGGCCCCCCGGGAAGGCGCTTCCGGGCCCGGTCCCCTGTCCCGCCAGGAGTTCGACACCATGGCCCGGGCCCTGCGCCAGGCCGGGCTCCTGGCGCGCCCCGTGACCTACGAGGAGTTTCATGCCGACATCCGTTAAGGCCCCGCGCTCGCGAGGGTTGGCCTTCAAGCTCTCGCTGCTCACCCTGGCCTGCACCGCGGGCATCTTTCTCGGGGCCTTCGCCTATTCGTACCACTCCTCGCGCCAGACCATCCTGAACGACGCGGCCGCGAACGCCCACAACCTCACCCAGGCCGGCATCGGCCGCATCCGGTCCACGTTGGCTTCGGTGGAGGAGGTTCCCGGCCTTCTGGCCGCCTCCTACGCCAAGTCCAAACCCTCGCGCCAGACCGTATTGCGCGACCTCACGGGCTTTATCTTTTTCAACCGGGCCGTGTACGGGGCCTGCGTGGCCTACGATCCCGGGGCCTACGACCGGTCCGAGCCGTATTTTTCGCCCTACGCCTTTCGCAAGAAGGACGGCGTGGAATACGCCAACCTGGGCAAGGCCTACGGCTACCCCTCGGCGGACTGGTTTCTGATCCCACGCGAACTGGGAACCCCCCAGTGGAGCGAGCCCTATTTCGACGAGGGTGGCGGGGGCGTGGTCATGAGCACCTACAGCGTGCCGTTTTTTCACGTCGAAAACGACAAGAAAACCTTTCTGGGCGTGGTGACGGCCGACCTGTCGCTGAATTGGCTGCGGTCCCTGGTGGGCTCCATTCAGGTGGAGCGCACGGGGTACGCCTTTCTTCTGAGTCGCAACGGGGTGTTCGTTTCCCACCCGGACCAGGACCGCATCATGCGTGAAAGCATTTTCAGCATGGCCGAGGCGGCCGGCGACACGGCGCTCAGGCGCATCGGACAGGACATGATCCGGGGCGGACAGGGATTCGTGCGCCTGCCCGATTTCGTGACGGGACGGGGCGCGTGGCTGTCCTACGCGCCGGTGCCGGGCACGGGATGGTCCATGGGGCTGGTGCTGCCCGAGGACGAACTTTTCGAAGACCTGGATCGCCTGGGCCGCCAGGTGGCGGGCATCGTGTTCTGCGGGCTGGGGCTTCTGGTGGTGGCGGTGGTGGCGGTGTCTTCGGGCATCACCCGACCGCTCAAGGCCTTGGCCGGCCGCACGGCCCAGATCGCCCGGGGAGATCTGGACGCGCCCCTGCCCGTGAACGGATCGAGCGACGAGGTGGGACAGTTGGCCAGGAGCTTCGAGGAAATGCGTCTGGCCCTCAAGGACTACATCGCCAACCTCACCGAAACCACCAAGGCGAAAGAGCGCATGGAGTCGGAGCTCAAGATCGCCCGCACCATCCAGATGAGTTTTCTGCCCAAGCGCTTTCCGCCCTTTCCCGAGATCGGGCGGTTCGATCTGCACGCGGAGCTGGAGCCGGCCCTGGAGGTGGGCGGCGACCTGTTCGACTTCTTTTTGTTGGCCGACGGAAGGCTTCTGTTCCTGGTGGGAGACGTGTCGGGCAAGGGCGTGCCGGCGGCACTGTTCATGGCCGTGACCAAAACCCTGGTCAAGGGCATCGCCGAAGCGGAAAGCACGCCCGCGGCCATTTTGGCCCGGGTGAACAACGAATTGGCCGTGGACAACGAAGCCCTGCTGTTCGTCACCATGTTTCTGGGGCTTTTCGACTTTTCCACCGGAGAGCTGACCTACTCCAACGCCGGGCACAACCCGCCGGTGCTGGTGCGCCGCGGCCGGGCCGGCTTGCTGGATGTGCCCAAGGGGATTTTCCTGGGCGTCATGGACGACGCCCCCTATGCGGACATGCGCCTGACCCTGGAGCCGGAAGATTCCTTGCTGGTCTACACCGACGGCGTGAACGAGGCCATGGACGCCCAGGGCGGATTCTACGGCAACGACCGCCTGCTGCGGGTGGCGGCCGGCCTTGGCGGACGCGGGGCCCGAGCCGTGGGCGAGGCGCTCATGGCCGACGTGCGTGTTTTCGCCGGCGAAGCCCCCCAGGCCGACGACATCACGGTGTTGGTCCTCGGCTTCAAGGGGTGAGGCGGCGGCGGGGGCCCTGGCGCGGGCAAACGGGTCGCGGGGCGTTTGGGGCTTGGGCAACACGCGACGACCACACGAGGCAAGGCCATGAACACCACCGGACAAAGCTATTTCGAAGCCAGCGCCAGGCAACGCATCCAAGGCCTGGTCGACGAGGCGAGCTTTTCGGAAATTTGCGGACCCGGCCAAGGCGCGTCCAGCCCGAGCCTGGCCTATTTCGACCTGCCGGCCGCGCCGGACGACGGGGCCGTGGTGGGCGACGCCCGCATTGCCGGGCGGCGCGTGGCCCTGGCCGCCCAGGAAGGCCGGTTCATGGGCGGGGCCTTCGGGGAAGTCCACAGCGCCAAGATCGCCGGAATGCTCCAGCGGAGCCTGCGCGTGCGGCCGCAGGCCTTTGTCTTTCTCTTCGATTCGGGCGGGGTCCGTCTTCAGGAGGCCAACGCCGGCGAAATCGGCGTCACGGAAATCATGCGCGGCGTTTTCGACCTGCGCCACGCGGGCGTGCCGGTGATCGGGGTGGTGGGCGGTTCGCGCGGTTGTTTCGGGGGCGCGGGCATCGTTTGCGGTTGTTGCGACCTGCTCGTCGCTTCCGCGCGGGGACGCATGGGCGTATCCGGTCCCGAGGTCATCGAGACCACCATGGGGGCCCAGGCCTTCGATTCCCACGACAAGGCCCTGGTCTGGCGGACCACGGGAGGCAAGAACCGTTACCTGTTCGGCGCGGTGCGCCACCTGGTGGAGGACGACATTCCCTCCTTTCGCCAGGCCGTCATCCGGGCCATGGACGAACCCGTCGACTACAGCCTGGAAAGCCTGGCCGCCAAGCGGGCGGCGCTCGCCGAGCGCCTGGAGCGGTTCGGCCAGGCTCGCGACGCCCTGGACGTCTGGCGCGCCATGGGCTTTGCGCACCCGGAGGCCATCCCGGACATGGACGTCCGGGAGCTTGAGGCCGAGCGAAAGGCGCTTGGGGAGGGACGAGCATGAACCTGGTCGAAGCGTTGAAGAATCTGTTTCCGGCCGGTTGGCGCGTGGAAATGAAGGGAAACGTGCTCACGGGTCAGGCCCGCATCGGCGACCGGGGCGAAACCACGGCGGCGGTTCTCGGGGCCGCGAACAACGCCCCCATCGGGCTGGAGGGAATTTTGGCCCTGGGTCAGGGGCTCGAAAACGTCATGCGCGACCATCCCGGGCGTCCCATCGTGCTTTTAGTGGACAACAGCGGCCAGCGCATGGCCCTGCGCGAAGAGTTGCTCGGACTTTTCGAATACATCGCCAACCTGGCCGCCCTGCAGGACATGGCCCGACGCCGGGGACACAAATTGCTGGCCGTGGTCTACGGCAACTCGGTGGCGGGCGGGTTCATCGCCTGCGGCATGTGCGCGGACCGGGTGTGCGCCTTTCACGACGCCAGGACTTCGGTCATGAACCTGCCGGCCATGGCCAAGGTGACCCATCTTTCCCAGGACTTTCTGGAAGGGCTCAGTCACACGTTGCCGGTGTTCGCGCCCGGTCTGGACAATTTCTACAAGATGGGTGGCATCCACGAGATCTGGGATTCCCGGTACTCGTGCCGGCTGGAAGACGCCCTGGCCGGCTGCGCCTCGGACGACAACCGGGCCGAACTGGGCAAGGAGCGTTGCGGCCGCACCATGGCCCGCGATGTCATGAACCTGGTGGCCTCGGCCTGAAAAGCGGCCGGAGGCGCGCCTGGGGGGCGCGGCGCTTCCCGCGAACGGAGCGGGGCGGCCGAACGCCGCGGAAACCGGGAGCGTAAGGGGGTTGGCCCCCTGTGCGGCGAAGGGCCGGGAGAGGCCGGGCCTCCCCCGCCCTTCGGTCAGAGACGGTCAGTTGTTGCAGAACTTGATGGAGTCCATGATCCGGCGCAGCGTTTCCCGCGAGGCGGTAAAGTCCTCGTTGGCGCTGAAGGCCATGAAATTCATGTAGTAGTTGTCCTTGTCGTATCCCTGCCAGATGATGCGCTGGATGCCGTTCTTCTGGGGGGCTTCCACCACTTCCCAGCCGATGATCCCGCACTTCTTCTTGGGCGTGCCGTCGTCGCGCCGCTTGGCTTCCAGCAGCTTGTCGATCTTTATGTCCTCCTTGGCCGACTTGAGGCTGGCGTCCACCGAGGACTTGGCGGGAAAGCTCATCTGCATCCGGGTCATGTGCACGGTAAAGCCCATGGTGGTTCCGGGCATCTGGTAGCTGACGTCCTCGGAATCCGGCTCGCCCGACACCTTTTCCCATCCGGCCGGGATGGTGAATTCAAAATTGCGCGACGTGTTCTTGAAGGTCGTGGCCTGGGCCAGAGGCTTGGAAACGCCGCCCGAGAAGCCCTTGCCGGATGTGGCGGCCGGCGCGGAGCCGGACGAGCTGTCTTTGGATTTGGTCACCGCGTCGAGGCCTTTTTGCAGCACTCCGAACTGGGCCGAGGCCGGCGAAGCGGACAGGGCGATAAAACAGCACAGCAGCAGGGCCCAACACGCGTACGAAACAGTCTTCATGGCGTCCTCATCAGGTGAAAGGTTCCCGGTTCGGTCCGGCCTGGTCCTTGTACCGCGCGAGGCCAGGGACCAGCCCGAAGGCCAGTCGCACCCATAGGAAAGGGTAGGATACCTCATCGTGTAGGAAAAGTGCGATGGCGTGTCAATGCCGGAGCAGGCCGGCGCGCCGTGGGGCGGCGCGGCGGGATGGGCGGATGGCCGGTGGATTCCGGGAAGACGAAAACGTGGTTCGGACAGGATGGCGCGGCCTTACCAGCCCGCCCAAAAAGTCGATTCATGCAGCCTGTTCAAACAACGTGCTGGCAAGGCGCGCAAAAAAGTCAAGCCCGAAGCGGAGTGGGCATCCGTTGAGGGTTTGCGTTTTTCGCAGCAACGCGGCCAGCAAGGATTTTTCAACAAGCTGTTACGAGGCGGTGATGTTCGAGCACACCTCGTAAATCCTGTCGCGCAGCCAGGCGTGGGCCACGTTGCCGTCCATGCTTTCGTGCCAGACCTGCAGGTAGTCGATGGTCGGAAATTCCTTCGGGGGATCGACGATCTGGGTCCCGGTGACGGCGGCGAGGGGGGCGGCCATGAGGTCGGGCACGGTGGCCACGCATTCGGACGAGGCGGCCACGAAGGCGGCGGCCATGAAATAGGGCACATAGGCCTTGATGTTGCGGCAGTAGCCCCGCGCCGAGAGCAGGAGGTCCACCAGCGAGTTGTACTTGTCCGACCGGGTGACGCACACGTGCTGGCGTTCGATGTAGTCGTCCATCGTGATGCGGCCGGACTGGGGAGCCTGGGCCTTCTGGACCAGGCATTTCATGCCGCATTGCAGCACGGTGCGGAAGTTGAACTCTTTCGGGGCCGGATACGGCCAAAAAGCGATGTCCACGGCGCCCAGGCGCAGGTCGTCGAAAACGGAGTCGCTCCAGGGAACGATCCGGACCGAGGCGGCCTTGTCCTTGAGGGCCTCGATCAGGTGGGGGACGATGATGAAGGCTCCGAAATCGGTGGCCGCGATGTTGAACACCCGGTTGATCGTGGAAGGATCGAACTCGTGGCCGTTCAAAATGGCGGAAAGCGACGGCATCACCGCTTCCAGGGCGTTTTGCAGTTGGACCGCCAGGGGGGACAGGACGTATACTCCTCCGCGCCGGATCAGGAGTTTGTCCTTGAACGCCTGACGAAGCTTGTCGAGCATTTTGCTCATCGCCGACTGGGTGACGCCCATTCGCAAGGCGGCCCGGGAAATATGTTTTTCGGCGAGAAGAACTTTCAAAGCTGGAAGCAGATTTAAGTCAAATTCCCTATTGTAAAGCATTGAGCACCAGTTTTTTGGCAAGAGACGCGCACGACCATAGGCAGTGCATGGGCAATGGTAGTTTGTCTGAGGTTCGATGCCACGGCGGGACGGATAGCCAGGAAGCGTCTTCACATGCCCGTCGCCAAACGGCCTGAAGCGCTATCAATAATCATGAAACAGGGCAAGGCCAACTTTCTTATTTACATCTGCAAGAAAATCCTAATGTCTGCAACACTATTCCCCGTTGTAATAAGGAGTATTCCATTTCACGGATTGACCTGAACCAGAGCCTGAAGGAATATGGCACATTGAATTGTGCATATTCGGAGGCTGGAAGTTGAGTTCATCCCGCTACGACGGCAAGCTGCAATGTGATAGAACGTTTACAAGTCAACGGAATACGGCGATAGGTTTTGGTATGATTGACGATGTGAAGACGCTTCGTATTATTGCTGACTATACCTACCATTGGGAATTCTGGCGAGACCCGGCCGGGAAGCTGGTGTGGGTTTCGCAAGCCTGCGAAGCCGTCACCGGCTACACCACCCAGGAGTACGTCTTCTGTTCGCAGTCGCTCCTGGAATGCATCATGGCCCAACGCTCGCGCGACACCTGGTTGAAGCATGAGGAGTTCATTCGGAACAATCACGAGGCGCATTGCGAAATCGAACTGCTGGTCAGGAAGAAAAACGGAGAAGAAGCGTGGATTCTGCACACGTGCAGGCCAATCTATGACCAGCGCGGCGTCTATCTCGGGCGACGGGGATGCAACGTGGACATCACGTATCGAAAACGAATGGAGCAAGCGCTGGTCAGAAGCGAGTCCATCCTGCGCACGACGATCGATTCCATATTCGACGGCATAGTCGTCGCCAACCGGAGTCTGCACATCGAGCAAGTCAATTGCCAGATCTACTCCATGTTCAACATTTCGAAGGACTATGTCGGAAGCAGCGTGTGGAGTTTTTTCGAGGCGATTTGCAGCTGCGCTTCCAATTCGAATTGCGCGGTGAAGCTTTCGCCGTCGAACGGCGACATTTTTTCGTTGAACGACTACGTTTTTCTTACCAAACATGGCAAGTACTTCGCGGTGAATTCCCGCAAGACGGTGGATGAACTGAACTATACGGGGTGGATCTGGAGTTTCCGCGACGTCACCACCATCAAGCTGCATGAAGAAAAGCTCAACACCCTGGCGCGCACCGACCCGCTCACCGGGGTGGGCAACAGGCGGGAATTTTGCAATCGCGGGCAGCGGGAATTCGAACGCTGCAAACGCTACGGCACGCCCTTGAGCCTGCTCGTGCTGGACATCGACCGGTTCAAATCCATCAACGACCGATTCGGCCACGACGCCGGGGACATGGTGCTGGTGGCCGTGGCCAAGGTCTGCGAAGACCTCCTGCGCGGCTCCGACCTCTTTTGCCGTATCGGTGGAGAGGAGTTCGCCGCCCTGCTGGTCCAGACCGACGCAACCCAGGGCCTGTTCACGGCCTCGCGTCTGCACAAGGCCATTGCCGAGCTGTCCGTGGCCAATGGAAATTCCACAATTCACACCACGGTGAGCATCGGGGTGGCCAGCGTCGACCTGGGGCACGACTCCATCGAAAGCGTGCTCAAGGACGCGGACCGGGCCCTGTACGAAGCGAAAGCCCAGGGCCGAAACCGGGTCTGCTCCTCCTGCCGGGACGAGCCCGAAAGCCCCCGCTGACCCCGGCGGGCGGACCGCCTCCCCCTCTTTTCCCCTCGGTATTTCCCCTCCCACGCGACTCAAGCGCGATCGGTTGCCGGCCCACCCCCGGGAACCGGTCGCGCGCGTTCTTTTCGACCCGCCGCTCGCTGCGTCCTTCCTCTTGGACAATTTTGAAGGAACTTTTCTTACAATATTGTCTGACAAAACTGTCGCACCCCGAGTTTCGCCGGAGCGCCTCCGGGAGCGGCACGCCCCGCAGCCCGCGCCGAAACACGAGAATAACGAAAATTGTAAAAAACAGGTCGCCCTGGCACGCCCTTTGCGAGAGGAGTTTCGCTTTCGACAAAATCCATCATCACCCGGGAGGCGTGTATGAGAAAGATCGCTATCTACGGAAAGGGCGGCATCGGCAAGTCCACCACCACACAGAACACCGTGGCCGGTCTGGCTTCGATGGGCAGGAAAGTCATGGTCGTCGGCTGCGACCCCAAGGCCGACTCCACCCGTCTGCTCCTTGGCGGATTGCAGCAGAAGACCGTGCTCGACACCCTGCGCGAGGAAGGCGAGGACGTCGAACTCGACGACATCCTCAAGGTCGGCTTCATGGGCACCATGTGCACGGAGTCCGGCGGTCCGGAACCCGGCGTGGGTTGCGCCGGGCGCGGCATCATCACCTCCATCAACCTGCTCGAACAGTTGGGCGCCTACAAGGAAGACAAGCACCTTGACTACGCCTTCTACGACGTCCTGGGCGACGTTGTGTGCGGCGGGTTCGCCATGCCCATCCGCGAAGGCAAGGCCCAGGAGATCTACATCGTGGTCTCCGGCGAAATGATGGCCATGTACGCGGCCAACAACATCTGCAAGGGCATCGTGAAGTTCGCCGAAGCCGGCGGCGTGCGCCTGGGCGGGCTCATCTGCAACTCCCGCATGGTCGACCGCGAGGCCGAACTCATCACCGCCCTGGCCGATCGCCTGGGCACCCAGATGATCCACTTTCTGCCCCGTGAAAACCAGGTGCAGCGGGCCGAGCTCAACCGCAAGACGGTCATCGACTACTCGCCCGAGCACCCCCAGGCCGACGAGTACCTGACCCTGGCCAAGAAGATCGAAAACAATTCCATGTTCGTCATTCCCAAGCCGCTGGCCATCGAGGAACTCGAAAAGCTGCTCGTGGAATACGGCATCGCCAACTAGACCCAGACGACGTGAACCCCAACCAGCAGGAGATACCCGCATGCTCATCATGATCCGTTCCATCGTCAGGCCCGAGAAGGCGGACGACGTTCTGGCGGCGCTCATGGACGCCGGATTTCCGGCCGCCACCAAGATGTCGGTGGCCGGGCGCGGCAAACAGCGCGGCATCAAGATCGGCGAGATCACCTACGACGAGATTCCCAAGGTCATGGTCATGACCGTGGTCGGCGACAAGGACCAGGAGTTCGTGGTCAAGACCATCATCGAAGCCGCCCGGACCGGGGGCAAGGGCAACTTTGGCGACGGCAAGATCTTCGTCACCCCGGTGGAGGAGATGTACACCATCAGTTCGGGCGTCAAGGAAACCGACCTGTCTTCGGTCGGGGAGGCCAGGCCATGAAGGAAGTCATCGCCGTCATCCGCATGAACAAGATGAACCAGACCAAGCGGGCCTTGACGGAGTCCGGCCTGGCCGCCTTCTTCGCCCACGAGGCCTGGGGCCGGGGCAAGGGCCTGGTCAACGCCCTGGTGGCCCAGGGCGCGGCCGAGGGTTACCAGGAGGCCGCCGAGGTTCTGGGCAGCAAGGGAAAGCTTTTCGCCAAGCGCGTGGTCACCGTGGTGGTGCCCGACGACAAGGTGGAAGGCGTGGTCAAGGCCATCATGGAGGCCAACAGGACAGGCGCCGCCGGCGACGGCAAGATCTTCGTGGCCCCGGTTGCCGACTCCGTGCGGGTGCGCACCGGAGAAGCCGGCGCTCCCGCCATCGAATAACAGCCGGGCTCGTCGAGCCCGACACGAGGTATATATGGACGCACCGATGAAGGACCATGTGGTCTCGCCCCCCATCGATCCAGAAGAGGCCAAGAAGGAGCTTTTGGCCAAGTATCCGCCGAAAGTGGCGCGCAAGCGGTCCCAGCAGATTTTCGTCACGGAGAACGAAGGCAACGACGAGCGGGAAATCCTGGCCAACGTCCGTACGGTTCCCGGCATCATCACCATGCGCGGTTGCACCTACGCGGGCTGCAAGGGCGTTATTTTGGGCCCCACCCGCGACATCGTCAACATTACCCACGGTCCCATCGGCTGCGGGTTCTACTCCTGGCTGACCAGGCGCAACCAGACCGACGCCAGCGCCCCGGACGCGGCGAACTACATGCCCTACTGTTTCTCCACGGACATGCAGGACAAGGACATTATCTTCGGCGGGGAAAAGAAGCTCAAGCAGGCCATCCAGGAGGCCTACGACCTCTTGAAGCCCAAGGCCATCGCGGTGTTCTCCACCTGCCCGGTGGGCCTCATCGGCGACGACGTGCACGCCGTCTGCCGCGAGATGAAGGCGAAGCTCGGCATCAACGTGTTCGGCTTCTCCTGCGAAGGGTACAAGGGCGTGTCCCAGTCGGCGGGGCACCACATCGCCAACAACAAGATCTTCACCGAGGTGATCGGCACGTCCGACACGCCCAACAAGACGGGCAAGTACGTCATCAACATCCTGGGCGAGTACAACATCGGCGGCGACGCCTTCGAGATCGAGCGCATACTCAACAAGTGCGGCATTGTCCTGAACGCCACGTTTTCGGGCAACTCGACCTACAACGATTTCGCCTCGGCGCAGACCGCCGACCTGAACACCGTCATGTGCCACCGTTCCATCAACTACGTGGCCGACATGATGGAGACCAAGTACGGCATCCCCTGGGTGAAGATCAACTTCATCGGCGCCAACGCCACGGCCAAGAGCCTGCGCAAGATCGCCGCCTACTTCGGCGACAAGGAGCTGATGGATCGCGTGGAGGACGTCATCGCCGAGGAAATGCCCCCGGTGGAAGCCGCCCTGGCCGAGGTGCACCCCCGCACCCAGGGCAAGACCGCCATGCTGTTCGTGGGCGGGTCGCGCGCCCACCACTACCAGGAGCTTTTCCACGAGATGGGCATGACCACCCTGGCCGCGGGCTACGAGTTCGCCCACCGCGACGACTACGAAGGCCGCCGGGTGATCCCCGACATCAAGGTGGACGCCGACTCGCGCAACATCGAAGAACTGCACGTGGAGGCCGACCCCAACGAGTACAAGCCCCGCTTGAGCGAAGAGCGGCGCAAGGAGTTGGAGAACTCGGGCTTCAAGTTCAAGGAGTACGAGGGACTCATCCCCGACATGCCCAAGAAGACCATGATCATCGACGACCTCAACCAGTTCGAGGCCGAGAAGCTCATCGAGATCTACAAGCCTGACGTCTTCTGCGCCGGCATCAAGGAAAAGTACTCTGTGCAGAAGATGGGCGTGCCGCTCAAGCAGTTGCATTCGTACGACTACGGCGGACCCTTCGCCGGATTCAAGGGCGCCGTCAATTTCTACCGGGAAATCGACCGCATCACGAGCACCAAGGTGTGGGACAAGATCAAGGCCCCCTGGCACAAGGAAGGCCCGGAACTCGAAGCTTCCTACGTGGTCGGCTAGGAGGAACAAACCATGACGCTTCTCAAGCACACAACGGCGGAAATCAACGAAGATCGGCAGGCTCTGACCATCAACCCGGCCAAGACCTGCCAGCCGGTGGGCGCCATGTACGCGGCCCTGGGCATCCACGGTTGCCTGCCGCACTCCCACGGCTCCCAGGGCTGTTGCGCCTACCACCGTTCGGCGCTCACCCGTCACTACAAGGAGCCCATCTCCGCGGCCACCAGCTCGTTCACCGAAGGTTCGAGCGTGTTCGGCGGGCAGTCCAACCTGCTCACCGCCATACAGAACATGTTCTCGGTCTACGAACCGGACATCATCGCCGTGCACTCGACCTGCCTTTCCGAGACCATCGGCGACGACCTGACCCAGATCGTGGAAAAGGCCAAAAGCGACGGCAAGGTGCCGGAAGGCAAGTACGTCATCCACGCCAACACGCCTTCGTACGTGGGCTCCCATGTCACCGGCTATTCGAACATGGTGCTGGGCATGGCGAAGTACCTGGCCAAGTCCACGGGGGTGAAGAACGGCAAGCTCAACATCATCCCCGGCTTCTGCGAGCCGTCGGACATGGCCGAAATCGGTCGTCTGGCCACGCTCATGGGGGTGGAGTTCAACCTGTTCCCGGATACTTCCGGGGTGGTCAACGCCCCTCTGACCGGCGTCTACGAGATGTATCCCAAGGGCGGGGCCAAGATCGAGGACATCGCCAGCGCCGGCGACGCCATGCGCACCCTGGCCCTGGGCGAATGGGCCACGGCCGCCGCGGCCAAGCACTTGGACGCGGAGTTCAAGGTGCCCTGCACCCTGCTTGAGCTGCCCATCGGACTGGCCGCCACGGACGCCTTCATCCAGACCATGCACTCCGTGGCCGAAAAGCCCGTGCCGGCCGTGATCGACTTCGAACGCGGCCAGGTGATCGACATCCTGAGCGACTACAGCCAGTACTTCCACGGCAAGCGCGTGGCCCTGGCCGGAGACCCGGATCAGCTCATCCCGTTGACCCGCTTCCTCGTGGAGTTGGGCATGATCCCGGCCTACATCGTCTCGGGAACGCCGGGCAACAAGTTCGAGCGGACCATCCGCGAGATCGTCAAGGACGTGCCCGGCGAGGTCAAGGTCAAGTGCCCGGGCGACATGTTCCTGCTGCACCAGTGGATCAAGCAGGAGCCCGTGGATCTGCTCATCGGCAACACCTACCTGAAGTACGTGTCGCGCGACGAGGACATCCCCCTTATCCGGCACGGCTTCCCGATTCTCGACCGCATGGGGCACTCGTACTTCCCGTCGGTGGGCTACAAGGGCGCCATGCGCCTGATGGAAAAGATGCTCGACGCCATTCTCTCGCGCCGCGACCGCGACGACAGCGAGATTCAGTTCGAGCTCGTGTTCTAAAACAGAAGACAGAGGCAAACAGACGCCTCCGGCGGCCGGGGGGAAGGATTCCCCCCGGACCCCCCCGAGCGGGGCGCGCAAAAACGTCAAGGCGGCGAGCCACGGGCAGGCGTCCCGGCACGATCCGCGCGAGGGAGACAAGTCATGGTCAACAAGCCTACACATCATATTTTGGTCTGCAACAGCTTTCGGGCCAAGGGCGAACCCAAAGGCGTCTGCTACAAATCGGGCGGCGGCCTTCTGCAATACCTGGAGACCGAGATCCTGGATCGGGGGCTCGACATTCTCATCACGGGCACGGGTTGCCTCAAACAGTGCGAGCAGGGTCCGATCATGGTGGTCTACCCCGAAGCCTGGTGGTACGGCGGGGTGGACAGCGAGGACAAGGTGGACGAAATTCTCGACGCCCTGGAAAACGGGGAAGTCTGCGAAGAATATCTTCTTTAGAGTCTGCTTGCGGCCGGGCCGCGAACCTCCAAGGGTGGACCGCCGGGGACGAAAGTTTCCGGCGGTTTCTCGTGGCGCGGAGCCCGAAACACACGCCCTGGCCACGGTTGCCCCGCGTGCGGGTCGCGCCTGCCGACAGGGCGCGGGACCAGGGTCGGGCCTTTCGCGTTCCCCGCGGGCGGCGGGGTTGCCTCGTGCGCGTCTTCCCGCTATCGCTGCCGCGCGAAGGACCGTTTCGCGTCCTTTGGAGGAACTCGGCAATCAGGCGGCTCCGGCCGTTTCTCGGAGACAGGATGACTCGACCCCCCAACGCTTCCGCCGGGCCGGAGCACGGCTTTTGCGCCAACCCCTGGGCCTGCCTGGCGGTGTCGTGCACAGGCACCTTCATGGCCACCCTGGATGGCGGCATCGTCAATGTGGCCCTGCCCGTGGTGGCCAAGGACTTCGGCGTTCACCTGCCCCAGGCCCAGTGGGTGGTGTCGGCCTATTTTCTGTGCATTTCGTGTCTGCTGCCGGCCTTCGGGCGTCTGGGCGACATGTACGGGCGTCGCGGGGCCTATCGTCTGGGCTTTCTCGTGTTTGCCGCGGCCTCGGCCCTGTGCGGCCTGGCCCACGGCATCTGGTGGCTGGTGGGCGCCAGGGTGGTCCAGGCCGTGGGAGCGGCCCTGCTCATGGCCAACGGTCCGGCCATCGTGATGATGAGCTTCCCCGGCCCCACTCGGGGGCGGGCCATGGGCACCATCGGCATGGTGGTCTCCCTGGGCTCGCTGGCCGGTCCGGCCCTGGGAGGACTACTCATGGGGCTGTGGGGCTGGCCGATGCTCTTTTTCCTCAACCTGCCCATCGGCCTGGCCGGGGCCGCGCTGTCCCACGTGGTGCTGCCCGACGACAGGCGAAGCGCCCCGGAACCCTTCGATTTCGTGGGCGCGCTCATCTATGCCGCCGGCATGGTGAGCCTTTTGCTGGTGGCCGGGCACGGCGGCGAATGGGGCTGGTCCTCGCCGCGCACCCTGACCGCGTGCGTGGTGGCCGGCTGCGCCCTGGCGCTGTTTCTGCGCCGCCAGGCCAGGGCCGAAAGCCCCCTGGTCGACCTGTCGCTTTTCCGCATCCGCCCCCTGGCCCTCGGCAACCTGGCTTCGCTGTTGTGCTTCATGGCCCTCTTCGCCAACATCATCCTGTTGCCGTTTCTGCTCACCAACGTGGTCGGCATGACCGCGGCGGACACCGGCCTGGTGCTGGCCATGCACCCCCTGGTCACGGCCGTGGTCGCCCCGCTGGCCGGGTTGGCTTCCGAAAAGGCGCCCGCGTCCCTGCTCACCGCGGGGGGGCTCATCGTGCTGGCCGGGGCGCTCTACGCCCAAACCCTTCTCGGTCCCCACGCCACCTTCTGGCGCGCCGCCCTGGGGCAGGCCTGCGTGGGGCTGGGCGCGGGGGTGTTCATGGCCCCCAACAACAGCGCGGTGCTGGGCAGCGCTCCCCGGTCCAAAAGCGGTGTGGCCGGCAGCCTGATGGCCCTGGTGCGCAACCTGGGCATGGTCTGCGGAGTGGCCCTGGCCACGGCGGTGTTCGAACAGTATCGCCAGACGGCCGTCCTGGCCGGTCTGGGCGGCCAGAGCGCCTTTCTTTCGGGGTTCTCGGCCGCCTTGACCGCAGCCGCCGGACTGGCTCTGGCGGGGGCGGCTCTGTCCGGATTTCGTGGCGGTGGCGAGTAGTCAAAAACGGCTCTGGCGCTTTTCCCCCGGACGGTTTCCGTGTACAAGGGGGATGCGCCCCAGCGCTCAAAAATCAGGAACTGCGCCATGCCCCAAGCCACCCCCGAAGCCCAGGCCCGATTCGAAGCCTGCCTGATCACCCTTCGCCAACTCAAGGAAGCCTCGTCCAGGCGCGAAGTGGTGGAGCGAGACATTTTGCTGTCGCTGCTTTCGGCCAACAAGGAGCGCATTTCCGAATTTCCCGCCAGCGAAGCGGACCAGCAGAATCTGGTCAACACCCTGACCACGCGGTGCGAAACCCAGCCCGGATACGCGCACCTGCGCGAATGGCTGGTGGAGTTCGTGGCCCAGCTCAACCAGTACGAGGTGGCCAAGCGCACCGGGGCCGAGGACCAGATCCCCGACCTGGAAAGCGCCCTGCTGGTGGGCGAGACCCTGTTGGCCAAATGCCTGCAGGGATACATTTTCGTTATCGGCATCATCCGGGACGAACTCGGGGACACCGTGCTCCACCGGTTCGGCGAGGGGGCCCTGGCCCGCATCGACGAGTTGGCCAATGCCGGCGAGGCGGACGCGCGCTACTGGCGCGGCTTCTTCGAGACGTTTCTCTTCGAGTTCGTGGCCAAGGCCTACGACGAGGTTTTGGCCGGGGAGCAATACCGCCTGGTGCGGGAGGGGGCGTTTCTGGCCCTGCGCATCTCCCTGGACGCCCTTACCGCCAGACTGCCCGGGGTCGGGGACAAGACCATCGACAAGACCCGGCTCCAGACCGCTTTCGAGCACGTCCAGACCGTGTTCGAGGCCCGACAGGCGGCGGTGTTCGCCGCCGGCCTGGTCTCGGGACTGCCCAAGTCCCTGTTGCACGAAAAATACGCCAAGACCGACGCGGAATTTCTGGGGCGCGTGGCCGCCATGGACCAGGTCACGGCCAAGGCCGGGGCGGCGGCCCTGGGCCATCTGCCCGACGTGGGGGAAGACGAGGACCCCGCCACGGTCAAGGCCTTTCTCAAGAATCAGGTGCTGGCCCTGTGCGTTGGCGGCGCATTGGCCCTGGGCATCAGCCGGGAAGACATGGGCCGGGCCCTCAAGAGCTTCAGCCCCCGGGATCTGGACGCCGTGTTCACCACCGCCGGGGCGTTCCATCCGGTGGCCATGCGCCACGCCTATCAGCTCATGATCGAACTGGCGCTTTTGGGCTTCATGACGGAAAAGGCCGGCGACGACGCGGGCAGCAAGGTGCAGGTGCGTCTGTTCAAGCACCGCCGGGCGTCGCGCAAGACCGTGGAGGCCCTGGCGTCGGAGGGCCTCAACCGCATTCGCCAAAAGGTCTATTTCGAGGACGATCCCACCTCGCCGAACTGGCTGCTCTTCAAGGCCAAGACCATACAGGACCTGGCCGAGGCCTTGCGCCTTTCCAACATGGAGCCCAAGCTGGTCACCGCGGTGCAGCGTCTGTGGAGCGCCAGACAGTTCCGCTCCGAAGTGGTGGCCCTGGTGAACCTGCCCCTGGTGGCCAAATTCACTCCGAATCTGCAGGCCAAGTTGGCGGAAATTCTGGCCCGTTTCGGCGTGGTGAAGCCCGGGGCGCAGTAGGGCGCGGGCCGAGCGTCGGTTCGCCAGAGCCTCGGGGGCGTGGCGCACGGCGACTTGCGCCGGGGGGCGCCGCGCGTGAGTCGGCAAGCGGATTTTTCCGGGAAGGCGGAGTGCGCTCGGGGCGTGGCGAGCCGCCGCCGAGGCAAAACGAAGAAGGGGCCGGCCCGAAAGCCCGCCCCATGCGAAAATGTTGTGCATGCCGTGTCCCGCCAGGGTTTCCCGGCGCGGCATGGGCCGTGACTAGAGCATTTTTCCGGTCGGCGCCATGTTGTCGGGCGGGGGCTTGCCGTTTTTCAGCCTGTATTTTTTCCTTTCGCAGAGATTCGATTTCTCCTGGGACTTGCAATACAGAGCGGAAAAGCCGGCCGCCACGGAATTCGATTTGCAAAAATTGTTGAAAAACCCACATTTTTCAAGCAGTTCACAGTCCATAAGGCACTCCTGGCATTTTCTTGTTGCCGCAGGATCCATCAAGCGGTTTCATGCTGCACACGGTCGGAAAATTTATCCCAAGCCAATAGGATAATGAATAGGGCAAATCCCTATTTTCAAGCGCCGATCCGTCCCGCCGGGACACGGCCATGATCTTGCCAAACCCCGTCCCCATCGGCTAAGCACAGGACGCCCTCGCGCCGACAGGAGCCCGGAGACGCCTTGCTCCCCCGCTTGCGGCTCCGAATAGACTCAGCATGGGAACACTACGCGTCTTTCTGGCCTTGACGGTCTGCATCAATCATTTCCTGCCCGTCTTCCATATGCCCTCCAACGTCGGGCCTGGAGCCCGGTTGGCCGTGGAAATCTTTTTCATGATTTCCGGCTTCTATATGGCCCTTATCCTGAGCGGAAAATACGCCGGTCCGGGCCGGGTGCGTCTGTTTCTCACCAACCGCATCCTGCGTCTGTATCCCACGTATCTCCTGCTGCTGGGATGCATCGTGGCGTTTTTTTCCGTGACCTCCCTGATCCACAAACGGGAAATGTTCGCCGCTCCCATTCTGCACTGGTTCGGCATGGCCCCGGTCTGGGTCCGATGCTGGGCCGTGGTGGCCAACCTGTTCCTGTTCGGGCAGGACGGGCTTTTCATGATTTCGCTCGCGCCCGAGGGCGGGGTCTGCCTGAACTGTCCGGGGTCGATGCCGGGCTTCCTGGGACTGGCCATCCCCCAGGCGTGGTCCGTGGAGGTGGAGTTTCTCTGCTATTTGTTCGCGCCGTTTCTCGTCAGGTGGCGTTCCAGGAATCTGGTCTTGCTGGTCCTGCCGCTCTTGGCCCTCAAGATGGGGCTCGACTTGCAGCCGGGCATGGACGAGTTCTGGCCGTTTCGGTTCCCCACCTCGGGATTTTCCCTGTTCCTGTTGGGTGTGCTGTCGTTTCGCGTCTACCAGCGCTTCAAGGACACGGGCCTGCTGTCCGGCCTGGCCGCCAAGGCCCTGTGCGCGGCCTTCTGGGCCTACCTTTTCGTCTATCCCGTGGTGCCCGGGGCGCAGGGCAAATCCTTCGCCGTCTATCCCTTCGCCTTTCTGGCCATTCCGACGCTGTTTCACCTCACGCGCCACAACGCGTTCGATCGGGAGTTCGGGGAACTCTCCTACCCGGTCTACCTCACGCACCATTTTCTTTTCATCATCAGCCAGTACTACGTCTCCAGCACCTGGGTGGTCATCCCCTGGACCCTGGTCGCCACCCTGGCGGCCAGCTACGCCATTCACCGGTTCTTCCAGGGACCCATCGAGCGCTATCGCCAGGCGCGCGTGCGGTCGGCCTGACCGGCCGCGTTTGCGCGCTTCTTCGTACATTTTTGTACAATCCCTCTTCCAATTTGTCGCATCCCGCGCGGTCCTTGTCGCGCGCAAATCAAAAAAAGCCTGTTATTTTAGTTAGATACGTTCTGGCACGGGTCTTGATAAGCCTCTGCAATCTCGAGTCGCTTCACCATTGTCGTCGTCGCGACCGGGCAGCGGATCTCCGCACGAGAGGCACACATGGACCAGGCCATTTTCGAAGAACGCAAGGACCAGATATACCGCAAGGGTGAGGGAACCTTCTCCCTGGCCTGCAACCGCGACAGCCTGGCCGGCGCCGTAAGTCAGCGGGCTTGCGTGTTCTGCGGGTCGCGGGTGGTGCTCTATCCCATCGCGGACGCCGTGCACCTGGTGCACGGTCCCATCGGCTGCGCCGCCTACACCTGGGACATTCGGGGCGCTCTCTCCTCGGGTCCCGAACTGCACAGGCTGTCCTTTTCCACCGATCTGCAGGAGATGGACGTCATCTTCGGTGGCGAAAAGAAGCTCAAGGCCGCCCTGACCGAACTCATCGACCGCCACAAGCCCAACGCGGCTTTTGTCTACTCCACGTGCATCGTGGGCATCATCGGCGACGACCTGGCCGCCGTGTGCAAGCAGGTGGAGAAGGAAAAGGGCATTCCGGTGATTCCGGTGCAGTCCGAAGGCTTCAAGGGCAACAAGCGCGAGGGCTACCTGGCGGCCTGCAAGGCCATGTTCACCCTCATGGGCACGGGCGACGTCTCGGACGTGTCCCCCCTTTCCGTGAACATCATGGGCGACTTCAACCTGGCCGGCGAGATCTGGATCATCCGCGACTACTTCGAACGCATGGGCATCCAGGTGGTGGCCAACATCACCGGCGACGGCCGGGTGGCCGACATCCGCCGGGCGCACGGCGCGGCGCTCAACATTGTGCAGTGTTCGGGCTCCACCATGGACTTGGCCAAGATGATGAAGGACGCGTACGGCATGCCCTTCATGAAGGTCTCCTACTTCGGCATCGAGGACATGGCCGAGGCCCTGTACAAGGTGGCCGAGTTCTTCGCCGACAAGGACCCGGGCATGGCCGAGCGCGCCGCCGATCTGGTGCGTGAAGAATTGGCCGTGCTCTATCCCAAGCTTCAGGAGATGCGCCGGGACCTGGAAGGCAAGAAGGCCGCCATCTACGTGGGCGGAGCGTTCAAGGCCTTTTCGCTCATCAAGGCGTTTCGGCACCTGGGCATGACGGTGGTGATCGCCGGTTCCCAGACCGGCACCGAAGAGGACTACGCCGAGTTGGAAGCCGTGTGCGACCCAGGCACCATCATCGTCGACGACTCCAACCCTCTCGAACTTTCGGCCTTCATCAAGGAAAAGGACGTGGACATCTTCGTGGGCGGCGTCAAGGAGCGCCCCATCGCCTTCAAGCTGGGCGTGGGATTCTGCGACCACAACCACGAACGCAAGGAAGCCCTGGAAGGCTTCATCGGCATGTACAACTTCGCCCTCGAAGTGCACCGCACGGTCATGAGCCCGGTCTGGCGCTTCGTGCCCCGCCGGGCCAAGGCCGCCCTCAACTCCGCCGCCAAGAAGGAGGTGGCCGCATGAGCGCCCCCGCCACCCTGCCCCTGTCCAAGGCCAAGTCCGGGCGCAAGGCCGTGGAGTCTTACGTCTCCACCACCAACGCCTGCAAGCTGTGCAAGCCCCTGGGGGCCACCCTGGTGTTTCGCGGCGTGGAAGGGGCCATCCCCTTTCTGCACGGCTCCCAGGGCTGCGCCACCTACATGCGCCGCTATCTGATCAGCCATTTTCGCGAGCCCATGGACATCGCCTCCAGCTCGCTGGGCGAGAAGCACGCCATCCACGGCGGCGGGCCCAATCTCAAGAAGGGCCTGCTCACGGTCATGGAAAAGTATGGCGCGTCCCTGGTGGGCGTGGCCACCACCTGCCTGACCGAGACCATCGGCGACGACGTGTCCGGCCTCATCAAGGAGTTCAAGCGCGAGTTCGCCGGTTTGCCCCTGGCCGACGTGGTCAACGTGTCCACGCCCAGCTACGCCGGTTCGCACATGGAAGGCTTCCACGCCGCGGTGCTGGCCCTGGCCGACCAGTTGGCGTCCAACGCCGAACCCACCGACGCGGTGAACGTGTTTCCGGGGTTCATTTCTCCGGCCGACATCCGCCTCCTGAAGGACGTTTTCGGACATTTCGGCCTGAGCGCGACCATTTTGCCCGATTATTCCGAGACCTTGGACGGTCCGGCCCTGGAAGACTACGAAAAGATTCCCTCCGGCGGGACCCCGCTGGCCGCCATCAAGCGCATGGGCTCGGCTCCGGCCAGCATCGAGTTCGGGGCCACCCTGCCGGACCCCGAAAAGCCCGAATCCGCCGGCTCGCTTCTGCGCGAACGCTTTGGCGTGCCGCTCAACCGCATGGGCCTGCCCATCGGCCTGCGGGCCACGGACGAGCTGTTTTCCGTTCTGGAAACCCTCTCCGGCCGCGAGACGCCCCGGCGCTACCAGTTGGAACGCGGCCGCTACATCGACTCCCTGGTGGACGGGCACAAGTACGTCTCCCAGAAGCGCTGCGTGATCTACGGCGAAGAAGACCTCTGCGTGGGTTTGGCCTCGCTCATGGCCGAGATCGGCGTGCGCCCGGTGCTGGTGGCCGGGGGCGGCAAGTCCGGCCGGATGAAGGCGGCGGTCCACGCCGCGTGCGAGGGCTTTATGCCCGAATTGCCCGAGGTGCGCGAGGGCGCGGACTTCTACGACATCGCCGACATGGCCCGCGAGCTGGCCCCGGATTTCTTTCTCGGCCACTCCAAGGGCTATCGCCTGGCCCGGGAAATGGGCGTTCCCCTGGTTCGGGTGGGCTTTCCCATTCACGACCGTTTCGGCGGGCACCGTTTGCTCAGCCTCGGCTACCAGGGCGCGCAGAACCTCTTCGACCGTGTGGTCAACGCCGTCATCGAAAAGAAGCAGGCCGATTCCGACATCGGCTACGGATACATCTAAGGAGCCCCCCATGGCCATGGACCTCTCCAAGCACCCCTGTTTCAACAAGGACGCCAAGGGCACTTGCGCCCGCGTGCATCTGCCCGTGGCGCCCAAGTGCAACCTTTCGTGCAACTACTGCAACCGCAAGTACGACTGCGTGAACGAGTCGCGTCCGGGCGTCACCTCCGCGGTGCTCAGTCCGGCCCAGGCCGTGGCCTACATGGAAAAAGTCCTGGCTGTCATGCCCAAGGTCACGGTGACCGGCATCGCGGGTCCGGGCGACCCCATGGCCAATCCCAAGGAAACCCTGGAAACCATGCGCCGCATCAAGTCCCGGTGGCCGGACATGATCCTGTGCCTGTCCTCCAACGGCCTGGCCCTGGCCGAACACGTGGACGAGTTGGCCGATATCGGGGTGTCCCACGTCACGGTCACGGTCAACGCCGTGGACCCGGACATCGCGTCCAACGTCTACGCCTGGGCCCGGGTGGGCAAGGTGCTCTACCGGGGACCCGACGCCGGGCGCGTGCTGCTCGAACGCCAGGAGGAGGCCATTCGTCTGCTCAAGGCCAGGGACATTCTGGTCAAGGTCAACTCCATTCTCATCCCGGGCGTGAACGACCACCACACCGAGGCCATCGCGGCCAAGATGAAGACCCTGGGCGTGGACCTCTTCAACTGCATGGCGCTCATTCCCAACGCCGACACCAAGTTCGAAAACGTTCCGGCCCCCACCAAGGACCAGGTGGAAGCCGCCCGGGCCACGGCCGAAACCTACCTGCCCCAGATGCGCCACTGCCAGCGCTGCCGGGCCGACGCCGTGGGCCTGTTGGAACACGACTGCTCCCGCGATTTTTCCGGGCTCCTGGAGAGTTGCTCCCAGTTGCCCGCCGGCATGGACACCTCGCGCCCGTACGTGGCCGTGGCCAGCCGGGAAGGCATGCTCGTCAACCAGCACCTGGGCGAGGCCCTGACGTTTTCCGTCTGGGGCCAGGACGGCAAGGGCGGCTACGCGCATGTCGCCGATCGCCCGGCCCCTCCGGCCGGCGGCGGACCCAACCGCTGGCACGCCCTGGCCCAGAGCCTGAAGGACTGCCGGGCCGTGTTGGTCAGCGGCGTGGGCGACACGCCCAAGACCATTCTCGAAGAAGAAGGACTCGTCGTGGTCTCCATGGGCGGGTTCATCACCCAGGGCCTGGACGCGGCCTACAAGACCGGCAACTTCGACGCCTTCAAGATGCGCAAGGCCGGAGGCTGCTGCGCCGCCAGCGGATGCACCGGCGGCGGCGAGGGATGCGGTTGAGAACGCCTTGCAGCGAAAGAGACGCTTGAGGCTACCGCCTCAAGCCCCGTCCGGGGGGATGCCATTGCCCCGGACGCCCCGGTGGCCTGCGGGGGATCGGACCACCGGGCGATATTTGGATAGGCGCAAAGGACATGGCAAAGGTGGCTCCGCGGCGTCGGCCGAGACGGCCGGCCGACGCCGCGGAAACCGGGCCGAACCGGGCGCGTCGTCCGTCAAGCAAGCCGTATCCTAAGGAATCGGCTTGAAAGCGAAATTTCCCACCGTTTAGCCTTACCCGCCACTCACCAGCACGCACCAGCCTTGATCCACCGCCCCCACCCCGCGATGCGGGGTTCCGGGGGCGGGCTTCGTTTCGCGTCGTTCCGGACACGTTTGGGCCTCTGCACGCTGCGAAGCGGGCGGGTTCCAGTGCGCGCGGGACCGTCTACAGAAACTGGATTTCCAGGGTGACGGACGTGCCGGCGTCCTTGAACTGCAGGTTGATCAGGAGCTTCTGGCGTTCCACGGTGTAGGTCTCCAGGGACTGCACCTTAATCTGGGTGATTTCTTTTTTCGAGGTGTCGAAGGTCTTTTTCCCGGAACCGAGCTTGAACACCAGGCGTTTGCCGCCGTTGTACCAGAAGTAGTAGCTGCGCTGTTGTGTGAAGAAATACTCGGGATTGTAGTCGATGATGTCGCGCTGGTACTTGTGCTTGAAGGTGAGGTCCAGGCGGTAGATGTCCGGGGCCACGGCGGCGATGTTTTGCCCGGCCAGAAAGTAGCGCCCCGACGACTGGGCCGAGTCGGTATGAATGTCCGCGTATCCCCCGATGATCTTGAAGTCCAGATTCTTCGCCGACTTGAGTTCCTCGTCCTTGAAAAACTCCATCAGGCTCTGGGCGTTGGGGTCGCGAGCCGGGGCGGCGGGAGCCGCCGGTTTGGCCGTCTTGGCCCAGCCGGTCGGGACCGGGGCCACCAGGCACAGGGCCAGGCACAGGGCCAGGGCGCGGGGGACGCGGGTCACGGCGGTGTCCTCCTTGGCGGTCCGTCGAAATTCCCCGCTGGCCGCGTCCGCTTCGGGCGCGTCACCCCCGGGCCGTGCGCATGCGCCGCTTCGGGTTTGACGTTCGTTCGCGCCGTGCCAGCGAGTGTCTTGAACAGGCCGCGACAATCGGCTTTTTCAACGCATCGTTCACTGAGCTTGCGGCACGGTAGACGCAAACGTCTTTCCTGGCAACGTCCGGCCGCGACCGCGGGGCGTTGCCCGTGGAGGTCAAATGTCGATGGTGACGCCTTGCGTGTTGTTCGTCGGAAACACGCAGTCGTACTTCCACTGGTGTTTCAATGCGGGGGCGTCCCAGACGGCGGTGTGGGGCTGTCGGAAGTTGAAGAACAGCCTTTTGTCTCTCTCTTGGTATTTTTTCAGAATGCGGGCTATCGTTTCCGGGTCGGGATGGTCATGTTGGGTGCCGTTGGTCGAAAAGGCGAAACAGGAGCAATCGATCAGGTCGAGCAGGGCGGGAGAGGTGTTGGCCTTGCTGCCGTGATGAGGGACCTTCAGGCAAGCGATGGGGTACGGGCTGTCTTTTGAAGCGCCCAACGCGCTCAGCGACGCCTCGATGACGTCCGCATGCGCGTCCGCGCCCAGCAGAATGCGTTTGCCCTCGAATTCCGCAAGAAAGGCGATGCTGCTTCCGTTGGGCGCGCTCATATCTTTGGAGAAGGGCTGGGACACTAAAGAGTCGACGTTGATCCCGCCCATGGCCACGTGGCCGCCGGCCCGGGCGGGAGGGGGCGCGTCCGCGTCGCCCAAGCGCATCCGGGCTTTTTGCAACTCGTTGTCCCAGGCCGGAAGGAGTTGAGCGAGCTTCGTGTCCGAGGGGGACAGCAGCCGCAGGGTGAGGCCGCCAGGGAAAGGGATCGGTTGGCTTCCTTCGGGGCTGTCCACCGAGACGACCGTGCTGGCGAACTGTTTATTCAGGGGCCAGTTGTTGTTGCCGATGCCTTGCGACACCTGTTCACCCTGATTCGTCCCCAACGTGACGCTCCTCGGGGGAAGGCGGTTTCTGGCCGCGACCAGTTGGTCATAGGCATTGAACCATATGTGCTTCGGCGTGAAGGGCAATTTTGTTTCCTTGAACAGGGACACCACCCCTCCGATATGGTCGATATCGATATGGGTGATCGTGAACAACTCGAACTGGCCCGCTTGTTGAAGCAGCGGTTTCAGGTGGCGATAATCTCCCGAACGTCCGAGGTCGATCAGCGCATGATGCGGGGCGTTGTCCTCTCCCCAACTGAGAAGCAGCGCATCGCCATCGGATGCCGGATGCATGGTCAATCGAAATATGGACATGGCGTCTCTCCTTGCGCTTGTGAAGGATCGCAGGGCGCATCACGCGCGAAGCGCCCATTGAAAATAAAAAATTTCAGTGTGTTATCGACGAAACGAACATTCGCGGCTGCTAGATGTCGGCGCGGGCCACGGTGAAGGCCAGGCCGGAATCGACCCTGTTGGCCAAGTAGCGCGCCGAGGTTTGCATCTCCAGCAGTTCCTTGTCGTCTCCGGGCAGGCTTTCGAGTCCGCGCGCCAGCCAATCGGCGGAGAGCGAATAACACGGAACGCCGCGCTCCAGCCCTATGGCGAACCAGGTGCGCGCCTGGGCGAGCTCTTTGGACGAACGGGCCCGGGTGAGCAGCCACCGGGCCAGGATTACCGCTCCGTCCGGGAGATTCGGGAACTGCGTCGCCAGATCGCGTAGCCAGGCGTCCAGCTCCTCGTCGGCTCCGGGTTTGGCGGCCGAGACGGCGATCAAGGCCCCGGCAGCGGCGGCCAGCGGGTTTTTGATCGTGTCGCGCAGGGCGTGCATGGCCATGATTCTCATGCCGTCGTCCAGGAGCCGGGCGCCGACCTCCATGTTGCGGGAGCCAAGAAAGCCCAGGAGCCCCGTCCATTTCCGGTCTGCGACAAACGCGGTGGTGGCGCTCAGGGACAGCGGCGTCAGCCGGTCGACAACAAGGTGCGGAAGCCAACCGACGTTGACGCCGCTGTTGCCTATGGTCGGGATGACCACGATTTCTTTCCGGTCCGCCAGGACGATCTCGGCGAAGACCAGTGGCGAGTCGCCCGGACTGTCGAACCGGGAGGCGCATTGGTCCTTGATTTCCAAGCTCAGAAACCGCTCGCCGTCTTGTTCCACGCCCAGGGCGACATCGGGGGGGGCATCGGTCTGGCGCGCCCGGAGGTCCGGCCCCAGGGGCCCGATGACCCGAAAATGCACGAAGGGCTCGCAGGTGGACATTTGCAGCGTCGTATCAACGCGAGGGCTGGACTTGCCGAGGTTGAAGAACTTGAAGGAGGATCGCACCTCCTGGAGAAACTTGGCAAAGAAGGCGGGCACGGCCGTGGCGGGCGGTGTTTCCTCCGTTGCCCGGAGGCTTGGTGTTGCCTCCGTGCCCGACGCCGCGCCGATCGTCGCGGCGGTCTGGAGCCATTCGTACGGGGCTTCCGGGGTCTCGAACGTCTCGGCCAGGACCTGATCGGCCTTGACCCGGATGTCGCGGTAATGCGCCTGCCCGTCCGGGGTGCGGACGGTGACGGCATAGCTGCCGGGATCGACATCGAGCGTCGTTACGTCGGCGAGAGGGAGCAGCTTTCGCACCGGGGCGTCCGCGGGCTTGTCGGTTCGCGTCATTTCGAGGCTCACGGCCTGTTGCGCGAACATCGGGCTGGAAATCCGCATCGCCAAACGGCCCATGCCCTGCAGGCCGGAAGCGGAAGGCGTCGATGCGGCGGCGGAAGCCGGGGATGCGGCGGAAGCCGGGGATGCGACGGAAGCCGGAGATGCGGCGGAAGCCGCGGACGTGGCGGAAAGCGTCAACGACGCAGCGGCGGAAGGCGGGGGCGTGGCGGAGGGCGTCGACGACGCGGCGGTCGAAATCTTCACGAAGGACGCGGGGGGAAAGATGCGTCGCTTCGCCTGGCCGAGCGGTCCGTTGCTGCTGTCGGCGACGACCTTGATCAGACTGTTGGCGGGAATGGTTTCCTTGACAAACGGAGAGCCGGCGTTCGTTCCGGTCCGGATGATGTCCGCCGCATCATCGCGTGAAATCGTTATGGTCGCGTCCGACCATTGAGTGGGGTCGTCCAGGGAGACATACACCGGTATGTCCGCGAACTCCCCCGGAAAGGTGATGTCAAAAGTGCCGAGCATGCGCCCTTCCGGCGTCTGGGGCTTGGCCTCGGCCGGCAGGCGGTGCAGGCGCAGGATGTGATCGATCTTGTCGATGAGCAGGCCCGGCCTGATCGGCCAATCGGCGGAGGAGGTGTCCGCGGCCACGCCATTGAGTCCATCCAGCAAGGCGGTGCCGAACAACGTCGGTTTTCCGATCTGGCCCAGGGCCGTTTCGCCAAGAGGCGTGGAGCAGACCACCCATTGCTTGCGCGGCAAGCCGTGGTCGTCCGCAGGGCGTTTGTAGGAAATGAGCTGGTCGCCTATCGGCTCGCCCCAGGAAAAGGGAAAAGCGCCCGGATTGCGGCAACAATCGAAGAGGAGCAGTTGCGACACGGGTTTGAGGTTTCCCATTGATTGGATGAATTGCTCAATCTCCACCATGCCGGTGGTGGCGAGCATGTCGTTGGTGCCATAGTCCTCCAGCAGGACGGCGGTCCTTTTCAGAAAGCTTTCCCCATGGCTGGCGGTATAGAGCACAACAAGGTTGTCTTTATTGCTGTTCATTCGCCGCGCCCAGGCCTGGACCGCCGTCTTGACGTTGTCGAACGTGGCCCGGGGCACGTCGCTGCCCAAATACTTTGCTCGGGCGGTACCATGCGTTTCCGACAGCAACACAGCCAGGCTGCCCAGCGGGCAGTCGGGATTTCTGAATCCCAGGGGCGGCTCGGCCAGGAACCAGTCCGCGACCGCCCGCGCGGAATACGTGGCGGTATCGAGCAGGTCGGGTAATTCGTGGGACTGATAGGCGGCCACACCAATGACCAGAACATGCGCGGCGGGAGCGTTGACGCGGTTCGGGTCCAGATAGACAAGGCCTTCCTGCTCGCGACGCGGATCGCCGGGGTCGAGTGTGTAAGCGGAGTCAACCATGCGAAGCCTCATGAATGGGGGTGGTCAGTGCAGCGGATACTCGGGAAAGGGCAGGGTCTCCGGCGCGGGAATCTCCTTGGCGATATACGAACGGGCCGCCACGTCCATCATCAACCAGCCCCAGTTGAGCAACTTCCCCTGTTCCTCCGGGGAAAAGGGATTGAGACGGGTGCGCATGCGCGCAAGGGCGGCCGTCACCGCGGGATCGACCCGGATTTTTTGCGGGGCGGAATATTCGTCCGGGTTGCTGTCGATGCCGGAGTAGACGGCAACGCGCTTCTTGTCCGCGCGTTCGGTGAAGAGCATGCGCTTGCGCAAGGAGCGGCTCTGGTTCGTGGCGATGTCGAGGGCGCGCATGGCCTGCTTCGGCCAGAAGGCTCCGGTTTCTTCCCCGACGCTGAACGGAGCCCCGGCGTCGCTGACGATCATGGTCGCGAAGTCGTTGATGGTTTCGAGGCCGAGATTGTCGTAGGCGCCGCCATCGATGAGCGAAAGCTGGCCCGTATACGCGGGATCGCCGAAATGGATGGCGTCGCCCGGGTCTTTCCAATCCTGCGGATGCACCGTGATTTCCACGGGGGACAGCACCGGCGGAAAGGCGCTCGATGCCGCGACCGCCAGGGCCACCCGGATCTTGGGATTCGGGATTATCCCTATGGTGTAGTCGGCCAGGCGCACTTTCTGAAAACGGACCAGCCGTCCGGTCTGCAAGTTGGTGGCGTTGAACACGAACTGCGGCGTGTCCGGCAGGTCCTGCAGGGTGATGCCCGCGAAGAGATCGTCGTAGGCCTTGGCCAGCATGTCGCCGATGGTGATTCCCGGCAGGAACGCCCCCCAACCGATCGCCATGGTGTCGATGGAGCGCGCGCAGAATTCCTGAAGCGGTCTGACCACCGCCTCCAGGAAATTGGTGATCACGCCGTTGGCGAACGTCAGCCTGGGCCAGGCGGCGGCCAGGGCGCCGCTGGTGATGGAACCGCCTGAAACGCTGGAAATCCTGGTGACTTTCGTCAGCCATCCCAGCTCATTGAGTCGCATCAGCGCGCCGGCGTGAAACAGCGTGGCCCGAAATCCCCCGCCGGACAGGGCCAGGGCCGGGGTATTGCGGTCGACAGTCTGCTTCGTGATATCGGGATCGACAGGTCGTTCCGTGGAGTCGTTCGTCACTTTTTATCCTCCTGTGAACGCGCGGAAAGCCGGTATACGAAGTCGACGACCGCGCGTTGCGCGAACCGCCCGACGAACACCGTCTGCTTCAATACGCAGTTCGTGGTTTCTGGGTCCATGGGGTTGTACTGTTTCGCCTGCACCGTGATGCGGTACACGCTCAGCGCGTCCACCGTTCGTCCGCCGGACGGAGGGAAGCGCAGCGGGTCGGCCAGGAAGATGCCCAGCAAACGCTTCAGGAAGGGGCGCTTGCCCAGAACGCCGCACAGCGGCGGCGACGCCTGTTCTTGGGGCGTTGGATCCTCGATCTTTTCGAAAAAGACCGAAACGGGGCCGAGTCCGGGGCTTACGGGGTCTATGCGAACCGAAACCCAGGCCTTCCCCTCTCCGGGTTGCGTGGCCGGCGCCGGCTGCACGGCCGGCGGGCGCAGGCCAAGGCGCTTGAACAATTCGAAGACGGCGGAACTGCCCCCCGCGAGAACCAACGTGGACAGCAGGGTCGACACCAGGGGGGAATTGGTCGTTCCTCCCGCCTCATGGATGACCCGGCTGACGATGTCGTAACTGAAACCGCTGACGATAAAGTAGCCAACGCCGATCATGACCAAGGTCTTGCACGCCCGGCCGTTGAAGAACTCGCGGTACAGACGCCAATTGAACAGCGTGGTCAACGCCGACTCCATGATCGTCGCCACCACGAAAAGTCCCCCCAGCTCGGGGAGCAGGCGTTTGACGAGCACCTCCGACAACTGCCCGGAGGCGTCGTCCGCCAAGACCGGGCTGACGCCGAGAAGCCAGACGGCTCCGGCCAGGCTCAGGATTTTCGCTGTCGAACATCGCATGGCGCACCCCCTCCGGTTATACTGTGAATCCGTCCAGCAGACCCGAGGCCTTGAGCGCGGCGACGGCTTCGGCCACCTTTTTGACCCGCGACTTGTATTGCGCGGGGCCGATCGCCCGCAGCGCCTCCACGGGGTTGGCCGAGGCCAGGGCGGCGCTCATTTCCGCGCGGCTGCCGCGCCCCTGGTGCCGTATGTCCATGATCCAGAGGGCGATTTCCCAGTCCGAACCGGTGAAGCCGGCCACCTTCTTCTTGGCCCAAGCCAGGTTGTCCTGCGCGTGCTCGAGGAAAACCGCGATCTGGAGCTCCTTGGCCTTCGGATCCAGGCGCAGCCAGTTCATGAGCCTGGCGGCCGCCAGCAGTTCGGCCTCGTCGACGGCCGTGGCCGAGGCGTTGAGGTAGGCCATCAGCTTGACGAGCTGCATTTCCGAGGCGCCGCTGGGCCTGGTGACCGACTCGGCCTGTTCGAGATCGACGAACCCCTTGTCCGTTTGCAGATGGATGGTGGTCTCTCCCGCGTTGTTGGGGCGCAACGAGAGTTCGGGGAAGTGCTGATCGGCCTGGGGCAAGGCCAGGAGACGGCGGAAATAGATGACGAAGTTCCGTTGGGGCGTGTGCGCGGCCAACTGCGGCGCGCCAAAGGTGAAGGCGGTGCGATCATAGGTGTTGAGGCCCGCGAAGTGGGCGTCGCTCTCCGCGGAAAGGGTCGGCTCGATGAACGTGGCCCATTGGCCCAGGGTATCGACCCAATCCTTCGCGCGATAGACCCCGAAGTTCAGGCTGTCACTGGGCGCGCCTCCCCCCCGGGAAAGGCCGGTGCGCAGGATGCCGTCCTGGTGATATGTCGTGATGGAGCCAATGAGAAAACGTTCGCCCGACACGGTCGTGGCGCTAAAGCGCTTGCCCGAACGCGTGATCGCGGCGATCCCGTCGAAGGTGTCGGCATGCGGCGCAAGGGGTATCGGGCCGGGGACTTGGGGGGTGCTCGCCGTTGCGTATGCCCGGGCGTCGCCTTCGCTTCCGGCGATCGGAAACGCCAGGCCGAGCGCCTTGGCGGTCGCCGGTCCGACAACGCCGTCCACTTCGAGCCCCTGCATGATCTGGAACGAAAGCACCGCGGCGTGCGTCAGCGGACCGAACGAGCCGTCGAGCGGCCCCGGGTGGATTCCCTTTGCGGCAAGTGCCTTTTGCACGGCGAGAATGTCCGCGCCCTTCGCGTTCGGCGTGCGGAGGCAAAGAAATTCCTTGGACAGGGCCGCCGACGCGGGCTGAACGTGCGGCGCCGCGTGCGCGCCCGGGTTCGTCTCGTAGTCGACTCCCGGCAGCAGGCAGCCGATGCTCCACGGCCTGGAGCCCGCGCGGTCGAAGATGTTCACCCCGTACGCGGCGCCCCGGGCCTCCAGCGTGCGCTCGCCGTCGCCCATGGAGAAGGCGACGTGGCCATGCCGGCCCGTGGTCGGGGCCCGGATCAGCGCCGCGCCGGGAATGCGCAACGCCTCCCGCCAATCGATGGCATGGCCGGTTTTCTTCGCCTGCGCGTACCAGCTCCCGGAGTAGGGCGTGGCCTTGTCCGGGCGTGTGGCCCCTCCCGCCCCGAAGATCAATCCGTAGGCCTGGTAGGCGCACCAGGACGCGAATTCCGCGCAATCCCAGGGCCCGGACCAGGCGGGGTTGTTCAGGGGAACTTCCACCCCGTAAAAATACCGTTGCCCGATTCGCGTCGTGCCGATGTCGAGGACGTCTTGACCGTTGTGGGACATCTTTTCCTCCTGGCGGATGAAAGGCTTTGCGAAAGGCGCGCTGGTGAAAGCGACGGAATATCTTTGGGTTGCGTCTCTATTCTTTTACGATAAAACAGTATATCACAGAATAAACGTCAGGGTCGAGTCTTTATTTTCGTCTCCGCCTACGCAGGCAGTTCCGAATACAGCCCATGAATCCAATATCTTGTCGCCCATTTGGAGCGTTCGATGCGGCACGTTTCAAAAAAAAGTGAAACGCTGGGTCGGCGTTCAGGGAACAGGCGCAAAAAACCGGGGAAAGTCCGGGATTTTTCGGGGGAGGGAATGCGTAGGCGCGTATTTCGTGGACGCATCCCTAGCAGCCCGCCCCAAAAGCACGATTCGTGCGGCCTGTTCACAAAACGTGCTGGCAAGGCGCGAGGAAAAGTCAAGCCCGAAGCGGAGTTGGCATCCGTTGAGGGTTTGCGTTTTTCGCAGCAACGCAGCCAGCAAGGATTTTCCAGGCTGCTAGGAATCCTTCCAGGAGGAGATGTCGATGAGCCCCAGGCGCGCGGCGTAGCGGACGATGTCCGTGGCGGTGTCCAGGCGGAGTTTTTTCATGAGGTTCGCCCGGTGGTTGTCCACGGTTTTGGGGCTGATGAAGAGACGCTTGCCGATATCCCTGGCGGAAAGGCCCTCGGCCAGCAGCCGCATGACTTCCTGTTCGCGGGGCGTCAGGGTGGAGTACCCGCTGTCGGACCGATACCTGGGCCGGGTCGGGGCGCGCAAAAGGTCCAGCACGCTCATCGACAGGGAGGCGTCGAGGTAGATCTCCCCGCGCAGCACCGTGCGCAGGGCCTCGATGAGCAGTTCCGCGGCCGACTCCTTGTTTACGTAGCCCATGGCTCCGGCCTGAAACGCTTCGAGAATCCTGGAGTGTTGGCAGTGCATGCTGAGCATCAGCACGGGGGGGGAGGAGTCGTTCTTCGCGAGCTCTTCCAGGACGAAAATTCCGCTGTTGTCCGGGAGGGAGAGGTCCATGGTCAGCCCGTCCGGCCGCAGGGTTTGCGCCAGGCGCAGGGCCTGCGAGGCGGATCCCGCCTCGGCGATCACGTTCAGGTCCGGGGCGGAGTTCACGATGTGCTTGAGCCCTTCGCGTATCAACGGGTGGTCGTCCACGATGAGGATGTTTTTCTTAGTCACGGTCCTGCTCTCTTCGATTGGCGACTTCGGCCAGGATGCGGGTGCCTTCGCCCGGGCGCGACTGGATGCGCAACCCTCCGCCCAGAATGTGCGCGCGTTCTCGCATTCCCCGCAGGCCCATGCGTTTTTCCCGGAGGGCGGCGGCGCTTTTGACCGCCACGTCGAACCCGCACCCGTTGTCCTCGATGCGGATGATGAGCTTGGGGTGGGACACCGTCAGGCGAACGGTGATCCGGTCCGCGCCGGAGTGACGCAGGGCGTTGCTGACCCCCTCCTGAACCAGACGATAGCAGTGCGCCTGGGCCTGCCGGTCCAGGGCCAGGGCTTCCAGGCCCGCCGCCAGGAAATCCACCTCCGTGTCGGACTTTCTCGAGCAGTCCCGGCAAAAGCTCTCCAGGGCTCCGGCCAGGCCGAGGCCGTCCAGGTCGGGCGGCTGCAAGGCGTGGGAAAGATCGCGCACCGCGGCCAGGGAGTCGGTCAGTCCGGCGGCGAGTTTCGCGAGCGTGCGGGCCAGGCCGTCCACCGCGGCCAGCTCGGGCCGGGCGGCCGCCTGTCCCAGGCCCAGCTTGATGGCCAGCAGGTTCTGGGCCACGTTGTCGTGCAGGTCCATGGCGATGCGGACCCGCTCCTGCTCCTGGATGCGCAACTGGTCGCGATTGAGCCGTTGCAACTGCTCGGCGGACTGTTTCAGGGCCGTGATGTCTTCCACCATGCCCATGAAGCGCAGGCTTCTGCCCGAGGCGTCCCGTTCCCGCTGAATATGCAACCTGGCCCAGAGGATGGACCCGTCGTTGCGGCTCAGGGGCATTTCCAGGCCGCGCGCGTCGCGTTCTCCCGGCTGGCGTTTGAGGAGCCGACGCAGGTCCCGGTTGTCGAGGCAGAAGTCGAGCACCCGGCGTTCGGTCGCGAGCAGGTGGCGGGCGGACACGAACCCCAACATCACGGCCAGGGCGGGGTTGACGTCGGTCAGCACGCCGTCGCGGTTCGTCTGGAAGATGCCCAGCGGGGCGCTGTCCACGATGCCGCGATATTTTTTTTCCGCCACCCGCAGGGAATCGAACAACGCCGCGTTTTCCAGCGCCACAGAGGCCTGGGCGGCCAGGGTGCGGACCACGCCCAGTCGGGCGGCGGTGAACGCGCCGGGCATCTGGTTGTTTTCCAGGTACACCAGCCCCACGGGGCCGCTGAAACCGGGAATCGGCAGGCACAAGAGCGAGCGCGTCCAAACGGCTTGGCGTTTGGCCTCGCCCCCGAAGATCGAGTCCGTGGAGGCGTCGGACAACACCAGGCTCTCCCCGGTCCGGGCCACGAAACGCAGCGCCGTGTACACCGAGTCCCACTTGGGCTCCCGTCCGGGCTGCACGAGTTCGAATCGCCGGGGGTCCTTGGGGCGGGAGTGGGCCACCAGTTGGAGCTCTCCGCGCTCCATTCGGAAAAACGCCCCGCGTTCGGCCCCGGCCGACTCCGCCAGGATACCCATGAGCAGGGGAATCAGCCGGCTGGGATTGGTCTCGGCGGAAATGATGCGGGCGGACTTGAGCACCGTGAGCAGGTCCAGGGTCTCCTGGGAGATGGGCGCGGTTTCCAGTCCGGCGGGAAAGATGTCGTCGCGGCTCTTGCGCAGAAGCGGGCCGAATTCGTGTTGCAGACGGGAGGCCACTTTCTCGGCCCCCCAGGCGCGGTATCCGGCGATGGCCTGGCCGAGCATCGGCTTGGCCAGGGCGGCCCGGCCCTGGGAGAGGAAGAACCGCCCCAGGAGTTCGCGCCCCAGGGCCTCGTTCTGGACGAATCCGTTGCGCCGGGAAGCGCGCAGGGCCCGTTCGAAAAGGGCCACGGTCTCGTTCACGGGCGCTTTGACGGCGCGGCTGTGCTCGGCTTGCAGCAGCCGGCTCCAGCTGGAAAAATTGATCGGGCACCGGGCTTCCAGGTCCCGCAAAAGGTCCAGGGTTTCTTCCAGAAAGGCCAGCCGTCCGGGGCCGAGGTCCATGTTCCGCTCGTTGCACAGGGCCAACAGGCTCATGGCCGCGTAGAAATGTTGCGGCACCATGGCCAGGGAGGCCGTGTCCGTCAGTTTGTTGGCCTTGGCCAGGCGGTGAAGCGCCAACACGGCCCGGTAGCGTCGCAAGTGGTAGGACGACGCCATCTTGCAGGTCTTGTAGTCGGTCAGGGACACATGCTGCCGGTGGGCGGTGAGCTCGCGCAGCACCCGCCCTTCGGTCAGGGGGGCAGGGCCCGGAGCCGTGGCGGCGGCGTCCTCGGTCAGGCCCTTGAACCCGAAATACATGGCCACGCCGTCGAGAAGGCTCATCCGGTCGCCCTGGGCCTGGGCCTCCCTGCCCAGGCGGCGCAGGCAATTGGCCAACGCGGTGAGGGGGCGCCCCATGAAAAAGTCCAGACGCGCCTTGGCCAGGAGAAAAACGCCCGTGGGATACGAAACGCCCGTGGTTTCGGCCAGTCCCTGGCCTTCGTCGAACAGTCCGTCCAGCCAGTGAAAACTCTGGGTGCGGGGCAGTACCGAACGCGAGACGATATCCACGGAGGACAAAAACGACTCGGAGTGATGCTGCTGTCGACTCAGGTCCAGGGCGAGCCTGGTGAAAGCCAGTCCGGCCTGGTCGTCGTCGCGCCAGACGCCCAGCAGGTTGCCCAGGCGGGTAAATGCCGGAAAGGACGGGGGATAGAGCCCCTTGTCCATTTGCAGGAAAACCGAACGGGCCACCACGGAGGCGTACAGTCCCGTATCCACGTTGAGCACGGACAGGATGCCGGCGTTGATGACGTCGAGCTCCGCCTTGGTTCGCGGGTCGGCCAGAAGAGCGTTTTGGGCCAGGTCCTCCACGCGGCGTCGGCCCAGCAGCGTCTTGATCTTCCCGAGGAGTTCCTCGGTCTGGGGGGAGGGGTCGACCGGGTCCGCGTTGGCGTCTCCCAGAAACGTCAGGGCCCGTCGCATCTCGGAAACGGCGGCTTCGTGCCGGCCGGCTCGGGCGTGCCACCTGGCGCGCAGGGCCAGAAGATCCGCCTTGTCCTCGGCGCGGGTCGCAAGGCGCAAGCCCTGGGCGGAAACCGCCTCGAACTCGTGGTCCAGGCCTGCGGACAGGGCGGCCTGGGCGCCGGTTCTCCACAGGGCCAGGGTGAGGCCGTCGGGCGCGGCAAAGGCTTCGGGCTCCAGCAGACGCATGCCGGCCGAGGCGAAGGTCCAGGCCGCGGGAAAGGCGACCGCGTTGATGGCCTCTTGCGCGGCCTTGTCCAGGGCCGCGGCGAACTCCCGGGCTTGCGCCGGTTCCGGGTGGTCGCACAAAAGAATCTGGTTCGCGATGGCGTAGATCTTGGTGGGATGTTCGTCCGGAGGAAACGCCCGGAGCAGGCAACGGGCCAGCCGTTCGTGGGCTTGGGCCCGTCGCGGCGGCGGCAGACTGGCGTACGCGGCTTCGAGCACCAGATCGTGCGCGAAACGCATGCGCAGTTGTCCCCGCTCCGAGCCGTCGGGGTCGCCTTCCACGTCCAGGAGCACGATGGCCTGGTCCAGGCTGGCCTGAAACAGGGAAAAGGCCTGGTCTTCGCCAACGCCGAGCACGCGGGCCGGTATCAGGGCGTCGAAACGGCTGCCCAGGCAGGCTCCCAGTTGCAGGGCTTCCCGTTCGAGAGCCGAAAGGGCCGCGATGCGTAAGGCCGCCATCCGGGCGCCGGTTTCTCGGTCGGGACCGGGCCGGGGCGTCTGGGCGTCCCGCGGGCGCGCGCCGTCCTTGTCCGCAACTCCCCTTTCCCGCACGAAATCCCCGTTGCGCAGCAGTTCGGCCATGAAATACGGCGCGCCGCCGGTTTGTTCGTGAAACGCCTTGGCCAGCCCGGCCAAGGCCTCGGGCGATTCGCCCAGGGCCAGGCCCAGGTATTGGGCCACCGAGGTCCTGTCCAATCCGGCCAGGCCGATATGCGACACCTTGCCCGCGCCCTTGGCCTCCAGGGCCCGCACAAAGGCCAGGGCGGCGGGGTTTTCCGCGAGGATCGTCTCGCGGTAGGTCAGCAGGACCAGGCAGTGCGAGGCGTTGGCGTTCCAGAGCAGGGCCTTGAGCAACTCCAGGCTGTCGGCGTCGGCCCAGTGCAGGTCGTCCAGGAACAGGACGACCGACTGGCTGTAGAGCGAAAGCGTCCACAACATGGCCCCGAGCTGACGCGCCAGCCGGTTTTTGGCTTCCAGCGGGACGGCCAGGGCAAAGCGGGAATTGGGCTGGATCACCAGGGCCAATTCGGGAAGGGCTTTCACGAGCAGCCCCGCGTCGTCGCCCAGCGCCTGGGTCAGGCGTTGACGCCAGGCCGCGAGTTCCCGCTCGGGCAGGCCGAGCATCTGGCGCACGGCTCCGGAAAGGGCCTGCGCCAGGGCCAGGTAGGGGGCGTCCCGACGCCGGGACTCCCATTTTCCTTCCAGAAAGAAGATCCGTCGTTCCCGGACCTTGTCCCGGAGTTCTTCCACCAGACGGGTTTTGCCCATGCCGGTCGCGCCCCGGATCAGCACCGTTTCGAACCCGCCCGCCACCGTCCGGTCAAAGGCCTGGACCAGGGACAGCATTTCCGCCTGTCGGCCGACCAGCGCCGTGGGCGCTTCCAGGACGTCGGGCGCGTCGTGTTCGCCCAGGTCGAAAACCGCGGCGGTTTCCGGTTCGGACAGGGCATCCCGGCACCGCTTCAGGTCCCAGGCCAGGCCGGCGGCCGAGCGATAGCGACGACAGGGGTCCTTGGCCAGGCATTTCAGGACGATATCGGACACGATCGGGGGCAAGTCTTCCCTCAGGAGTCGGAGGTCGTCGGGAATTTTGGTCAGGTGGGCGTGGACGAGCTCCATGGGGTCGGCGCTTTCGAAGGGCAGGCGCGAGGTCAGCAGTTCGTGGAACGTGACGCCCAGGGCGTAGATGTCCGTGGCCACGCTGAGGCGGTTTTCCGGCCGTCCGGCCAGTTCCGGGGCCAGGTGGGTGGGGCGGCCGAGGATTTGGCGATGCGGGGGGAGTCCGGCGCGAAACCCGGCTCCGAAATCGAGAAATCGGCAGGAGGCGTCGCCAGGCGAAACCAGGATGTTGGAGGCGGTCACGTCGCCGTGGCGCACGCCGGCCTTGTGCACGCGGTCCAGGGCTTGGGCCGTGGACGCGGCGAGGTCGAGAAAGCGCTGCACGGAAAGAACTTGCTGCCTGGCCAGTTCCGCCAGGCGTTGGCCCTGCATGTCTTCCAGCACGAGCGCGGGAATGGCCCCGAGACGCTTGAAGCCCAGCACGCGCACCGCGCCGCGCCCGGCGAGAAGCCGCAGGATGGCGTATTCTCTGGCAAGGAGATAGACTTCCTCCTTGCACGGGGTGTGGCCCATGGGGAACTTTACGGCGACAAGCGTTTGGTCCTCTTGGCGCAAGGCCCGATGGACCTGAAAATGCGATCCGACGTGGAGGCGGGAGAGAAGTGTGTAGCCGGGGAGTTCGTTCATCAAGACACCACGGGGCGCGGTTTGCGCGTGGAATAAAATTGATATATCAACGACAGACGTTCACCGAGGTCGCCGGGTCATGACGGCAGGATGCGCTCCCCAGTAGCAATACCGTCCTGAAAAACGATCCTTCGTATTTCAAAAAAGCGTATTTACCGAATATGATTGCGTATTTAGTATTTATACCAGCATACTCCATATCACGTCGAAGGGCCAGAGCGACCTTGGCGCGCCGGAGGCCCAGGGGCCGGTTTGGGCGCGTGGCCGGGGCGGGGAGCGCTTTTTCGGGGGGTGGGAACCCTCTTCATTCGACGGGAAAAATTGGTTACGCTGTCAACAAAATGGATGACGCCCTGCGGACGCCGCTCCGCCTCTTCGCTGGTTTCGAGGCCCGCCGGTTTCCGCGAACGCGTTTTACGGAGTGAGACCCATGTCCCAAAGTCTTTCGCGCCGCCTGGTTTTCGTCGTTGTGGTTCTGGCCTGCGCCGTGGGCGGATACTTCGCCTGGACCGTGCTGCATCCGCGCCAGGACCCGGGAGCTTTCGCCGTGGGCAACGGGCGCATAGAAGCCACGGAGGTGGACATCTCCACCAAGATGGCCGGGCGTCTGGTGTCCGTGCTGGCCAGGGAGGGCGACGACGTGACCGCCGGGGAGCCCCTGGCCCGCATGGACACCAAGGTCCTGGACGCGGACCTGCGCGAGGCCGAAGCCGCCATCATGCAGGCCGAGCACAAGAAGGCCGGCGCCGTGGCCGCCGTGGCCCAACGCCAGAACGAAATCCTGGCCGCCGAAGCCCTGGTGGCCCAGCGTTCCAGCCAGTTGCAGCTCTCCGACATCGAACTGCGCCGCACCCAGAAGCTCCATACCGACGGCGTGGTGCCGCGCGAGCGTCTGGACGTGGACCTCACCACGTCCAAGACCAACACGGCCCAGCTCAAGGCGGCCCAGGCCCAGGTCTTTTCCGCCCGGGCCGGGCTGGAGTCGGCCAAGGCCGGGGTGCTTGAGGCCCAGGCCGCCATCGAGGCCGCCCGAGCCAAGGCCGAGACCATCCGGGCCGACCTGTCCGACGCCACGCTCATTTCTCCCATCAACGGGCGGGTGCTCTACCGCCTGGCCGAACCGGGCGAGATCCTGGGCGTGGGGGGACGGGTGCTCACGCTGCTCGATCTGAGCGACGTGTACATGACCCTGTTTCTGCCCACCGCGCAGGTGGGGCGCGCCGCCCTGGGGGCCGAGGCCCGCATCGTGCTGGACGTGCGCCCCGACATTTCCATTCCGGCCAAGGTGACCTTCGTCTCGCCCCAGGCCCAGTTCACGCCCAAGGCCGTGGAGACGCGCACCGAGCGTGAGAAGCTCATGTTTCGCATCAAGGTGCACATCGCGCCCGACCTGCTGCGCGCCCATGCCAAGCAGGTGAAGACCGGCCTGCCCGGCGTGGCCTACGTGCGCCTGGATTCGAACGCGCCCTGGCCGCGCGAGGTCCCGCCCCTGGTGGGCGAAACGAGGTCCGCCCCGTGACCGCGGAGCCGGCCTCCAGGCTTGTCGGCGTGGGGCTGCGCTACGGCTCGGTGGCGGCCCTGGACGATGTGAGCGTGGAGATTCCGTCGGGGCGCATGGTCGGCCTGATCGGTCCGGACGGGGTGGGCAAATCAAGCCTTTTGGCCCTGGTTTCCGGGGCCAGGCGCATCCAGCTGGGCCACGTGGAGACCCTGGGCGGCGACATGGCCGATCCCGGACATCGGGCCCGGGTTTGCCCGCGCATCGCCTACATGCCCCAGGGCCTGGGCCGAAACCTGTACATGACCCTTTCCGTGCGCGAAAATCTGGACTTTTTCGCCAAGCTTTTCGACCAGGACCGTCGCGAGCGCGAGCGCCGCATCGCCGACCTGCTGGGCGCGACCGGCCTGTCCCCGTTCGCCGACCGCCCGGCCGGAAAGCTCTCGGGCGGCATGAAGCAGAAGCTGGGCCTGTGTTGCGCCCTGGTGCACGATCCCGATCTGCTCATTCTCGACGAACCCACCACCGGGGTGGACCCGCTCTCGCGCCGCCAGTTCTGGCGGCTCATCGAGCGCATCCGTTCCGGGGGGGAAGGCATGAGCGTGGTGGTGGCCACGGCCTACATGGAGGAGGCCACGGGATTCGACTGGCTGGTGGCCATGGACGCCGGCCGGGTGATCGGCCAGGGAAGCCCGCAATCCATGCTGGAGCGCACCGGCGCGTCCGACCTGGACGAAGCCTTCATCCGCCTGCTGCCCGAGGCCAAGCGCCTGGGACACAAGACCCTGGTGGTCCCGCCGCTGCCCGTGGGGCGCGACGAGTCGCCGGCCATCGAGGCCAAGGGGCTGACCATGCGTTTCGGCTCCTTCACCGCCGTGGACCACGTGGATTTTACCATCCGGCGGGGGGAGATCTTCGGCTTTCTGGGGTCCAACGGCTGCGGCAAGACCACCACCATGAAGATGCTCACCGGGCTTCTTCCCCCCAGTGAGGGCCAAGCCCTGCTGTTCGGCCGCCCCATGGACGCCCGCGACCTGGAGACCAGGAAGCGCGTGGGGTTCATGACCCAGAGCTTTTCCCTGTACGAGGAGCTCACCGTGCGTCAGAACCTGGCCCTGCACGCCAGGCTGTTTCAGATTCCCGGCCCCCGGGTGGAGCCCCGCGTGGAGGAGATGCTCGCGCGTTTCGACCTGAAGCCCCATGAGCGCGCCCTGGCCGACCGGCTGCCCCTGGGCATCCGGCAGCGGCTTTCCCTGGCCGTGGCCGTGATCCACAGCCCGGATATGCTCATTCTCGACGAGCCCACCTCGGGCGTGGACCCGGTGGCCCGGGACGGATTCTGGGAGATCCTGGTGGACATGTCCCGCAACCAGGGCGTGACCATCTTCGTCTCCACCCACTTCATGAACGAAGGCGCGCGGTGCGACCGCATCTCGCTCATGCACGCGGGCCGGGTGTTGGCCAGCGACGCGCCCGCGCGCCTGGCCGAATTGCGCGGCAAGGCCACTCTGGAGGAAGCCTTCATCGACTATCTGGAAGAGGCCTCGGGCGAAACCGAGGACGGGGTCGGGCCGGCGGAGGCGTCCGGGGCTGCATCGACACGGGCGGTCGGCCAGGCGTCGTCCGCAGCGTCCAGGGCCCCGAGGCCCCCGGCCGCACCCGACGGCGCGTCCGGCCCGGAGCCGGCCGGGGAGGCAAAGAACGCCCCGCGCCAGACCGAGACGCTCCAGGGCGAATCCGGCGACGCGTCCGGCACGGCCCAGGCTCCGGACTGGTCCCCGGACCAGGCCCTGGCCCGCGCCTTCAGCCCGCGCCGCCTGCTGGCCTACGCCGGGCGAGAGGCGCGCGAGATCGTGCGCGATCCGGTCCGGTTGATCATCTCGCTTTTGGGATCGGTCATTTTGCTGTTCATCCTGGGCTTCGGCATCACCTTCGACGTGGAAGACCTGAAATTCGCCGTTCTGGACCGGGACCAGTCCCCGGAAAGCCGGGATTACACCCGCAACCTGTCCGGGTCGCGCTATTTTCTGGAGCGTCCTCCCCTCAGGGACACCCACGACCTGGACCGGCGCATGGCCTCCGGCGAGCTCAACGCCGCGCTGGAGATTCCGCCGGACTTCGGCCGCGACCTGAGACGCGGGCGCAACGTGTCCGTGGCCGTCTGGGTGGACGGGGCCATGCCCTTTCACGGGGAGACCGTGCGCGGCTATATCGAAGGCGTACACGCCCTCTATCTGCAAAACTTGGCCCGCACGGCGGGGCTGTCCATTCCGGCGGCCAACGCCGGCATCCAGGTCCGCTACCGCTACAATCAGGACTTCAAGAGCCTCTACGCCATGGTGCCGGCGGTCATTCCCCTGCTTCTGCTCTTTATCCCCGCCATCCTGATGGCCCTGGGCGTGGTGCGCGAAAAGGAGCTGGGCTCCATCACCAATCTCTATGTCACCCCGGTGACCCGGGTGGAATTCCTGCTGGGCAAGCAACTGCCCTATGTGGGGGTGAGCATGCTGAGCTTCGCCGGGCTCACGGCCGAGGCCGTGTTTCTTTTCGACGTGCCCCTCAAGGGCAGCCTGCCCACCCTGACCCTGGCCGCGCTGGTGTTCGTGGTGGTGTCCACGGGCATCGGGCTTCTGGTGTCGTCGTTTACCCGAACCCAGATAGCGGCCCTGGCCGTGACCGCCATCTTCACCCTCATGGCCACCGTCTCCTTCTCGGGCCTGACCACCCCGGTGGCGGCCCTGCAGGGGCCGGGCGCGTTCATCGGCAAGGTGTTTCCGGCCACGTATTTTCTGAACATCAGCCGGGGCGTGTTCACCAAGGCGCTCTCAATGGGCGACCTGTTGCCCGATTTCGCGGCCATCGCGGCCTGCGTGCCGGTTCTGCTGGGACTGAGCGTCGCGTTTCTACCCAAGCAGGAGAAATGACCATGCGCTTTCTCTCGAACGTGTATCGCCTGGGCGTCAAGGAGCTGCAAAGCCTCTGGCGCGACAAGGTGCTGCTGGGCGTCATCATCTGGGCCTTCACCGGCGGCATCTACGTGGTGGCCAGGGCCAGTTCTCAGGAACTGCACAACGCCCCCATCGCCGTGGTGGACGAGGACCGGTCCATGCTCTCGGGGCGCATCGTCCAGGCCTTTTACGGTCCCTATTTTCAGACTCCGCGACTGATCGAGCGCGACCAGATGGACCCGGCCCTGGACGCGGGGCGCTTTCTCTTCGTCATCGACATCCCGCCGGATTTCGAACACGACGTGCTGGCCGGCAGAAGCCCGGACATCCAGGTGAACATCGACGCCACCATCATGACCCAGGCGTTCATCGGCAACAGCTACATCCAAAACATCGTCCTGGGCGAGGTGAACGCGTTCGTCCAGCGCTACCGGGGGACGACCGCCTCCAGGGTGAGCCTGGACACGCGGGTCAAGTTCAACCCCAACCTGACCAGTTCCTGGTTCGGCAGCGTGATGGAGATCATCAACAACATCACCCTGCTCTCCATCGTGCTCGCCGGAGCGGCCCTGGTGCGCGAACGCGAACGCGGCACGCTCGAACACCTCATGGTCATGCCGCTCACCGCCGTGGAAATCCTTTTGGCCAAGATCTGGTCCATGGGCCTGGTGGTGGTGACCACCGTGGCCCTTTCCCTGGCGCTGGTGGTGCGCTGGGCCCTGGGCGTGCCCCTGGCCGGGTCCATTCCGCTGTTTCTGTGCGGGGCCATGTGCGAGTTCTTCGCCACGGCCTGCATCGGCATCTTTCTGGGCACCCTGGCGCGCAACATGCCGCAGCTCGGACTCATGATGATCCTGGTCATCTTGCCCCTGGAGATCCTTTCGGGCAGCGTCAGCCCGCGCGAGAGCATGCCGGAGCTGGTGCGCAACGTCATGGAGTTCGCCCCGACCACGCACTTCGTCAGCCTGGCCCAGGCCATTCTCTACCGGGGGGCGGGCCTGGATATGGTCTGGCACCAGCTTTTGGCCACCTTCGGCATCGGGTTGGGATTTTTTCTGCTCGCCCTGTCGCTGTTTCGGCGCAGTTTGGCCCAGTCGCGCTGAGGGGCGCTTTCCCGGGCCCGCCGCCAGGGCTCCGGGCTTCGAGGCGGCGCGCCGCAAGGCGGGCATTGACTCCCGGGGGGCGCGCGCATAGGGAACCCGGATCCTCATGAATCCCGAAACACCGCCCAACGGCGCGCACGCGCCGCCGAAAGTCCCCCTGGCCACGCTCTTCGGGACGTTTTTGCGCCTCGGACTGACCGCGTTCGGCGGTCCGGCCATGGTCTGGCACATCCGCGCTCTGGCCGCCGAGCGCCGCCGCTGGATCACCGAAGAGGACTTTCGCCTGGGGCTCTCCCTCTGCCAGATGATTCCGGGCGCCACGGCCATGCAGGTCGCGGCCTTCGTGGGCTTTCGGCTGCGCGGACTGGCCGGGGCCTTGGCCGCGTTCGTCGGATTCGGATTGCCCGCCTTCGGGCTCATCACCGCCCTGTCGTTTTTCTATTTCCGGTATCAAAACGTGGGCTGGATACTGGCTACCTTCGCCAGCCTGAAGACCGTGGTCGTGGCCATCATCGCCAGCGCCGCGCTGGATTTCGTCAGAAAGTACACGGCCTGTTTCATGGACGCGCTGATCGGCTTCGGCTCGGCCTGCGGGGTGCTGCTCCAGGTTCCGCCGGCGCTGATCGTCGTGGCGGCGACGCTCCTGGGAGCGGTGGCCTACGGGGACGCGCCCGCCGCCGCGTGCGGGGCCCAGGCGTCGGCTCCCGCGAACCAGCGAAACGCCTGTTTCCGGCTGCTCGCCGGGCTGGGCCTCTTGGTCGGACTGCTGGCGGCGTATTCGACGGACCTGGCGGGACTGGCGCTGCGCATGATGCGCGTGGACCTCTTCGCCTTCGGCGGGGGGTTCGCCGCCCTGCCCATGATGCTGCACGAAGTGGTGCGCAACGCGGGTTGGCTCACGGAAAAGACCTTTCTGGACGGCATCGCCCTGGGTCAGATCACGCCCGGACCCATCGTCATCACGTCGGCCTTTGTGGGATACGCGGTGCAGGGGGTGGTCGGCGCGGCCGCGGCGGCCATCGGCATGTTCGCCCCCTCCATCACCCTTCTCGTCTGGGCCGTGCCCCGTTGCGACAGCCTGCTCGGCTCGGCCGCGTTCCGGCGCGCTCTGCGCGCCTGCCTGGCCACCCTGGGAGGACTCATGGCGGCCATGGTGGTGGTCTTGGCCCGGCCCGTGGCCTGGAGTCCGGCCAATATCGGGCTGTGCCTGTGCGCCTTCGGGGCCTTGCGGCTTCGGGTCGACATCCTGTGGGTGGTGCTGGGGGGCGTTGGGGCTTCGCTCGGGCTGCTTTTTTCCCCGGGATGAGGCCGGGCCGCCAGGAGTCGGCCGGGCCCGGTCCCCCCGGATCTTTCGGCCGGGGCCAACGGTTCAGCCGTTTGGCGTCTCGTCCCGGGCCACCTGGTCGCGACCGCGGCCCTTGGCCTGGTACAGGGCGTCGTCGGCCCGCTTGAGGCATTCGTCCACGCCCGAGCCGGGAAAATACTGGGCCACGCCGAAACTGATGGTGGCCTTGACCGCCACGCCGTCCCAGGCGAAAGCCAGCTTGCCCACCACGGCGCGCAATTTTTCCGCTACGATCACGGCCTGATCCAGGCGCGTTTCGGGCAGAAGCATGAGAAATTCCTCCCCTCCCCAGCGGGCGCACACGTCCTCGGAGCGCAAGGCCTGACTCAAGGCCTGGCTTACCCGGCGCAAGACCGTGTCGCCGGCCTGATGGCCGAAGGTGTCGTTGATGAGCTTGAAGTGGTCCATGTCGCCAAGCACCAGCGAAAACGGCGCGTTGTGGCGTTCGGCCCGGCTGCGTTCGATTTCCAGGCGGTTGTTCATCTCCCAGCGGTTGGGCAGGCCGGTGAGCAGGTCGGTGCGGGCCATCAGCTCCAGGCGGGAGTTCAGGTCGCGCAACTGGCTCTGGTAGGAGTCGCTTATGGTCAGGATCTTGTTGAACCGCCGGGAAAGCTTGGCGTAATTCTGGGCGAGCTGGCCCACTTCGCGTCCCAGGGCGGGGTTGAGCTCCCCGGCGCTGGCGGCCAAAGCCAGGGCCTGCGCCACCTTGGGATCGTCGGGGGCCGGGGCGTGGCGCTTGCCCCGCGCGGGCGCGGCGGCGGGACGGGGGCTCGGCGCGCCGGGCGCGGCCTGGCCCAGCTCCCTGCGGGTGGCGTCCACGCATTCGGGACACAGGCCGCTGGAGAACATCACGTCGAGGTTGTTGGCCATGTACGACTCCAGGCGCTGCCAGTAGTCGTCGTCCACGCGCACCTTTCGGCAGCGTACGCAGATGGGCAGGGTCATGGCCCGCAACTGCTCGAACCGGGCGGCCGACTCTTCGAGCTTGAGCGAAAGCTCCTTGCTTTCGGCCTGGTAGGCGTCGCTTATGGCCAGGGTCTTGTAGAGCTTGTGGCGCAGGGTCTTGTAGGCTTCGGCCAGCAGGCGCAACTCTTCGAGCAGCGCGTCGGGTTCGGGCGGATTGCGAAGGGCGTTTTCCGCGCGCGACAGGAAGCTGTCCGACTGGGGCGTGGCGGCGCGACGGGGCATGGTCAGCCGGCCTCCGTGACGATGTCGAAGGGAAAGGTGACTTCCTCCTGGAATTCCTCGGCCAAGTCCAGGGACCGGGGGTTTTCGGGGTCGTAGCGCCACACGGCCCGCACGTTCACGCCCCGGCCGGCGGCCTCCTCCAGGAGGTCGAGCAGGTCGAGCATGCATTTGGTGCTGCTGCTGTTCATGTAGCTGACGTTAATGTCGGCGGTGAAGGACGGGACCTGGCCCAGGGCGTCTCCCAGCCAGGAGAGCACCGGGGCGTAGAACTCGAAGGAATTTTCCGGGTAGGATTCTCCCCGGATGAGAAGCGTCGGCGGATCGGCCTGAAAGCGTATCGCCGGAGAGGCGGAAGAGGCCGGTATGTCGAGAGGTTGCATGGAAATGCTCCTTGAAAGCTAGACGTAGGCCGTAAGGCTGAAGAACGCGTATGCGCCGTCCAGGTCCTGCACGTTGTAGGTGAGCTTGTTCGTGGACCTGGTCGCCACCTCCATGAGTCCGAGTCCCGCGCCCAGGGCCTGCTCGGGGGTGGGTTTGCGCAATTGGGAGCGATAGAGCTTGCGCAGACTGGACTCGTCCAGGGCGTTCAAGGTGTCGATGTCGGCGCAAAGTTTGGCCACGTCGTTTTTCAGGACGTTGTTGCCCGAGGTCACCATGTATCTGCCGTTCTGCTTGGCTATGGTGATGATGGAGGAGCTGGTCTGTTCCACGGGCAGGTCGCGGCTGGCGAAGTAGTTTCACGTTCTGGGCCAATTCTATGTAGATGGCGAAGACATCCATCACCTGGGCCTTGGTGATGTTTTCCGCGGCCAAGTGGTTGCGCACGGCCTTGCCCAGTTCTTCGATGATGCTGTGGGAAAACGGGCCGTTGAAGCAGATCATGATGCCGGAGTCGGTAAACTCCTCGCGAATCCTGAAAAGGTTCATGCGCTTGTCTCTCCAGAAGGTTTTCGCGGCCCGGCATCGGTTTCGGAAGCCGGATGCGCCGCGTCCTCGCGGGAAGGTTCGTGCCAGGCGAATCCCACCACGGCGATGTCGTCGCGTTGGGGACTTGCGCCTCGGTAGGCGTCGAGCGCGGCCTGAAAGGTCCGGGCCTGGTCCGCGAACGCGGTGGACAGGGATTGCGTCAGCAGGGATTCGAAACGGGCCAGGCCGAAGCCGTAGCCCTTGGCGTCGTCGCCCTGGTCCCAGAAGCCGTCCGTGGAGGCGTAGACGCGTCTGCCGGCCAGGGAGTCCACGGTCTGATTGGTCCAGGGCGTTGCGCCACGCCCCCTGTAGCCCACCCGGCGCCTCTGCCCTTTGAGACGGGTCACTCCGCGCTGGTCCACGAGAAAAAGCGGCAGCCCGGCTCCGGCGAATACCAGCCGGTCTTGGGTTTTGTCCACGCGAACCAGGGCCATGTCCAGCCCGCAGTCCACGCCGCCGGGTCCGTCCTGGCGCAGATCCAGGGTGTGGCGCAGCACGCGGTCGGTTTCGGCCAGAATGCGGGCCGGGTCGCCATCGCGGACCACGGCCGTCACGTGGTTGAGCACGGAATGGGCGGTCATGGCCATGAAGGCGCCAGGCACGCCGTGTCCGGTGCAGTCGATCACGCCCAGCAGGAAGTGGTCGGGAGCGTCCGACAGGTGGATGAGGTCGCCGCCCACGATGTCGCGCGGCCGGTACAGGGCCAGATGTTCGCCCAGGACCTGGGCCATGTGCTCGGGCCGGGGCAGAATCGACGTTTGGATGACCCTGGCGTAACGCAGGCTTTCGAGCATGGCCTGGCGGGACTCGGTGAGGCTCTGATTGGCGGCCGTGAGCTGGGCGGTGCGTTCTTCCACCAGATTTTCCAGATTGCGGGCCGCGTCTTGCACCTTGGCGCTCATGGTGTTGAAACTCGCGGTGAGCTGGCCGATTTCGTCCCGCCGGTCCACGGGCAGTTCGAGCCCGTAGCGGCCCTGGGCCATCTCCCCCGAGGCCCGGGTGAGGCGCGACAACGGACGGAGCACCAGCCGCCCCGTGAGCAGGGAGATCCCGGCCATCACGGCGGCCAGGCAGACCAGCACCGCCCCGGCCAGGGGCCCGAACACCCGCCAGCCCATCACCGAGGCCTGGTCCACCAGCACCACGTCGTACCAGCCGATTTCGGGGATGGCGGCCACGGCCGCGTGGGCCGCGCCGGAGGCCAGGGTCACGGGAAAGGACTCCACTTCGGTCTGGGCGTTGGACAGACGCAAAAGGGCCTGGGCCAGGCGGGACTTGTCCCGACCCTGGGGCAGCAGGGTGAACAGGGTGATCCTGTCGGTCTTGGCCACGGCGTTGTGCGCCGCCAGGGACGGGTCGGGATGGGCCATGATCACTCCGGCCCGGTCCACCACGGCCGGCGTCACCCCGGGCTGGTCGGTGTTGACCGCCTCGCGCAGAAAGTCCGTGAGATCGAGTCCGGTGCCGGCCTGGCCCACCCGTCGGCCCTGGTCGTCCTTCACCACCACGTTGAACCAGACCTTGGCCGCCTGGATGGTGCGGTTGAAGTCGAGGTTGAGGGCGTAGTCGTCCGGGCTGTCCAGGCTCTGGAAGTACCAGCGGTCGGCGGTCTGGTCCTTGGAGAGGTGGGCGCTTTCCAGGTGGCCGTCGTGGTTGATCAGGTAGTGCAGGGTCTTGTCCACCACCACGAAATAACTGTGGTCGCGAAACAGCGAGCGGTAGTTCTCCAACTCCTCGAAGGCCTGGGCCCGGATCGCGGGGTCGCTTTCGTCGGTCACGAACCGTCGCACTTCCGGGTCGGCGGCCAGGGCCCGGGCCAGGGTGAGCTCGCGTTCCACCAGGGAGAGCAGCTTGTTGCGTTCGAGCTGGGCTTGCTTGACCGCCAGCTTGGCGGCGAATTCGCCCAGGATGGAACGCGACGCCCAGGCGAAGGCCAGGGCCGTGGCCGCCACCACCGCCAGGGACATGAGCGCCACGGCCAGGTTGAACTGGGCGCGCAAGGATTTTTTTGTCTGCAACGGTTGCATGACCGCCTCCCTTGGTCATGAGGCGTATCGGTCCTGGGCTTCGCTGTAAACACCGGCCGGGTGGCGCTCGGGGAATCTTGACAAAAAAAGGAAGGTTTGACCGGCGCGAGGCGCTCTGCGCGCCTACCAGCGGGCCGCCTGGGGCTGAAACACCCCGTAGGCGTCGCCGCGTATCGGGTCCGCCACTTGGGGATAGCGAGAGCGGATTTTGTATCCGTCCGGGGCGGCGTGGACGATGAGCTTGAAGCTCATGCCGTCTGAAAAATACAGGTAGCCCCGGTACGGGTCGGCAAGCCCCCGGGGGTCGCGGGGCAGCTCGGGCAGAAATTCCGGGACCAGGCCGCGAATCCACTCCGGGTTATGGCGTCCCCGGTCGTCGGTGACGTCCGTGGAGTCGCCCCGGGGATAGACGCCATAGGTGCGGAAGAAGGCCGTCAGGGCCAGGTTGATGCGGGCCAGGTCGGTCATGATGGTGTCGAAGCTGGCCACGCGCGGCGGGGGATCGCCCTCGCGGCGTTCGTATAGGGTCTGTCCGTCCAGCTCGACCCGCAGGGGAAATCGGCCGTTCGGACGCCGCAAGGCAAGGTGGGCGTCCGAAGCGCTGTCCCACTGGGAGGTCGGGCCCCACAGTCCCGGAGGCAACCAGAGGGTGAAGCGCCGGGAGCTTCCATCCTCATGGACCAGGGTGAGTTCCAGAGGCAGACGCCGCGTTGTGACGAAGGGGCGTTCCAGGCCCGTGAAATGAAGCACCACGGCCAGGCGGTCTCCGTCCAGTCCGTACAGGTGGGCGCGCATGCGCCGGGGCAGATCCGGCGGCGCCGGGCTCGGGGCGGCGTCGGGGTTTTCGTAGCAGGCCGTGGAGCCGAAGCGCGCCCGGAGCGCGAACGGCCCCAGGCGCTCGGGCGGGGTCGGCCCGGCGTCGTGCATGAGAAGGTAGCGCGTGCCCAGGGCCTGTATGTCGTCCAGGCTCCCGGCCGGGCCGCGCTTTTCCAGGGCCTGGCGCAACACGGCGTAGCCGCGCCAAAAGAAGCTGCCGAATCCGTTGACCAGGGGGTTGCGGTGGACCAGGGCCCGTTCCATGAAGTTGGAATCCTCGCCCAGGGGGATCTCCAGCACCGGGCCCGGCGTGGGGCGCGAACGCAGCCAGACGTACTCGCCGGGCGTCTCCGGGACTTGGCGGCGCAGCGTGAAGTCGGGAGCCCAGGCCGGGACGAGATCCAGAAGCAGGATCAGGGCCAGGCCCCAGGCCAGCGCGCGCCCGGCCCGGGACCGGCTGGCCAGCAGTCTGTCGAAGGCGAAGGCGCACACCACCCCGAAAAACAGCGAAAAGAAATGGAAGGACCGGGTCACGGCCCGCACGGCGTCTCCGCCGGGAACCAGCACGTACACGAGATAGGCCGCCGGATTCACGGCCAGGAGCAGGCCGTGGACCTTGACCAGGGGGCCAAGGGAGGCCAGAAAGCCCACAAAGGCCAGATAGGCCGCCGCGCCGGGAAAAAACACCGCCTCGGGCAGACGCGCGGCCCAGACGAACCCGCGCACCATGAGCCATGCCAGGCCGACTCCGGCCGCCAGGCACAGCGCGGCGTGCAACGGCCCCGTGGCCGGAGCCGACACGAAATACCAGGCCTGGAACAGGTCCGGGTCCGGCCAGGACTTCAGGGCGAAGCCTCCCGCCAGGATCGCGACCAGCCCGACCGTGGCCAACGCGCACGGACCTCGGCGCGTTTTGCCCCGCTCCCGCGCGCCGGACAGTCGCCAGACCCCCAGCGCAAAAAGCGTCAGCCCGGCCAAGGTGGGCCAGAGGATGTTGCCCGCCTTGGCGAAGGCTTTGAACAGCGGCGTAAACAGCCAGGTGAGCGTGGCCCCCAGGAAGTGTTCCAGGTCGGCGGCGTAGAGCAGGGTGTCGGCCAGGCTGCGCCGGACGCCGTTGTCCCGGGCCACCATGAGGCTGGGCCAGTAGAGCGCCGCCGATCCGGCCAGGGCCACGACCAGCGGCCCCGCCGCTTTGCCGAGAAACGTCGCGACCTTTCGTCCGTCGGGCCTTTCGGCCTCGGGGGTAAGGCGCGTCCGGGCCGCGTACAGGGCCGCGTACAAAGCGAAATAGAGGGTGCCCAGCACGAAGTTGTGTTCGCTGGCTCCGGCGTGCAGCAGGAAGAACAGACAGCACAGCCAGGCGTGGCGGGCCTTGCCGGTGCGCAGGAACAGGGTGAGGAAATACAGGACGAAGGGAATCCACTGCATGGCCATGTGGCTCAAGTACCCGCCGGTGTTGAGCCGGTAGGAATTGAAAGCGAACAAGGCCGCCGCCGTGAGGCAGGAGGCGGGCCGGAAGCCGCCCAGCCGGGCGAAGAGGTAGGCCCCGAGAAAGCACAGGGGATAGGTCCAGAACACGAAGAGGTTGTAGAGGCGATAGGGATCGACCCCGGCCAGGTACAGGGGCAGGGCCGCGAGCGAGGTGGAGAGCACCTGTCCCGAATAGGCCGCGCCGTAGGGCGCCGGAAAAAACACCGGGGCGTTCGCCAGGCCGGAAAAATCGAGCGCCGCCAGCCGGTCGAGCTGCCAGGCGAAGAGCCAGTAGAGATAGCTGATGTCCCCGCCGCCGAAGAAGCTGCGCACCTGGGTGGGCACGTAGGGCTGGGCCTGCCAGAAGGAGAGGAACAGCACCGCCAGAACGACGCCGGCCCGGACGAAAAGCCGGGAGCGGGGCGTGCGGGGCCGGGAGGCCTGGTCCCGTGACGTGTCCTTTGGCGGGACTTCCGCCGTGTCGCTGGGCTGGATGCGCATGGTGTCCATGGGAAGTGGAAAAATGCCCGGGGAAAGTCAAGGCCCGGCCTTTCGACGAAAAAGGCGCTCCCCCTTGCGAAGGAGCGCCCAGAGCGTTCTTCGATAATGCGCCCGGCGGCTAGTTCGTTTCGCCGTCTTCCTTGTCTTTTCCGTCGGCCTTCTTTTTGGCTGCGGCTTTTGGCTTGGTCGCCGTCTTCGGCTTGGCCGCTGCTTTCTTCTCGGCCGTCGCCTTGGGCTCGGCGGCTGTTTTCGCTTTGGCCGTCGCCTTGGGCTTGGCGGCCGCTTTCGGCTTCGCTGCGGCTTTTGCCGTGGTCGTCGTCTTCGGCTTGGCCGCGGCCTTGGGTTTGGCGGCCGTTTTCGGCTTGGTCGCCGGTTCGGCCTTCTCGGCGGACGCCGGTTGGACCGCCGCTTCCGGCTTGGCGGCGGTTTCCGGCTTGTCGGCCGGTTGCGGCGCGAGGGCCTCGGCCGGTGTGGCGGCCGTTTTCGACTTGGCGATCTCCAGCGGCTTGGACGTCGGCTCCGGCGCGCCCTCCTCGTCCAGCGACCGCCAGTACTTGCAGGTCTTGACCGGGCAGGCCAGGTGATTGCCCCGGCGCTTGCCGCTCTTTTTCACCAGGATGGGCGAACCGCACTCCGGGCAGGTCTCCTGGACGGGCCAGTCCCACACGGCGGTGGTGCAGTCGGGGTAGCGCGAGCAGGAGTAGAAGATCTTGCCGTAGCGCGAGCTTTTCTCCACGAATTCGCCGTCGCAGCCCTCGCGCGTGCAGGGCACGCCCGTGGAGAACGGCTTGGAGTACTTGCACTTGGGATATCCCGAACAGGAAATGAACCGGCTGCCGGTGCGCGTCTTCTTGAGCAGCAGGTCCTTGCCGCACTCCGGACACTTGCCCACCACCTGGGGCGCTTCCTCGGGGCCGGTTTCGGCGAAATGGAACGCCCCGGACTCGTCGCGGGTGAAATTGGCCGTGGAGGAGCAGTCCGGGTACCCGGAACAGGCCAGAAACGGCCCGCGCCGCCCGAACTTCACCAGCATGGGCTTGCCGCAGGCCGGGCAGACCAGGCCGGAATCCTGGTTGATGAGCCGTTCGGCCAGTTGGTAGGCCCCGGTCTCGTCGCGGGTGAAATTCGAGGTGAACTTGCACTCGGGATAGCCCGAACAGGCCAGAAACGGACCCGTGCGGCCGAATTTCACCTTGAGGGGCTTGTCGCACTCCGGGCAGACCAAGCCGGTGTCCTCGTCGGCCATCTCCTTGGCCGCTTTCTTAAGCGTGGGATAGAAGTCCCCGGTGAACTCGGCGAGCAGGCTCCGCCAGTCGGTGCCGCCTTCGGCCACCTTGTCCAGGGCTTCTTCCATGCCGGCGGTGAAGCCCACGTCCATGACCGCGGCGAAATGGGCCGTGAGCAGGTCGGAAACGGTCGTGCCCAGCTCCGTGGGGGCGAAGAGTTTTTCTTCAAGCCGGGCGTAGTCGCGGTCGATAAGCGTGGAGATGATGGCCGCGTAGGTCGAAGGGCGTCCGATGCCCTTTTCTTCCAGTTCGCGCACCAGCGAGGCCTCGGAAAAGCGCGGCGGCGGCTGGGTGAACTTCTGCTCCTTGCGGATTTCGAGCAGGTTGAGGGCCTGTCCCTTGGTCAGGGCGGGCAGGGTCTTGGGGCCGGTCTCGCCCTCTTCCTGGGCGTCCTGGCCGTAGACCTTGAGATAGCCGGGAAACAGCAGGCGCTCGCCCTTGACCCGGAATTCGGCCCGGCCGGACTCCACGGTGACCGTGGTGTCCCAGAACTTGGCCGCGGCCATTTGCGAGGCCAGGAATCGCTCCCAGACCAGCTTGTAGACCTGATACTGGTCCTTGGGCAAAAGTCCGGCCACGTCGGCCGGGGCGATGTGCACGTCGATGGGCCGGATGGCTTCGTGGGCGTCCTGCGCGCCGGCCTTGCTTTTGAAGACCCGGGCCTTGTCCGGGTAGAATTCGTTGCCCAGGGTTTCGACGATGTATTCCTTGGCCGCGTCGCGGGCTTCGTCGGCGATGCGGGTGGAGTCGGTTCGCATGTAGGTGATGAGGGCCTGGATGCCGCGTTCGCCCAGTTCCACGCCTTCGTAGAGCCGCTGGGCCGCCCCCATGGTCTTCTTGGCCCCGTAGCCCAGGCGCTGGTTGGCCGCCTGTTGCAGGGTGGAGGTGATAAACGGCGGCGGCGGCGACTTGGCCCGCTGCTTTTCGGCCACGTCCTTGACCGCGAAGGGCTGGTTTTCCAGCTCCGCGGACAGGGCGGCGGCCTCCTCGCCATTTTTCACCTGGGCCTTTTTGCCGTCCAGCTTGGTCAGGTCGGCTTCGAAGGGCGGCGGGGTTTCGGCGGCCAGCTTGGCCTTGAAGAGCCAGTACTCCTGGGGCTTGAAGGCCAGGCGCTCCTTTTCGCGGTCCACGATGAGGCGAAGCGCCACGGACTGCACCCGTCCGGCCGAGATACCCTTCTTCACCCGCTTCCACAGCAGAGGAGAAAGCTTGTATCCCACCAGCCGGTCGAGTATGCGCCTGGCTTGCTGCGAATTGAAAAGCTTCTCGTTGATCTCGCGGGGATGCTCCAAGGCTTCGCGCACGGCCTTGGCCGTGATTTCGTTGAACTGTATGCGACTGATCGGGGCTTGCGCGTCCTTGAGCAGCTCGGCGATGTGCCAGGCGATGGCTTCGCCTTCGCGGTCCGGGTCCGGGGCCAGGTAGATGGCCGAGGCCTTGGCGGCGGCCTTCTGGAGTTGGGCCACGACCTTTTCCTTGCCGGGGATGACGCCGTATTCGGGGGTGAAGCCGTCGGTTTCGTCCACCCCGAGCTTGCGCGCCGGCAGATCGCGCACATGGCCCACCGAAGCCTCCACGAGGTATTTGTCCCCGAGGAACTTCTTGATGGTCTTCACCTTGGCCGGAGACTCGACGATGATGAGTTCTTTTGCCATGACAGGCCGGCTATAGCCACGACGTACCCGGTTGGCAAGGGGAGCCGACGGGGTTCCACGTTTTTCCCCAAGGAGTCATACGCGCGTGAGCGGACACAAATTCGGCTATGTGGCCCTGATCGGGCCGCCCAACGCGGGCAAGTCCACCCTGCTGAACGCCCTTTTGGGCCAGAAGCTGGCCATCGTCACCCCCAAACCCCAGACCACCCGGAATCAGTTGACGGGCATTCTTACCCGTCCGGACGCCCAGATCGTGTTTCTGGACACCCCGGGCGTGCACGTGCCGCGGGGAAGTCGGTTGAACAGCCGCCTGGTGGAGTCGGCCTGGCGGGCGTTGGCCCAGGCCCAACTCGCGGTGGTGGTGCTCGACGCCGCCAAATATTCCCGCAAGCCCGAGATTTTCGAGGCGGACCTCAAGATTCTGGCCCGGCCCATCGAACGTTCGGGCCTGCCGGTGCTGGTTCTGCTCAACAAGATGGACGCCTTGCCCGGACGCCAGGCCCTGTTGCCGCTCATGGCCCGGCTGGGCGAGGTGTGGCCCGGCGCGCCCGTGGTTCCGGTTTCCGCCCTCAAGCAGCAGGGCCTGGAGTCGCTGGTGGGCGAAATTCTCGCCTTCCTGCCCGAGGGAGCGCCCCAGTTCGACGAGGATCAGCTTTCCACCGCGCCCTTGCGCTTTCTCGCCGCGGAAATCATCCGGGAAAAGCTCTTTCTCGCCCTGTCCCAGGAGTTGCCGTACAACACCGCCGTGGGCATCGAGCAATGGCGCGAGACCAGCGCCGGCGCGCGGGTCAGCGCCGTGATCTACGTCTCCCAGAACCGGCACAAGGGCATGGTCATCGGCAAGGGCGGGGCCCTGCTCAAGCAGGTGGGCACCCAGGCCCGTCAGGAGATCATGGAGCTCATTGGCCAACCCGCGCACCTGGACCTGTGGGTCAAGGTGCGCGAAGGCTGGACCGAAGACGTGCGCTTCATGAACGAACTCGACGACGAAAGCGGGGTGTGACCGCGCTTCGGACCCGCCTGCCGGGACAGGCGCGCCCGAACGTTGGCGCGCCCGGCCCGGGCCCCGGAAAAGCGGGCCCTGCCGGGCGATGCGTTCACAGCTCTCCGTCGCGCAACTGGGAGATGTTGATGTCGTAGCGTCTGAGCTTGGTGTAGAGCGTGCCCCGGTGAATGCCCAGCATCTTGGCCGTTCTGGCGCAGTTGAAGTTGTGCTTCTGCAGAACGCGCAGGATGTGCTCCCGGTCCTCTTTTTCCGAGGTGGCCGTGAAGAGCTGCTCCTCGTTGGCGTTGATGGCCGTGAGGATGTATTGCGGGATCTTCTCGGGCAGGATCACCTTGCCGTCGCTGGTCATCATGAACATGCGGCCCATCACGTTCTTGAGCTCGCGGATGTTGCCCGGCCAGGAGTACGACTGGAGACAGCGCATGGTCTGGGGCGCCAGGGTGAAATGCTGCCCGTAGCGCTGGTTGAGCTCGTCCAGAAAGACCTGGGCCAGGGCCGGAATGTCCTCCATGCGCTGGCGCAGGGCCGGTATCTGGATGGGAAGCACGTTGAGGCGATAGTAGAGGTCCTCGCGGAACTCCTTGAGTTCGATCTTGCGCTCCAGGTTCTGGTTGGTGGCCGTGATGATGCGCACGTCCACGCGAAGGGGCTTTTCCGACCCGATCTTCTCGATGCAGTTGTCCTGCAGGACGCGCAGGAGCTTCACCTGCATGGACATGGGCATGTCGCCCACCTCGTCGAGAAAGAGCACGCCCTGGTCGGCCAGCTCGAACTTGCCCCGCCGCCCGCCGGGCTTGCCGCCGGTGAAGGCCCCGCCCTCGTAGCCGAACAGTTCGGCCTCCAGCAGCTCGGCCGGGATCGAGGTGCAGTTGACGCTCACGAACGGGCCGAAGCGTCGGGGACTGGCCAGGTGGACGGCGTTGGCGAACACCTCCTTGCCCACCCCGGTTTCGCCCAGGAGCAGAATCGGCAAGTCGCACTGGGCGAAGCGGTCGGCCATGTGCTTGGCTTCCCGAAAGGACTCGTTGGCCGAGGGCAGGTTGTCGAAGGACCACTGGTCGATGGAGTGGCGGATCAGCTCCTTGCGGTAGTAGTCGAGTTCCTGCCCCATGTCGTAGAGCATCTTGACGACCTTTTCCGTGTAGCCGGAGAACTTGAGAAAGGCGGCTCCGCCGATCATCTCGTCCCCCTGCATGACCGCAAGGCGGCTGACCACCAGCATGCGCTCGCCCGAGGACTTTTGGCCCTCGGCGAAGGTGTGGACCACGTCGACGTCGGTGCGTCTTTGCTCCAGGACTTCAGGGAGCTTGGAATTGTGGACAAGGGCGGTGATGTGTCTGCCCAGCACGTCCTGGCGGGTCACTTCGAAATACTTGCAGCAGGATTCGTTGATGTCGGTGATGATGCAGTTGGGATCGGTCAGCAAGAAACCGTCCTGTAGGATGCTTGTCGCCTGTTCGAAGGCCATCATCCTGCGGCGCAGGGCCTGGATCTCTGTTTTGAGTTCCGCATTCTCCTGTTGCAAGTCTTCATACGTTCTGTAGTCACAGTAGTGAATATCCTCGTCTCTCGTGATCACATGGATAGCGGCGTTGCCCATACAACAAACCCCCTCGGCCGTGTGACTTCAATGACGGATGGCATTCAGAGCACAGCGACCGCATATTGAAGGATTTCCAGCCAGCGTATTGCATTACGACGCGCCCTGTGTCAGACAAAACCTCCCTGTACTGCAGAAGTTTTCTCCCCGATGCCCGGAGCATCCCCGGTTGGATGCGCCGCCTTGCGGCTCTGCGGTCCGAGGCTCGGGAACCTCGTCGACCGTCTGGCGGCCTTGGCGCAAACGGTCCGCCCCGGACCGCTTACGCCCGCCATGGCGCAAGAACTTGAGCGTTCGCCCGCGCTTTCGCCCAGGCGACCGAAGCGCTTTGAATCGCGCGACTTGGGGTGGTCCCTGATCGTTAGCAAATCAACGCCCCGGCGCTCAAGTGAAAAGACGACCATCAAGCTGGGTTTTGTGCGCGGTGCGGCCCGAAATCAGCGCCAGGAGCGCCTTTCGGCGGCCTTGCGCCCGGGTTTTTCGGGCGTGCCGTCCATGGGAACGGGCGCGCCCCGCGCCCGCCCAAAGGCGTCGGCAAACCCGCCGCCGCACGCGTTTCGTCCGGCTCAAAGGTCGCGCACCTCGGCGATGGGTATGTCGCGTTCGGCGGCCCAGTCGTGCCATTGGCGCGCGGTGCGCGTGGCGAAGGCGCCCTTGTAGGACTCGACGGAATTTTCCAGACCCAATTCGGCTTCCAGACGTTTGCGGAACTGGGGTTCCAGGGCCGCCACCGCCACCCAGCCCTCCTTGGCGGGATAGAGCCGGTATTCCGGCACGCCTCCGCCCAGGATCTCGCCGGGCGCGGTCAGGCCGTAGCGCGCGACCTCGCCCATGAAGGCCACCGCGTCGGAAAGCGCCACCTGGGCGTAGCCGCCCTCGCCGGTGCGCTGCCTGGCCACCAGAAGGGCCAGGACCTCGCTCACGGCCCGCTGGGCCCCGGCCATGTCGGCCAGAAGCGCTCGGGGCATGGCCGGCGGTTGGAGAAGCCCCAGCGCGGCCTGATAGGTCAGGTCGTGGCCGGCCTCGTTGTCGCGCGGGGCCGGATAGCCCACAATGGCCACCTGACACAGCCGGGGATGGGCCGCGTGCAGGGCGTCCCAGCCCAGGCCCATGCGTTCGAGGGCCGCCGGCCGGGTGGCGGTGAGCAGCACATCGGCCGTGTCCAGAAGCTCCTTGAGCCGGGCCATGTCCGCCTGGTTTTTGAGGTCCAGGCGCACGATTTCGTGATCCTTGGCCATGTCCCGGTACCACTGGGAGCTGTAGTGCTCCATGTAGTCGCCGGCGGGCGGCTCCACCTTGATCACGTGCGCCCCCATGCGGCCAAGCTCCCTGGCGGCCGCCGGTCCGGGCAGGTTCACGGCCAGATTGACGACACGCACTCCTTCCAGTGTCTTCATCTCGGTGCTCCTTTGTTCCTGGCCCGGCGGCTCGCGCGCGGCCGTCAGTCCATGGTCCCGGTGGCCGGACCCGCCGTCAAAACGGGCGGGTCCGGCCCTGCCTCGCAAAGCCGAAGGGGATTCCACGGGGCTCGCCCTTTTGGCCTCCGGAGGCTTTACACACTGCGTTGTTGCAAGCTCTTCATGCTTTTCAAGAGCGCCACAGAGGCGTTATTTCTTCTTGGGAATGAAGATCTCGTCCGGGTCGAGCACCTCGTGGATGAGGCGCAGTTCCTCTCTGGTGGGCGGGGCGGTTTCGCCCGAGACGCGGGACACGTCCAGGTCGAACTGGCACAGGTCCTTGATCTCCCCGACGGTCTTTCCGGGGTGGCAGGTGTCCAGGTACATGTGGCCGTCGCCCTCGTCGAAGCGGAACACGCCCGCCGTGCTGATCACGGCCGAGGGCCCGCCCCGGTAGGCCGAGCCGTAGAGTTCGCGTCTGGGGATCCAGCTCCCTTCGGGCCACTTTTTCACCCGCCACCCGGGGCTGGTGATGTAGCTGACGTTTTCCACAAAGCGGCGTTTCTCGTGCACCATGATGAACACCGTGCGCTTGGCGAAGGAGTTCACGTCCGGGTTGCCGCCACTGCCGGTCAGGCGCAGTTCGGGGTTCAGGTAGTCGCCGATGCAGGTGGTGTTGACGTTGCCGAAGCGGTCGATCTCGGCCCCGCCCAGGTAGCCCAGGTCCACGTAGCCGCGCTGGGCGATGCTGAAGGCGTCGAACAGGCCCGAGGAGCGCGAGGCTCCGGTCTCGCACCGGGCGTCGCCCACCGAGGTGGGCAGTTCGGGCGGACGTCCGTCCAGGGTGCCGGCCTCGAAGATGAGCTTGAGCTTGGGGGCGTGGGTCTTTTGGGCCAGCATGATGGCCACCATGGGCAGGCCGGTGCCCGCGAACACGGTTTCGTTGTCCTTGACCTCGCGCGAGGCGGCGCAACAGAGCAGGTCGGCCAGATTGTATTCGTCGGCGGATGCGTAGGCGCTCATGTCATTTGCCTCCCTTGTGCTCGCGGGGTCTGTAGTTCAGGGCGCTGTTGGCCTTGAGGTTCAACATGCGGGGCCAGCCCAGCTTTTCCAGGTAGGCGAGGTGGTCCAGGCCGTGGATCCACTCCTTGGCGAAAGCGTCGAACCCCTCCTGGGTGCGGGTTCCGTTGTAGAAGGCCTTGAGAAAGGGACCGTCCACGTCGTACCAGCCGAACATGCCCGTGGGGTGTGCGCCGTAGGGGCACTCCAGGATGTGGTCCACTTCGAAACTGGCGATGGTGTTCTGGTCGGCGTCGCGGCGCAGGTAGGACTCGGGCACGATTTCCTCGGCCATGACGATGGTGACGTCCGCCGCGCGGGCCACCTCCGGGTCGGAGTAGTACTGGCCGCGCACGCGCACGGTGCCTTCCTCGCCCACCTGCTGCACGCACAGGATGGCCACGTCCACCTTGGCGGCCGGCACCAGCACCTGGCGGCCGTCGCCGAAGAAGGGATCGTCGTCAAAGACGTACTTGTGTTTGGCTATGCGTTTGCCGTCGCGTTTGCCGGCCCGGCCCAGCATGTCGTAGGCCGGGTTGTGGATGTCGGTGCCGAGCGAGGTCTGGGTCACGGCGTAGGGCGCGCCCGAGGCCGCGGCCGTGAAGCGGTAGAGCATTTCGGCGTGGCTGTAGTCTTCCACGAGCAGTTCCTTGGTCCCGACCTTGCGCGAGACGTTGGCTCCGTACTTGCCGTAGAGCTCGTGGCCGACCCAGCAGGACTCCCAGACGTCCACGCAGCCCGCGCCCACCAGGAATTCGGTCTCGGGGCCGCCGTTGACCTCGATCAGGTGCAGGTTGCGCTTCTTCTGGCGAATCAGCTCGTAGAGGATGGCCATGGGCCGCCGCCAGATGGTGAAACCGGAAAACGTGATGCGGGAACCGTTGCGGACGATCTCGGCCGCTTCTTGCAGGGTGATTTTTTTCTCGCTGCTCATGTGCGCTCCCTTGTTGGGGTAGAGTGGTTCACGTTGCGTCAGCCTGGGAATGCTCGGTCTTGTGGACGTAGAAGGGCCACTTGTGGAAAAACCAGTCGTTCCAAAGCACCGGGATGATCCACCAGAAGTTCCACACCAGGGACTCGCCGTGGATGAACCGTTCGGGCAGCGCGCCCATGTGGTGGTTGCCCAGGCCCCAGTGGCCGAAGTTGAGGAAGTAGAAGACCCAGTAGCTCGCCCCGGCCAGGACCAGCACGCCCACGGTGCGGAAGGCGAAGCCGGCCCAACTGTCGGGGTCGGCGGCCGGGGACATGTCGTCGAAGTAGTGGTGCCAGACCAGGAACGGGATCAGGGTGAAGCCGGCGATCTCGGCCGAGTGCAGCCAGAGAAAACGCTGCATTTCCGAAGCGCCCTTGGCGGCCTTGAGAATCTCGAACGTCTCGGCCGGAACCCACAGGGGGACCACCGCCCGGCAGACCAGGGCCAGGGCGTAGGCCAGGACAAGGGAGGCGGCCGCGCAGACCAGGCCCTTCCAGGGCTGGGGCAGGTGGATGGCGGTCCAGGGCTTCATGCGCCAGACGTTGGCCGACAAAAAGAGCACGATGATAGCCCATTCCCACCAGCCGAACACCCAGTGCAGGTGTCCGGTGCCGGCGAAACCGCTCCACCAGGGCTTGCCCAGGCCCACGCCGGGGAAGACCAGGCCGAAGAAGGGCGTCACCAACACGGCGTAGAGAAACAGGGTCACCAGACTGGCCCAGGCGATCTCGCACAGGCCCTTTTCGGGCTGTTTGAGGTTCGAGGGGCCGGCCGGCCACTTGTTGAAGAAAATAGTGAACACCGGGTAGGAATAGAAGCCGATGAGCACGAATCCCACCACGGCGGCCTGGGCCAGCATGCCGGTGGCCCCGGGCGCGGCCGTCTTGGGCAACTGTCCGGCCTGGTTGGCGGCTTCGAGACCGTAGTAGCTGAGGAAGTTGAAGCCCAGGCCCAGCACCCGGTAGAACAGCACGTCGATGACGAACCACACGCCCACGACGTTGGCCAGGGTCATGACCACCCCTTTCAGGGGCTGCTTGATGTTCTGGAAGGGCCAGTCGCCCAGGAACATGTGTTGCCAGAGCCCGACCAGGATCATCATGGCCAGGTACATGACGAACGGATAGGGAAACCATCCGATGGGCCCGCGCGGGTCGCTGAACACGAACCAGGTGCTCCAGGCCACGGCCAGGAACGTGACGAACGCCGCGATGCCGGTCCACGGCTGTCCCCATCTGGGCTCCATTGCGCCCTCTGCCATGTGCTCCTCCCTTTTGTGGTGGTGACCAGGGTTTCCCATTCGACCGGTCCCCAATGGACGCGGCTCTCCCGCGCCCCCGCCGCGTCGTGCGGGGGGGCTTGAGTCGTCCGTCAGGGAGAGCGGCGGACTTGGGCCCTTGGTCGCCGGGCGCAAGTCCGCCGCCGGAGCCGGCTATTTCCCGGTGAAGGCGGCCTTGCGCTTTTCGACGAACGCGCCCATGCCTTCCTTCTGGTCGGCCGTGGAGAAGCTCAGGCCGAAGGCTTCGGCCTCGTAGGCGCAGCCGGTTTCGAGGTCGGTGTCCAGGCCCTCGTTGACGCAGGCCTTGATGATGGTGATGGACAGGGGGCCCTTGGCCAGGATCTTGGCGGCCATGGCCTTGGCCGTGTTCAAGAGTTCTTCCGGGGCGGCCACGGCGTTGGCCAGGCCGATGCGGTAGGCCTCGTCCGCGCCGATGATGTCGCAGGTGTAGAGCAGTTCCTTGGCGCGACCCTTGCCCACCAGGCGGGGCAGGCGCTGGGTGCCGCCGAAACCGGGCGGAACCGCCAGGCCGGCTTCGGGCTGGCCGAACTTGGCCTTTTGCGAGGCCACCCGGATGTCGCAGGACATGGCCAGCTCGCACCCGCCGCCCAGGCAGAAGCCGTTGACCGCCGCGATGACCGGCATGGGCAGGTTTTCGATCTTGTTGAACACCGCCTGCCCCTTCTTGGCGAAGGCCCGGGCCTGCATGGCGGTCATGGTGTGCATTTCGGAGATGTCGGCCCCGGCCACGAAGGACTTGTCGCCCGAGCCGGTGAGGATCACGCATTGCACGTCGTCGGCCGTGGCCAGTTCGTCGCAGAGCGCGTCGAGTTCGCTCAACACGGCCGAATTGAGGGCATTCAAGGCCTTGGGCCGGTTGATGGTGACGAGGGCCAGTCCGTTTTCTTTTTCCACGATCAGGGTTTCGTACGAGGCCATGGTGTGCTCCTTGGAGTCGAGGGTGCGTTGCGTCGCCTGGGCGCCCGGGTGGGTCGGGCCGCGCGGCGCATGAGTCCGCCGCGCGCCGCATCCGGATTCGGGTCCGCTGGATGCGGCGCGCGACCGCCTTGGCTTGGACCCATCCCCAAACAACAGTGTCATGGTGACGTCCCGAAGACGGACCGGGCGTGCGCCCGGGCCCCCGGGCGGCGCGCGTCCGGAGATGTCGCGTCGCCGCCGGGGCTGTCCCGGACGTCCGGCCGGGTGGGGCGCGTCTGGGCCGGACGTCCGGGGGCCGGGGGGTGTCCTGGTGGGACTATTTGTACGAGTAAAAGCCTCGGCCGACCTTCACGCCCAGCCTTCCGGCCTTCACGTACTGACGCAGCAGCGGGCAGGGACGGTACTTGCCGTCCTTGAAGCCGTCGTAGAGCACTTCCATGATGGAAAGGCAGGTATCCAGGCCGATGAGGTCGGCCAGGGCCAGGGGGCCCATGGGATGGTTCATGCCCAGCTTCATGACCTTGTCGATGGCCTCGGGCTTGCCCACGGTCTCGTACAGGCAGAAGACGGCTTCGTTGATCATGGGCATGAGCACGCGGTTGGAGACGAAGCCGGGGGCGTCGTTGACCTCGACGGGCTCCTTGCCGAACTTCACGCTCATGTCTTCGATGATCTTGTAGACCTCGTCGGTGGTCTCAAGGCCGCGGATGATCTCGACCAGCTTCATGACCGGAACCGGGTTCATGAAGTGCATGCCGATGAACTTGTCGGCGCGCGAGGTCACGGCGGCCAGCTCGGTGATGGGCAGGGAGGAGGTGTTGGAGGCGAACAGGGTGGCCGGCGGGCAGATGCCGTCGAGCTCCTTGAAAATGTTGGACTTGATGGCCATGTTCTCCACGGCGGCTTCGATGATCACGTCGCAGTCGGCCCCGTCCTGGAGCGAGGTGCTGGCGGTGAGGTTGCCCAGGATCTCGGCCTTCTGCTCGGCGGTTTTTTTGCCCTTGCTGACGTCCTTTTCCAGGTTCTTTTCGATACGGCCCATGCCGCGAGCCACGAATTCGTCCTTGATGTCGTTGAGGACCACCTTGTACCCGGCCTGAGCCGCGACCTGAGCGATGCCCGAACCCATCTGTCCCGCGCCGACAACCATGATCTTCGAAACTGTCATGAACGTCTCTCTCCTTTTTGTTCGTTCTTTTCGATACTTGCGGCGACTAGTAGTCGCAGCGAACCAGGATGGCGTCGCCCTGGGCCGCGCCGCTGCAGATGGCGGCCACGCCGTACTTGGCCTTGCGCCGGCGCATTTCGTAGATCAGCGTCATGATCACGCGTCCGCCCGAAGCGCCGATGGGGTGACCCAGGGCGATGGCCCCGCCGTTGACGTTGACCTTTTCGGGGTCCCAGCCCGCGATCTTGCCGCTCACCAGCACCACGGCCGCGAAGGCCTCGTTGATCTCGAACAGGTCGATGTCGTCCACCGACAGGTTGGCCTTCTTGAGCAGCTTCACCACGGCGTTGCCCGGCGCGGTGGCGATGTAGGGGATGTCCTCCGAGGACATGGCGTGGCCCACGATGGTGGCCAGGGGCTTGATCTGGCGCTTGGCCGCCTGCTCGGCGCTCATGACCATGAGGGCGGACCCGGCGTCGTTGGTGCTGGGGGCGTTGCCGGCCGTGACCGTGTTGTCCTTGGTGAAGAGCGGGGGCAGCTTGGCCAGGGCCTCGTAGGTGGTGCCGGGGCGGGGGCCTTCGTCGTCGGCGACGATCACGTCGCCCTTCCTGCCCTTGACGGTCACGGGGAAGATCTCTTCCCGGAACACGCCCTTGGCCACGGATTCGGCCGCGCGGGTCTGGCTGCGCACGGCCCATTCGTCCTGGGCCTGGCGGGAGATGCCGTACTCGGTGGCTACCACGCCGCCGTGCACGGCCATGTGGCGGTCGTAGACCGGGCACCACAGGCCGTCGTGCACCATGAGGTCCACCAGGGTGGAGTTGAACATGCGCTTGCCCCAGCGGTGGTCAAAGTCCACGTAGGGAGCGTTGCTCATGCTCTCCATGCCGCCGGCCACGACGATTTGGGCGTCGCCGCAACGGATGATCTGGTCGGCCAGGGTGACGGCGCGAAAACTGGAGGCGCACACCTTGTTGAGCGTCTCGGACGGCACCGAAGTGGGCAGACCGGCCTTGACCGCCGCCTGGCGCGAGGGAATCTGTCCGCAGCCGCCCTGCAACACCTGGCCCATGATGACCAGATCCACGTCCTCGCCGGGCATGTCGGCGCGATTCACGGCTTCCCGGATGGCCAGCGAGCCCAGTTCGACAGCCGAAAAGCTTTTGAGACCGCCTCCGAATTTGCCGACCGGGGTGCGCGCGGCGCTTACGATGACCGATTCATTCATATCGATTGCTCCTTTCAGGTTAATGCGAAACAAAAGTCCTGTTGCTTGCGGGTCTTGAGTCCTGTAATGGACACGACGACGAAGCAAATCTCCACAGCGACACACGAACAACAGTCACGTGTGCTGACGTAGTGCGCTGTTTTCACGCCAACGGAATCTGTTGTTACAGAACTCTGGCGTGCTGACGTTGTTGTTTCATCATGATGTTGCACGTTCTGTTCCTTGCGAAACAAAAGCGCTCTCCTGGAGCAAAATTGCCGGGCATTTGTCTGGAATGATTAGCATTAATTCTCGTGGCGCTTGCTTTCCCCCAAAATCCGGGCCCAGGGATTCACAACGCTGTGACATGTCATTTCGCGCGACATGTGAGTCGTATCGCGTTGGAACGCGGCGACATTTTCAGTCGCAATGCCGAAAGGAGCGGGAGCGGAGAAGCCGGGAGACCAGGCCCTTCGCCCGAAGCGACCAGCCCGGTGAAGTGAATGAATAAAGCGGGTTAGGGTTTCCTTTTTGTCATGCGAGTGGCCAGGGCGGGCCGCTTGTTCAAAAGTGAACAAATTCCGGCGTATTACGGTTGGGCGACACTTCTGACGCGACACCGTGTCGCAGGTCCGCGACACGACACCGTGTCCAGGGAAACACCGTCGAAACCCGGGGTGTCGTGCGCAAACCCGTCCAGGAGCGAAGGGCACGCGACATCAGGCTGGCCCGGCGCGGACAACGGAAGCACAACAGCGTGTTGAAAATCCCCGCGGGCTGCGGTGCTCCTAAAACGCAAACCCTCAACGGATGCGCACGCCGTTTCGGGCGTGACTGTTTTCGCGCCTTGCCAGCGCGCTTTGTGAATAGGCTGCCCGAATCGACTTTTTGGGCGCCCAGAGAAAGGGGAGGGAGGCAATCGGCGGACGTTCGGGGACGCCTGGGCCAAAGCGGCCAGGGCCGACTCCCGGCGTTTGCCGCGCGTCGGCGAGGATGCGGCCAGACGCATCGCGCCGGGCGCACCCTCCCGGAGGGCGTCCCGGCTCGTGGCGTGGCGGGGGCGAAGGACGCCCCGGCCGACTCGGTAGCTTTGCGTCGAGCCCTGTCGTCAGGGAGCGTTCGGGCGATGGAGAGGGGGGAGGATCGCGGCCGCTCCCGCGGTCCGCTGCGGAAAGGGCCCGCCGAAGACCGCCGACCCGTCCGATCGGCGGCCCCCGGAGGATGTCTCGGAAGGCGTTTGAGACTATTTCAGGATATGGCCGGCAATGACGATTTTCTGGATTTCGTTGGTGCCTTCGTAGATTTCGATGACCTTGGCGTCGCGCATGTAGCGTTCCACGGGGTAGGACTTGGTGTAGCCGATGCCTCCGTGAATCTGCACGGCCTTGATGGTCGTGCTCACCGCCGTCTGGGCGGCGCGCAGTTTGGCCATGGCCGAAGGCAGACTGTAGGACAGGTGCAAGTCCTTGTACTGGGCGGCCTGGTAGACCAGCAGCCTGGCGGCCTGGATGTCCACGGCCATGTCGGCCAGCATCCACTGGATGCCCTGGTTGGCGCTGATGGGCCGACCGAACTGCTTGCGTTCCTTGGAGTAGTTGGTCGCGGCTTCGAACGCGCCCTGGGCCAGACCCACACCCTGGGCCGCGATGCTGATGCGTCCGCCGTCCAGTGTTTTCATGGCCACCTTGAAACCCTCGCCCACGTTGCCGATCACGTTTTCGGCCGGCACTTCGCAGTCCTTGAGGATGATCTCCGTGGTGGAGGAGGCGCACAGGCCCATTTTGTCTTCGGTCTGCCCCACCTTGAAGCCGGGGAAGCCTTTTTCCACGATGAAGGCCGTCAGACCCTTGAGGCCCTTGGACGCATCGGTCACCGCGAGCACGAGGAAGACTTCGGCGTAGCCGCCGTTGGTGATGAAGATCTTGGTGCCGTTCAGGTAGTACTTGCCGTCGCGCATCACGGCGGTGGTGGTCTGTCCGGCCGCGTCCGAGCCCGCGCCCGGCTCGGTGATGGCGAACGCGCCGATCTTGCGTCCGCTGGCCAGGTCGGGCAGGTATTTTTTCTTCTGCTCGGGCGTGCCCATGGAGTAGATGGGATAGGTGCACACCGACATGTGCACGGACAAGATCACGCCGTGGCTGGCGCAGACCCTGGCCAGCTCTTCCACGGCCACGGCGTAGGACACGGTGTCGCCGCCCGAGCCTTCATATTCTTCGGGAATGGTGATGCCCATGAGTCCGATTTCACCCATGCGTTTGACCGTCTCCACGGGGAACCTGTGGTTCTTGTCTATCTCCGCTGCAATGGGGCGCACTTCGTTTTCGGCAAATTCCCGCACCATGTTCTTGATGAGTTGCTGCTCTTCAGTAAAATTGAAACTCATAAGTGCCCATCCTCGCTTGTTGAAGGTGAGTATGTTTCACGGTGCCGAAAGTTCTTCATCGCACACGAAACATCCATCCGCATGAACATGTCGCATGCAATGTCGCGACACAGCTCCGCAAAATACCATACGGGCCGTTTCCCACATCATTGTTCGGCGTCTTTCCTGAAGAGCATGATTCATGCCCGAAATGGTCTGCATGGTAGGATTCTCGCGAGAACGCCAATAACATTCGCTATTCATTGCGTTTTTTGATTTCGATCGCTCCAGCGATCGTGCGTCGCTTCGCGTGGACGCCACAGGCGCAAGACATGTCCTCTCGTTGTGGCAAGAGTGTTGATTTTGGCTTGTAGGGCTGTCGCGGCTTTTGAATTGGCGTCGGGGCGAACGTGGCTTCCGGCGTCTTCCCTGAGCGCGCCCGACGCGGTTTTGCCCGGGGCGGATCACAATATATTTGTAATATGAAGAGGATACGCGCAAGTTTGCTTTCGATTTCAGCTCTCGCGCCAGGGATAGACTTTTCGGGACCGGGACGCGGGAAACGACAACGCGCGGTGCGACAGCCTGTCGCAAGCCTGGTGCGACACCCTGTCCTGCGGTTTCGACAGGTCGGGCGGTCGGGGCCGTGCCGCCGGGCAGCGCACCCCTTCCGGTTTTCGCGCCGACACGCTAGTGTGGCGTCCATGCGGGAGACGTTTGTTCGTTTCGTGGAGAACAGGCTGAAATTTTTGTCTTTATTCTTGAAAGGCGCGCCTGCTTTTCACGGATGCGACACGGGTATGGTGGACGTGGAGGGCGTGAAAAGCCCGGATTTTCCCGGGCCGGGACGCGTGGGGACGTGACGGCGACACTCCGCGCGGCGGTTGGCGTCTCAAGAGGGAAGAAAGCGTCGCATTGCTCGAAGGCGTTGCCAGGCCGCGCGCGGCGGCGGATTTTTCATGCAGACGGGGAGGTCCGATGCGTTCAAACAGGTCCTGTCCGGCGGACGGGGAGGCGGTGAATCCTTCCGAGTCGTTCGGCTATTTGCTGCACGAAATCTCCAAGGCGTGGCGCGGGTTGATCGACGAAAAGCTGCGCCCCTACGGCATCTCCAGCGCGTCGCTCACGGTGCTGTGCTCCCTGATCATCAGTCCCGAGCCCCTCACCCAGCGTCAACTGGCCGCGGAGGTGAACGTGGAGGCTTCGACCCTGGTGCATATCCTGGACCGGTTGCAAGCCAAAGGCCTGGTCAGGCGGGAAGCCGTGGCCGGGGACAGACGCATGCGGCATGTGGTGCTGACGGATAAGGCCAAGCGCTTCTTCGACCAACTGGTGCAAAACGCTCAAGTCCTGGAACGTCGACTGCTGGACGGCATCCCACCCGAATCCGTACGCGTGGCCAAGGAGGTGCTTCTCACCCTGGGCGAGCGCATGGCCGTGGACTTGATGCAAGAAAAACGCTCCCGCTAGGCGGCATGTTGAAAAATCCTTGCTGGCTGCGTTGCTGCGAATAATTCAAACTCTCAACGGATGCCAATTCCGCTTCAGATTGACTTTTTTGCGCGACTTGCCAGCAAGCTTTTTGAACAGGCTGCACGAATCGACTTTTGGGCGGGCTGTTGAGCCCCCAGGCTCAACACTCCAACAGTTGCCCAGCGCCTCCGGCAGTCGGTCGGCACGCTACACCCGTCGGCAAGGCGCAACGGGGTGTCGCGGCGAGTGCTTGTCGCAAGGCGAGTCGTCTATCGCCAATTGCCCATGAGAACGAAGGGCGCCCAATAATAAGGGTGTGTGTAACCAGGGTATTCGCCGGGCTTGATATCGAGCCATTTCTTCTGTTTCTTCATTGAGGCACTGGAAGTGTGAATGGCTTGACCACGCGCGGGTCCATTTGGGTTTGGTCGAGCGGTGCCTTCCAGGAGGGACATTTGGGCTTTTCGCAGGGCCTGTGCGCGCGAGAGCCCTTGTTTCTGGCGCAGTTCGTAAAATCGGCCCATGATGATTGCCGTACTTTCGTCCGCCACTGGCCATAGAGTTGCCAGGACAGCTTTGGCCCCCTTGTGGATTGCCAGCGCGCCAAGACTTTCCACCTCACTGCCGTCGCCCTTGTCTATGCTGTCCACAGCCGTTTCACAGGCGGAAAGAGTCAGCATGTCCATGCCTGTAAACTGGTAATCCTTATCCAACTCTTCCAGAGTCAATCGTGAGCCGTCGCCTAACAGCAGGAAAGAATCCTTGGCGTGGCCTTGATTCAGTTTGAAGTGACTGGCGATATGGATAACAGGCCCTCCCGAGTTCAAGGCGTTACGTAAGGAGTCCTTGGTGAATTCGTTGTCAAGATGAATGGTCGCGGGCAAGACCCGAGCGATGGAGTCCATTTCCTCGCGTACGCCAGGTAAAGGCGAGAACCCTTGCAGGGCTTTGGTTGTCCCGAGGCCTGTGACCTTCCAATTTTGGATGGGCGCATCTTTGTAGCTTGCCCTTGCGGAATAGGTGAGCAGGGCCAAACCGTAGCGTTGAATCAGGTAACGCTCCCCATCATGCAAAGCGGCGAATGGCACATATCGCAAGATATCATCGAGCGAAAGCATCAGGTTCTGAATATGCATGCTGTCCAGCTCTTTTGCGATAGGTTCGATGAGCAATTTATAAAGTGATCGTGCCGGGGCATGTGGGTTTGTTTGAGGTGAATGCAAACTGTAAATTAATGGAAGGGAGAAAAATTCGATGAGATCTCTGTTGCACTTTTCTTTTGGTGTTGTGCATATTGTTTTGTCTTTCGTTATTGCAATTATCCAAAAATGCTGTTCCGACATAAGAAATTGGACAAAGGCTGTGTCGGGGCCAAAATCTTTCAAGTCCTTTTTCAGGCTGGCGGTTTCGTGAATCTCGCCCGAATTTGTATTTGTTGAGCTGAGGGAACTTCCCATTTCGTCAAGAATCCCTGAGAATTCTTGTCTGAAATCGTTTATTTGTTTTTTGAGTTTATGAACTTCTTGACCCTTTGAACTATTATTAGAATTTGATTTTTCGATTTGTATGTACAGATTGACAATTGGTTTCAAACGACTTGCAAATTCATCGATCCGCTTCACCCAGCGGGATTCTTCCCGCGTGTACTGGGCTTGTAGTGCCTGGTCGTAATTTGTGTGTGACGTGAGCTGCATAAAATTGTAGAATTCTTTATTTTTAAATGCCCGATGCACTTGCAGCGCTTCATCAACGCGATTTTGCAGAAGAAGAGAATCCATTAGTCCTTTCGATGCGCTCTCTTTACTGTAAGAGTATGCTTCAAAAGTTTTGAGTCCAAGTTTTGATACACTGGCTCGATTCCTTTGTACGAGGTTGAAGGCCCTCTTTCCGAATAACGTCGCGAAGTAATATTTCCCAGTATTGTTGTGGTATGTTGCCAGGGCGGTATACATTTTGCCTGTCAGCTCTGGGTTCCCTATGGACAGGCTTATGAACAGGGCCTGTTCATAGTTTTTACGGGCTTCTTCCTTGTGTCCTTGAGTTTCTTCAACTACGCCTTTTGATGCCAGCAATGTGGCAGATTCGCTGCTCATGGTGTTGTTTGTGGCAGCGCATACCAGTAGCGCGTCTTCAATTCGACGCAAGGATTCCTTGAGTTGATTCTTGTTAAAGTGTATTTTTGAAATATTGAGAAGTATTGGAATGGTGTATGGATGGTTGTCTCCATAAAGCTTTTTTATTATTCCAAGAGCTGTATTTTCCAGTTGAAATGCTTGGTCTATATCTTCAGAGGCTTCAAGCAAAGCTGCAGCCAGGTTGTGAGCTGCTTGTGCAATGGCAGCTTCGTCGCGATGAGGATCAGCTTCCAGGATGCTTAACGCACGTTTGAGATATTTTATTGAATTGTCTACTTCTGAAATATTATAATACAGTGCTGCGATGTTCGACAGCACAGTGGCAACGGCAGGGGAGTTCGAGCCGAGTTCTTTCTCGCGAATCTGCAATGCCGAATCGTAAAGTTCTTTAGCCGTGGAGTAGTCGCCAAGCTGCGTGGATACAAAGGCAAGATTGTTATAGCCAGTCGCAGTCCTCAGGTCTCCGGGGCCGAATACCTTTTTGCTCAAGTTGACGACCTGTTCAAAAACACCTTTTGCGGCTTCGTAGTCCTCCATCCTTTGCATGATTCTCCCTAAAAGTGTCATGCTGTCGATGGTGGATTTGTTCTCAGGGCCAATATTCTTTACATGGATGTTCACAGCTTGTTGCGCAAAATTTCGTGCCTCGGCGTGGCTCCCCAGTTCGTCCAAAACGTATGCCAATTGTCCACAGGCTGTGGCTGTTTGCGTATCTTCAGCTCCGTTGATGGATTGAGAAACCTCGACCGCTTTTCGCCGGAGGCGCAGTGCGTCGTCGAAACGGTGATCCCGTTCGAGCGCACTGGCCAGGAAATCAACACCAGCGAGAAATTGAGGATGTTTCTCCGATGTCGGCTTTGTCAGGATGGCTTTTGCGCGCTCCGTCAGCTCTTTTGACTGCTCTTGGGCTATTTGTTCATGGAACACACCTACCATGAGCGCCATTACGACACCAGACTCCACACTCTCTCTACCGTATTCCATCTCGGAATCGACGAGAGCGAGTTTTGCATAGTGAAATGCTTCTTGTGGCACACCGCTTTTCAAACGTGCCATCATCGTCTTGAAGTTTTTGTCAAATTCCTCCTTTACACTAGGCATTTCTCCTGTGATACGCTGATATCGATCACAGGCCTCACGAGAAAGGTCAATATTGCCAGCAGCCTTGGCAACAAGGCATAACGTACCTAGGCATTTAGTAGTGTCTTGGTGATTGTGAGAAAGTATTTTTTCTCGTATTGCTATACAACGGCTGAGATTTTTTATGGCATCGTTAAAATTTCCAGCGGAAATATCTTCCTTTATAATATCGTCAAGGGAATCTGCTAGCTGCTTGCTGTCTGGACCATAGGTATGTTCGCAGATAGTTGTGATGCGACTGTACATCTCTCTGACCCAAGGCCGGTCTTCACTCGATGCGATTGCTTGGGAAAGCGTATAGAGCGCGTCGGCAAGATATTCTTTGTTCTGTTTTTCTGTTTTTTCATAAATGGCGAGAGCGCGTTCATACATGGTTTTTGCTTGTGCGTGGTCGCCAAGCGCATCGAGTGTTTCCGCCAAAGCGTTCAAAACCATTGCGACTTCCGCATGCTCCGGCCCGTATCGTTTCTCTACGGTAGCCAGAACGTGTTCGTATAGGGTTTTGACCCCAGGCAAGTCGCCGGATTTCTTCAATACCTCCGCTAGGCTGACCATTGTGATGAGCGTGCTGTCGTCCTCCGGCCCCAGCACCTTCTCCTGGATGGCCAAGGCGCGTTCGTACAGGGGCTTCGCCGTTGCGTAGTCACCGTCCGCTTGAGCGACATCGGCCAACACGTCCAAGATCGACGCCACGTCCGGATGTTCCGGTCCCAAGACTTTCTCTCGCAGGGCCAGGGCTTCTCGTGCGGGCTGCAAGGCTTGCTTGTTCTTCCCCTGGGCGTGCAGCGATTCGGCATACTTCAACAAACCCGTCGCCACGGCCTCGTCCGGATTTTTCCCAAGGGCCTGTGCCACATGGGCGCTCCATTGCTTCAGCCCGGGAATATCATTCTGTTTTTTGGCAATGGATATCAGCCCGTCCAAAGCGTCGACGCCGGACGGGTTCAGTGTGACGGCCGCTTCAAATTCCCGCTTGATGCCAGGGAGGTCCTCAGTCCTCCAGAGCCCCCACCCCAACCAGTTGCGGGCCAGGTAGGACTCGGGAGCCAATTGGATCGCCTGCTGATACGGGTTGAGGGACGGTTTGGCCCCTTTTGGCTTGAACGTCAGTACCGTATAATGCTCCCGGGTGGCCGCTCCCAGGGCCTTGAGTGCGGGGAGGCTGGTCTTTTCCTCCCACAGGGCCTTGGATCGCTGCTGCGCCGAAAGGGGCAGGCCGTTGGCGGCAAGAACGTCCAGGAGCCCCTCGCGCAGGCCCTTGAGCCCCGTGTCCGCGTCCAGGGGAAGAACGGACTCGGCCGTCGATCCGGTCTGGGCATCGAAAAGTCGAACCGACACGGTTCGTTGCGCGGCGTCGGTGATTCGGCCTTCCAGCACGTAGCGCACCTCGGCCTGTTTTGCCGCCTGGGCTGGCGGCAAGCCCGGTCCGCGCCCGGCGGCGTAGTCCAGAAAGTCCTTTTCGGACGGAAAGAGTTTCTTGATTTCCCAAAGAAATGCTTCTCGTTTCAGCCCGTCGTGCACGTAGAGCGTCATTTCGAGCGCGTTCTGCACCCCGAGTCCCAGGCCGTCGTCGGCCTGGCCCTGGGCGGGCAGGATGGGCAGAACCACGAGTTGGGGACGATCGGCGGCCCGGGCGCATAGTACTCCACAGTGAACCAGTATGATGCAGAGCAGCAGACACCGAATACGTGGGCGCATAGGTACTCCTGTTTGATCGTTCCAACCATGAAATCCATTCGCCTTTCAGTAGGACGGACGAAATGCGCACAACCGTCGTCAAGCGCGCTTTGCGATGCGGAGCAGGGGGGATGTTTCAGGATCTTCGCCCAGGCTGACAAGCGCGGCGCGAATTGCCTCCCGCAGTCTTCCGAGCAGGCGTCGCAGCCGGCCGTGCGCCTGGTCCTGTCCAAGGCCCAGCAAGGCTCCGGCCTTGGTGACGTTCAGGTCGTCCTGGTAGACCAGGCGAAGCAACAGCCGCTCCTCGGCCGACAACCGCATCCTGGTGCGCAGGGCGTGCAGAAAACGACGCAGTTGGTCCGCGTCGGACTGGGCGGGAAAATCCTCGGGCAGTTCCAGACACAGGCGCACGGCCTGGAGAAACGCCGAGCGCTCCTTGATGGCCAGGAGGTCTTCCGGGGACTTCAGGTGCTCGTTGCAGTCGTGCGGGTCGGGTTGGGGCTCCGTTTCCTCCAGCGGCGTTTCCCGGGGCGATTGCGCTCCGCAATCGGGAATGTTTTCCAGGATGGTTCGGCCCGCCGTCAGGGCGGCTTTGCGGCCCGGTTTGCCCGGGGACTGGGCTTCGAGGGTTTCCGCGGCGGCGTCGCGGCTCAGTCCCTCCAGGCAGAGCAACCGGTACAGGCGTTCCCAGAATCCGCCCTTGAGCCTCACCCAGGCCGGGGGTCTGCGCCTGCCGAAGCGTTGGCGGGAAAAATCCTCGACAAGGCGCAGGGTCACCGCTCTCAAGAACGTTTTGAAGGAGGACCGGCCTTGATATTGGGTGATTTTGCTCCAGCCGTCCTCGGCGCACTTTTCGTGAACGTAGTTCAAGGCCTCCTCGGCCAGGGTTTCCTGACGGGGAAACCGGCGACGGATTTCGGACTGGATGAACCCCCAATGGGCATAGAAGGTGTCGGCGGGATTGACGCTCTCGCCTGACTGCACGCGCATGAACACCCGGGCTATTTATATTCTGTTATAAGTCGGTCCATAACCAAAGGCTCCCGAGGGAGCCGGAGATGTCGACCGCATACAAGATCGTCCTTGAGCCTTCGACAAATCGTTCTCAAGGAAAGGGCAGGTTTCTGTCAACGGGATTTCGCCGCATATCCGCGTGTTCCAGGAAAGGGAGGGCGTGGCCCGGCGGGTCGGGCTGCGGAGGAAGGCGGTGACTTCGGGGCGTGTCGCGCCTGTGGGGGCGCGCAAGAAAAGACGCGCGCCTGGTCGGTCGGGGGCTGGAAATGCCGCCGCCGAAGGGGCGGACGCTTTTCGGCGCGAGCGCCGCATCAGGTGCGACAGGACGTCCAGGCGCGGCGGGGCGTCCAGGCGGGAAAGGCCGGCGCGAACGTCGACGGGAGGACCTTTCGGGACGAAACGGCCCTCCCGCCGGAAAAGGCTACACGACCTTGTTGAGGGAATATTCGATGATGCCTTCCGCGCCGGCGTCGCGCAGATTGGGGATGAGATCGCGCACCGTGGCGTCCGAGACCACCACTTCCACCGACAGCCAGTCGGAATTGTACAGGTTGGCCACCGTGGGTGAGGTCAGGCTCGGCAGCAGGGCCATGATCTTGCCCATGCCGCCGGCGGGCACGTTCATCTTGAGGCCCACCAGCTTTTCGGCCCGCAGGGCGCCCTGAAGCAAGAGGACCATGTTTTCGATCTTCTTGCGCTTCCAGGGATCGGCCCAGGCGGCCTTGTTGGCTATGAACTGGGTGTTGGTGATGAGCACCTCGGCGATGATGCGCAACCCGTGGGCCTTGATGGTGGTGCCGGTCTCGGTCACCTCCACGATGGCGTCGGCCAGGCCTTCCACCACCTTGGCTTCAGTGGCTCCCCAGGAAAATTCCACTTCGACGTTGATGCCGGCCTGCTCGAAGTAGCGCTTGGTGTAGCCCACCAGTTCGGTGGCGATGCGCTTGCCTTGCAGGTCTTCGGGGCGCTTGAAGGGCGAGTTCCCGGCCACGGCCAGAACCCAGCGCGCCGGGCGCGAACTGACCTTCGAATAGATGAGATCGGTCACCAGCACCACGTCGGACTGGTTTTCGAGGATCCAGTCCTTGCCGGTCAGGCCGCAGTCGAGCAGGCCCGATTCCACGTAGCGGCTCATTTCCTGGGCGCGGCACATGGAGCAGGTGATGTCGTCGTCGTCGATTTCAGGAAAATAGTTGCGGTGATGCTCCTTGATCTTCCAGCCGGACTTTTCAAACAGTTTGACGGTGGCCTCTTGCAGGCTGCCTTTGGGAATGCCCAGCTTGAGCGTAGGGGCGGACATGGAAAAACCTCCTTGCATGTTGGCCAAACGACGGACGTTGCCTGGCCCTGCGCGGTAGCTAGCCCGGTTCCGCCCGATTGGCAAGGGTTGGCGGGGGTCTGGCGGCGCCCAGCCTTGGCGGCGCGGGGAAATCCCGCCGGAGGGTCCGGGCCTTCGCCAAAAAAAACCGCCCGGATCGCTCCGGGCGGCGTGGGGTTTATCCGCCCTGCTTCTGGTCCTTGAAGATCTGGGCCGGGCGGGTGGTGTCGCCGCCGGAGCCCGGCATCGCGGGATAGCGGTAGGGCTTTCTGGAGCCGTCCAGGTAGCTTTGGGCTTCCTCCATGATCTCCTGGAACTTCTTCTTGCACTCGTAAAAGCCGTGCCACCAGGCGTAGTCCGGGGCCATCATGGCGGTGCCCATGCGGGCGCGGCGGCCTTCGTGGTGCCACAGTTCGTAGAAGTCCCACTGGATCTTGGTGTTGAACATGGGCGTTTCGTCGATGATCTTCTTGGCGTAGAGTTGATCCATGACCTGCTTCACCGGCTTGAAGTAGATCTCGTTGTAGTTTTGCACCGCCGCGTCCAGGTTGGCGTAATGGGCCTTCACCCAGGGATCGCCGTGACACTGCGTGCAGACGGCCTGCATCTTCTTGCGCTCCACTTCCCAGTTGTTGTGGGCCGGGAAGGGCTTGAAGTCCTGCGGCCGGATGGTCAGCGGGGCCTGGAGTTCCCAACTGAGGCGTTCGGTCACGTCGTGGGTGCCGATGACCGAGCCGGAGCCGGACATGTGGCAGCCGGCGCAGGTGGGGGCGCGGTAGTCCACGCCGGGCGTCCAGGAGCCGGGCGCGCTGGTCCAGTTGTAGGTGGAGCCGAACGCGTCGTAGATGTCGCCGTGCTTGGATTCCTTGAATATTTCCATCTGCGGATGATCTGGGCCCAGGTGGCAGGCGCCGCAGGCTTCAGGCTTGCGGGCGTCCATGACCGAAAAGCGGTGCCGAGTGTGGCAACTGCTGCAACTGCCCAGGCTGCCGTCGAAATTCAGCCGGCCCACGCCCACATTGGGCCAGGTGGCCGGATCGATTTCGCCGTTTTTGTCCGTGGCCAGCACCGTGCCGTGGCACTTGAAACAGCCGGCCGTGCGCTCGGTGGCGTTGTTGAGGCCGTGATTGAGCCAGGGATCGATCTTCCAGATGATCTCCAGGGTATTGGCATGCTTGCTCTTGGCGTACTGCTTCACTTCGTCGGGGTGGCAGCGGGAGCACGTCTTGGGCGTGACCGCGGCCTGCACCGGCACGCGGTATTCCGACGTGCCCCACTTGGTGTCCGAGCGTTCGTACTGCTTGTAGTGGCGCTTGCTGACGCCGGGGTCGAATTCCTGGGCCTGGTGGCAGTCCAGGCAGTTGATGTTGGCCGCCGCGTGTCGGCTCATGGCCCAGTCGGTGAACAGCCCCGGCGTCTCGGTCTTGTGGCATTCGATGCAGGCCTGGGATTGCTTGGACATGCCCCGTTCGATCTTGAACTCCTTGGGCGTGGGCATGTTCATCTGCACCTTGGTTTCGCCGGTGTTGTTGCCCTTTTCCTCGGCAAAGAGGTTCGGTGCGCCGGCCACCAGCATCACCACGCCGGCCGAGAACAGAACAAGCCCGGGAATCGTCCATTTTTTCATGCGTGTCCCTCCGTCGCTCCCACGTTTGCGCGCGCCCGCGCGGTGGCGTTCTTGCTTACCTGAGATACGTGTACCGGGTGCGCCCGACGTGAACGAGATTGCGGTGGCAGTCGACGCACTTCTTATCGTATCCGGCGCGGGGGTACAGCACTTCCTTGTGGGCGAGCATGGCTCCGCGTTTGCCGGGAATGTAGAGGATGTTGCGGTGACACTTCAGGCATTGATCGTTCGTGAAGCCGGCATAGGCCGCCTCGCGGTTCGCGGCCCGATCGTAGGCGTCGGGACCGTTTACCAGGTGGGCGATCACGTCTTTGGCCCCGTGCAGGGCCTTCATGTAGAAGAAGTTCACGGTATCGTGGGGAGCCGGCAGGTGGCAGTCCATGCAGTCGGCCACCACGCCTCGCGCGTTGTTGTGGTGGGTGGAGAGGGTCCAGTCGTTGAAGGCCGGCTGTATCTCGTGGCACGAAGAGCAGAATCCGGGAGTGGAGGTGCGCACCATGGTGTAATAGGTGATGCTGAACAGGGGAAAGGCGATAAGGATTCCCAGACCGACCAGGAGGACCGTTTTCCATTTCCCCTTCATCATGTTCGCTCCGGGAGGTGTTTGGAGGAAGCCGTGTCAACTCTCAAGGAAATATAATGATTTTCAATAATTATTTAACAATATGTATTATAATAAGCGAAAAGGGAAAAAATTGTCAACGCGTGTCGGCGATCTTTCGCTTCCGCGTTTGTGCTGGTCGTTGAAAAGTCGCCTCGCGCGGTCTGTTCAACAGACCCGTCGGCCAGGCGCGTCGGCGGTCGAGCCTGCAGCGTGGCGCGAATACCCGGGGAGGGCGTTTTCCGGGAAATGGGCGCCGCCAGCGCCCCGGGCGAAACGCACGGACGTGACCCGGCCGGGGAGTTCGGTGAAAACGGGAAGGGCGCAAAAGGACGGTGGGGTCGCGCGGCCCGGAAGCGACGTTCGCAAGCCCCGTCGCCGGGAGATGTCCGCAAAAAAGGCCGGGCTTTCGGCCCGGCCTGTCGCGGTCGAGGGGAGAAAAGAGCCTAGAGTTTCAGGGCCGTGCGCAGGTCGGCCACGGCGTCGGTCTTTTCCCAGGTGAACTCGGGCAGCTCGCGGCCGAAGTGGCCGTAGCAGGAGGTCAGCCCGTAGATGGGACGCTTGAGGTCCAGGCGGGTGGTGATGAAGTAGGGGCGCATGTCGAAGACTTCGCGCACGGCCTGGGTCAGCACCTCGTCGGGGATGTCGGACGTGCCGCCGGAGCTGGCCAGCACCGAGACGGGTTCGGCCACGCCGATGGCGTAGGCGATCTGGACTTCGCAGCGTTTGGCCGCGCCGGAGGCCACCACGTTCTTGGCCACGTAGCGGGCGAAATAGGCCGCGGAGCGGTCCACCTTCGAGGGGTCCTTGCCGGAAAAGGCGCCGCCGCCGTGGTGGCCCATGCCGCCGTAGGTGTCCTGGATGATCTTGCGGCCGGTCAGTCCGCAGTCGCCCAGCGGGCCGCCGATGACGAACCGGCCGGTGGGGTTGATGTAGATCTTGGTGTCCTTGTCGAGCATCTGCTCGGGCAGGGCCTTGGCGATGACTTCGGCCTTGATGGAATCCACCAGGTCGATGTGGCTCACGTGCTCGTCATGCTGGGACGAAACCACGATGTTGTCGATGCGGATGGGCTTGCCTTCCTGGTATTCCACGCAGACCTGGGTCTTGCCGTCCGGGCGCAGGAAGTCGAGAATGCCTTCCTTGCGCACGTGGGCCAGGCGGCGCGACAGCTTGTGGGCGTAGTAGATGGGAGCGGGCATCAAGGTGTCGGTCTCGTCCACGGCGAAGCCGAACATCATGCCCTGGTCGCCCGCGCCCTGTTCTTCGGGCTTGGTGCGGTCCACGCCCTGGGCGATGTCGGCGCTCTGCTTGTCCACGGAGGAGATGACGGCGCAGGTCTCCCAGTCGAATCCCATGTGCGAGCTGTTGTAGCCCACGTTTTTCACGGTTTCGCGCACGATGGCCGGAAAGTCGGCGAAGGCGGAGGTGGTTATCTCGCCGGCGATAAAGGCCACGCCTGTGGTCACCAGGGTTTCGCAGGCCACGCGGGCCTGGGGGTCCTGCCGGAAGATGGCGTCCAGAACGGCGTCGGAAATCTGATCGGCCACCTTGTCGGGATGGCCCTCGGTGACGGATTCGGAAGTGAACAGATACTTGCCTTTGGCGGCTGCGACCATGTTGGGAGTCCTCCACTCGGATATGCGCCCTGCGGGCGCGAGTCGTCGAGATATGTGGTTGGCCTTGAAAAATCGGAGCCGATATATCCCCATCCTACAAGGCTGCAAGGCATGTGTCACATTCGCAAAAGTCTTGTCAAACCAAAATCAGCCGTTGCTGGACAGGAAATACGGACCCTTCAACAGTGAAAAATCCAGACCGATCTCGCCCACTTCGCGCAAGTCAATTCCTTGCGTATGCGCTCCGCGCCCGGGACGCGGCTTGCTCTTGGGCCGTGGCGGACGTTTCGGGGGAGGCGCCCGAAGCGGCGCGTTTGCCGGCCGCCTTGGCGGCGGCCTTCATCCCAGCAGATCGACGAGTCGGTTCTTGCGTTCCAGGTCGAGTTCGCTGGTCAGGTTGGGTCGGTTTTTTTCAAAGTCCGCCAGCGGCTTGAGCCAGGAGTCCTGTCCGGCGGCGCGCAGGCTGTCCGCGGCGCGGCTCCAGGCCGGAATGAGCCCGGTCCCCTGGTCGGCGAAAAGGGACCGGGCCGCGTCCTGGTCGGCGTAGGCGGCTTGCCAGAAGGTGTCGAGGTTGGTCCAGACCTGACCGAGGCGACCGGTCCTGACCAGCCCGAACCCGGAAAGCGCGCCCGACCGGGCGGCCAGGGGCTCTTCCAGGGTCGCCTTCACGCTCGGGTCGAGAATGTCGGCGTTGTTGGAGAGTGTGCGCAGAAGGTCGTTGTAGGCTCCGGTCACCCGGCCCAGGCTCTCCTCCAGTTGGGCCATGCCCTCGGTCACCCGCAGGGGCAGGCTCTCCCCGGTGTCGTCGGTCGCGGTCAGCAGCAGGCGGCCCTGGTCCTGGCTGTACGTGTTGTTTTCGGACACGTGGGCCACGCCGTTGATGTCGGCCTGGCCGTCCTGTCCGGGCCAGGCCGACGTGGCCAGCCCCAGGGGGGAAAGCGCCCCTCCTGAGCCTTCCGACAGGTTCAGGTTCTGGCCGATGCGCCTGTTTTGCTGGATGAGCGCCAGGGACACGGCCTCCTGGCGCAGGGCCATGCCGTCCACGGCGTACGACGGCAGGAACCCGCCGGACAGGCCGGCCGAAAGCGCGTCTCCCCCGGCGTCGCCGGTCGCCACGGCCAGGCTCGTGAGCGCGTCGCGGGCCGTGTCCCCGGCCCCCACCGTGAACGACGCGGTGGTTCCCACCAGGCGGTTGGTGAGCCCCAGGGCCGAAAGCAGGCCGCCCGCTCCGTCGGACAGGGTGAAGTCGCCTCCGACCGATCCTTCCACTGCCGCCATCTGGCCGTCGGAGGTCACATTGGGGCGGGTGGGGTCGGGAATGGGCGCGGCCTCCACCCGGGCGTTCACCCCGGGCTGGGAAAAGGTCGTGGACGGAGCCGTCATGGCGGGATCGTCCGAGTTCACCCGGAAGTACTGGCCGTTGATTTCGGCCGTGGTGGCACGCAGCACGTCGCCCCAGGTCCAGCCCGAGCCCACGGTGACCTGGTGGGAGCGTGTCTCGCCGTTCGACGTGGACGTGAAGGCGTACGTTCCGGGCGAAAGGCCGGTGGCTTCCTCCGGGTCGAAGGTGTTGGAAAGGTAGGTCGCCGGCGTGTCGTCCGAAACGGAGGTGGTCAGGGCCAGGTCGTAGCGTCCCCTGGTGAACCCCAGGGAGTCGGCCGAGGCCCGGGGATCCACGGGGGCGGAGGCGAAAACGGCGGGCAGGGCCAGGGCGCGCACGTTCACGTCGTAGGGTCCGGTCCGGGCCGGGCCCACGGCGTCGGTCGTGGCGGTCATGCCCAGGGCCCGGAGCAGCCCTCCCGAGGTGTCCACGGCCTGCGGGCTCTGGTCCGCGCGCGCGGGATTGACCGAAAAGGCGAGCACGGACCCCACCCCCGTCATGCCCGGATCGGCCGAAAAGGCCGCGTTGTTGTACACCACGTCGGCCCGGACGGGCAGCTCCCCGGCGTTGACCGCGTTTCGCGTCTTGGCGAGCACGTCGCCCCAGGTGTCGCCCTGGCCAAGGCTGACCGCCACCTTTTCGGTCACGCCGCCAAGCGACAGGGTGAAGGCGTAGTCGCCCGCGTCCAGGCCCGAGGGTTGGGCTGCGTCGAAGCCCGAGGAAACCATCTTGATTTCGGGAGTGGCGTCTGATCCCGAACGGGTGGTCCCGCCCAGGCGGCCTTCGGTGTCCGAAGAGCCGGTCACCAGGCGCGACTGGAACCAGGGCGGGGTTCCCTGGGGCCAGGCGAAGGCGGCCAGGGCGTCCTGGAAGCGCGACAGAGCCCGGTCCACGCCGGCCAGGGCCGGTTGGACGAAGCCGGACGAGTCCTCCTGCTCACTCTTGACGATGAGCGCCTGGCGCAGAACCTCCCTGGCCCCGAAGTCCCGTTTGACCTGGGTCGCGTTCAGGGTCTTCCCCGTCTGGATGGCGCTCAGCGGATAGTCGGCCAAGTCCCTCGATCTCCATGTGTTCGAGGCACAGACCGCGGGCCGGCGCGGTGGCCGGGGCCAGGGTTCTGTCCCTCGTCAGAAGAAGGGATCGGACGAAATCCGGTTCGGCTTTACCCCTGCCCACCCAGACCAGCGCGCCCATGATGTTGCGCACCATCTGTTTGAGAAAGCCGTGACCCCGCACGCGCCAGACGGATTCGAAGGTCGTCTGGCCCGGATGCCGGATCAGGCTGTCCACGGTGCGCACGGTGCTGGCCACCCGGGTGCCGGTGTTCTGGAAGGCGGCGAAGTCGTGGCGGCCGACCAGATGGGCGGCCGCGGCCTCCATGGCCAAAAAGTCGAGGGGCCCCACGGCCCAGACAAAGGGCCGGCGCTGGGGCAGGGTGAAGTCCGGGGCGTGCCACAGGGTGTAGGCGTAGGTCTTGCAAGCCACGGCGCGGCGCAGGTGGAAGTCGTCCGGGGTCCGGCGGGTGAGGACCACGGCCATGTCCCGCGGAAGCAGGGTGTTGAGGGCCTTGGTCCAGGGCACGCTCGCGCGGGAGAGGGGCAGGTCGGCGTGCGCCACCTGGTGCAGGGCGTGGACGCCGGAGTCGGTGCGCGAGGCCCCGTGAGCGCGCACGGGCCGTCCGGCCACCTTGGAGAGGGCGGCCTCCAGGCAGGCCTGCACGCTTCTCCCCTGTCCTTCGGGCTGGTACTGCCAGCCGGCGAAGTCCGTGCCCTGATAGGCCACCACCATGAGCAGGCGAAAGGTCGATTCAGCCATGGCCGGCCTATAGCCGGAGCTGGGCCGGCTGCCAAGGCGGGCGGTCGCGGGGCGGACAGACTTTGGGGGAAAAAACGAAAAAAAGGCCGCCGAAAAGACCCGGCGGCCGGATGCGGCAAGGGGAAACGGAAAATCCCGGGTGGCCGAGGCCGCGTCGTCTAGCAGCCCGCCCAAAAAGTCAATTCTTGCAGCCTGTTCAAAAAACTTGCTGGCAAAACGCGAGAAAAAATCAAGCCCGAAGCGGAGTTGGCATCCGTAAGGGGTTGAGCTTTTCGCAGCAACGCAGCCAGCAAGGATTTTTCAACAGACTGCTAGCGCAGGCAGGCGGGCTGGTAGCCGCGTTCCCGCATGCAGGACTTGGTGGCGTCCTCCACGCTGACGGTCTGGCCGGGCGTGTAGTGTTTGAGCGCGCCCAGGGAGTAGCAATCCTGGTAGTCGGCATCCAGGTCCTCGATCGAAGCCTGGGGCTTCTGATAGGGGGGCTTGGTGCAGGCGCAAAGCGCCAGCGCGACGAAGGCCAAGACGATGAAGCGCCGCATGGGTGTCTCCTTGATAAGCGTTGCCAGCCGGTTTTCGAACAGGCTGCAAGAATCGACTTGTTCAACGGCCAGTTAGGCCATGACGATCCCGGCGTCAATGTCGGGGCCGGGCGTTCTTAGCCGCCGAAACGCCACAGGAATGTAAGGGCCGGGGCCGCGTTACAGACGCTCGCGTTTTTTGGGCAACCTGACCGTGGCCAGGGTCTGACCGTCCCGGGTTTCGATTTCCAGGCTGCCCCCCATGAGGCCGAGCATCCTGCGGGCGAAGGGCAGACCCGACTCCGCGTCGGAGTGGTCGAACGGCAAGTACGACACGGCCGATCCCTCCGCTTCCGGGGGGGACGTGGCGGCGATCACCAGGCTGACGTGCTTTTCGCTCTCCGAGGCGGAAACCGAAAGCGATCCCCCCTCGGGCGTCTGGCCCAGGATCTGGCGCACCAGGTTGATGAGCACCTGGGTCATGAGCTCGGGATCTTCCTGCACTTGCGCGGTTTCCGGGCCCAGGTCCAGACGCACGGCAACGCCCCGGGCGTCGGCTTCGCAGGACAGCACGCCCATGGCGTCGCGCACGGTCTGCCCCACCGGACAGGTCTCGGTCTTGATCTTGACCGGCGTCAGGTAGTTGAGGGTGCGCGCCAGCAGGTCTTCAAGCCGCTTGGCCTCGCTGAAAATGATTTCGGCCTCGTGGGCTTCCGGGTACTTGTCGCGCAGGCGTCTGGCGAAACCGCCGATGCTCATGAGGGGATTTCTGATCTCGTGGGCCAGGCCCTGGGCGATGGACCCCAGGGTCTTGAGCTTTTCGCGCTGCACCAGAAACTTTTCCAGGGCCACCCGGTCCGAAATGTCCAGGATCACGCCCTCGGCCAGGGGCTCCTGCGAGGGATCGTCGCGCAAGGGAATCACCTTGAGCAGGCAATAGGCCATTCCCCCGCCGCTCTTGAGCAGGCGGCATTCGCCGGAGCGGGGCTTGTCCTGATGGGTCAGGGTGGCGCAAAGCAGGCGTTCGAGCTTTTCCCGGTCCTGGGCGTAGGCGCGGTTGACCAGCCAGTCCGGCTTGTGGAGCACGCTCTGGGGAGATTCGCCCAGCATCGCCTCCAGGTGGCGGCTCACGAAGAGGAAGGACCGCTGGCTGTCCATGAGAAACACGGTCATGGGCACGTTTTCCACCAGCGTGTGGTAACGTCCTTCCACCTTGCGGGCCTTGCGGGCCAGGTCGCGGCGCGACAGGGCGTTGCGCAGGGCCTGTTCCACCAGCTCGAAGCTGGTCAGGGGCTTGGGCACGTAGTCCACGGCTCCCAGCTTGAAGGCCTGGGCCGCCTCGGAAACGTCGTCCACGCCCGAGACCACCATCACCGGCATCTCCAGGGCGCGGGCGTCCACCTCGGCCAGAAAGCCCAGTCCGTCCAGAACCGGCATGCGCAGGTCCAAAAGCACCAGATCGGGCGAGCGTTCGCGCACCAGATCAACGGCCTCGCGGCCGTTGGACGCCTCGATCACCTGGAATCCCCTGGGTTCGAGGCCCAGGCGGATGAGCCGGCGTTGCGCCGGGTCGTCGTCAGCCACCAGCACTGTGGGCAGGACGTCGTCCATGAAGGCCTCCCGTGTTTTCCCCAGTGTAGAGGACGAGGCCCCGCAGGGCAACGGGTGCGAGCTACATTCTGGCCAGTCCGAGAAAAACCGTGTGCAGGCAGGCGGCCAGAACGGCGAAGGCCGTGCGCACCAGGGGACGGTCGCGGCCGAAGGCGGTAAGCGTCAGGCTGCCTTTGGGACAACGGGGCAGGCAGTCCAGGCACAGGGAGCAGGAAAGGCCCGGCCGCCTGGCCGCCAGATGCTCGGGGCGCAGGGCGTTGTAGCGGCAGGCCCTGGCGCAGGCCCCGCAGGCCGTGCAATCCGGCCCGATGCGCAGCCGCCAGGGAGAGAGCCGGCCCAGCAGTCCGGCCACCAGGCCCATGGGGCAAAACCCCGCGCAGTGGGCCATGTATCCCGCCCGGCGCGAGACAAAAAGCATCACCCCCACCCCGACCAGTCCGAATCCGGCGGCCAAAGCCCCGGCCCAGGCCGGCCCCACCCCGGCCAGGCGCAGGCCCCAGGCTGCGGCCGGCACGCAAAGGGCCAGTCCGGCCCGGCCCCGGGCCATCCATGCCGGAGCGGGCCGGGGAGTTCCGGTCCTGGCGCAGGCGTCGTCCCACGCGCCCACGTAGCAAAGGTGGCTGCACCAGGCCGGGCCGGCCAGCAGGGCGGACAGGGCGAACAAAATGGGCATGAACAGCCCCTCGCCCCGGTAGAGGGGGCCGGCCAGAATCAGGGCGGGGACGGGCAGGTGCGGGGAGGCGTTGAACAAAAAGCGGGGAAACCCGGCCAGCCCCAGGCCCAGTTGCAGAAAAAAGACCAGGGAAAAGGCCGTCCAGACCGTCCGGCGCACCGTTGGCGACCGGGCGGGATCGGCCAGCCCCTGGGCCACGAACCCGGCGTACAGGGCCAAAAGCGCGGCCTCCAGCCAGCCGGCTCCGGCGGCGAACCGGTCGGCCAGCAGCAGTCCGGGAGGGCCTTTGCGCTCCACCAGGGACAGCGCGGCGAAGACCAGGGCGCAGGCCAAAAATCCCGGCCCCCCGCGGGTTGGCGCGGTATCGCGCCCCGTCCGTCCTAGAGTCCGGTCCTGGGCCCATGCCAGAACCAGGGCCGCACCCAGGGGCAGGAGGACGGCCCCGGTCATGATGGCCGCCAGCCGGATCACGGGCAGCCCCATGGCCAGGCGGGTTCCGGCCAGCATGGCCCCGGTGTGGGCCAGGTCCAGCGCGCCCAGGACCAGGGCGGCCTGGACCGCGAGCCGGGCGAAGGGGCGCCGCGTGAGGGCCAGGCAGGCCAGGGGGGCCAGCCAAGCCAGCGCCGGCCAGAGCCCGTGCCAGCGCAGGGCGTGGGCCGCGGGAAGCAGGCTGGCCAGGCAGACGAGTGCCGCGAGGGGAAACGAGGACATGTTCGACAGGCTCCGCTTGAAGGTTCGTCCCCCCCAGGCTCTCCCGGAAGAGCGCGGCGCGCTTTGACTTGGATCAAAAATCGGCTACGAAGGGGGTATGGTTTCCCCTTCCTCCGCGACCACCCTGTCGGTTCTGGCCAAGGTTCCCCTGTTTTCCAGCCTGTCCGGGGCGCAATTGGCCACCCTGGAGGGCAACTCCGCCGTGATCGGCTACGACAGGGGGCAGATGATTTTTTTCGAGGGAGTCAAGGCCAAGGGGCTGTTCGTGGTGCTTTCCGGGCAGGTGAAGATCTACAAGGCCTCTCCCGAAGGCAAGGAGCAGATCCTGCACGTGCTGGGTCCGGGCGAGCCCTTTGCCGAAGCGCCCGTGTTCCAGGGGGCCAAGTATCCGGCCAGCGCCATGGCCATAGCGGCCTCGCGCGTGCTGTTCATCGAAAAGGACGTGCTCACCCGGCTCATGGAGCGCGACGTGGGCCTGGCCATGGCCATGTTGGCCGCGCTTTCCCTGCGGCTGCGCCAGATGGCCGCCATGATCGGGCAACTCACCCTGCGCGAACTGCCGGCCCGTCTGGCCGGGTATCTGCTCCTGCGCGCCGAGGACCAGGACCGCGACACCTTCGCCCTCGACATCAGCAAGGGCCATCTGGCCGGTCTTCTGGGCTCCACGCGCGAGGCGCTCTCGCGCACCCTGGCCCGGCTGGCGGACGCCGGACTCATCGCCATGGACAACCGCACCATCACCCTGCTCGACAAAGAGCGCCTGGAGTCCCTGGCCGAGGGCGAGGCCAAGCTGCGCTGACCCTGCGGCGAACGACGCGGACAGGCGGCGAGGCCTGTCGCGGCGCGAAACCGGTCCGCGCGCGGTCGACTTTTCGGTCGGCCCCGGCGTGCCCTGCCCGCGTTGTCGTCGCGCCGGGGATTGCCGGCGTTTCCGGCGTCCTCAGCCCGCCACGGGGAAGCAGGGGGCGTTGAGAACGCGGTGTCGCGTTTTGTCGAGGTCCTTGTCCGGAGAGAGACGAAAGACGACGGTGTTGCCGAAGTCGTCGTTCGTGGCGACGCCGATGCCTTCCAGGCAGGAGGTGGGGATGGTGTCGTCGTCGAAGGTGAAGCTCCAACCCTGCTCCCCCTGGAAATCGAAGTTTTCGTGAATGTAGCGCTGATCGTGCGTCTTGAAGCAGAAGTAGGGCTGGGGACCCCAGATCGGCTTGTCCGCCTCGATCTCCAACGTGTTGTCGTTCCAGCGGAAGGAAAGGCTCACGGGCTCGACCCGGGGCAGCCGGCAGTGTTGGCGGATGGCGTCCACGGCGTTGGCGTGGAGGAAACGCACGTCCCGGTGGCGGGAGCCGACCGCGCGCACGGTGTCCATGAACCAGTCGATCTGGGGTCGCATCTCGCGTTCGTCATGGTTGGTGATGGACAGGATGGCCGATCCCCGGGTGGAAGCCTGGACAAAGGCCCGCTCGATTTCCGCTTCGGAGATGGGGCGTAGCCGGGAGTCCAGGTTCAGGCATCGGGCGATATAGCGTTTCATGCCGCCGGGGCGTTGGTAATCGGCGAAACTCGGGTGGTACACGTCCCAGAGGTCCGGGGCGCGTCGCCAGTCGCCGTAGCGGCCGCCGCCGATGTCGCGTTGTTTTCGGTCTTCTTCCCGTTCCGGCATGCCCTGATTGCCGTAGTCGAAGGGAATCCACTGCTCCAGAAAGAAATTGATGTCCGGGCGTTCGAGATGAAATCCCGGCCGAAAGGCCGCCGGAAAGTCCAAATGGTCGATGACCCGGCGGCTCAGGGCCTGGAGGTGGTGGTTGGTGTAGCTGAAGCTGTTGGAATTTTTGTTGGCGGCGTGGAAATAGGACACCGGATGGTAGTGGAAATAGAGCTTGTCCATCGGCGGCGCGAACGCGGCGAGCTTCTCCACGTAGTGATCGTAAATGGTGTGAAACCCGAGGGCGCGACGGCGCGGGTTGAAGTCGTGCCCCACATGGTCGACCACGAACCAACTGAAGACGTAGCCGTTGCCCGCGTCATCGGCGTGGCGCTGGCGCCATTCGGGGCTCATGAGTTCGTCGACCATTTCGTCGACTTGCGTCCAGTCTTCCTTGTAGTTTCTGCGTCCTGGGGCCAGAAACTCCATGACCTGCTCCCGCAGGTCGTCGGGAAGGCCCCGTCCCTGCTGGAGTTCGGCGAGGCGTTGCGCGCTCGGTTTGAAACGGAGCCCGAACGAGCGTTCCAGACACTCGAATTTTGCCGCGAGGGATTCGTACAGGGGGCCTTCCGTGTCCACGCAATGGACAAAATAGAGCGTCTTGGGAGAAGACATGAAGCGAGCGACCTCTTTTTTCGACATAGGGTTTGGATTGTCGGGGGGATGCGCCCCGGGGTGGCAGGCGTCCAACCCGTGACGACCTGGGCCGGATGACTAACCCCGAAGTCGGGGTTTGTCATCAGGCTCGTGCTCCGGCGGCCCGGGCGTGAGGCTTGCGGCGCGTTATTTGCCCCCGATGGGGGCGCCGGAGGCGAAGGACGGCTCATGCAGGGGCACCACGATGTCCGCCGCGTCGCGAATGCGGCGCACGATGTCGTAGGCGGCGTAGCTGTTGACGCAGGTGCCCGGCGGAATGACTTCCATCTCCCGGGCGCGCACGGACTTGGGCGGGAAAAGGTTCTCCCGGATGACGCAAAACCCCGTGATAACGGTCAAGCCCGCCGGGGTGTCCACGAACACGGACATGCCGCCTTCGGTGTGGGCCGGCGTGTGGACCATGCGCAGGCCCGGCACGATTTCCGCGTCTTCGGACAGGGTCACCACCTGCCCGGCTTCCACCACGTCTTCGATGTATTCCTCGTTGTAGCGGTAATCCAGGGGGTGTGGATTCCGGGCGTGCTCCAGCTCTTTTTCGTGGACGTAGAAGACGGCGTTTTCGCACAGGCTGTCATTTTCGCAGTGGTCGTTGTGCAGGTGGGTGTGCACCACCACGTCGATGTCCGCCGGGGTCATGCCGAAGCGGGCCAGGCCTTCGGCGAAGGTGTGGATTTTTCCGCCGATGGCCGCTTCCCGGCTTTCGGACACCACCGGGCGCATTTCGCCGGTGTCCACGAGGATGCGTTTGTTCCCGCCCTCCAGATACCAGCCGTAGATGGGAATGGTGTAGGGCTGCCCGTAGTCGAATTGGTAGGTCATCATTCCCTTGTCGAATTCCTTGGTTCCCAGCACGAGGGGATGAATCACGAAAGTGCCCATGAATCCTCCGGTGTTTGGTGTGGGCCCGGGCAAGCGGTCGCCTGGGGCGAGCGGTTGCGGTTTTTCGGGACGCGGGCTGTTTTTTGGTCACTCTTATCGCGCTGTTGTGGGATGTTGGCAACCGGCAAGGGAATTGGAGTGAAACAGTTCCTGTTTGCGTCCGCCTCGCGCGACACCCCCGCGCGTCCGGGCGGTTGCGTTCGGAAAAGAGGATTCGCGCTCATTTTCCGTCTCGCGACGCTTGCGCCAAACGCTTCCATGGTTCACCCTGATGTGGGAAAATATCTCGCGGTCCGGGTCGTGCGATGGTGGAATTCGCCGGGACACGACGTGTGGGCGTCGCTTCGAGGACGCCGAAAAACGAGGCGTGAGCCGCGGCCCGCGCCGGAAGTCGATGAGGCGAACGATGGCCAAAAGGGTTCGTGAATTCGTCGGGGAAATGGTCGCCGGGTTTCGGATCGATCCGCGCCTGTCCGTGCTTGTGCCGGCCATTCTGATCGGGGTTCTGGGCGGGTACGGGGCCGTGTTGTTCCGGTTCGCCATTCGCGGTTTTCAGTGGCTCTTCTACCGCAATTCCAACGACATCCTCACGTTCGTCTCCGGGCTCTCGCCCATGGTGCTGGTGGCCATGCCCGCCCTGGGCGGCCTGCTGGTGGGCCTGCTGGTCACCTTCGGCGCTCCCGAGGCCAAGGGGCACGGCGTGCCCGAGGTCATGGAGGCCGTGCTCCTCAAGGGCGGGCGCATCCGCAAGCGGGTGGCCCTGGTCAAGATCCTGGCTTCGGCCATCTGCATCGGTTCCGGCGGCTCGGTGGGCCGGGAGGGACCCATCGTGCAGATCGGTTCGGGGGTGGGCTCCACCGTGGGCCTGGCCTTGCGGGCCAGCCCCTTTCAGCAGAAGACCCTGGTGGGGTGCGGCGCGGCCGCCGGCATCGCCGCCACCTTCAACGCCCCCATCGCGGGCGTGCTCTTCGCCCTGGAGGTGTTGTTGGGCGACTTCGGCCTGACGTCGTTTTCGCCGGTGGTGTTGTCGTCGGTCACGGCCACGGTGATTTCCCGGCAGTATTTCGGCGATTTTCCGGCCTTCGTCATTCCGGCCTACACCATTTCGAGCCTTTGGGAATACGCCGTCTACCCTTTTTTGGGCGTCTTCTGCGGCCTGGTGGCCGTGGCCTTCGTCACCACCTTGTACAAGACCGAAGACGTCTTCGACGCCCTGCCCCTGCCCAGGCTCGTCAAGCCGGTTCTGGGCGGGCTGGTCATGGGCGGGCTTCTTCAGGGCTTTCCCCAGGTGTTCGGCGTGGGATACGGGGCCATCAACCTGGCGCTCACGGACCAACTGGCCGCCTGGATGCTCTTCGCCCTGATTTTCGTGAAGATTCTGGCCACGTCCGTGACCATCGGCAGCGGAGGCTCGGGCGGGGTGTTCGCGCCCTCGCTCTTTTTGGGGGCCATGACCGGCGGGTTCTTCGGTTGGGTCGTCCACACCCTGTTTCCCCAGGTCACGTCCGGGCCCGGGGCCTACGCCCTGGTGGCCATGGGCGCGCTGGTGGCCGGCAGCACCCATGCCCCCATCACGGCCATTCTCATCATTTTCGAAATGACCAACGACTACAAGATCATTCTTCCGCTGATGATCTCATGCATCCTCAGCACGGTGGTGGCCGCGACGCTCAAGAAGGGCAACATCTACACCTTGAAGCTCCTGCGGCGGGGCGTGGACCTCAAGCAGGACGCCTCCCAGACCCTGTTGCGCTCCATGGCGGTGCGCGACTCCATGGATCGCAAGCTCGATGTCGTGCATGCGGACATGCCCATGCGTCAGATCATCGAAACGTTTCACGACCGCAACGCCTCGTATCTGCATGTGCTCGACGCCGACAACAGGCTCTTCGGCATCATCTCGTTTCGCGACATCCGCCCCTTTTTAGGCGACGAGGCCCGGGCGCGCAGCCTCACGGCCAAGGACGTGGCCACCACCCACCTCGCCGTGCTCACGCCGGAAGACAGCATTTTCACGGCCATGCAGATCATGAACGACGGCCGGTATTCCCAGCTTCCGGTGCTCGATCCGATTACCAGGGAGTTGATCGGGACCCTGCGCGAGAAGGACGTGTTGTCCGCCTACGACAGGGCCGTCCTGCGCCATGAACCCGAAGGCGGGGGAATTTGAGCGGCGACCGAAGCCGTCCGCCCCGGCAGCGGAAACGGGATCGGGCCGGGCGGAAAAAAGGAATTGCAACGGGAATCGCTTCCGCGCTTCGCAAAGCGTTGCCCCCTGTGTTAAGGCTTCAAACGGGAGAACCGCCGGCGTTTTTTCGCGGGATGCGCGGAAGCGCGCTTTGGGAAACGGACGGGACGGCTTGTTTCCCCGGGCCCCGGGGGGCGTCGAGATCGCGACGCCGAGGCGGGGGAAATCGGGACGGGCAAACGGGAAATCGCAAACGACAACGGAACATCATCAAGAAAAGGAATCCTCCATGGCTCGCACCGTTCTTCTTTTCCGGCTGATTCTCGCCTTCGCGCTTCTGGCCTGGTCGGGCTTTCCCGACGCGGCGCACGCGGCTCCCAGAGACCTGGACGCGGTCAAGGCCGCCGGCGTCCTGCGGCATCTGACCATCCCCTACGCCAACTTCGTGACCGGCCAGGGCGACGGCCTGGACGTCGAGATCGTCAAGGGGTTCGCCAAACACCTGGGCGTGCGCTACGAGTCCGTCGCGTCGGACTGGCCCACCGTGTTCGCCGATCTCACCGGCAAGGTCATCAAGCCGCAGGGTGCCAACGTCGAGATCAAGGGCCAAGCCCCCGTGCGGGGCGACATCATCGCCAACGGCCTGACGGTGTTGCCGTGGCGCACCAAGGTGGTGAACTTCTCCCGGCCGACCTTTCCCACCCAGGTCTGGCTGGTGGTCAAGTCCGAGTCCGCGGTCACGCCCATCAAGCCCACCGGCGACATCGACAAGGACATCCAGCTCACCCGGGCCAAGCTCAGGGGCATGACCGTGCTGTGCAAGACCGGCACCTGTCTCGATCCGTCTCTTTTCAACCTGGAGCCCACCGGAGCCGGGGCCAAGCTGTTCCCCGGCAGCCTGAACGACCTAGCCCCGGCCGTGATCATGGGAGAAGCCGACGCCACCCTGCTGGACGTGCCCGACGCCCTGGTGGCCCTGCAGAAGTTCCCGGGCAAGATCAAGATCATCGGCCCCATGACCGACCAGCAGAACATGGCCCCGGCCTTCGCCAAGGAGCAGCCCCGCCTGCACGACGAGTTCAACCGCTACTTTTCCGGGCTCATGGCTTCGGGCGAATACGACAAGATGGTGAAGAAGTACTATCCGCTGGTTTTCGAATACATGCCGGGTTTCTTCAAGAAGTAGGGGAGAGAGTCCGGCCATGCGCGCGCGTTTCGCACTTATGAACAAGGTCGCCAGCGCCGCGGGGGTGATTTTGCTGATCATCACCTTCGCCTACCTGTTGTGGCAGAACCAGTCCTCGCGCATGGCCCTGGAGAAAAACGTCCGGCTGGGAGTTCAGGAAGACGCCCAGAACCTGGCCAAAACCCTCAACTACTTTCTCTACGAACGCGAAAACGACCTGCGGACCCTGTGCGACGGCCGGGGGGTGGCGTCCTATTTCGAGAACAAGGCCCTGGGCATGTCCGAGGCCTACGGACTGCTGGCCAGTCGCCTGGCCATCACCGAGCAGCTTCAGAAGATCATCGAAGACCGCAGGCTCGGCGGCGCTTCCCTCTATGAAAGTTTCACGCTGGTGAACGACGAAGGCACGGAGATCGCCCGCGCCGTGGAAGAGTCGGTCGACCCCAAGGCCGCCCAGGCGCCGGCCGTCGATTTCATGGGGCCGGCCGCGACGCGCCGCTCTCTCTTCCCGGACCTGTTGCGCATACGGATCGACCGCTCCGTCCAGCCTCCGCGCGTGGTGTTGTGGCATCCGGTGATGGTCAAGGGGCGGGAGGTGGGCCGGCTCTACGCCCGGCTCAATTTCCAGGCGGCCCTGAAGAAGCTGGTGGGCAACACCATGCCGGGAACCCACAGCCTGTTCTGCATCACCGAGGGCAAAAAGCCCGTGACCGTGTTGCAGGGGCGACTGGGCGACGGGGTGCTCGCCCGCATTCCCGAACCGTTCCAGCAGGCCGGACTGGTCGAGGTGTCCCTGCCGGCGGACAGCGCCGTCACCCCGTGTGGCAAGGACCTTCTGGTTGTCTGGGCTCCGGTGCTGGGCACGCCGCTCAACGTGCTGGGCGTGGTGGACTCCCACGAGGCCCTGGGCCTGGTGTCGCCGTGGCTCATCACCACGGCGGCGGGGGTCATCTGCCTGGTGCTTCTGGGCGGCTTGGCCGTCATTTGGCGCAAGAACGCGGCGCAGATGGTGCTCAACGCCCGGCTGGAGGAAAAGACCCGGTCCCACGAGGCGTTGCTTCTTTCCGAGCGCAAGCATCGCAACATGCTCGAAGCCCTGGGGCAGGGCTATTTCGAGATGGATCGAACCGGGCGCGTCACCTATTGCAACGACCGCTTTCGGGACGTGTTGCGCCTGGAAGACGCCGAAGAGGCGGATTTCTTCGCGCTTTCCGATCCCGAGCGCGTGGAGGCGGCGCGTCGCGCGGTGGAGGACCTGGCCGAAAAGCGCATCGACAAGGCGTTCTTTCTGCACCGGATGCGCGTGGGCCCGGACCGCTTGACCCCGGTGGAAGTGGGCATGGTGCTCGATCAGGGCGAGGAGGGCCAGCCCGCGGTCCTGCTGGGCATCGTGCGCGACGTGTCGGACCTCATGGAGGCCAAGCTGGCGGCCGAGTCCGCAAGCCAGGCCAAGAGCGCCTTCCTGGCCAACACCAGCCACGAGATCCGCACGCCCATGAACGGCATCATGGGCATGTGCTCCCTGCTCCTCAAGACCAAGCTGGACGAACGCCAGGAAGACTTCGCCAGGACCATTCTGTTTTCGGCCACGTCGCTTATGTCGGTCATCAACGACGTGCTGGATTTTTCCCGCATCGAAGCCGGGAGGCTGCAACTCGAACCGAGCGATTGCGATCTCAGACGGTTGCTGTCCCTGACGCTTCGGGCCCAGGCCCAGGCCGCCCACCAGAAGGGACTCGAACTGCTGCTGCGCATCGCCCCGGACACCCCCTACGCCGTCCACGCCGACGCCACCCGCCTGCAACAGGTCATCACCAACCTGGTGGCCAACGCCATCAAGTTCACGGCCAAGGGCGAGGTGCTCGTGAGCGTGGACAAGGTCGAGAACACGGAGGAACGGGCCAGGATTCGGTTCAGCGTGTCCGATACGGGCATCGGCATCGACGAGCGCCATCAGCAAAAGATCTTCGCCCCCTTCGAGCAGGCGGACGTCTCGCTCACCCGCAAGTACGGGGGCACGGGGCTGGGACTGGCCATCTCCTCCCAACTGGTGGCCATGATGGGCGGAGAGCTTGGCGTGCGCAGCCAGCCGGGACAGGGCAGCGTGTTCTTTTTCGAGGCGGAATTTCCGCTGTGCCGCGGCGACGCGTGCGAGGAGTGCTCCGTGGAGGCGTCGGCGTTGCGGGACCTGCCCACCCTGGTGGTGGACGATAACGCCACCAACCGCAAGATTCTGCGCGAACTCCTGCTCGCCTGGGGGGCCAAGGTGGACGAGGCCGAAAGCGCGGACGCGGCCCTGATGCATCTCAAGACCTTGCAGGCCGAAGGGAAGAACGTCCGCCTGATCCTGAGCGACTATCAGATGCCGGGCATGGACGGCCTGCAGTTGGCCCGCGAGGTGGCCAGCCGTCCCCATCTGTTGTCGCCCACGTTCATCCTGCTGTCCTCCGGGCATGTGGAGCCCGGCGAGGTGCGGGGCCAGACCGGCGTGGCCGACTTCCTGCTCAAGCCGTTCGATCCCTCGCAACTGCTCGAAACCATCCTCATGTCCCTGGGCAGGATCAGCAAGGTCTCGGAACCCGGAGCCACCAAGCCGCCCCGCTCCCTGGCCACGGCCAGGCCCCTGAACGTCCTGGTGGCCGAGGACTCGCCCTTCAACCAGAAGGTCATCCGCTACATGCTGGGCGACATGGGGCACACGGTCACCCTGGTCAACAACGGCATAGAAGCCGTGGACGCGGCGGCCAACGCGGGCTTCGACGTGATCCTCATGGACGTGCAGATGCCGCTCATGGACGGCATGGAAGCGGCCAAGCGCATCCGCTCCATAGAGGCCGAGGGGGGCGCGGGCCAACGCACGCCCATCATCGCCCTCACGGCGCACGCCATGGCCTCGGACCGGGACAACTGCCTGGCCGCCGGCATGGACGGCTACTTGACCAAGCCGGTGGACGCGGCCACGCTCTTCGACACGCTGGAACACGTGGCCGCGCCGCAGGCCCAGGGCCGGGAGGAACAGCCTCCCCGGAAGCGGGCGAGGCCCGTGTCCGACCCTAAAAAGGAGCAGCCGGCCGAAGAGACGGCCTGTCAGGGCCAAGTCGCCAGGGCGGATGCCAAGAGCGTGAATCTGGAAAAGCTCCTGGAAAACTTCTGCGGGGACACGGACCTGTTGCTGGAAATGATCGCGCTCTTCAAGAAGAACGCGGACGAACGGTTGTCCGCCCTGCGGGAAGCGGTCGAAGCGGGCGACGCCACCCAGATTCAGCGGGTGGGACACCTCTTCAAGGGCGAGATCAGCAACTTCGGCCTCCCGCAGGCCCATGCCCTGGCGGCCGAGCTGGAACGCCAGGGCAAAAGCGGCAACCTGGCCTGCTCCCGCGAAACATTGGACAACTTGCGCCTCGCGGTGAAGGACTTCCTGGACGAGCTGGAGGACATTGCCGCGCGCCTGCGTCCCTGACGCGTTTTCAGGACCGGACCGGGGAGCCCTTTCCCGGTCGCGGCGCGACGCGGCGCCAGGGCCGAAGCGTTGTTCGCAACCGCGGGGGGCGTTTTCAAAAGGAACACGCACCGTGGGAGGGGCGGATCACGGCCCGAGGTTGCCCGCACCGTGCGCTTTGGGGTAAGGGGAGGACAAATCGCCCCCGCCACACCCCAAACCGCAAGGATGCCGTCATGCCTCTTTTGTTCAGCCGTGTTGCCGTTTTTTGGATCGTGTTGTTTTCGTTTGTCGCTTTTCCGGTTGTTGCGGTCCAGGGAGCCGAGAAATGCGACAGTCACTTGCATTTCTACGACTTCACCCACACCACGGACGGATTTCCGAAACTGATCCAAGCCATGGACGCCGCCAAGGTGGACAAGGCCATCGTGTTCGGCATGCCCATCCTGAAAATGTGGTCCGAATCGGACCCCGTGCGTCCCGCCTACTACCTGGCCACGGACTCCCGGGCCTACTACTACTCGGCCACGGACTTGTTTTTGGCCCGCGAGCTGGAGCGACAGCCGCAAAGCGTGCGCGACCGGTTCTTTCCCTTCCTGTGCGGAATCAATCCCCTGGACCGCAACGCCGCCGCCCAGATCGAGAGCCTGATCCAGGCCTATCCCGGCCTGTGGATGGGCATCGGCGAGGTGATGAGCCGTCACGACGACCTGACGGCCTATACCTACGGCGAACCGCCCCGGGCCAACCATCCGGCCCTGCTGGCGGTGTACGAGGTGGCGCGCAAGCACAAGTTGCCCGTGCTCATCCACCACAACATCAGTTCCGCCGGGCGCAACGATCCCATCTACCTGGCGGAGATGGAAGACGCCCTGCGGCGGTTTCCCGATGTGACGTTCATTTGGGCGCACGTGGGCATTTCGCGCCGGGTGGACGTGCCGACCCTGCCCGAGGTGACGACGCGCCTGCTCGACCAGTATCCCAACCTGCTGTTCGACATTTCCTGGGTGGTGTTCGACGACTACATCGCCAAAAACAAGGCCTCGTTGCGCACCTGGGTCCGCATTTTCGAAAAGTATCCCGACCGTTTCCTGATCGGATCGGATGTCGTGGCCCATTGGGGCAAGTATCAGGCCACCATGGATCGCTATCGGACGCTTTTGCGCCTGCTCAGCCCGCAAACGCGCGAAAAGCTCGCCGGTGGCAACGCGCTCGGGCTCATGGAAAGGACCGCTGCCGCGCGTTGAGTCGCGGGGCGTTCTTCCTCCCGTCCGGGAGTTTTGCGCTCAAGCGCCCGGACGGGGTGAAAAGCGCGTTGCCGGCGCGGGGGAAAATCGGTAGTTTGCGCGCGGGGCGGACGGCACCACCCGGCCGAACCCATCGCGGCGAGGGCCACGGGTTTTCCCGACGGCCCAAACCTGTCCGCCGCATTCGGAACGCTCATGATGCTGTATACATATGTTTCCGCCTTTTTCGCCTCGTCGGTGGCGGTGCTTTACCTGGTTCTGGTGACCACGGCCCTGGTTTTGGCCCTGTTTTCCCTGAACGCCGAGGCGCGAATGCGCCGGTCGGCGGACAAAAACGCCCGCCGACTCGTCCGGGAGCGCGACAGGGGCGCCCACGCCCGCAAGACCATGGCCGAAAAGTGCCAGAGACGAAACATAGAGGAACTGGCCGCCCTGATCACCGACAAGATTCGGGCCAGACAGGACGCCATCGAGTTCGCCACCGTGTTCCAGACCGAGGCGTTCATTGAAGGCAGCGTGGAGACGCTTCGCTTCGAACGGCTCTTGCAGCTTTCGCACGCCCTGGACCGGGCCGAGCCCGAAAGCGTGTCCCGCACGTTGGACGCTTTTCTCCAGAAGGAGTTGCAGTATGGCCATACCGGAGAACATTGCCCGGTTCATTTCCAGGATTGTCTACACCGTCAAGACTGAATCGGTCGAGTGGCGCCAAGCCCACCTGCCCGAACTGGAGAAGATGCGTCAGGACCGGGCCGTGGCCAAGCTCGAACTGCAACAGGACCTGGAACGGCTGGAGATCCGCTTCGAGGAGGAGCGCAAGCGCATCCGCCTGGACGAACAGCGCCAGACCGCCCAGTTCGCCGAGTTTCTGGAGAGCATCGACGACCTCAAGGCCGACATGCTGGCCTCGTACACGTCCATGCCCAAGCCCATCGCGCTCATGATCCACCACCATGCGGCGGAGCTGCTCAAGCAGGCCTGGTTCAGCCAGGACATGCGCGAACGCGTGCGCCAGCAATCGCGCTTCACCGATCTCATGCTCACCATCACCGAAGACCTTACCGCCCTGCGCGAGTCCGACGCGGCCAAGGCCCTGCCCGAAAAGACCCTGGCCTTCATCAATCGGCAGATCGAGGAGTGAGCGGCGAAACCGCGACCGGTTAGCAGCATGTTGGAAAATCCTTGCTGGCTGCGTTGCTGCGAAAAACGCAACCCCTCAACGGATGCCAACTCCGCTCGGGCTTGACTTTTTCTCGCGCCTTGCCCGCAAGTTGTTTTGAACAGGCTGCAAGAATCGACTGTTTCAACGGGCTCTTAGCGGCTGTCGGAACGTCCGTCGGTCGGGTGGACCGTCCCGACTGCGGCGGTGCGGCATTTTTGTTTTCGTGTCATCTTTCGGCTACGCCTGCGGGGAACGCGCGTTGACTTCGCCCCGTGGGCGGGGTATTTCGTGCCCGTCAGGTGCCCCGCCAGGGGAGAATAGGGAATCCCGTGGAAATCGGGAGCGGTGCCGCCGCCGTGGGTCCCATCAAAAGCCGGCTTCCTTGAACAGGTCACTGGGCCAACGCCCGGGAAGGCCGAAGCCGGCGGGACGAGCCGGAAGACCTGCCTGACGATTTGCCCCGCGAGGCGACGGGTCTTCGTTTGCGCGGGATCGAAGGGCGAATGCGGGCCGCTTCCATGCGTCATACGCGGGAAGCGGCTTTTTTGCGTCCTCCTGCCAAAGGCCCCAAACCGCACGGAGCATTTCCATGAAGAAACTCCACCCCTCGCTGTGGCGCGTCTTGGTTCTCGGGTTTTTGGCCCTGGTCTTGTCCAGCCCGCCGGTCCTGGCTCACGGACCGGCCGTTAAACAGGACAAGAAAGCCCTGCTGCTGGTGGCTTTCGGCACCAGCGTGCCCAAAGCCTGGGCCGCGTTCGACGCCCTTGACCGCGACATGCGCAAGGCCTTTCCCGGCGTGGAGATCCGCTGGGCCTATACGTCGAAGATCATTCGGGAAAAGGTGGCCAAGGAGCAGAAGAAGACCCTCGATTCCCCGATGATGGCCCTGGCCAAGCTGGCTGACGACGGCTTCACCCAGGTGGCCGTGCAGTCGCTCCAGACCATCCCCGGCGAGGAGTACGAAGGGCTGGTGAAGACCGCCCAGGCCTTTGCCGGCCTGCCCAAGGGCATTCGCCAGGTCGAGATGGGCGCGCCGCTGCTGTACTCCACCGAGGACGTGGAAAAAGTCGCCCAGGCCCTGCTGGAAAGCCTGCCCAAACGCAAGGCCGGCGAGGCCGTGGTGTTCATGGGGCATGGAACCAAGCATCCGGCCAACATCTACTACCCGGGCATGCAGTATGCCCTGTGGGAAAAGGACCCCCTGGCCTTTGTGGCCACCGTGGAGGGCTGGCCCACCCTGGATGACGCCGTGAAGGCCCTTTCCGCCAAGGGCGTGAAGAAGGCCCTGCTCGTGCCGTTCATGGCCGTGGCCGGCGACCACGCCCACAACGACATGGCCGGCAAGGAAGACGACTCCTTCGCCTCGGTCATGAAGAAGGCCGGCATCGCCACCGAACCGGTGCTGCGCGGCACGGGCGAGGTGGAAGCCCTGCGCGCCCTGTGGGTGGCGCACGCCAAGGTCGCCTTCGGGCATCTCAAATAGCGGGGGGCCGGCGCGCCGCGGTCGTCGACCGGGGCGCGCCGTCTGTTTCCTTCCGTCCCGTCCTGAACGTTCCGTTGTGTAAAACGGATAGAAAACATCTTGAAATAATGAAATATTTTGTGTCGTGGCCGGCCCATGTCCTTCGAACGGACCCGAGCCGGCCAGGCGCGATGTTTTTTCCCCGAGCGGCTGCGACCCCGCATGCCGCGCCGGGCGGGGCTTGCCGGCCCGGCGGGCCTGTCGGGCGGGCCGGGCGACCCCTGGCGGGGCTTGCCATGGGAGCGGGAAAAGTCGATAGTACCGGCTGGGCAGGACGCCTGGGAAACGTCCTGTGCTTCCCCCCCAATTCGACACCTCCCCTTTGAAAAATCGGAATGGTAACGACCGGTTGGGCGCTTTTTTCGCGCGTCCGCACCGTGTGGCCAATCGATTTTTTCCATAGGCCGACCCGGCGAAAAAGGGAAACCGCAAGATTGTCAAGCAGTTGCGAACCGCGGCGTCGCATCATGTTGTTATTGTTGAATGTATTTCTCTTAACAAACGTCTCCCCCTGGGGTATGAAGAAAATTGGACCGCAACTCCATGCGCAATGTGTCGCACCCCTTGTCCCCCGAAACCGTCCGCCACGAACCGGCGCACACTCCCGCCCTGGTGCGGGGGATGACCCCGTTTTCGCTCTGCGACTGGCCGGGGCGCACGGCGGCCGTGGTCTACGTGGGCGGCTGCAACCTGCGCTGTCCGGGCTGCCACAACGGCTCCCTGGCCTGGACCCCGCATCGGCACGCACCCAAACCCCTGGGCGAGGTGCTGGCCTTTTTGGCCCGGCGCAAACCCTGGCTGGACGGGGTGGTGGTGTGTGGCGGGGAGCCCACGGCCGATCCCGGCCTGGAGTCCCTGGTGGCGGCCCTGGTTCCCCTGGGACTGCCCCTCAAGGTCGATACCAACGGCACCCGCCCGGACGTGGTTCACGCCCTGCTGGAAACCTGGCCCGGCCTGTGCCTGAGCGTGGACCTCAAAGGTCCGTGGGAGATGTATCCGGCCCTCACGGGCGGCGCGCTCGCGGCCGAGACGGCCCGGGCGAGCCTGACGCGCTGCATTGAACTGGCAGCGGCCCATCCCGGTCGCGTGGCCTTTCGCATAACGCTCGATCCAATGCTGACCGGTGAGGACGTGGCCCGAGTGCGGGCCGTCCTCCCTGACGGAATGACTCTGCGCGAACAACCCTTCGTTGCCCCCAAGCGGGGCGGGGAGACCCCCTATGCCTCTTCAGATCAAGAAACGTGACGGCCGTCTGGAAACCTGGTCCGTGGACCGCATCGCCCTGGCCATTCTCAAGGCCCTCAGGGCCAGTGGCGTGCAGGACCCCCTGTTGGCCAAGCGCATGTCGCGCAAGGTGGAAGAAAAACTCGCCGGCATCGACGTGCCCCGTCAGGAAATGGTGCAGGACATGGTCGAACGCGTGCTCATGGAGTCGCGCCTGTTCGACGTGGCCAAGCGCTACGTGATCTATCGCGAAAAGCGCCGCGCCCTGCGCGAGCAGAAGGCCGCGTACCTCGACATCAAGGACACCATCGACAATTACTTGTCCAAGGCGGATTGGCGCGTTTCGGAAAACGCCAACATGACGCACTCGTTCCAGGGGCTCATGCTCCATCTTTCGGGGACGGTGCAGGCCCGCTACGTCCTGGAGAAGTATCCCGAAGAGGTGCGCCAGGCCCACGATCACGGCTATTTCCATCTGCACGACCTCTCCTTCGGCCTGGCCGGCTATTGCGCCGGCTGGAGCCTGCGCGACCTGTTGCTCGAAGGCTTCAACCTGGAAGGCCGCAGCGCCGCCGGCCCGGCCCGCCACTTCGATTCGGCCCTGGGCCAGATGGTCAACTTCCTGGGCACCCTGCAAAACGAATGGGCCGGCGCCCAGGCCTTCAACAACGTCGACACCTACCTGGCGCCCTTCATCCGCCACGACCAGTTGAACTACCAGCAGGTGTTGCAGGCCATGCAGAAGTTCGTGTTCAACGTGAACACCACCTCGCGCTGGGGCGGACAGACCCCCTTCACCAACCTGAGCTTCGACCTGGCCTGCCCCAAGCACCTGGCGAACGAGGCGGTGATCCTGGGCGGCAAGCTGCAAGACTTCACCTATGGCGAGTTTCAGGCCGAGATGGACATGTTCAACCAGGCCTTTCTGGAAGTCATGGCCGGGGGCGACTACAACGGCCAGATTTTTTCCTTTCCCATCCCCACCTACAACGTCACGGCCGACTTTCCCTGGGAGGGGCCCATCGGCTCGAAGCTGCTGGAACTGACCGCCAAGTACGGCGCGCCGTACTTCCAGAACTTCATCAATTCCGACCTGGACCCCGAGGACGTGCGCTCCATGTGCTGCCGGTTGCAGATGGATCTGCGCGAGCTGCGCAAGAAGGTGGGCGGTCTGTTCGGCGCGGGCGACCTGACCGGCTCCATCGGCGTGGTCACCCTGAATCTGCCCAAGCTGGCCTATCTCTCCCAGGGCGAAGAGGACTTCCTCGACCTGGTGGAGGAATACGCCGAACTGGCCAAGGTGGCTTTGGAGTTCAAACGCAAGATGATCCAGGACTACCTGGATCGGGGCATGTTCCCCTGGTCGGCCCGGTATCTCAAGAACGGCTACCGGGGCCACTTTTCCACCATTGGCCTGGTGGGCGGGCATGAGGCCTGCATGAACATCCTGGGCAAGGGCATTGAGACCGAGGCCGGCGTGCGGCTCATGACCCGGGTCTTGAACCACCTGCGGACCATCACCGCCCGTTTCCAGGAGGAAACCGGCAACCTCTACAACCTGGAAGCCACCCCGGCCGAGGGCACCAGCTACCGGTTGGCCAAGATCGACAAGAATCTGTACGCCGATATCCAGGCCTCGGGCAACGGCACGCCGTACTACACCAATTCCACCAACCTGCCGGTGGGCCAGTGCCAGGACGTGCTCGCCGCACTGGAGCACCAGAACCGCCTGCAGCCCCTCTACACCGGCGGCACCGTGTTCCATACCTTCCTGGGCGAGTCCGTGGCCGACCTGGAGGCGCTCAAGAGTTTCATCATCAAGGCCTTCACCCTGACCAAGATTCCCTATCTTTCCATAACGCCCACGTTCAGCGTCTGCAAAGATCACGGGTATCTGCACGGCGAGCACCACTTCTGCCCGATCTGCGGCAGCCAGGCCGAGGTGTTCACCCGGGTGGTGGGCTACTATCGGCCGGTTTCGCGCTGGAACAAGGGCAAGCAGGCCGAATACGCGGACCGCGTGACCTACGACAACGTCTGCGAGGTCAGCGAAGAACACGCGTAGGCGCCCGCTGAAAAATCCTCGCGGGTCGCGATGACAAAACGGGGGATGGGCAAGGCCCGGCGAAACACTGCCGGAGCGATGCCCATCCCCCGTTGTCTTGCCCGATGCGGCGCGCTGTCGCGGCCCGGGAGGGGCGTTCTCGGCAGCGGTCACCACGCGAAAAATTTGCCCCGAAAGGGCGAGTCCCGGCGATTATTTGGTGACAACCGTTTTGTGTATCTCTGTTGTCAGCACTTCAATACGCTGGCTGAGTTCCTTGACCATCTCCGTGATGATCGTATTCTGACGCACAAGCTGCGTGAGTTCTTCGTTGTGCTTGGCGGTGTCCATCTGGCGTTGCTGTATCGCCTGCGCCAGCGCTTCCCTGTGTTGCGCGTCGGCTTCCGCCAGGGCCTTGTCTCGATCCGCCTGCCGTGTTTGGGCCAGGAGAATGAGCGGAGCGGCGTATGCCGCTTGCAGGCTGAATGCAAGGTTCAACAGTATGAAGGGATACTGGTCAAATCTGTATGGGCTGTAAATGTTTATAGCTATCCATACACTGACGATAATTGTCTGGGCGACGAGAAAGAACGGAGTCCCGAAAAACCTCGCGAAGGATTCCGCCTTGAGGGCGAACCAGTCGTTTCCAAAAACGGACCCGACGCGATGGTATTTCCTGTGGAATCGAAAGTAATGAGGCACACCGTCCAAAGTGATTTTGCCGCTTTCCTGTCCGTCCGCCATGGCGTTCTCCAGCAAAAAAACACGATAAGAGTCAACAGGAACCGTTTCCATGCCCAGATCGTCCCATGCTGGTTCCTGTTGCCCCGAGAAGATGAATGACCCTCAGGGAAAAGGCAAGTCTGACCCCCCTGCGCCAATACGCGAGGCTGGTCCTCCGAAGGAGTGCCGCGATTTTGCAACAAAAAAGAGCCGACTTGCTTTTGCGAGCCGACTCTTTTCTTGGGAAAAATATGGTCGGGGCGAGAGGATTTGAACCTCCGGCCCCCTGCGCCCAAGGCAGGTGCGCTGCCAGACTGCGCTACGCCCCGACGTGAGAGCGAGAATACCTAGGCAATAACGCCCGGCTTGGCAAGACTTCGGGGAAGCCAGAAGGTGCGCGGGCTGACGGGGACGGTCCGGCGTTGTCTTTGCGGACGCGCGGCCTGGGCCGGGTGGTTCGTGCGGCCGGAAAGACTGCCTCATCGCGAGCCGGCTTTCGCTCCGGCCCGGGCCATGGCCGTGACCACCAGCCGGTGGAAAGGACGCACCAGGGTGAAATACGCCGGTCCGGTCCAGTGGCGGTAGCAGACCACGGTGACCACATCGAAACGGGTTTGCCCGTCGCTTTCCGGGGTGGTCAGCACTCCCAGAAAGGCCGCCAGGTGACGGTCCTCGGCCAGGGCGATCCAGTGGGCGTTCTCCCGGGCGCGCACCACGGTGAAAAAGCGCAAGGTCTGGCCCGGGGTCATGGGCACGTCGAGCGGGTCCAGGCGTTTGGTCGGGGCAAATTCATGGTTGAGCGCGAAAAGGCGGGCCAAAAGGCCGCGCAACCAAAAGAGAGCGTCCATCCACCGGGGACGGGTGGAGAACATGCCGGCCAGAAACCGACGCAGGTCCGTTCGCCCCCGAACCGTCATTTGGTCCGCGTAGTTTGGTTGGCAGCCAGCCGGGAGTTGGGCGAGCATAAGCGGGGGAATATCCATGGTTTCTCCTGGGGGGAGGGCTCGGATGCCGTTCGAGTCGCACGACAACGTTTACGGGGCAAGCCCTTCCTTGTCTTCCAAGATACTTCGACCTGGGATATGATTGACCCATGTCCATGCATTCCACCCTCGCGGCTGCGCTTGGCCAACTCGAAACCCTGGAGAAGTCCTCCCGTGAGGAAGGGGGGCCCCATCTGGTCGGACAGGTGGAGGCGTTGCGTCAGGCCGTGCTCGCGGTGGCCCGGGAAAGGGCCGTTCTGGAGGAGCGCCTGGCCAAGGTCAGCACCGCCCGGCTGGGGTTGCGCACGGCCCTGGGCGAGGTCACGCGCCGCTACGAGGAAAGCCTGCGCACCTTCGAGCGGGTGCGCCAGGGGGCGGCCATGGTGCGCCGGCTGCGAACCCTCGACGACCTGCCCGACCTGCTCGACCGGTTGCGCGCGTTTTTCCGGGTGGGGTTGGTGCGCCTGGTGCTCGACCGGGAACGCTTCGCCGATCTGGCGCCGGAACGATGTCAGTTCGCTTCCCAGGAGGACCTTTTGGCCATGGCCACCTCGGAAGATGGCGGCAAGGTCTACCTGGGGGCCGTCAGCCAGGCCCCGGCCGGATTGTTTTCCCAGGAGGAGCGGGCGCGGTTCCAGTCCTGCTTCGTCTATCCCCTGGAAGACCGATTTCGTCCCGGATATCTCGTGGCCCTGGCCCTGGCGGCCGATGTGCGGCCCGGACGCTACAGCCCGGAAATGGCCACGGACTTTCTGGAACACTTTTTCGATTCCCTGGGCCACGAGGTCTCGGAGCTGGCCGACCGGCTCCAGGCCGAGCGGCTGCGCGAAGACGTGGAGCGCATCACCCGCCACGACCTCAAGAGTCCGCTTTCGGCCATCCTCAGTCTGCCGCAACTGCTTCTCGAAGACCAGGGGCTCGACGAGGGACAGCGCGAAATGGTGCGCATGATCCTGGCCGCCGGACGACGCATGCAGGACATGATCACCCTGTCGCTGTCGCTGTATCGCATGGAAAAGGGCGTCTACGCGCTCGCCCCCGAGCGTATCGACGGGGTGTCCCTGGCCCGGACCGTGTGGTCCGACGTGGGGCCGGCCTACGTGCGCAACGGCTACCGGCTGGAGATCGACGCCACGGAGCTTCCGTTCGCCATGTTGGGGGAGGAGCTGCTGCTCTACACCATGTTGGCCAACCTGGTGAAAAACGCCCTGGAAGCTTCGCCCCTGGGCGGAACGGTGCGCGTGTTGTTCGGACGCGAGGCCGGATGGAGCCTCATCGCGGTCTGCAACCAGGGCGAGGCGCCCGAGGCTGTGCGGGATCATTTTTTCGAAAAATACGCCTCCCACGGCAAGGCCGGCGGCACGGGGCTGGGTGCGTACTCGGCCCGTCTCATCGCCCAGACTCACGGGGGCGGCGTGGCGCTGCACACCGGCAACGGAAGGACCTGCGTCAAGGTGCGCCTGCCCGACGAGCCGGTCTGAATATTCGCGCGCGTCCAAAAAACCAACGCCCTCGGTGGAGGAATGCGGACCGCCAAATTCGTCGTTTGAGACGCCTCCGGCGGCAAAAGAGGGTCAGTCCCTTTTGAGTCCCCTTCCGCTTCGCGCCGTTACTGGCGCTCTTGGAGTCTTTTGCAAGAGAATTTGGAACGCTGGAGCGTGGCCGCGCAACGCCCCGTCCGCCCCCACGAGAGGGGCTGACGCCCTGACGGCGAACGAAAAGCAGGGAGCCTGCCCCTCGCCTTGGCGCGAGGAGCAGACTCCCGCTTTCTTTGCGGAATGGGCGGTCTATTCGGCCTTGTCCCGGGCGCGAATCTGCTCGCCGGTCATGCCGAAGCGGCGTTGCCGGCTGGAGTAGTCGTCCAGGGCCTTGTCCAGCTCGGCCGAATCGAAGTCGGGCCAGGCGGTTTCCGTGAAGTAGAATTCGGCGTAGGCGCTCTGCCAGAGCAGGTAGTTGCTGATGCGAACCTCGCCGCTGGTGCGGATGACCAGGTCCGGGTCGGGCTGGCCGGCGGTGTAGAGTTCGGCGGAAAAGACCTCTTCGGTCAGGTCCCGGGGGCGCAGGCCCTTGGCCAGCAGCTTGCGGCAGGCGGCGAGGATTTCTTCCCGGCCGGAGTAGTTGAGCGCCAGGTTGAGCATCATGGACTTGCAATGGGCGGTCTTGGCCATCACGTGCTTGAGCACTTGGCGCACCGGGAGGGGAAAGGCGTCGAGCTCGCCCAGGATATTCAGACGGATGTCCTGCTTGACCAGGCTGTCCAGCTCCTTGTTGAGAAAACGCACCAGCAGGTCGAACAGCGTGCGCACTTCGTCCTGGGGGCGACGCAGGTTCTCCTTGGACAGGGTGTAGAGCGTCAGATGCGCGATGCCCAGCTCCCTGGCCCGGGTGACCAGGGCCTTGGCCGTCTCGGTGCCGGCCTTGTGGCCCTGGCTGCGCGAAAGACCCCGGCGCTGAGCCCAGCGTCCGTTGCCGTCCATGATGACCGCCAGATGGCGCGGCACTTTCCGCACCGGGTGATCCATCGTCAAATCTCCATGATTTCCTTTTCCTTCTTGGCCAGGGACTGGTCGATCTTGGCCACGAAGGAATCGGTGAGTTTCTGCACCTCGTTTTCACCCTTGCGCGCGTCGTCCTCGGAGAGGCTTTTGTCTTTTTGCTTCTTCTTGAACGAATCGTTGGCGTCTCGGCGCACGTTGCGGCAGGCCACTTTGGCCTCTTCGGCGTATTTCTTGGCCACCTTGACCAGTTCCTTGCGGCGGTCTTCGGTGAGCGGCGGCAGTCCGATGCGGATGAGCTTGCCGTCGTTGACCGGGGTGAGCCCCAGATCGGATTTCATGATGGCCTTTTCCACCAGGCCGAAGGCCCCGCGGTCCCAGGGCTGGATGGTGATGGTGCGGCTGTCCGGGGTGGACACCGAGGCGATCTGGTCAATGGGCGTGGGCGTGCCGTAGTAGTCCACCTTGATACCGTCGAGCAGGGCCGTGGAGGCCCGGCCGGTGCGCAGGTGGGAGAAGTCCTTTTCGAGGGATGCGAGGGCCTTGATCATCCTGTCTTTGGCGTCGGCGAGCACGCTGTCCATTGTCGTCTCCTTCTTATTCCACGATGGTTCCGGCTTTTTGTCCGGTAATGACCCGCTTGAGGTTTCCGGGTTCGAACATGTTGAACACCACGATGGGCATGCGGTTGTCCATGGCCAGGCTGATGGCCGTGGAGTCCATCACCGCCAGTTGGCGTTCCAATACATCCATGTAGGTCAAACGGTCAAAGAGGACGGCGTCGTCGAATTTTTTCGGGTCCTTGTCGTAGACGCCATTGACCTTGGTGCCCTTGATGATGACCTCGCACTTGAGTTCCATGGCGCGCAGGGCGGCGGCGGTGTCCGTGGTGAAGTACGGGTTGCCGGTGCCGGCCGCGCAGATGACCACCCGCCCTTTTTCCAGATGCCGTATGGCCCGGCGGCGGATATAGGACTCGCAGACCTCCTGCATGGTGATGGCCGAGAGCACTCGGGTGGAGAGTCCCAGCTTTTCCAGGGCGTCTTGCACGGCCACCGCGTTCATCACCGTGGCCAGCATGCCCATGTAGTCGGCGCTGGCCCGGTCCATGCCCGAGGCCGAGGCGGACATACCCCGAAAGATGTTGCCGCCGCCGATGACCAGAGCCACTTCCGCGCCCATGGCCGCGGCTTCGGCGATTTCCGAGCAGAAGGTCGTCACGGTGGCCGGGTCGATGCCGAATCCTTTGTCTCCCGCCAGGGCTTCGCCGGAAAGTTTGAACAATACTCTTTTAAAGCGCAACTTGTCCATATGACCTCTTGGGTGGTTGCAGGGCGCGAGGCCGAAGCGCTCGCCTGGGACGCCCACGTCCCCGCCCGGGTTGGGAGGAGGCAATGCGGCGGCGGGAATGGGCCCTTCGCGCGGCGGGGGCGCCCCTTCCCGTGAAGAGACGCCCCCGCGTCGCAAAAAAAACGGGCCTCGCGGCCCGTTTCGGTTATTCTTCGCTGGCGGCGTCTTCGCCGAGCTGCATGCGCACGAAGCGCCCAATCTGAATGTTTTCGCCAAGCGTGGCCACCAGGTCGTTGAGCAGACCGCCGATGGTCATCTTGTCGTCCTTGATGTAGGCCTGTTCGACCAGGCAGACTTCCTTGTAGTATTTCTTGATCCGGCCCTCGACGATCTTGTCGAGCATCTTTTCGGGCTTGCCCTCGGCGCGGGTCTGGGCCTCGTAGATGGCCTTTTCCTTGTCCAGCAGCTCGGCCGGAATGTCCTCGGGCTTGACGCACACCGGGCTGGTGGCCGCGATCTGCATGGCCACGTTCTTGGCGAATTCAAGGAACTTTTCGCCACGGGCCACGAAGTCGGTCTCGCACTTGATCTCGACCAGAACGGCGATCTTGCCGTTGGAGTGCACGTAGGAGCCGATCACCCCTTCGGAGGTGGCCCGGCCGGCCTTTTTGGCCGCCTTGGAAAGACCCTTCTCGCGCAGCCAGGCGATGGCTTTTTCAGAGTCGCCGCCGCAGGCCTCAAGGGCCTTCTTGCAGTCCATCATGCCGGCGCTGGTGCGCTCGCGCAATTCTTTGACCAACGAAGCGCTGATCTGAGCCATTGTTATTTGTCCTCCTGGGGTTCGTCGGTCCCGGCTTGCGGGGCGACCTCGGGCTTTTCGGCCGGGGCTTCTTCCTTGGCCTCGCCGGCGGCCTGCTCCTTGGAGGAGGCTTCGCCTTCGAGGCAGGCGTCGGCCACGCAGGTCACGAACAGCTTGATGGCCCGGATGGCGTCGTCGTTGCCGGGGATGATGTAGTCGATAAGGTCGGGATCGCAGTTGGTGTCCACCACGGCCACCACGGGGATGCCCAGCTTGCGGCATTCCTTCACGGCGATTTCCTCGCGCTTGGGGTCGATCACGAAGGCCGCTCCGGGCAGGGCGTCCATGTGCTTGATGCCGCCCAGGGTGGCGTTGAGCTTGGTGACTTCGCGCCCGTACATGGCGATTTCTTTCTTGTGGTAGCGCTTGATGGAGCCGTCGTCGAAGGCGATCTCCAGCTTCTTGAGCCGGTCGATGGAGCCGCGAATGGTCTGGAAGTTGGTGAGCATGCCGCCCATCCAGCGGTTGGTCACGAAGTACTGGCCGCTGCGTTCGGCTTCTTTCTTCACGGCCTCCTGGGCCTGGCGCTTGGTGCCCACGAAGATGACCTTGCCGCCCTGGGCCACGGTGTCGACCAGAAAATCGTGGGCCTTCTGGAACAGCTTCACGGTCTGCTGCAGGTCGATGATATGGATGCCGTTGCGCGCGCCGAAGATGTAGGGGCGCATTTTGGGGTTCCAGCGGCGGGTCTGGTGACCGAAGTGCACGCCGGTCTCCAACAGTTGCTTCATGGTGACGTAAGCCATGGGGCTCTCCTTTGGGTTGTTTCCTCCACGCCGTTGGTCCGCTCCCGCCCGCTTCTGCGGGCACCCCGGGGCGGTGTTCCGGCGTGTGCGGCATTAATGAACGGGGCTCTGTACCCCGATGGCGAAAAATTGGCAAGTCCCGGGCGCGGAGCCGCTCGGGGGGCGCGTGACGCGGCGGATTACTGCAGGTTCTGCGGCTCGGTCATGACCGGATTGATGAGCAACCCCACGCCGGCGGCCTCCACCCGGACCTCGTCGCCCGGCTCCACCAGGGCGCGCGCCCGGCTGGCCCCGCACAAAATGGTGTCGCCGGGGAGCAGGGTCATTCCGCGCGACAGGACGCTCACCAGTTCGTAGGGGGTAAAGGCCATGTCGGCCATGGCCCCGTGGCCCACGACCTGGCCGTTCAACTGGGCGGTGACCACGAGTTCCATGGGGTCGGGGACTTCGGTTTCGATCCAGGGGCCCAGGGGCAAAAAGGTGTCGAACGACTTGGCCCGGGAAACGCCCGCTCCGGCTCCGGCCATGTCCACGGCCGTGACGTCGGCGGCCAGGCAGAAGCCGAACACGTGGGACGGGGCCTCCTCGGGCGAGACGTTGCGGGCGTGTTTGCCCAGCACCACGGCCAACTGCCCTTCCACCAGGACCCGGCCGACTCCGGGAGGCAGGAGAATGGAGTCTCCGGGGCCGCACAGGGCCGAGGGCGGCTTGTAGAAGATTTCCGGCTCGGACGGGGGGGCCATGCCCAGTTCGCGGGCCAATTCGCGGGCGTTCAGGGTCACACCCACGATTTTGGTCGGGGTCACCGGGGGCAGGGCGCGCACCTGGTCGATGGGCAACGGCTGGTCCAGGCCCAGGGACGTGTCCATGCAGGAGAGTTCGCGGCCGCGAAGCGAGGCGAAGAACATCCGCCCCGCGTATTCGACCCGCAGAATGCGCATCAGATGGAGATGACCAGGGGCACCACCACGGGATCGCGGCCCAACACCTTGCGGAAGAAGCGGCGCAGGCCGGAGCGGGTGCGCTCCGAAAGTTTTTCCAGGTTGCCGGGGGGCAGGTCCTCGAAGGCGTCGAGGACCACGCACTTGGCGTCTTCCAGCACGTGGGCGTATTGCTGTTCGAACACGAAGCCCTTGGACACCATGTTGGGGCCGATGAGGATGTCTCCGGTCTTTTCGTCCAGCACCAGCACGGCCACGACCATGCCCTCGCCGGCCAGGAGCTGGCGCTCCTTGAGCACGGCGTGGCCCACGTCGCCCACGCCCTTGCCGTCCACATAGACCTGGTCCACGCCGATGGCGTCCTCCAGGCGGATGCCGCCGTCTTCGAGAAAGGTCAGGGGTTGTCCGTCCTCGATGACCAGGGCCCGTTCCGGGGCCACGCCGCGTTCCACGGCCAGGCGGCGGTGCTTGACCAGGTGGCGGTACTCGCCGTGGACGGGCACGAAGTATTTGGGTTTCACGCAGTCGAGCATGAGCGCCAACTCTTCCTGGTGGGCGTGTCCCGAGGCGTGGATGGCCTGCACCCGCTCGTAGTAGACCTCGGCCCCCAGGCGGTAGAGCTTGTCGATGAGTTTGGTGATGGCCTTGACGTTGCCGGGAATGAACCGCGAACTCATGATGACCAGATCGCCCGGCTCCACGCGTAACTGGCGGTGTTCGCCCGAGGCTAGGCGCGACAGCGCGGACAGCGGCTCGCCCTGGGACCCCGTGACCAGCAGCACCGTCTTGTCCAGCGGCACCGAGGCCAGATCGTCCAGGCCGACCTCCACCTCGGCGGGCACCTGCAGGTGGCCCAGGTTTTTGGCCAACTCCATGTTGGAGGCCAGGCTCTTGCCGGAAACCGCCACCCGGCGGCCGGTTTCGTGGGCCAGCTCCAGAATCTCGCGCATGCGCTGGATATGGCTGGAAAACAGCGTGATGATGATGCGGCCGGTGGCCTGGCGGAAAATCTCGGACAGGGAGTTCTTGATCTCCATCTCGTTGAGGGAAAAGCCCTCGCGCTCCACGTTGGTGGAATCCGACAGCATGCACAGCACCCCGGGTTCGCTGAAGGCCCGGATGGCGTCCAGGTCCGTGGCGTTGTCGTCCATGGGCTGGCGGTCTATCTTGAAATCGCCGGTATGGAGGATGCGCCCGCTCGGGGTTTCGATGCCCAGGGCGTAGCTGTCCACGATGGAGTGGCAGACCCGGAAGAAATTGACGTGGAAGGGGCCCATTTCCACCCGGTCGTTTTTTTTCACCGGGCGCAGGTCGGCGTATTTGAGCAGGTCGCGCTCTTCGAGCTTTTTGGCCACCAGGCCCAGGGTGAAGGGCGAGCCGTAGATGGGAACGTCCACGTAGGGCAGAAGCCAGGGCAGGGCGCCGATGTGGTCCTCGTGCCCGTGCGTGAGCACGATGGCCTTGAGCTGGGCCTTGCGCGCCTGGATGAAATCGAAGCGAGGGATCACCACGTCCACGCCGAAGAGGTAGTCTTCGGGGAACATGAGGCCGCAGTCCACCACGATGAGGCTGTCGCCGTGGGCGATGCCCATGCAGTTCATGCCGATCTCGCCCAGGCCGCCCAGGGGGTACAGGGTCAGGCCGGGGGACACGCGCGAAGCTCCTTGTAGGCGGCGTTCATGTGGCCGTGCAGCCAGAGGCGAAATTCTTCCCGGCGCTTGAGGGTGTAGCGCTCGGTGGCGTCGAAGGGGTCGAGCGCCGTGACCCGCACCACGCCTGGCTTGGGGACGATCTTGCCCTTGGGCAGCAGCTCGCCCGATCCGGTGATGATCAGCGGAGCGACCGGACGTTCGCACTTGAGGGCCATGATCATGCCGCCGATCTTAAAATCGGCCAGGGCGGAGGTGTCGAGGTTGCGGGTGCCCTCGGGAAAGATGAGCATGCAAAGTCCGCGTTTGGCGGCCTCGGCCGCCTGGTCGATGGACCGCATGGCCTTGCGCGAATTCTCGCGCAGCACGGGGATGTGCCCGGTGCGCAGCATGGCCCAGCCGAAGATCGGGATCTTGAACAGGCTCTCCTTGGCCACGAAACGCATGGGATAGTTCCGCAGGGCCGAAAACATGACCAGGATGTCGTACTGGCTCTGGTGGTTGGCCATGAACACGTAGGTCTGTCCGGGCTTGAGGGCGGAGAGGTCCGCGCGCACCTCGACTCCGGCCGTCCACAGGCACAGCCTGGCCCAAAGGGTTTCGAGCCGGTAGGAAAAACTCGATTCCTTCCCGATGCCCGCCAGGAGCCAGCACGCCGTGCTGAACACCAGGGTGTACACCGGGAAGGTGAGAAAAAACGCTATTTGGCGAAAAATGCGCATGCCCGCCTATTCGCCTTCGGCCCCGTCTTCGTCCATGCAGGAGCAGACGTGCTCCATGGCCAGGATGATGTCCGTGGCGTCACGCAGGGCGCCGGACACGTTCTTGAGATCGGCGGCGCTCAAGTCCTCGCCGTCGAGCAGCTGGGCGGCGCGAAACACCACGCGCAGGGAGTTTTCCAGGAGCAGGTCCTGGGGATCGATTTCAAATTCTTCTTCCACGGTATTCTCCTTGAAGTTGGGGGCGATTTGGGGAGGCCGGCCGCGAAAACGGCCCGCTCTTTTCATGCCTGTACCTGCGCGCGAAGCAAAAAGCTAGGCCTGGGCGGACAGATGACGCACAATAATGTCCAGGTCTTCGGGGCGCGAGCGCAGGTTGAGCGATGTCGAAAGTCCGCTGACGGCCAGTCCCTGGTCCGACAGGCGCAGGTATCCCGCGGAAAGTACGCGCGAATAGGGCACCTGTTCGCGGATTTCGTCGTGGCTGATGCGGTCGGGAAACAGGATGGGCGCGGGCTGCCCGGCGAAGTCTTCGAATATGACATATTTCATGGTTGTCTCCTGCGGTGCGGGGCCGAACGTGGACCCGGGAAGTGGCCGCGAGGGCCGAAGCGTGGCCCGTTGGCGAAAGTCGCGTCCGTCGGGTGCATGCGCTGCGCGTAAGGGGCGACGCGCGTCGCGGGAGGAGCCCTCGCGGGCGGTTCGCCTGGGCCTGACGACTGTCTTGCTCGCTCGACCGGTCGGGAAAGTCAAGCCGCGGCCGGCGATGTCGGGAGCCTTTACATTTTTCTGAAGACGATATAATAACGGCAGGCTTTGGTGACGAGAATACTATCAAATTAAAATATATCAAGGTGTTAGATATGGAAAGCATCCCCATGAACCTGCGCCGCCTCGTGCAGGACGTTCTTCCCAAGGGCTACGCCGTAGCCCAGGTGGGACAGGATCTTCCGGCCGAGGGGTACGCCTATTACTACGTCCTGGACGACGACGGCCGCCGCCGCACCTTTTCCCACGCCCGGGCCACCCTGGAGGAACTCTACGGCGAGATCCGCAAACTGGCCGTGGAAGTGCGACGCCTGGACTATTGGAAGCGCAAGGCCGCCATCACCGACGCCGACATCGACGCCCTGGTGGCCAGCGTCTGCACCAACCTGCCCAAGCAGAAGGGGCGGCTCTGGGGCCGGGCCGAGACGGACCTGGTCACTGCCTGCTGCGGCCAGGCCGTGCCCGCCGGGTCCTGGTGGATCCACGAAGAAACGGCCTTGGCCGGACAGTTGACCCGGGTTTCGGACAAAGTCCACGGCGACCGGGTGTTCGCCGACGCCAGAAGCTTTGGCGCCTATCTTATCGCCCGCAAGGAGTCGCGTTTCGAACGCGGCGTGCGCCAGTAACGCGGGACGCAGAGAGCGTGTGCGGCCGGGGAGCGTGGCTCTCCGGCCGTTTCGTTTTTCTTTGGCCGGGTTGCGAGTCGGAGATGAAGCGTATAGAATTCGCTTCGTTCGTCCGCCCGGACCGGTCGGCCCGCGAGGCGGCCGCTTCGGAAACGTCGCGACAAATCCGGAGGAGACCGCCCCATGCGCTTGGCATGTTTGACGTTGATCGCCCTTTTTCTGGTCTTGACCCCCCTTGCCGGCCTGGTCCAGGCCAAGGGACAGCCCTACAAGATCGCCATCCTGGAGTTCGACCCCGTCACCGACGAGGCCGCCAAGGAGAATCTGGGCCGACTCACGGCCGAATTCTGCATCACGGCGGCGGTCAATTCCGGCAGTTTTTCCGTGGTGGAGCGGGCCGCGTTGAAGAAGGTGATCGACGAGATGCAGTTCGGCGCGGGGTCCAAGGCCCCGGGAACCGCGGCCCAGGCCATCGGCGCCATGGTGGGGGCCCAGGGCGTGCTCACCGGATCGGTGGCCAAGACCGGCGGCTCGGTGCGTCTGGACGCCAGGCTCATCGACGTGGTCGGGGGCCAGATATTGGCCGCGCGCAACGCCTATGCCAAGGCGGATCTGCGTTCCCTGGCCGTGGCGGCCGAACTGCTCATCGGCCAGCTCGAGGGCGATTTGGCCAAGCAGGCCCAAAACGCCAAGCCGGCGGACGCCCCGAAGCCCGCTGAATCGGCCAAGCAGGCGGACACCGCCAAGCCCGCGGAACCGACAAAACCCGCGGACGTTTCAAAGCCCGCCGAGGCCGCCAAACCGGCGGACCAGGCCAAGCCCGCCGAGCAGGCCCAGCAGCCCCAGGCCAATCCTTCCCAGACCGGCGAGTCGGAAACGAAATCCGGTTCGTCCCAGTAAGCGGGCGGGGCGTTTTTCGACTTTACAATGTCCAAGCGGCGCACTGCGACAGGCAAACGTTGCAGTGCGCGTGGCGTCGCAATACAGTGCGCCAGCCCGCAAGTGTTGAAAAAAGAGTTGCCCGGGCAAGAGGTTTCAGGATAGCAAGCCTTTGGCTGTTCTCTGGAAAGCCGCCTTCGTTCGCCGCGACCCCGCCGTTTTTCTTTCGTCGCGGCCAGGTCCATGTCCGCGAGGCGTTCCCGACGCCATGGGCCATGCGATATCTACGCGACTTGAGGTGAAGGAGCCCTAATCGAATGCGTAAATGGATTGCGTTTCTCTGTGTCGCAGTGGCGTTGTGCGTCGTCTTTGCCGCGGACGGCGGCATGGCCAAATCGACCAAGACGGATAAGACCTCCTCGCGCAAGACCCAGACCTCGGAGAAATCCTCCTCCAAGAAAACGTCCTCCAAGAAAAAAAGCAAGGCGAGTTCGAGCCGGGCCTCGGCCAAGGTCGACAAGGAAACGTCCTCCCCGCGCAAGGGCAAACGCAAGTCCGAACAGGCCAAATCCCGAAGCAAGAAAGAACGCCGCCAGGCCAGGGCCGTCTCCCGGACTCCGGCCTCGTACAAGGGCGAGTTCCAGGTGGAGACCAAGGCCTCCCTGCTCATGGACATGAAGACCGGACGCGTGCTCTTCGCCCAGGAGCCCGATCTGCCCATCGCCCCGGCTTCCCTGACCAAGGTGCTCACCCTGTACCTCATCAACGAGTACATCCAACAGGGCAAGCTCCAGCCCGACACGGTGATTCCCGTGACCTACGACGCCAGCCATGCGGGCGGGTCGTCCATGCACCTGCGCACCGGCGAGAACGTGGTCCTGTCCGACCTCATCAAGGGAATCGCCATCGTCAGCGCCAACGACGGCTGCGTGGCCGTGGCCCAATATCTGGGGCACGGAGACGTGTCGCCCTTCGTGGCCGCCATGAACGAAAAGGCCAAGGCCCTCGGCATGACCAACACCCACTTTTTCAACCCCAACGGCCTGCCGGCCGACGGCCAAGTCACCACGGCCCGCGACATGGCCCAACTGGCCCGCGAATACCTCACCCGCTTTCCCGAACTGCTGGCCATCCATTCCATGACCGAATTCACCTGGAAAAATCGGGTGCGTCACAATTCCAACACCCTGCTCGGCCGGGTGGAGGGCGTTGACGGGTTGAAGACCGGGTTTGTCTGCTCGTCCGGCTTCAACATCATCACCACGGCCAAGCGCGGGAACACCCGGCTGGTGGCCGTGGTGCTCGGAGCCCGGACCCGGGGCATCCGCCAGCGCGAGGCCACCCGTCTGCTGGAAGAGGGCTTCAAGATCATCGAGGCCGAAACCCACGACGGCAAACAGATGGCCATGGCCCACTAGCAGCCCGCCCAACAAGGCGATTCTTGCAGTCCGTTGAAAAATTCTTCAACGGATGCCCACTCCGCTTCGGGATGTTCCAAAAGACGCGATGCGAGTCGTTCGTGACCGGGCTTGGCCCGGTAAAGACCCCCACGGCCTTTTTCGGCCCATGCCCCGGTGGCGTGTGGCCCGGTATTTGCTTAAAGTTCGGCTATGACTCGTCCGTTTCGCTTTACGCTCGACCAGGTTCTCGACTACCGGGGCCAACTGGAAGACCAGGCCAAGTTGGCCTTGTCCAAGGCTTTGGCCGCAGAAAACGATCAACGCGCGGTGTGCGCTTCCCTGAGCGCGTCCCTTGCCGAGCATGAGGCCCGGTTTCTCGAAAACCCGAGCATGACCGCCGCGGACATCTGGCTCTGGCGGGGATACAAGGACCGCCTGGACGCCGATCTGGCCGTGGCCCACACCAATCTTTCCCGCCTGGTCCAGGCCACCGCCGCCCGCAGGGCCGAGCTGGTGGAAAAGGCCAAGCAACGCAAGCTCCTGGAAAAACTCAAGGAAAAAAAGGCGACCCGACATGCCGACGAAGAACAGCGAAAGGAACAGGCTCAATTCGACGAACAAGCCACGCTCCGGTTTCGGCCTGCGTCTGTCTAAGCTTGCCGTGGCCGTGGCCTTTCTGGCCGCCGCGAAACTCGGCGTGCTGGTGTGGTTGGACCTTTCCCTGGGTTCCCATCAGGTGGAAACGGCCGCTTCCCCTTCGGTTGCGGCCGCGCCGGCCAAAGCGTCCCGGGAAAATCCCCTTCTTCAAATGGCGCGCGACGCGGTGCTGGAAGAAACCAAGGCCCAGGCCGCGCAACTCGCCCAAGCAGCCCCGGCGGCCCAGCCGGCCAAGCCCGCGCCGGCCGCTCCGGCCGCCCCGCCGGACTCCCTGCTCTCGGCGCGCGAGCTCAAGGACCGGGCCGACCAGCTTGACCGCAAGGAACAGGCCCTGCACGCTCTTGAGGACGACCTCAACAGCCGCACGGCCAAGTTGCAGCAGCTCGAAACGACGATCAAGTCCATGCTCGACCAGGCCAACGCGCTCAAGGACGAGAAGATGCGTCACCTCATCGACGTCTACACGAACATGAAGGCCAAGCAGGCGGCGTCGGTGCTCGAAACCCTGGACGAATCCGTGGCCGTCAAGATTTTGGCCGGCATGAAGGGACGCCAGGCCGGCGAGATCCTCACCTACGTCAGCGCCAAGAAGGCGGCCAAGCTCTCCGAAGCCTTGACCAAGCTTCAGTCGGGACCGGACCTGCCCCAGAATCCGTAAAGAAACGGAAGCCTCCGGCGGCCAGGGGGAATCATTCCCCCAGGCCGCCCCCGAAAGGGGGTCGGCGGCCTGAAGTCCGCGCCAACACGTGACGGACGCAAAAATTGAGGGGCCTGGTTCCGACGGCGTCGGAACCAGGCCCCTGACTCTTCTTTCTTTCCCAAATCTTTCGCGCCGGGCGGGATCTTGCGCGGCCGTCGCGGGGGCGCGGGCAACCGGGGAGCCCCGAGGGGGTCACCCCATCGGGCCGCCAGAGGCGATTCTTCCTCCGAGCCGGGCGGTCATCCCGAGCGCTTCCCGCAGGCGTCGTTCAGAATGAGCCGCGCGGCCTGGCTTTTGTCCACCGGCCGGGAAAACATGAATCCCTGGGCCTTGTCGCAGTCGACGCAGCGCAGGCGTTCGAGCTGGTCTTCGCGCTCCACGCCTTCGGCGATGACCGTGAGCCCCAGACTGCGGGCCAGGGCGATGATGGATTTGACGATCTCCTGACTTTCGCCGTTGCAGGAAGCGCCGCTAATGAAGGACCGATCGATCTTCAGGTGGTCGATGGGCAACTGGCGCAGGTAGGAAAGCGACGAATACCCGGTGCCGAAGTCGTCGATGGCGATCATGACCCCGAGCTGCTTGAGCCGGCCGAGTTCCCGGGCGGTGTGGTCGGCGTCGTGCATGAGCACGGATTCGGTGATTTCGAGTTTGAGGCAGGAAGACGGCAAGGCGGTCTCGCCCAGCACCTCGGCCACGTGTTCGACCAGGCCGTCGCGCACGAACTGTCGGCAGGAGACGTTGACGCTCACGTACAGGCCGTCGGCCTCTTCGTAATCGCGTTGCCAGTCGCTCATTTGGCGGCAGGCTTCGCTGATCACAAAGCGTCCCAGGGGCAGAATCAACCCGGTTTCTTCCGCCAGGGGAATGAAACGGTCGGGCGGCACCAGCCCGCGCACGGGGTGGTCCCAGCGGACCAGGGCCTCGAACCCCTCGATGCGTCCCGACTGCACGCCCACGATGGGCTGATAGTGCAGCAGCAGTTCACCCCGTTCCAGGGCCAGGCGCAGGTCGGCCTCCAGGCTCATGGCTTCCAGAATTTCCTGGTGCATCTTGCGGTCGAAGATCACGGCGGGGCGGGACTGCTCCTTGGCCCGGTACATGGCGATGTCGGCGTCGCGCATGAGATCTTCGGACGAATTGTACTCGCGGGTGCGCAGCACGATGCCGATGCTGGCGGCGGGCGTCACGGTGGAGCCGAACAGGGTGAACGGGCGGCCTATTTCGGTCACAATGCGGTCCACAATGGTCATGACTTCCTTTTGGACCCGCAGCTCTTCGAGAATGACCGCGAATTCGTCCCCGCCCAGACGGGCCACGGTGTCCATGGAGCGCACGCAGTGTTGCAGCCGCCTGGCCACTTCCACCAACAGGGAGTCCCCGGCCTGATGTCCCATGGTGTCGTTTATGGTCTTGAACTTGTTCAGGTCGATCATGAGCACGGCGTACTGGCTGTCGTCGTGGCGCTTGGCCCGGGAGAGGGCGCGATCCAGCCGGTCGGCGAAGAGGGTGCGGTTGGGCAGGCCGGTCAGGGCGTCGTGAAAGGCCTGGTGGCTGATCTGGGCCTCGAAGGCCTTGCGTTCGGAAATGTCCTGATAGATGTAGACGATGCCCTGGAGCGAGTCCTTCAGCACGATGGGAAAGCCGATGATGGCCACGGGCAGGAGCCGTCCGTCCCTGTGCCGGCGCACGGACTCGCGCTGCACGGACTTGCCCGCCAGAATGGCCATGCGCATGTTCTCGCACTCGGTGAGCAGGTTTTCCGGCACGATGAAGGCCCGCATGCCGAAGCCCTTGATGTCCTCGGCGCGGTAGCCGAACAGGGATTCGAAGGCGGCGTTGACGTCCACGATGTTGCGATGCATGTCGATGAGCGAGATGGCCTGGGGCGAGTTGGCGAAAAGCTGGCTGAAATAGGCCCGCTGGGCGGCCAGGGCCTCCTCGGCGCGCTTGCGGTCGGTGATGTCGACCACGGTGCCCTCGTAGTAGAGGGGATCGCCGGATTCGGCGCGCACCACGCGGGCGTTTTCCGATATCCAGATGATCTCGCCGTCGCGCTTTCGGATGCGCGATTCGAAGTCGCGCACCACGTCGTGATTGGTCAGGAGCCGCACGAAGTCGTCGCGCCGGGTGGGGTCGACGTAGAGCTGGTTCTTGATGTCGCGGAAGAAGTCGATCATCTGGGGCACGGAGTCGAACCCGTAGATGCGGGCCAGGGTGCGGTTGGCCTCCAGATAGCGACCCTGGGGCGTGGTCTGAAAGATGCCTTCCACCGCGTTTTCCACGATGGAGCGGTATTTGGTCTCGGCCTGGCGCAGACGCTGCTCGGCCCGGTTGCGCGAGGTGATGTCGCGCAAGAGCAGACACGAGACCTCGCGCCCGCCCACCATGCCCACGGGAAACCGGATCACGGCCACGTGGGTGGTGAGGACGCCGGCCCTGGCCGCGCGGGGGGAGCCGGCGCGATCGTCTTCGCCGAGCCGCCAGATTTCTCCGTCGGCAAAGCGTCGATTGGGCGACAGCCGGACCACGCCGTCCAGCGAGTGCCCCACCACGTCGGCCCGGGTCGCGCCGAAGAGTTCCTCGAAGGCCTGGTTGACGAACAAGACGGTCCGGTTCGCGTCGTGCAGCAGGGCCGCGTTGGGGGAGGAAAAAAATACGCGCTCGAAGACGGTAATGGGCAAGTCGATGCTGGCGGAAGCCATGGTAGACACCTCGGGACGGAATAGACATTTTTAGCAATTTGGGCTCCAAGAGTCAACAGTTTGATATCGTTGTTATTCTCCTTAGTTAGCGAAGCAACGTGTCCGACAATTTTGTCGAAAATGGACAGAAATGTTCAGCATGCCCGCATTCTGGTCACTGGCGGGGCGCGCGGAGCGCACGGTCGCCCCTCTTGCGCTTGGGCCGGTATTGTGAAAGAGCCGAGTCGGACGCATCAGGCGAATGTTTTCCGGGCCAAAAGGCGATCGTGACGCCTGCGGACCCGTGTGGCGGCTTTGAAACGCGGACATTCGGCTTTTCCTGATGAGCAAACGGGTCACGTCGCGTTTTTCGTCCCGTCCGGCCAAGGTCGCGAGCCGGACGCCGGGCCGTCGGGCGACTGGATTTTTCGGCGTCCGGGTCGGTCGGCCGAGTCCCGGGCCCTCGCGGCAAACCCTCGCGGTGCAAACGAGTATGAATCAAGAACACGCCTTCGAACCGAGGCTCAACCTTCAGGCCGCCCGCCACATCTCCGGCGGGGGCGGATACCGCCTGGGCAACCTGCTGATCTGGGCGCTGGCGCTGTATCTTCTCTGGCCGATGTTCGGGCATGAATCCGCCCATCCCGCGCTCTGGGGATATTCGGGCGGTTTTCTGGTCCTGCTGCTGGCCGTGGTGTTGGGCATGGTCGCCTGGCTGGTCGTTTTGACGCGCCTGGCGGCCCTCAGGCAGCGCACGCTGTTTTTCGTCACCGTCCTGGCGCTGGCCGGCCTGGAAGGGCTGTTCCGACTCGACATGGTGGCGAAGCATTTCACGGCGTTTCATCAGGTCGGCGGGATCGTTCCCTATCTCTGTTTCGACGGCCCCCGCGAAGCCTTGGACCAGAAAACGGACGGGGACGGCACATATCGCATCGTCATGGTGGGCGGTTCGACCGTCGGCGACGGCGATCCCTCCCTGGCCAAGGCCCTGGAAGAGGTCTTTCACGCCGAAGGCCGACCCGAAGTGCGCGTGTACAATTACGGGGCCGCGCGGTTCGTGGCCCGCCAGGAGCGGTTGCGCCTCGAACTCGACGCGCTCCCCCTCCGTCCCGATCTGGTCATCGTCTACGACGGGGCCAACGACGTTTCCCTGCCCTATTTCGACGATCCCCGGCCGCGCTACCCCGCCAATTGGGCCACGGTCGAGGCCGGTTGCGCCCTGACGACCAACACGGCGGGCTTCCGGCGATCGGTGAGCCTGGTGCTTCGGTCGAGCGCGCTGTTGCGGTGCCTGTTCGACGACGTGGTGTTCAAGGAAGACATCGTGCATATGCGTCGGCTCCGGGCCGAAGCGGGCTACGGCGAACCGAAATGGCGTCAGGCCTTGACCGACGGCTGGCTGGAGGACTGGGAAGCCATGGCCCGCATGTCCCGGTGCCGCTCGGCCAGGGCGGTGTTTCTGTTGCAGCCGTTTCTGACGGAAAAACGCGAACTTTCGGAAAGCGAAAAAGACATAGACGCCCGCTACGACGAGGCCTTTCACGCCCACATGCGCGCCTGCTACGACCGCATGCGCGCCGGACTGGAAGCCTTCGCGGGCAAGGCCCCGGACGGGGTGGCGGCCAGGGACCTGAGCCGCGCCCTGGACGACTTCGCCGGCCAGGCCTTCGTGGACGTGACGCATGTCGGCGCGGAGGCCAACCGGCACCTGGCGCGCAAGATTCACGAAATCGTGAGCCCCCTGGTCGACCAGGATCGTCCGCTCCCGCCGGGGACCGTCGCGCCGAATTCCGTTCCCTCCGCTCCCGTGGCGCCCGGCACGGACGGGGCGGGCGCGACGACCGCCCCGGAGGGAGAGCGCGGGCAGGCTTTTGCGCCCGAAACGCCGGAAAATCCTCCCCAGCCCGCCGCGCAGGGCCCCCAGGCCGGGAACCCGCCCGCGTCCCAGGTCCAACCCGGGGCGTCGTCCCAGCCCCAGGCCCGCAAGGCCGTCGTCCCCAGGCCCCGCCGCCTCCATGCCCCGTCCCCGCACGGCGCACCGGCCGCCGTTTCGCCCCAGGAGTCCGGCGGAGGGACCACGCCCTGACCGGGCTTCCGCGACGAACCGGCCCCGGGAGAAATCCCGATGTTGACAGGCGCGCGGCTTCGGCCGATGGAAACCGCGTGCGGACTGGCCGCGCGGTGACGCCATCCGTCCGCCGTTTCCGGCGAACCGACCGGCCGGCGTGGGGGCGGGGAACGTCTCGGCCGCGCCGGCGCAAGCGTTCGCCCAACGCCCCGACTCTTTCCCCCCGGCGAACGTCGTCCGTGGGGAGTCCCTGGCAGTTTTCCGCTAACCGTCTATTCAGGCTTCGCGTGCTCCATGTCCATGAATGCGAAAACGGCCGGATATCTGGCCGCGCTGGGCGCGACGATCATCTGGTCGGGCAACTTCGTGGTGGCCCGGGGAGTGGCTCAGGAGATCGCCCCCATCCAGCTCAACTTCTGGCGCTGGCTGGTGGCCCTGGTCTGCATGTTGCCCTTGGCCCTGCCCAAGCTCCGGTCCGACTGGCCGGGCATGCGCCGGCACTGGCGTTACCTGTCGGCCATGGCCTTTCTGGGCGTGAGCGTGCTCAACACCTTCATCTACAAGGCCGGGCAGACCACCCAGAGTCTGAACATGGCCTTGCTCGTGCCCACCGCGCCGGTGATGATCATCATCTTGTCGCGCGTGGTCTACGGCGAACCCATCACCTGGCGTCGCCTGGTCGGCGTGTGCGTGGTGCTTTTGGGCGTGCTGGAACTGGTGGCCCATGGAGACTGGTCCAATCTGGCTCGGGTGCGTTTCGCTCCGGGAGACCTTTGGGCCCTGGCCGGAGCGGCCAGCTTCGCCTCCTATTCGCTCTTCATGCGCAGGCGTCCGCCCAGCGTCTCCATAGAAGGGTTCAACGCGGTCACGTTCCTTCTGGGCACGGTCTTCACCCTGCCCGCCCTGGTCTGGGAAATGCTCGTCCTGCCCACGCCCCGCTGCACCACGGCGGTGGTGGTCGGGGTGCTCTACACCGGGGTGGGCTGCTCGTTCGTCGCCTATCTGCTGTGGACTTGGTCCATCACGGCGATCGGACCGGTGCTGGCGGGTATCGTGTACTATTCCCTGCCGCTTTTCGCCGCGGTGGAGTCGGTGCTGCTGCTGCACGAAGGCATCTCCCTGTTCCACGTGCTGGGCGGCGGGCTCATCGTGACGGGCATCCTCGTGGCCACGGTGGACCCGCGACTGCTCGGGGCCAGGCGGACCGGCGGATGAAGCCATGGTGAAGCGTCCGACATGGGCCGAAAGGCTTTTTCGCCTCGGCTCCATTCCCCGCCTGGGGGCTCGCCTCGCGCTGTGCGCGCTGATCCTGGCGATCGCGGTGGGCGTGGGGCCGGCGCTCGCCCAGTTGTTTCTGGGCAAGCTGCTGTATTCGTCTTTGGCCTGCTACGTGCCCGGTCCGCCCGACCCCATGATGTACTGGCACGAGGCCGGTTCGTTTTTTCGGGCCGGGTTCGCCCACGGCTACTACGGCATGAACGAAATGACCCCGCTGTTGGGGTCGGCCTGGCACCACGGTCCCTGGTACGTGGCCCTGTACGGCGGGTTGGCCCGCCTGGGCGGACAGTGGACCTACACCACCGGCGTGACCCTCAACTTTTTGTTGGTGGGCCTGGCCTGTCTGGCCTATGCGGCGTTGACCGGGGCCCGCCCCGGGCTTCTGGCCCTTCTGGCCGCGTTCATGGCCAGCTTCCACTATCTGCTGTTGTACCAGTGCTCCAACTGGTCGGAGTCTCTGCTGTTCGCGGTGGCCCTGGTCCTGGCCGGGCTGTGGTCCGCGCTGTTTTCCCTCGGGCCCGGCGACCGGCGCTATCGTCCGCTCAAGGCCCTGACCTTCGCCTGTCTGACCTATGCCGCGCTCCTGCGCCACAGCTTCGGGCTTCTGTACTTCGTGTTCTTCTTTCTGGAAAAGCCCGGCACGGCGCGACGGGCCGCCATCCAGGCCGGCAAGGCCCTGGCCTGCCTGGCGGGATGCATGGCGCTCTACGGCGCCACCAGGGCGCCGTTCGTCACGGCCTTCACCGGCGGGGACAGGCTCCTGCAGGGGCTTGCCCGCGGCGACGCGAGCCTGCTCCTGGCCACGGTCAAGGCCAATTTCGAAGGCCTGGGCGAACAGTATCCGCTCTATTCGCTCCTGCTGGTCGAGGCCTTGGCCCTGGGCCTGTGCGCCACGGCGGTCGCCTGGCTGGAGTCCCGGCGCGAGCCCGGACAAGACGGCCGCGCGCCCTACGTCTTGATGCTGGAAAGCGCCTTGCACGCGGTCAATCTTTTGGGCGTGGCGGCCCTGCTCGCGGTCTATTACGTGGTGTACGGCCCCTGGGGATACCGGGTGCTCGGTCCGCATCTGACCCTTTCGCTCTTCGTCTACGCCGCCTCGCGCCGGGCCGTGCTCCCCTGGGCCCTGATCGGGCTGAACCTGCTGGCCCTGCCGTTCGGCCTGCACGTTTTCACCCTGGACCGCATGGCCGAATACTACGACACCGCCGCCTTGAAGGTCCGCCTGGCCGAGGCCTCGCGCGACATCGAGGGCCGCATGGCGTACCGGCCCGGTCTGGACCGCTGGTGCAACACCGTGCTGTACAGCGGGTACGGGCGTTATCTCCTGAGCGTACCCCTGGGGATCGGTTGTCAGTTCTACTCCGGCCAGGGGCCGCTGGACACGGTGCGCTCCCGGTATCTCGCGGGGTCGTCTTTTTCCCAGGACATGAGCCTGGCGCCGTTTCACTTCCGCCTCCTGGGCAGGATGGGGCCGCAGGGCCTGTACGAAAACGAGGGGGGGGCATGTCCACCGTAGATCCGGCCGGCCGTGGGCGACGCAAGGGACATCCGTTCGCGTCGCGCTGGGTCGACGCCGTGTTCGCCGCGCTGGCGCTGGCGGCCGGCGTGATCGTGTTCGCGCGTTCGCCCAACGCCGTGGCCCTGGCCTGGTGCGAATTGGCGGTCCCGTTCCAGTCCGTCACGGACAACCGGGAAAAGCTTTTTTGCTGCTCCAATGTGGAACAGGAAATCGCCTATACCGACGCGGACAACGTGGCGCTTTCCCCGGCCGACGTCACGGGTTGGATGACGCTCTCCCCGCGCGATCCGGCGCGTCCGGCCCGGGTGCGGGTTCAGGTGATCAAGGACCGCGACGAGCTTCTTTTCTACCCCCGGGTGGGCGGGGCCGACTCGCGGGTGAGCGTGATCCAGCCGAACGGGGGCTGGCCCAGGCCGTTGTTTCTCCTGCAGGGCCGGGAGGGGGCCTGGACCTCCATCAGCCGTCAGTATAGGCTGTGCGTCGCGTGCTTGGACAACTCCTTCGACCGGGGATATAGGGCTTCGCTGGAAATCGTGCTCCAGGGGCGGTGGGCTCAGTTGTGGACCAAGGACGGCAAGATTTTTTTCTGATCGGCCGGGCCGGTCGATGAGGATGGCGATGGACAACCGGAAAATGCGCGACGTGGAAGCCTCGTTTTCGGACAAGAACGTGCTGGTGCTGGGCGGCATGGGCTTCGTGGGATCGAGCCTGGCCTTGCGGCTGGCCGGATGCGGGGCCCGGGTGACCCTGGTCGACGCCATGATCGAGGAGTACGGGGGCAACCCGTTCAACGTGCGCGAGATTCGCGACGCGGTGCGCATCAACTACAGCGACATCCGCGACGAGCACGCCATGAGTTGGCTGGTGCGTGGGCAGGACTACGTGTTCCACAGCGCGGCCCAGGTCTGCCATTTGAAAAGCCTCAGCGACCCCTTCCCGGATATCGACATCAATATTCGCGGCACCGCCGTGGTCATGGAGGCCCTGCGCCAGCACAACCCCCGGGCCAAGGTCATCAAGCTCGGGTCGCGGGGGCAGTACGGCTCGGTGCTCGAACTGCCCGCCAAGGAAGACGCCAAGACCGAGCCCAAGGGCATCTACGAGATTTCGCTGCTGGCCGCCGAGCACATTCTGGCCGCCTACTGGCGCAACCACAACATCCCCTGCGTGCTCACCAGATTGACCAACATCTACGGGCCCAGGGCCCAGATGCGTCACAACCGTTTCGGCGTGGCCAACTGGTTCGTGCGCCTGGCCCTGGACGACCAGACCATCCCCGTGTTCGGCACCGGGCTCATCAAGCGCGATTTTCTCTACATCGACGACTGCGTGGACGCCCTGCTGCTGCTGGCCGCCGAGGACGCGGCCGTGGGGCAGGTCTACAACGTGGGCCACGACCAGCCCTCCAACTTTCTGGAGATGGCCGGCATCATCGTGGAGAGCGCCAAAACGGGCCGCATCGAGCACACTCCGTTCTCGGCCGAACGCCAGGCGCAGGAGCCGGGCGACTTCTATACCGACATTACCAAGATCCACGCCGCCACCGGATGGACTCCGGCCACCTCCCTGCGGGAGGGCGTCGCCAAGACCGTGGATTTTTACCGACAAAACAAAGAGTATTACTGGTGAGCGCTGAAAAAGAGTATTTCGTCCATCCGCAGGGCCTGTGCGAAAGCGAAAACGTGGGCGCGGGCTCACGCATCTGGGCTTTCGCCCACGTGCTGCCCGGCGCGGTGATCGGACGCGAGGCCAACATCTGCGATGGCGTGTTCGTGGAAAACAAGGTGGTTCTGGGCGACCGGGTGACGGTCAAATGCCATGTGGCCCTCTACGACGGACTGGAAGTCCAGGACGACGTGTTTATCGGCCCGGGCGTCAGTTTCGCCAATGACCGGTATCCGCGTTCCAGGCGCCCCGTGACGCATCCGCGCACGGTGCTCGAACGAGGCTGTTCGCTGGGGGCCGGGGCGATCATCCTGCCCGGCGTGCGCGTGGGGCGCTACGCCCTGGTGGCGGCCGGGGCCGTGGTCACCCGCGACGTGCCTCCTTTCACCCTGGTCAAGGGCAATCCGGCCCGCGAGGCCGGGCTGGTGTGCATTTGCGGAGCGCCGCTTCGCGAGGTGAAGGGCGGGCTGGCCTGCGCCAAGGGCGACTGGCGCGGCCAGGCTCCGGACGTCGACATGTGGTGCCGCAATGCCTAGCCCCCTGCCTCTGGCGCGCGTGGCCGTGGTGGTGCCGGTATACGGCAACGAGCAAAGCCTGCCCGAACTCTACGAGCGCGTGGTGGCCGCGGCCGACAAGGCCGGAGTCGAACTCACGCTCCAGTTCGTCAACGACCGCTCCCCGGACGACTCCCAGACCGTCATCGAGGAGTTGGCCCGGCGCGACCCCAGGGTGCGCGGGCTTCTGTTGTCGCGCAACCATGGTTCGTTCGTGGCCATAGCGGCGGGACTGGCTCAGGTGGCGGACCACGACGCGGCCGTGATCCTTTCCGCAGACCTGCAAGACCCGCCCGAGATGCTGCCCGAAATGGTCGCCAAGTGGCGCGAGGGCAAGAAAGTGGTGCTCTGCTCCCGGGCGGACCGCGACGACCCCCTGGTCACCAGGATTTTCGCCGACGCCTTCCACTGGGTGTTTCGCCGCATCGCCCTCAAGGACATGCCGCCGGGCGGCTTCGATTTTTGTCTGGTGGACAAGGCCGTGGTGCGCGTGATCCTGGAATCCGCCGAAAAAAAGACCAGCCTGGTCGGGCTGATTCTCTGGGCGGGATTCGACCGGGCCGTGCTGCCCTACCATCGCGCCCCGCGCAAGCATGGCCGCAGCATGTGGAGCTTTTCGCGCAAGCTCTCCTACGCGCTGCACTCCATCGTGGCCTTTTCCAGCTTTCCCATGAAGCTTTTCGGCCTGGTGGGTCTGGGGCTCACGGGGCTGTGCCTTTTGGGCATGCTCTACATTCTTTTGGCCTCGATGTTCGGGCTCATCTCCACTCCGGGGTGGGCGTCCATGATGCTGTCCCAGTTGGTCGTCATCACGGTGCTTTTTCTGGGGTTCGGCGTTATCGGCGGCTACCTGTGGATCAATCTGGAACAGACCCGCAAGCGCCCGCTGTTCATTGTGGACAAGGTGGTGGGCCAGGCCCCGCGCCCCGAGGACCCGGACGCCCCGGTGGGTTTTTTCGACCTGCGGGCCGTGTCGGCCCCGGTGGGCCGGCAGCTTCGCGAGGCCGCCCGCAAGGCCCTTTCCGGGCCGCAGATCATTCTCGGCCCCCATGTTTCCCGCTTCGAGCACGAGTTCGCCGCCTGGCTGGGCGCCAAGTACTGCGTGGGCGTGGCGAACGGCACCGACGCCATAACCTTGGCCCTGTGGGCGGCCGGCGTCAAACCGGGCGACACGGTGGCGGTGCCGGCCCTGACCGCTCCGCCCACGGCCGTGGCCGTGCTGCGTGCCGGGTGCGTGCCGGTTTTCGTCGATGTCGATCCCGTCACGTTGACTCTGGACCCCGAGGGCCTGCGCCAGGCGGCCGCGCTCGGGGCCGTGGCCGTGGCGCCGGTGCATCTCTACGGCGGCCCCTGCGCCATGGACGAGATTCTCAAGGTCTCGGCCGAGCTCGGCCTCACCGTGGTGGAGGACTGCGCCCAGTCCACGGGCACGCGTCTGGGCGGAATCTCCTGTGGACGCTTCGGCAAGACCGCGGCCTTCAGCTTTTATCCCACCAAGAACCTCGGGGCCTACGGAGACGCCGGGGCCGTGGTCACGGACGACCCGGCCATGGCCGAAGCCCTGCGCCGCATGCGGTTCTACGGCCAGGACGCCTCGGGCGAGTGCGTCATGGCGGGCTTCAACTCCCGCCTGGACGAGATGCAGGCCGCCCTGTTGTGCGAGCGGCTGCGCGTTCTGGACCATGACAACCACATCCGGCGCGACATCGCGGCCCGCTACTCGGAAAAACTCGGATTTCTGGACCCGGTTCCCCAGACGGAGGGGACCGCGCCCCATCTGTTCGTGGTGCGCCCGGCCGACCGCCAGGGTTTTCGCGCCCATTTGAAGGCCAGGGGCGTGGACACCGGGGTGCACTACCCCCTGGCGCTCACGCGTCACGCCTATCTGGCGGCCAAATCCCTGGGCGGCCCCTGCCCGGTGGCCGAGGCGAACGCCGCGCGCGTGGTGAGCCTGCCCTGCCATCCCGGATTGCACCGCTGGGCTGTGGACCGCGTGGTCGAGGCCTGCCTGAGCTGGCGCGACGCGGGAGGAGCCTGACATGGCCGGAAAGACCGCTTCCGGCCGCGAGGACGTGTTGCGCGACTACATGGGCCGGGCCTCGGCCGGGTCCTTCGCCACCTATCTGGGCACGCGCGCCCGCACCGCGCTTCGCTACGTGCTGGAGCAGTCGGCCCAGTACGCCGTGGGCTGGGTGCCCGGCCCCGTGGGCATGGCCGCCCGTCAGTTTGTCTACCGGCCGCTTCTGGGCCGGGGCTCACGCGCGCCCGTGGCCGAAAGCGGGGTGGAGATTTTTCACATGGACAGCCTGGTGCTGGGCCAAAGCGTCTACATCGACCGTCTCTGCCGCATCCACGCCTCGCGGGCCGAGATCATTCTTGGCGAGTGCACCCGGGTCATGCGCGGGGCCTATCTGTGCTCGTATGTTTCCAACGCGCGCCCCGGCGAGGGCATCGTCACCGGAGCCAGTTGCTGGATAGGGGTCAACGCGGTGTTGGCCTCGGGGCAGGGCGGGTTGACCCTGGGCCGGGAGGTGTTGGTGGGACCGGGCGCGGTGCTGGTCACCGGGGATCACGATTTCGCCGATCCGTCCGTTTCGGCGGCCGACCGGGCCTATACCGGCCGCCCCATCCGGGTGGGCGACAACGTCTGGATCGGGGCTGGAGCCGTGGTGCTGGGCGGGGCGGACATCGGGCAGGGGAGCGTCGTGGCCGCCGGAGCGGTGGTCACGGGACGCGTCGACCCGTATACGGTGGTCGGCGGCGTGCCGGCCAAAGTCCTGAAGAACATCGGAGAGAAGAGCTGACATGCGCGTACTGCTCATGAACGTACCGGACGCCCACGTGGGCAAGACCACCGACGACTGGGACATCGAAGCGTCGGATATCGGGGTGTTTCCGCCCATGGGCATCCTCTACCTGGCCGGGGCGGTGCGCGCCCGGGGTCGCCACGAGGTGCGCCTGATCGACTGCATTCTCGACCGCCTCTCGCCGGCCCGGGTGGCTGAAATGGCCCAGGCGTGGCGTCCGGACGTGGTGGGGCTTACGGTCTACACGCCCAACCTCTACGACGCGCTCATTCTCACCCGCAGGCTGCGTCAGGCGCTGCCGGACGCCGCCATCGTGTGGGGCGGTCCGCACACCATGCTGTTCCCCGAAGAGTCCATGGCCCAGTCCGAGGTGGATTACCTGATCACCGGCGAGGCCGAGGAAACCTTCCCCGACTTCCTCGACGCCCTGGAGGACGGCAAGCCCCTGGACGCCATCCCGGGCGTGTGGATGCGCAAGGACGGCCGCGTGGTGAACACCGGCGAGCCCGGCTACGTCAAGGACATCGACCGTCTGCCCTTTCCGGCCTACGACCTGGTGGACTTCAAGCGCTATTTCAGCGCCATCGGCACCGGGCTGCCCGTGGGCACCATATGCAGTTCGCGGGGGTGTCCTTTCCATTGCACGTTCTGTTGCAAGCCGTACTCCACGTATCGTTCGCGCAGCGTGGAGAACATTCTGGCCGAAATGGAAAGTTATCACGCCCAGGGCATTCGGGAATTTTTCTTCTTCGACGATTTGTTCAACGCCTCGGCCAAGCGGGTCAAGACCATAGCCCAGGCCATTTTGGACAAAGGCTGGAAGGACGTGGTCTGGTCGTTTCGCGGCCGGGTGGACGCCGTGGACGAGGAAATGCTCGTCCTGGTGAAGAAGTCCGGCTGCCGCCAGATTCTCTTCGGCGTCGAGGACGCCAGTGACGAGGGCCTCAAGGCCATCAACAAGAAAATCACCACGGAACAGGTGTTTCGGGCCATGCGCCTGTGCCGCAAGGTGGGCATCCTCACCTCGACGAACTGGATCATCGGCTTTCCCCACCACCGCACCCGCCAGGACGTGGAGCGCCTCATCGACAACGCCGTGGCCATCGATTCGGACTTCGCCCAGTTCAACATCTGCATCATCTACCACGGCACGGCCATCTTCGACCTGGCCAAGCAAAAGAAGCTCCTCGACCCGGACATCTGGCGCAAACACGCCAGAAATCCCATTCCCAACTTCGTGGAGCCCATCTGGGAAGAATACCTCTCGCGCCGCGAGCTGTCGGAGCTGCTCAAGAAGTGCTACCGGCGCTTCTACTTCCGGCCCCTTCCCATCCTGCGCAAGGCGTTGCGGGTGCGCCGCCTGTCCGAGTTCATGCTCTTCGCCAAGGGCGCCCTCACCCTGCTTGGCATCAAGGGCTACAAGCGCAAGAAGCATCACGAAGGGCAGGGCGCGCAGTAGGTCGGCCCCCCCCGCACCCCTTTCGTTTTTTCAAGACCTTCCGCGGAATCGAACGCGGCGCGTCGGCTGGCGCGCCGCGTTTTTGTCTTTGCCTCCTGCGCCGTGGCCTCCGGGCCGTCCGGGCGCCGGGAAACTCCAGATCCCCCGGGAACCGTGTCGCCTCGCGCGGCGCGGGTTTTTCGCACGGCCTCGACGCTGGAAACTTGACAAAGGCAGTTCCGGAGCTTAAACACCGTTTAACAAAAATTAAACGCTGTTTAGCCACGGGTGTTCTCCGCCATGCTCGGTTCGTCATCGGGAAAAAACAGGATTTTGGAAGCGGCCCGCCGGGTCTTTGCCGCACGCGGCGCAAACGACGGCACCTTGCGCGAGATCTGCGCCCTAGCCAAGGCCAACGTGGCCCTGGTCAAGTACCATTTCGGCAACAAGGAACACCTCTACACCATGGTGCTCGACTCGTTTCTGAACGACTTGAACGTGCGCTATCCCTTTGACGACGGGGTCACGTCGGATTCGCCGCCGCAAGACAAGCTCAAGGCCTTCATCCGCGCCTTTTTCAACCGCCTGCTGGGTCACGAGGACCCGGTTTCGCGGGGGCTCGGCAAGCTGATCGCCCAGGAGATGTTTTCCCCGTCCTCCGCCTTCGAACCCATTCTGGAAAAGCACATCCGGCCGAACCACGAAGGCCTCGTCGCCATAGTGGGCGAACTCTGGCCGGGCGTTTCCCGGGACGTGGCCGTGCGTTGCGCCTACAGCATCTCGGGCCAGTGCGTGGTCTACGAAAAGGGCGCAATGCTGCATTTGCAGCCCAGCCTGGAAGGAAGGGGCGAGGACATGGAGCGGCTTGTGGAAGATGTGACCGAATTTTCCCTCGGCGGAATAGAGCGCCTCAAACAGCGGGCGTCCTGAGACGGCCGCACTCCTCGTACCATAGCGTCCCACACGACAAGCAAAAGGATTCGTCATGCTGAAAAAGGCATTTGTTCTCGTATTGTGTTTCGCCGTGGCCGCCGTGTGCCTGACGTTCTGGCTCGGTGGAGATTCCGGCGGCCACGCCCAGGAAGGGCCTCCGGCGGCCCCGCCCCAGCCCGAGGTCGGGGTGGTCACCCTGGCGAGCGAGCCGGTGACCGTCTCCACCATCCTGCCCGGGCGGGTTTCGGCCTACTTGGTGGCCGAGGTGCGTCCGCAGGTGGGCGGAATCCTGCAAAACAGGCTGTTCGTGGAGGGCGCGGACGTCAAGGCCGGCGATGTCTTGTACCAGATCGACCCCGCGCGCTACCAGGCCGCCTACGACAACGCCAAGGCCGCCCTGGCCAAGGCCGAGGCCAACGCCGTGCCCGTGCGCCTCAAGGCCGCCCGGACCCGGCAGTTGATCAAGGAAAAGGTCATTTCCCAGCAGGACGACGACGACGCCCAGGCCGCCATCCGCCAGGCCGAGGCCGAAATCGCGGCCTGCAAGGCCGCGCTGGAAACCGCGCGCATCGACCTGCGCTACACCCAGGTCACCGCGCCCGTTTCCGGACGTATCGGCAAGTCGAACTTCACGCCGGGCGCCCTGGTCACGGCCAATCAGGCCCAGCCGTTGAGCACGGTGCAGAGCATCGATCCCCTGTACGTGGATCTGACCCAGCCCAGCCAGGAGGTCCTGCGCCTCAAGCGGGATTTCGCCAGCGGCAAGCTCAAGAAGTCCGCTGCGGGCAAGCCCGTGGTCAGCCTGATGTTCGAGGACGGAACGCCCTACCGGCATTCGGGTGAATTGCAGTTCTCCGACATCACCGTGGACCAGAGCACGGGAGTCATCACCGTGCGCGCCGCGTTTCCCAATCCCGAGCACGAGCTGTTGCCCGGCATGTACGTGCGGGCCGTGCTGGAGGAGGGCGTGCGGGAAAACGCGTTGCTGGTTCCGCAGCAGGCCGTGACCCGCGATCCCAAGGGCGCCGCCACCGCCCTGGTCCTGGGCCGCGACGACACGGTGGAGGAGCGGACCCTGGATCTGGGCCGCGCCGTGGGGGACAAGTGGCTGGTGCGCTCGGGCCTTGAAGCCGGAGATCGGGTCATCGTGGACGGATTGCAGAAGGTGCGGCCCGGAGCCAAGGCCAAGCCCGTGTCCCCCGAGCGCCTGGACCAGAGCGCCGGTCCGGCCAAATCCTGAGGCGGTGCACACATCATGGCGAAATTTTTCATTGATCGTCCGGTCTTCGCCTGGGTCATCGCCATCATCATCATGCTGGCGGGCGCGCTTTCCATCATGAAGCTGCCCGTGGCCCAGTATCCGCGCATCGCGCCCACGGCCATCAGCATCACGGCCACCTACCCCGGCGCGTCGGCCAAGACCATTGAAGATACGGTGACCCAGGTCATCGAACAGAAGATGAAAGGCATCGACGACTTGCGCTACATGTCCTCCACCAGCGAGGCTATAGGGCAGGCCAGCATCACCCTCACCTTCGACCCCTCCACCGACCCGGACATCGCCCAGGTGCAGGTGCAGAACAAGCTCTCCCTGGCCACGCCGCTTCTGCCCGAAGAGGTGCAGCGCCAGGGCATTCAGGTGGCCAAGGCCTCCACGAGCTTTCTCATGGTCATCGGCTTTGTTTCCGAAAACGGGTCCATGAACGACAGCGACCTGAGCGACTACGTTTCCAGCTACGTGCTTGACTCCATCAGCCGCGTGGATGGCGTGGGCGAGGCCACCTTGTTCGGGTCGCAGTACGCCATGCGCGTCTGGCTCGATCCGCAAAAGCTTGAGAACTACAAACTCACGCCCGCGGACGTGAAAATTGCCATACAGGCCCAGAACGCCCAGGTGGCCGCGGGCCAGGTGGGCGGAACGCCGTCCTTGGCCGGACAGCAGATCAGCTACACCATCATGTCCCAGACCAGGCTCGAAAAGCCCGAAGAGTTCGCCAAGATTCTTTTGCGGGTGAACCCGGACGGCTCCTCGGTGCTCCTGTCGGACGTGGCCCGCATCGAGATCGGCAACGAGAGCTACGACGCCATCGCGCGCTACAACGGCAAGCCCTCCGCCGGCCTGGCCGTGAAGCTGGCCACCGGGGCCAACGCGCTCGACACGGTCAAGAACGTGCAGAAGGAGCTCAAGCGCCTCTCCAAGACGTTTCCCACCGGCCTGATCTACACGTTTCCCTACGACACCACGCCCTTTGTCCACGTTTCGATCATGGAGGTCATCAAGACCCTGATCGAGGCCATCGCCCTGGTTTTTTTGGTCATGTACCTGTTTTTGCAGAACTTCCGGGCCACGCTCATTCCCACCATCGCGGTGCCCGTGGTGCTTCTGGGCACGTTCGCGGTCATGGCCGCGTGCGGGTTCTCGATCAACACCCTGACCATGTTCGGCGTGGTGCTGGCCATCGGCCTGCTCGTGGACGACGCCATCGTGGTGGTGGAAAACGTCGAGCGCATCATGAGCGAAGAGAAGCTGCCCCCGCGTGAAGCCACACGCAAGTCCATGGAGCAGATCACCGGCGCCCTGGTGGGCGTGGCCCTGGTGCTCTCGGCCGTGTTCGTGCCCATGGCCTTCATCACCGGGTCCACGGGCGTGATCTACCGCCAGTTCTCGCTCACCATCGTGGCCTCCATGCTGTTGTCCGTGTTCGTGGCCCTGGTGCTCACGCCCGCGTTGTGCGCAAGCTTTCTCAAGAGCGCCCACCAGGGGCACAGCCACCTCAGCCAGGGATTTTTCGGCTGGTTCAACCGCTCGTTCGACCGGTCCAACCTCGCCTGCCAAAGCGTGGTGAAGCGTCTGATCCGTCGACCGGGCCGGGCCTTCTTCGTGTACGTGGTGCTCTGCGGCGCCCTGGCGCTCCTCTTCATGCGCCTGCCCACGGCCTTTCTGCCCGAGGAGGACCAGGGCATCCTGTTCGCCATGATCCACCTGCCGCCCGGGGCCCCGCAGGAGCGCACCCTGGAAGTCATCAAGGAAGTGGAGCGCTACATCACCGAAAACGAAAAGGACGTAGACTCCGTCCTGAGCGTGACCGGGTTCAGCTTCGCCGGACGGGGCCAGAACATGGGCTCCGTGTTCATGCAGCTCAAGGACTGGAGCGAGCGCAAAGGTCCGGGCCGCTCCGCCCAGGACATCGCCCGCCGGGTCAACCAGGCCCTGGCCCACCTGCGCAGCGGCATGGTCATCGCCCTGACCCCGCCCGCGGTCATCGACCTGGGCAGCGCCACGGGCTTCGACCTCTTCCTGCAGGACCGTTCCGGGCTGGGACACGACAAGCTCATGCTGGCGCGCAACCAGTTGCTCGGCATGGCCGCGCAAAACCCCGAACTCACGGGGGTGCGGCCCAACGGCATGGAAGACAACCCCCAGTACCAGATCGACATCGACCAGGCCAAGGCCGGGGCCCTCAACCTGACCATGGCCGAGGTCAACGACACGCTCAGCACCGCGCTGGGCGGGGCCTACGTCAACGACTTCATCGACAAGGGCCGGGTCAAGAAGGTCTACGTGCAGGGCGACGCCCCGTATCGCATGATGCCAGACGACATCTTCAAATGGTACGCGCGCAACACCCTGGGCCAGATGGTGCCGTTTTCCTCGTTCGCGTCAGGGCGTTGGACCTTCGGCTCCCCGCGCCTGGAGCGCTACAACGGCCTGCCCGCCGTGGAGGTCCAGGGCAAGCCCGCTCCGGGCAAGAGCTCGGGCGACGCCATGAAGGCCATGGAGGCGCTCATCGCCAAACTGCCCGCCGGCATCGGGTTCGAATGGACCGGGCTCTCCTACCAGGAACGCCTTTCCGGATCCCAGGCCCCGGCCCTGTACGCGGTCTCCATGCTGGTGGTCTTTTTGTGCCTGGCGGCGCTCTACGAGAGCTGGTCCGTGCCCACCGTGGTCATGCTGGTGGCGCCCATCGGCGTGTTCGGCGCGGCCCTGGCCGCCTATGGGCGCGGCCTGTCCAACGACGTGTATTTCCAGGTCGGCCTGCTCACCACCATCGGCCTGTCGGCCAAGAACGCCATTCTCATCGTGGAGTTCGCCAAGACCTTCTACGAGGGCGGCAGCGACATGTACGCGGCCATCGCCGAAGCCGTGCGGCTCAGACTTCGGCCCATCATCATGACCTCCCTGGCGTTCATGCTGGGCGTGTTGCCTCTGGCCGTGAGCTCGGGAGCGGGCTCGGGCAGCCAGCACGCGATCGGCACGGGCGTTTTGGGCGGCATGTTCGCGGCCACGGTGCTGGGCGTGCTGTTTGTGCCGGTCTTCTTCGTGTTGGTGATGCGCGGCGTGGCCGCGTCGAAAAACAGGCGAACCAGGAAAAGAAAGGCCGCGTAGCGCCGGGCGGATTTCCGCTTCGCCTCGGGCGGCTGGAGTCGCGCCCCGGCAACGGGCCGGGAAAGGGATTTTTCCTGTTTCACCACAAGGACAGACCCGGAGGCGTTCTTGAAACTCGCGCGCGGCGTGCGGACAAAGGCGCGCCGCGCGACAGGGGCAAGCCATGGTCGTCAGGAATGAAGCGTCAAGCGCGTGGAAACGGGTGTCGCACGGTTTGTTTGCCGTATGGCTGTATGTGGCCATGGCCTACGCCGTGTTCTTTTGCTTTCTCGCGGAGCCGGCGGCGCGCGTGCGGGAGCGGGTGCGCAAGGACTCGCGGCGTCTGCATCTCAAGGCGCTGCAATTCCGGTATAAATTCTCCTTTCATGGCTGATTACGGGGACCTATGATTGTCGGCAAGTTAAAAGAAATCATGGAGCGAAACGGAGCGAGCATTCGCGATCTGTCCGTGAAAGCCGGCGTGACCGAGCGCACCATCGTGCGCCTTCGGGGCGGGGAATTCAGGAAATGCCGCCTGGATACCCTGGAAGCGCTTGCCGGAGCGCTACGTGTGGACGTCAAGGACCTCTTCGACGAGAGGGAGTAGGCGAGCGTCTTTCGCGCCGGGGCTTTCGGACCGCGCGCAGGCCTTGCGCGCCCCGCAACGACCGCGCTCCTGTCGGTTCGGTCCGGGCTGCGCGTTTTGGCCCGGTTTCGTCGGCTCTGGACATTTGCGCGCATCACGGCAATCATCACCCCCGCGCGCGACGCCGGGGGAGGTCGTCCTGGCCTTCGTCTTTCGCCGCCGCGCAAAGCCATGCGAGGCAGTGCATGTTTCAGGACATCGACCCGCAGAGGATCGTCTACGCCCCGGACCGCGACGCGCCCCGGGAAGACGATTACGTCCTCTTCACCAGGGACAGCCGCGTCCTGTTGCAGATCGAGGACGGCAGTCTGGTTCTGCCCACCTTCGGCGAGATGCGGCCCGCGCTTCAGGACAAAACCGACGGGCTGGTCTACCTGTTCTCCCTCGACGACCGCGCCTTCTTTCTTTCGCTGGACCAGACGGACGAGGCGCGAGACTACCGGTATCGAAACATCTACTCGGTGCGCTCCGTGCGTCCGGCCGGGCTGGCCTTCGCCTGCGCGACCGCGTTCCATGTGGGGCGCTGGTACGGGCACAATCGCTATTGCGGCCAGTGTTCCGGGGTGCTCGAACGCCGGCGGGGGGAGCGCGCGGTCCAGTGCCCGCAGTGCGGCGTGGTCGAATATCCGGCCGTGGCGCCCGTGGTCATCGTGGGCGTGCGCGACGGCGAGGACATCCTGCTCACCAAGTACGCCGGCCGCGACTACAAGAATTACGCCCTCATCGCCGGATTTGTGGAGCCGGGCGAAACCCTGGAAGGGGCCATCGCGCGGGAGGTCATGGAGGAGGTGGGCCTGGAGGTGGCCAATGTCCGCTACTACAAGAGCCAACCCTGGGCGTTTTCCCAGTCCATTCTGATGGGGTTTTTCGCCGACCTCCAGGGCGCGCGCACCGTGGCCCTGGACTCGGACGAACTGTCCGAGGCGGTCTGGGTGGCGCGCTCCGAGCTTCCGGCCGAGGAGTCCCGGATGAGCCTGACCTGGGACATGATCGCCGCCTTCCGCAAGCGCGAGATCTAGCGTCCCGGGCCTCGGGGCGCGGTTTCTTTTTCGTTCGCCGTCCGGTGTGGCGAGGAGGGGGAATTTTGCGAAAAGTAGTTTGACGATCAAACAGAATGCTTCTAAGATATTTTGAAAATCAAAACATCTGAGGAGCACACCATGATCGGAAGATTTTCGCGGCTCGGTACCTACCGGGACCTTGTGGAGGCGAAAGAGGTCGCGCGCTGCCTGGGCGGCGGCGCGCTGGCCCTTCTGGCCTGGGCCGCACAGCGGTGGGACGTGTTTCCCGCCTGGGCGTGCGTGTCCCTGGCGGCGGCATCGGCCGCGTTGACCGGCCTGCCCATCGTGGCGGAAGCGGCAAAGGGATTGTGGGAGCGCCGCGTCAACGTGGACGAACTGGTGGCCCTGGCTCTTGTGGCGTCCGTGGCCCGGGGCGAGGTGCTCACCGCCGCCGTGGTGGCCTTTGTCATGACGCTGGGTTCCCTGGTGGAAGAGGCGGTGGGGGACTCGGCCCGCAAATCCATCCAGGCCTTGGCCGCCGTGGCTCCCGACCGGGCCGCGCTGCTTGTGGAGGGGCGTCCCGTGGACGTGCCCGTGGAGCGGGTGCGTCCGGGCGACCGCCTGCTGGTGCGTCCCGGCGAGCGCATCCCCGTGGATGGCCGGATCGAGGCCGGCCAGAGCGCGGTGGACGAGTCGTCCCTGACCGGCGAGCCCCTGCCTCGCACGCGCGGTGTGGGCGACGACGTGCTGGCCGGGTCCCTGAGCTACAACGGGGTGCTCGAAATCGTGGCCACCCAGGTGGGCCGCTCCACGGCCTTGGGCAAGGCCGTGGCCCTGATCGCCGTGGCCGAGGCCCAAAAGCCCCGCGCCGCCCGTCTGGTGGACGCCTACGCCAGGTGGTTCACGCCCCTGGTGCTGTTCGCGGCCGGCGTGGCCTGGTGGATCACCGGTGAAGCGGACCGGGCCGTGGCCGTGCTCGTGGCCGGATGCCCGTGCGCGTTGCTCATGGCCGCTCCCACCGCCGCCGTGGCCGCGGTGGCCCGGGCCGCCCGGGCCGGCCTGCTGGTCAAGGGCGGTCGGCCGCTGGAGAGCGTTGCCAAGGTGGACGCCGTGCTCTTCGACAAGACCGGCACCCTGACCCTGGGCCGGCCCAGGGTGGAGCGGATCGTGCCCCGGCGTGGCCTGGACGGCGACGACGTGTTGCGCCTGGCGGCCAGCGTGGAGGAACACTGCGCGCATCCCCTGGCCCGGGCCGTGGTGAACGCGGCTCGTTACGCCCGGGTGGTTCTGGCCCGGGCCGAGAACGTGCTGGCCGAGATCGGCGTGGGCGTGCGCGCCGTGCTGGCCGGGTCCGTGGTGGAGGTGGGCGCGGCGGACGTCTGCGGAGTCCGACCCCTGCCGCTGGAGCTGGGCGAGGCCCTGGAAGCCATGCGGCGCAGCGGGGTCACCCCCCTGGTGGTGAGTCGGGACGCCTCCCCCCTGGGGCTGATCGGCGTTGCCGACACCGTGCGCCCCACGGCCGCCGCGACGATTCAGGCCTTGCGCGGCCTGGGCGTGACCACCCTGGGCGTGCTCTCGGGCGACCACGAGACCTCGGTGCGCCAGTTGGCCGACTCCGTGGGCCTGTCCCGGGCCTGGTGGGGGCTCAAGCCGGCGGACAAGCTGGAGATCGTCAAGGATTTGCAACGCCGGGGCCAGCGCGTGCTCTTTGTGGGCGACGGGGTGAACGATGCCCCGGCCCTGGCCCAGGCCGACGCGAGCGTGGCCATGGGCGCCGCCGGAACAGACGTGGCCCTGGAGACCGCGGACATCGCCCTCACGCGGGACGAAATCGCCCGACTGCCCTTTCTCGTCCGGTTGTCGCGGCGCATGGTCCGTCTCATCAAGGCCAACATGGTCCTGGGACTGGGCGTGAACGCGGCCGCGGTTCTGGGCGGCTCCTTCGGGATCTTGAGCCCGGTGGCCGCTTCGGTCTGCCACAACCTGGGCGCCGTGGCCGTGGTGCTTGTTTCGTCGAGTCTGCTGGTTTTTGAGCGGGGCCGCGAGGCAAGGGAAGCAAAAACGCCCGCGCCGATGTGAAAAATACCCGGCGCGGGCGCGTGTTCCAAAGCCTTCTGCGGCGTCAGTGCGGGGCCACGGGACCGCGCGCCGGGCTCTTCTGGCGCAGGATGAGCGCGCCGGGGATGCACAGCAGGCACAGCACCCCCAGAAAACGGAAGTTGTCCAGGTAGGCCAACAGGCTCGATTGCTGGCCGAGCAGGGAATCGAGCACGGCCAGGGCCTGCATTTTGGCGGTCACCGGGTCGCTGATCTTGGACATGTAGACGCTTAGGCCCTGGAAGAACTCCTGGAAGCGGGGATTGGCCGGTCCCATGTTTTCGGAGAGCATGTTCTGGTGAAACTGCCCGCTGCGCGCGATCATGGTGGTGACGATGGAAATGCCGATGCCGCCGCCGATGTTGCGCATGAGGTTGAAGATGCCCGAAGCGTCGCCCATGAGTTCCCGGGGCAACCCGCCCAGGGCCGTCGTGGTCAGCGGAACGAAGATGAAACCCATGGCCACGCCCATGATGACGTTGGGCATGGCGATGTGGGCCTGGGTGATATCCAGGTTGATGCTGCCGAAGTGGAACGAGACCAGGGCCAGCACGGTGAATCCGCAGGTGATGAGAATTCTCGAATCCACCTTGCCGATGAGACGGCCCACCACCACCATGGCCATGATGGCCCCGATGCCCCGGGGACTGAGCGCCAGTCCGCTGTCCAGGGCGGAGTAGCCCATGAGGGTTTGCAGAAACAGGGGTTGCAGGGTGATGGTGGCGTAGAGCACCATGCCCAAAAGGGTCATCATGGCCGTTCCCGTGGCGAAGTTGGTGTTGGCCAGCACCCTGAGGTTCACCACGGGGTGCTTGACGCGCAATTCCCACACGATGAACGCCAGCATGGAGAGACACGACACCACGCTGAACCAGACGATCCATGCGGCCTCGAACCAGTCGTCCTGCTGCCCTTTGTCCAGAATGATCTGCAAGGTGGCCAGCCATACGGCCATGAGGGCGAACCCCACGTAGTCCACGGTCGAGGAACGCTCGCGGGCTTCCTTGAGGTAGGGCGGGTCCTCGATGAAGCTCTGGCACAGCACCAGGGCCATGACTCCGATGGGCAGGTTGATGAAGAACATCCACCGCCAGGAGTAGTTGTCCGTGATCCAGCCGCCCAGGGTCGGCCCAACGATGGGGGCCACCACTACGCCCATGCCGAAAACGGCCATGGCCATGCCGCGTTTTTCCGGCGGAGCACTTTCCATCAGGATGGACTGGGACAGCGGTTGGAGCGCGCCGCCGGCCGCCCCCTGCACCACGCGGGCGAAGATGAGCATGGGCATGCTCATGGCCGCGCCGCACAGGGCCGAGGCCATGGTGAAGAGCACCACGCAGGCCATGAGGAACCGCTTGCGCCCCAGGCGCACGGAAAGCCATCCGGTCAGGGGCAGGATGATGGCGTTGCTCACCAGGTAGCTCGTGAGCACCCAGGTGGATTCGTCCTGGCTGGCGGCCAGGTTGCCGGCCATGTGGGGCAGGGCCACGTTGGCCATGGTGGTGTCGAGCACCTCCATGACCGTGGGCAACATCACCGAAACGGCGATGACCCACAGGCCGGCCGACGGCCGCCAGGGCTGCGGCTGCGCGGCGGCCACGGCTACCCCACCCGCACCCGGGGCGATACGGACATGCCCGGCGCCAGATGCAGGCCGGCCTCGCCGGGCTTGTGGTCGAACACGATCTTCACCGGCACGCGCTGCACCACCTTCACGTAGTTGCCCGAGGCGTTTTGCGGAGGCAACAGGCTGAACACCGCGCCCGTTCCGGCCTGAAAGCTGTCCACGTGGCCCTTGAACTCGTGGTCGGGATAGGCGTCCACGGTAAAGGTCACGGACTGTCCCGGGCGCATGTCGCGCAGTTGGGTCTCCTTGAAGTTGGCCACCACCCACACGTCGTCACGCACCTGGCTGCAAAGGGTCTGGCCCGGCTGCACGTAATCCCCGGGCTCCACGCTTTTTTTGGTCACCCGCCCGGAAACGTGGGCTTTCACCTCGGTGTAGGAGAGGTCGAGCGCGGCTTGCTCCACCGATGCCCGGCACTTTTCCACCCCGGCCCGGGAGGTCTCGATCTGGGTGGCGGCCAGGGTGGCCTCCGCTTCGGCGGCGGCCACGCGCTTGCGCGCCGAGGTGAGCGCCGCCGCGGTGGTGCGCGACAGGGTGTCGGCGTTGTCGCGGGCCTGCTGCGACACCGCCCCCGTGGCGATGAGCCGGTTGTAGCGGGACAGGTCCGTGTGGGCGTTGGCCATCTGGGCGGCGGCCGACTCGGCGTCGGCCCTGGCCTGCTCCACCGTGGCCCTGGCGGCCTGGCTTCGCGACCTGGCCTCTTCGAGCTTGCGTTCGGCTTCGTTCAGGTCGGCCTTGGCCTGGTCGAGCTTCACCCGAAACGGATCGGGATCGAGCCGGACCAGCGTGTCTCCGGCATCGGCCCGACGGTTGTCCTCCATCAGCACCTCGGCCACTCGGCCGGCCACCTGGGCGGACACCGTGGTCACGTGCCCGGCGATGAAGGCGTCGTCCGTGGTCTCGTAGGCCCGGGCCTGGGACCACCACAGCCCGCCGCCCAGGGCCAGGGCCCCGGCCAGCAGGACGAGAAACGCCAGCATGGCCCGCTTGCGCCTGGCCAGGGGAGAGGCGGAAGTCTGTCCGGGTTGGGTCAGGGATTGTCGCATGTCGTTCGCGGCTCCTTGGAAGAGTCTCCGGCGTCGAGCCGGACCTTGGAAAGCAGGGTCACCAGGGTTTTGAGCTCCTGGTCGTCCAGGTCCTGCATCACGGCGGTCTTGAAGGCGTGCAGCCTGGGCAGCATATCGTCGAGAATGCGCTGTCCTTCGGCGCGCAGGGCGATGCGCACCTTGCGCTTGTCCCGGGCGTCCTCCACGCGGTCCACCAGACGGTCGCGCACCATGCCGGCCACCACGTCGGAAATGGTGGGCGTGGTCACGCCGGCCATTTCCGCCAGGCGGGACATGGGCACGGGCTCGGGGCCGCGGCTGAGAAGGCACAACAGCAAAAACCGCCGATAGGACTGGCCGAATGCGGCCAGTTGTCGCTCCACGCGTTCGCGCAGGGCGCACCCGGCGCGCAGGACGTGCAGGAACGTCTCGGTCACCTGAATGTTCATGGAGGGATAGCGCTGGGCTTTCTCCATGAGGGTTTCGTAGCTGGGCAGGGCTTTGAGTTGGAGCATCGCCTCGTTCCGGTTGGTGTGACGCTGGCGGGATGCTTAGGCGCCTAAACATTTTGTTTGTCGCCTAACTAATAGGCGTCTCCTGTTTTGTCAAGGGTCCTTCCCGGCTTCGCTCGGCCCCGGGCGGGGCATGAAAGCGGCGGTATAGTGTCACGGCGAAATATTGGGAGGTTCAGTTCGTTGGCGGGTTGGTCTTGGCAGTGGTGTTCGGCCTGCCCGGGCAGGATGAGGCGGATTTTCTCCAGGACGACCCGGCTGAAGAGGACTTCGCCTCCCACGCCAGGGGGCCTTGTCCGGGTACGGCCTGGTGGTTGTCGACGACGACGGCATCGGGCGGATGACCCTGCGCCGTCGCTGGAAAAAGCCGGCGGCGTGGTGCGTTGCGCGGAATTTGGTCAGAAAAGCGCTGTACTTGCGGGATGCGTTTTGCTAGCCCTTTCGACATTCGGAGCATGGACGCGCCGGCTGTTGAGCGTGGCCGCGCCCATGACGCATGACAGTTCCGACGAGTTCCATGGTGCTTTCCTATTGGGCAAACCGTACCCTCATACGCCGTCTAGTCGTCAGAAACATCCAGTCGCGCTATCGGGGAATGTTGTTCGGACTCGCCTGGTCCGTGGGGCTTCCCCTGACCACGGCGCTTATCTATCTTTTCGTCTTCATGAACGTGCTCAACGTGCGCTGGGAAGGCGGGGACGGCTCCAGGGCGCAGTACGCCCTGATCCTTTTCGCCGGACTCATCGTCTTCAATTTTTTCGCCGAATGCGTCAACAGGGCGCCGGGGCTCATGCTGGAGGACGCCAGCTACATCAAACGGGTGGTCTTTCCCCTTGAAATCCTGGCCTGGGTCTCCATTCTGGACGCCCTGTTCCACGCCGCGCTCGGCAGCGCGGTCCTGCTCGTGTGTTGCGTGGTCCTGCTCGGCAAGATTCCGCTCACCGCCCTGTTTGCGCCGGTGGCTTGCCTGCCCCTCGTGTTCTTTACCCTGGGGCTCACCTGGTTCCTGTCGTCCCTGGGCGTCTACCTCAGGGACTTGAAACCGCTGACGCAGGTGGCGACGACCTTGCTCCTCTTCTTGAGCCCGGTGTTCTATCCGCTCTCCGCCGTCAAGGGCTGGACCGGGACGCTCCTTGGCTGGAGCCCCCTGGCCTGGGCCATCGAGGACGTTCGCAACGGTTTGTTTTTCGGCGTCATGCCGCAGTGGGCCTCCTTTTCGTTTTCCCTGTTGCTCTCCCTGGCCACGGCCTGGCTGGGCTACGTTTGGTTCCTGAAAACGCGCCAGGGTTTCGCCGATGTCGTCTAGGCCCGTCATCCGCGCGCAGGCCCTCTCCAAGTCGTACCGTCTGTACAAGACCCCGAGCGACCGGCTCAAGCAGTACCTTTTCGGCTGGAAAAAGCGGTACCACACCGACGTCCAGGCCCTTGCCGATGTCAGTTTCAGCATCGACCGGGGGGAATCCGTGGGCGTTCTCGGGCGCAACGGCTCGGGCAAGTCCACGCTGTTGCAGATCCTGTGCGGCGCCTTGGCCCCCAGCGGCGGCAACGTGGAAACCCGCGGCAGGATCGGGACCATGCTCGAACTCGGCGCCGGCTTCAATCCCGAGTTCACCGGGCGGGAAAACGTGTTCCTCAACGCCCGCCTGCTGGGCATGAGCGAAGACGAAATCCGCGGACGCTACCCGGACATCGTCTCCTTCGCGGACATCGGCGACTTTATCGACAAGCCCGTGCGCTGCTACTCCAGCGGCATGTACGTCCGCCTGGCGTTCGCCGTCGCGGCGCACACCAGCCCGGACATCCTGTTGATCGACGAAGTGCTCGCGGTGGGCGACGTGTTTTTTCAGCAGAAATGCAACCTCTTCATGCAGCGCCGGATGCGCGGGGTGGCCAAGGTCCTGGTCACCCACAGCCTGGAGACCGTGGCCAGCATGACCACCCGGGTGCTTGTGTTCGACAGGGGCCGGCTCGTGTTCGACGGCCCCCCCCTGGAGGGGATCGAGGCCTACATTCGCCTGGCGCGTACCCCGGAGGTCCGGGTGGAGGCGGAGAACGAGACGGGGGCGTGTTCTTGCTCCGGGGAGGCGCCCCCCCCGAGCGACATCCCCCCGGACAAGTTGAGCGGGAACCTGGGGGCGGTGTTCACGGCCTTCGCCGTGGAGGTGAACGACAATCCCCACCAGGGCCACGTCATGGCCGGCGCGACCGTGCGTCTCCACCTGCATATGACGGTCCTGCGCGACATCGCCCATCCCATCGTCGGCTACCTGCTCGCGGACCGTTTCGGCAACTTTCTCTTCGGCCAGAACACCTTGAGCGCGGGCCTGCCCCTGGACCCGCTGCGTCCGGGAACGTACCGCATCAGCTTGAGTTTCACCTGGCCGGACATCGCCGCGGGCGACTATTTTCTCACCCCCGGTTTGGGGGACGGGCTGGCCTCCAAGGCCCATACGATCGTCTGCTGGGCGCACAATATCTTTCATTTTTCCGGGGTCGCCCCGCACAAGGACGTGCATGGGCTTTTCAACGGGACACTGCACTTCGTCCGGTGTCGACCGGTCGCGACGCACGGTTGAGACGGCCGCGCCGCGGTGAGGAAAAAACGAAGCGACCCGCCTCCCGAGGGCGGGACGCAAGTATCCGACAATTTTTTCGAAAGGGACAATCGCCATGCAGGACGTCCTTCGCACCATGACATTCTCAACCCCGGACCCCGACTGGCCCAAACCGACGCCAGACGCCGCGGGGAAGGTGAACGTGGTCATGCGCACCAGGGACCGGCCGTTGTTGATGCGACGGGCGTGTGAAACCGTGCTGGCGCAGACCTATACGGATTGGAGCCTGGTCCTGGTCAACGACGGCGGCCCGGCGTCCGAGGTCGAGGCCTGCCTGGCCCCGTACAGGCAGCTTTTCGGAGACCGCCTGGAGATACGGCACAATCCCGTCTGCCTGGGCAGGGCCAAGGCGGCCAACATCGGCCTGCAAGGCGGCGTGGGCGAGTTCGTCGCCTTTCTGGACGACGACGACACGTGGTCGCCCGACTTTCTGAAGGAAACCATCGCCTGCCTGCGCACCCCGGGCAACGAACGTCTCGGCGGCGTGGCGAGCCGCGCGCGGCTCGTCAGCGAGCGCATTGAAAACGGGGAGGTTCTGCTTGAAAACGAGGTGGACCACAGCCCGGACATGTCGGCCGTCTCGTTTTCCAAGCTGCTGGTCCGCGACCACATTCCCTTCTGCTCGCTGGTGTTTCGCCGGGCCGCCCTGGATGTCCTCGGCGGGCTCAACGAGGCGCTGTGGACCCTGGGCGACTGGGAGTTTCTCACCCGGCTTTCCTGCCTGTGTGAAATAGGCGTCGTCCCCAAGGCGTTGGCGTATCGCCATCGCCGAACGAATCTCCAGGGCACTCCCTATGCCAACAGCCGGGACTGCGACGTCCGCCGACAGGAAGAGGCCCTGGTGCGCAACCAGGCCCTTCGGCGTTCCCTGGCGGACACGTCGCGCCCGGCCGGCGGGCTTTTGGAGGGGAACCCCTTTCTGGTGGACGTGTTGGGGGAGGTGGAAGCGCTCAAACGCGAACTGGCCGAGCTGCGCGCGGTCGTGGCCAGGCAAGACGCCCTGGAAGGGGCCCTGCGGCGACTGCGGGTTCTCGAGGAGCTTGGCGCTGCGCAAGCGCGTTCCGAGCGGCTTTTGCGGGAGATCGACCAGCGCCTGGAGAGGGTTGACGAGCGTGCCGGGCTTTTGGCGAGCGACCATGCGCTGCTCAACGACCTGGCGCAAGGGGCCGCCCGGAGCCGGGAGGTGGAGGGGGCCGTTTGGGCCAAGGTCCGGGATCTGCATCTCTGGGTGGGGATCCTCACCTGGCCGTTGCGCGCGGTCTGGCGGCCCCTCCGGCGAGCCGCGTTGGGCCTGGTCGGGAAGGGAGGCGGCGGGCATGCTTCCTAGTTGGCGCTTCCGGCCCGCCGTGTACGAGGCGGACGCCCTCAACCCCGAAATCGCCCTGGCGCCGTGGGCGGGACACCGCCAGTTCGCCTACGACTACGTCGCGAACATCCGGCCCGGGGTGGTCGTGGAGCTGGGGGTCTTTCACGGCTGCGCCTTCTTTTCCTTCTGTCAGGCCGCCAAGGACGAAGGCCTGGACTGGATGCGTCTTTACGCGGTGGACAACTGGATCGGCAACGCGCACGATACGTTTTACGGCGAGGAGGTCTTCGAAACCTTCCAAAAGGTGTGCGACGCGTGTTTTCCGTCCCTGCGGACCGTGGCCCTGCGCAAGCAGTTCGAGGACGCCGCGGCGGACTTTGAAGACGGCTCCATCGACCTGCTCCACATCGACGGATTCCACACGTACGAAGCGGTCGCCCAGGACTACCGGACATGGCTGCCCAAGCTGGCCGACGAAGGCGTCATGTTCCTGCACGACGTGTTCACGGAGCGCCATGGGACCACGCGCTTTTGGCGCGAATTGTCCCTGGACCATCCGTCGCTGCTTTTCGAGCACGCTTTTGGGCTGGGTCTGCTGTTCCCCAAGGGCGATCGGCTCTATCGCCACCTGCTGGAGGTGGGATTGCCCCAACTGGCCCTGTTTTACACGCGCATCGGCGAACTGGAAACGGCCGTGCCCCTCGCCAGGATGCACCTGCGACACGAAGCCGAGGCCCGGGAGCGGGGCCTGGTCCAGGCCCGGGACGAGGCACTCCGCAAGGCCCGGGACCTGGTCGCCCAAAGCAGGGCCGACGCCGCCCAAAGCAGGGCGGACGCCGACCGGTGGTGGCAGACGGCCATGGACCTGCAGTGGCGCATCGACAATTTCGAGGGGGAAAAATCGTGACGACGTCCGGGCTGCCCACAGTGTTGCCCCGCGACATCCGCCTTCTCTCCCTGGACATCTTCGACACAGCCCTGCGGCGCTCTTTCAGCCAACCGGACCACGTATTTTGTCAGGTGCAGGAGGAACTGGCCGGACAAGGTTTCATCCTGCCCGACTTCGCGCGCATCCGACGCCAAGCCGAACGCCAGGCCCGACAGACGGCCAGGCAGGCGCACGGAGTCGCGGAGACCAGTCTGGCCTCGATCTACAGCCACGTCCAGGTCCGAACGGGGTGGGCGCCCTGGCTGCTGGAAAAGGCCAAGGAGATCGAAATAGCCGTTGAACGCGCCTGCGTCACGGCCGATCCCCTGGTGCTGGACCTTTTCCGTCGGGCCAGGGGCAGAAGGCTGCCCGTGGTGTTCGTCTCGGACATGTACCTGCCCCGCCCGGTGATCGAGGCCATGCTTCTCGACAACGGCTACGAGGGCTTTCTCGAGGTGTTTCTCTCCTCGGAGCGGCTGACGACCAAAGGTGGCGACGGCGGTCTTTTCCGGGCCGTTCTGGACACGTTCGAGCTCGCCGCGCACCGCGTGCTGCATATTGGCGACAACCTCCACGCGGACGCGGCCATGCCGGAGCGTTTGGGCATTCGCCACGCCGTTCATGATCACCGCCGCCTCGCCATGGCCAAGACGCGCCCCCTGGAGCGGCACATTCTCCCCTTGAGCCGTCTCAAGGCGTCCCATTGGCCGTCAGGGCTCGCCGAAACCGATTCCCGACGGTTTTTCGATTTCCTGGGGCGCACCCACGGGCCGATTCTCCACGGTTCCCTGGTCGCGTGGATTGCCCAATGCGCCCTGCAAAATCGCCACGATCTGGTCCTGTTTTTCTCGCGCGACGGCCATCTGCTCAAAAGGATATACGATCGCTTTCGAGCCGCGAACGCCTCCCTGCCTCCTTCGGCCTACTGCTGCGTGTCCCGCTACACCTTGTGCATGGCGAACATCGTCGCTCTGGACGAAAAGGCGTTCACGTTCCTCCTGTCCGGCACCCAGCCCAAGACGGTCCGCGACTTCCTGACGCGCACGGGCGTGCGGCTTGCCCCCGACCGGCTGGCCGAGGTTCTCGACCGCCACGGCTTGCGCCCGGACGATGTCGTGAACCGGGACGCGGCCTCTGCGGACAGGATGTGCCGCCTCCTGTCCGATATCGAAATTCCGCTGCGCCTGGAGTTCGCCCGCCATCGCGCGAATCTGGACGCCTACCTGAGCCGTTTCGATTTCAAACGGTTTCGGAACATCGCGGCCGTGGATCTGGGCTGGGCCGGCAGTCTGCAAGCCAGCTTCACGGCGGCCCTGCAACGGTTGGGCTTTGCTGGCGATATCGCCGGATACTATCTCGGCCTGCTCGACTGCACCAACACCCATCGCCGGGACGGGCGCGTTCTCCACGGCTTTTTGGAACACGCCATGACCGCCTGGCACGAACACGTCTGCCAAAACCCGAAACTGTTTTCGCCCCTGGGACCGGTCATCCTCATGGAAATGCTGCACGCCGCGCCGCATGGCGGGGTCTGCGGATATGAAAGCCGCTTCGGGCGGTTTCGTCCCCGGTTCGCGGACAATCCGGAAGAACGGCGGCAGTACGACGAAAAACTGTCCGTGTACCAGGCGGCCGTCCTGGAAGCGCTGGCCCCGCGCGACATGGACGACCCGATGTTTTCTCCCGCCGCCTGCCAGGAGGCCATCCTGGACCTGGCCAGGGACCCCGGGCCGATCGAGGCCGCCATCCTGGGCGACCTTGTCCATTTCGACGCCGTGGAGCACGTTGGCGACGGCATGCCCCTGGCCGTGGACCTGGGGCCGGACCCCTCGGTGGAAAGCATCTATAGCGGGTTTGAGCGTTCCTATTGGAAATCCGGGTTTCTGGTGCGAAACCGACTGGCTTCCCTGGAACGGGGCCTGGTTCGTCTGGACCGGGAGAGGGCCCCCGCCGCCCCCGTTGGGGAAGCGCCCGCACCGCGGACATCTTCCAGGGGCTCCGGGATGAAACTGCTTGTCATCTCCCACGATTTCACCCGCACGGGAGCGCCGCTTCTGTTGCTCCACTGGCTGCGCTGGCTTGGCGAGCATACGGATATCGAACTGCGCATCCTCTCCCTCTGGGGAGGGGAGCTGCTCGGGCAATTCGAGGAGCTCGGTCCGGTGCTGTCATTTCATGGGGACATCGCGCCCCCGGGCCTGGACCGCCAGGAGAGCCTGCGGCGGCTCGAGGCCTTTTGCGGCGGGCCGGTGGACGCGGTTTTCGGCAACACGACCTTCTGCGCCGAGGCCTATGACCTGTTGGCCTCGCTTGACGCGCCGATCGTCACCTATGTGCACGAGCTGGAATACGTGCTGCGCACGTATGTCGGCCAAGACCGGCTGGACGCCCTGTTCGCGTACACCGACCACTACATCGCCGGGTCGGTGAAGGTGAAGGACAACCTGGTTGCCCGGCACGCCCTGCCCCCCGAGAGGATTGATGTGGTCGAGGCGTTTTTCGCGCCCACCGTCTCCCGGGATCAGATCGGACACAAGGCCGCCAAGCGTCGCGCGTTGGGCCTGCCCATGGACGCCACGATCGTGCTGGGATGCGGCTACGCCGAGTGGCGCAAGGGAACCGATCTGTTCGTGGAAGTGGCCAGAATGGTCCGCGGATCGACCCGTTCGCCCGTGCTGTTCTGCTGGATCGGGGGCAAGTCCCCGGCCCCGGACCTGGATTACGCCCTGCTGGGCATGGACGATCCCGATTCCCCGGTGCGTTTTCTGGGGGCCAAGGCGAACTACAAGGACTACCTGCTGGCCAGCGACCTCTTTCTCCTGGCCTCGCGCGAGGACTACTCGTCCCTGGCCGGCATGGAGGCCTATGAATGCGGTTCCCCGGCCGTGTGTTTCGCCGGTGTGGGGGAATTCTGCCAACTGATCACCCCGGATATCGGGGTCGTGGTCGATTTCGAAGACACGCGCGCCATGGCTCGGGCCGTCACGGACCTGATCGCCGATCCGGTCCGGCTTCGGGACAAGGGCCTTGCGGGGCGCAAAAAGATCCTCTCCTGCCACGTGGTGGACAACGCGGGCCCGAGGCTGCTCGGCTGCCTGCGACGCCTGCTCGCGTCCGGCCCGGCCAAAGGGCGAAAGCGCCCGTAGCCGTCCGGTCCTCAGGTCCATTTTCGCCAGCCTGTTGAGGCACCCGGGGCCTCGTGCGGCGCTCAGCCGGGCAGCAGCGTCAGTTCAACCTGTTGCCGCGTGGAAACAAGGTCCAGCAATTGGTCTATCGCAATGCGGTGGCCCTCATGGAAGATCCGCATGGGCTGATGGGACAAGTCGGCGCGTCGTTTGAAAAAACTGGTCAGCGCGCCGCTGGAGAGACGCACGCCGTGGCGCAGTATATCGACGATGCGGTCGGCGCCAACGTTGTTGTAGAGTTTGACCAGGATGAACCCCTCCCGGTTCGATGCCGGGTGCGCGGGCTCCTCCACCGTGCTGCGCAGGGAGGCGTGGATGCCTTCCCGCCGGAAAATGGCTCCGGCAAGTCCCGGCATCGCCGCCGAGAGGGCCAGCGTATCGCCGGCGCGCAGGGGGGTGTCCAGGCTGTCGGTCGCGACGCCGTTGTGAAAAATGGTCTGCACCGCGTTTTCGATATAATCCGCCGAAAATCCGGGCAGTCCAAGGAGGAAGTCCCGGATGGAGACGGGCGCCGCGAGGAAACAGTAAAATCCCTCCTGCAACAAGGAGGCGAATGTACGCGCCAGGGCGCTCGAAAGCGCCATCGTGATTCGGCAATCAGCTTCAGGAGGCATCGGTTTTGTCTTTTGTTCGTGGTTTGCGGGGGAGGGGGCGCGCAGGGGCGAATCTATTCCTGGGATTCCTGAAAGACCACGCTGCCGGTTGACGTGGTGTCGTATCCGGCAAGGCCCCTGGCGTTTCCCAGGAATTCTTCGGACCGGATCAAGCCGATGAAGCTCTGGATCGATTTTTCGAAAAAAACGTTTTTGCAGACAAGCAGGTCGTAGCGCTCCCAGCGCAACGGCAGGAAGCCGAGATTCAGGGCGACCGCGACAGGCTCGATGGCCGGGCCGACATCGGCCCGACCGGCCAGGATTTCCAGGCCGACATCCATGTGCCGGGAGACTTCATTGTCGTATCCGCAGATCTTGTCGCCCCGGAGGTTGGCCTTTTCCAGCTCGCGGTCCAGCAACACCCGGGTGCCGGTGCCCAGGGCGCGATTGACAAGCCGCACGCCCGGGCGTCCCAGGTGCGCCACCGAGTGAATGTCCAGCGGATTGTCCTTGCGGAAGAGCAATCCCTGGTGCCGGCGGCACAAATTGACCACCACGGGCATTTCGTCGAACAATTCGGCCGCGAACTGGAAGTTGTATTCGACTTCGTCGTCCTGGATGAGGTGGCTGGCGCAGATGTGGCAAAGGTCCTTGCGCAGGGCCAGGATTCCGCCCTGGCTGCCGATGTTGGCGAAGACCGCGAGACGCCCTGGGAAGGATCGGTTGTACAAGGCGATGGCTTTGTCCAGGAGCAGGTCGTTGCTGCCGGCGAGCACCACCAGCCGTGGATTGGTCGTTATGGAGCGGGCATGGGCCGGAAAGTTGATGGTGTTGTTTTCAACCCACTGTTCGATCAGGTGCCTGGGAAAGACCCATTTGCCGGCGACCCGGGTCGCGGGCAGCCTGTTGTCGGAAATCAGCGAATAGACTTTTTTCTCGTTCACATGGAGGAACTCGGCGACTTCCCTGGTCGTCATCAGATGGGTCATTTCCGCCTCCGAAAAGTGGGCTTACCCGGCGTCCGCCCCGTTTGGGCCGGTATTTTCCCGTCGCTCCCAGCCCTGCACAATCGACCAGTGGCGGTAGCCGCGAGGCATGTGGCTACACACGCTGCCGACAACGAGGATTGCCCAGAGCAGGGCCAATGTCCAGTCGGGATGAAAGCGCAACACGACAACGAGCCCGACGTGCAGGAAGGTCAAAAGGCCGGCTCCGCGGTGCGGCCAGTGCCGGTCCCGGAGCCATTCCAGCGCCGCCAGGAGAAAGCCCGTTGCGAGAACAACAGCTTGCCACAGGGTCGAATTCCCGGCGGGTCCGGCCGTCGCCGCGCAACCGAACAGCATGGCGGCCGCGCCGAGGTGGGCCGTGCGCGCGGCGATGTCCAGCCAGCGCAGGGATTGCCGTTGCCGGTCGTTTTCGGCCCCTGTGCGCGCAGCCGTCATGTCGGATCGCCGCCCGCCGCCCGGGCATCGAGAATGCGACAGGACGTTGCGCACGGCGACGCCCCTGTCGCGCGCGTCTGTCGAGGCCGCAATTGACAGTGGTCATGCCTGGCCCTATCGTCATGCCATTGCAAGGTGTGAAGCGAGCCTACGCCGTGTCGTCCTTTCCCGAGACCCTTCTGCGCAACCTGGGCGCGGTCACTGCGGAGCAGCAAGACCGGCTGCGCGACGCAAGCGCGGCCGTTGTCGGCTGCGGCGGGTTGGGCGGCCATGTTGTCGACGAACTTGTCCGGATCGGGGTGGGCCGGCTGCACCTTTTCGACCCGGACGCGTTCTCCCCTAGCAACTGCAATCGTCAGCTCAACGCCCTGCGTTCCACCATGGGACGCAACAAGGCGGAGGCGGCGGCCCGTCGGGCGTCGGAAGTGCATGCTTTCGGCACGGTGCGCGCCTTTGCGTCCGACTTCCGGGACCAGGAGGCCGACGAGGCCTTCCGGGTGGATGTCGTGGTCGACTGCCTGGACGACCTCCCCGCCCGGCGCGATCTGGCCGCGCTGTGCGGTCGCCGCGGTCTGCCCCTGGTGCATGGCGCCGTCGCCGGTTGGTGCGGCCAGGTGGGCGTGCACATGCCGGGCGGCGACCTGCTGGACCGTCTCTATCCGGCGCGCGTGTCCACGGCGGCGCAGACGCCGGCGGTCCTTTCCTTCACCGTGGCCGTAATCGCGAGCCTTCAGGCCGCGGAGGCGGTCAAGCTGCTTTTGGGGCTTCCCTCCGCCTTGCGCGAGGGCTGGATGCACGTTGACCTCCGGGAATGCGACTTCCTGGTTCAACACGACTCCTGACCCGCTCGCCCGATCAATCCAGGGGGACCGGCTGTCCCGTCTCCCGGGTGGAATATCCGCCCAACGCTTCCACGGCCCGCCGGAATGCCGGGGCGTCGATCGTCTCAAGCACCGCCCGGATCATGGGCGTTTCGAAGAGTTCTCCCGGGATGAGCAGGTCGTAGCGTTCCTCCACCACGGGCACGAAATCCAGATCCAGCGCCCTGGCGGCGCTCTTGATGCCCATGCCGACATCCGCCTTCCCGGAGAGCACGGACACGGCTACCGCCATGTGCGTGTACTCGTCGTCGTCGTAGCCCCGGATGTCGTCGGCATCGAGTCCGTTGCGGGAGAGTTCGTAGTCGAGCAGCACGCGTGTGCCGGAACCGGCCTGGCGGTTGATGAAGCGCACGTCCTTGCGCGTCAGGTCGTGGATGCCGGCGATCCCCGAGGGGTTGCCCTTGCGGACGATGAATCCCTGTTCGCGGTGCACCAGGGTGACGATGCGGATATCCCTGCCGGCCAGGTGGCGCAGCACGGCGCGTCTGTTGTAGGAGCCGTCCTCGGGATCGAGCAGATGCGAACCGGCGATGTGGCACATGCCCTGTTTGAGGGCCATGATGCCGCCCAGGCTGCCGACATGGGTGGACGCCAGAAAATAGGCGGGCGCGCGTTGGCGCAGATGGTCGTCGAGCACATCCAGGCAGAGGTCGTGGCTGCCCGTGCACAGGAGGGTGCGCTCCACCTGGTTGCGGGGCACGAGGAGTTCGATATCCACCTCGCGGTCGCGGACTTCCCCCTCGGACGCGGCGGGAATGCGGAAGATGGCGTTGGCGCGGGTCAGCGTGGTGATGGAGCCGGCGCCCTGCTGGAGCGGCGCGGCCACATGGACCGCGCCGATGCGGCCCACGACCACCCGGCGAAACTCCTCGATGCCCACGCGCGAGGGCAGGTCCTTGGCCAGCACCGCCCGGAGGATGTCCGGTTCCGGCACGTCCAGTGCCTGCATGCGCCGCAGCAGGGGGAGCACCAGTTGTTCCATGGCGATGACGGCCGAGACCGGATACCCCGGCATGCCGACCACCGGTTTGCCGTCGATTTCGCCCAGGATCGTCGGCTTGCCCGGCATGATGGTGATGCCGTGAACCAGAACCGCCCCCAGCCGTTCGATGACCCGCACCGTGTAGTCGGCGCTGCCCGCCGAGGAGCCGGCGTTGACGATCACCAGGTCGGCCTGGGAAACCGCATTGCGCACGCGTTCGACGATGGTCTCGAAATCATCCGGGATGATCGGCTCGATCCGCACCTCGGCTCCGGCCTGAACGGCCAGCTCGGCCAGCACCGAGGCGTTGGATTCGATGGTCTTTCCGGCCGGGACGCCCTCCGGGGAGTCCTCCAGCCTGACAAGCTCGCTGCCCGTGGGGAGGATGGTCACCGCGGGGCGCATGCGTACCTGGACCGTGGCGCAACCGGCCGAAAGCAACGCGCCGATGTCGATCGGCCGCAGACGATGGCCCGAGGGAAAGAGCAGCTCCGTGGCCACGATGTCTTCGCCCACCTTGCGCACGTGCTGCCAGGGGTAGGCCGGCGCGCGGATGACGGCCTTTGCGCCGTCCTGGCTCAGGAGCACGTTTTCGATCATGAGCACCGCGTCCTTGTCCTCCGGCAGGGGATAGCCCGTGTTGACCATCACGGCTTCGTTGGCATCCACGTGCAGGGTGAGCGGGGTGTCGTCGGACGCGCCGAAGGTGTCCTCGGCCCGCACGGCCAGGCCGTCCATGGCCGCCGAGTTGAACGAGGGCGAGGAAAAGCGCGCCCGGACGGGGCTGGCGGTCACCCGACCGCAGGCCTCGCGGGCGGCAATGGTCCGTTTGCCGGTCTCATGGTCCGAGAACCGGGACCAGAATATCCGTTGCGCCTCTTTCAGGGGCTTCATGTTGAGATAGATTTTTCGCGTCATGAGGATGCTCACGGATTTTTCGGACCCTGGACAGACCACGGCCCGTAACGGTTGACGACACCTCAGGGAAACAGCAGCACTTGGCTCTCGACCCCCTGGTCCAGGCCTTCCACGTCGCGTCCGACGGCAAGCAGGCCGTCGGCCCGCACCAGCGAACGTAGCAGCCCGGACTTGCCGTAGATCGGCGTGGCCAGAGGCAATTCGCCGTGAGCCGCGGCCGTGAGCCGCACCCGAACGTAGTCCTCGCGTCCGACGACCGAGGGAATCTGCTGCGCGGTGAGCACCCGGACGCTTTTGAGCCCATGGGATACGCCCAGGCCCGCGTATTGCCGCAGCAGGGGGCGCACGAAACAGTAAAAGACCACCATGGCGGAGGCGGCATGCCCGGGCAATCCCCAAAGCGCCTTGTCGCCCTGGCGCGCCAGGATGGTGGGCTTGCCGGGACGGATGGCCACCCCGTGCGCCAGGAGGGAGCAGCCGGGGATGGCGGAAAAAACGCGGGCCGTGAAATCCGCGCGACCCACCGAGCTGCCGCCGGAAACGAGCAGCATGTCGATGTCGGGCAGGGCGTTCGCGCAGACGCGCAAAAGGGCGTCATGGTCGTCGCCGCAGATGCCCAGGGGAACGCAGACGCCGCCGGCTTCCTCCACCAGGGCTTGCAGGGTGGTGGAGTTCATGTCGCGGATTTTGCCCGGCTGCGTGTCCTGGCCGGGGGGTATCAGTTCGTTGCCGGTGGAAAGTACGCCCACGCGGGGGCGTCGCCGGACCGGCGCGCTGGTGAGGCCCAGGCCCGCGCAAAGCCCCAGGTCCTGGGGCCGCAGGCAGTGGCCCCGGTCCAGGAGAACCGCCCCGGGGGCGATGTCCTCGCCGACCTGGATGACGTTCGTTCCCGGCGCGACCGGCCGGAACACGGTTACCGTCTCGGGGTCCAGCATTTGCGTATGCTCGACCATGGCCACGGCGTCCGCCCTGGGCGGCAGTTCCCCGCCCGTCCAAATGCGGGCGGCCTGTCCCGGACGCAGGCGCAGATCCCGGCTGGAGGAGCCCATGGCGATCTCCCCGGTCAAGGTCAAAAGCGCCGGCTGGGACTCGGAGCAGCCGAAGGTGTCCGCCGCGCGGACGGCGTAGCCGTCCATGGTGGATCGGGAAAACGGCGGGACCGGCTCTCCGGCGACCAGTTCCCGGGCCAGAATGCGCCCCCGGGCCTCGTGCAGGGGCGCGTTTTCGGCGCCGAGCGGGGGAAACTCCTGGAGCAGAGCCAGAACGTGTTCCGGACTAACCAGATTGAAGAATCCTTCCATACCCTTTCGCGCTCCCAAGCCGAGTGTTTTCACGGGGAATTCGTCCCGCAACCGTGCCGCGCGCGTCTGTTTTGTCCGGCCGGGCCGCCTGGCGTCCTGTGGCCGGGGCGAGGGCTCATCCCCCGCCGATAACCGGAAAGATGGCCAGTTGGTTGCCCTCGGCCAGGCGCTGGTTCAGTTCGCAATGGCGCGAGTTGATCATGGTCACCCCGACTTCATCACGCGGCAGGCCAAGGGAGTCAATGATCATTTCCACCGTGGTCCCCTCGGCGACGTCCATGACCTGTTGCTTGAAGCGGTTGTTCCGAAAATACGCGAAGAGCTTGACGGTGCATTGCATGGTGTTTCTTGGGGTTCGCGCCCCCCGGTTGTCCAGGGGGCGCGAAACGTTCTGTGAAGCAAAGGTGGCAAAAAACGTCTTGGAGCCGACCGTGGAAAGGCTGTCTTGCGAACCTCCTAGAAATCCCAGAACGAATCGATGGCCTCGTCGCTGATGTCCCAGACCACGTTGTGCGGGGCGATGGGCTCTTCGGAAAAGAACTCCGGCAGGCGGTCGTCCTTGTTGGTGAAACCCGCGGCCAAGTTGAAAGCGTGTTCGGTCTTGAGAATGTTCATGCCGAGGTTGGTCACGTCGTCCGCCGTCAGGCTGATGCCGAAGCGGGCGTTGATCATGTCGATGAGCGACGGAAGACAGGTGGCGTCATCCAGGGCCGCGAAGGCGATGAACAGGCACATGCCCGTGGAGTCGATGGCGGCGGTGGCGATTTGCAGGTTGCGCGACAGTTCCACCTGGCCTTCCTTGCTCAGCGGGTCGACCTTCCCGCCGACGCCCAGGATGTTGGTGGTGATGGTGTAGCCCATGGTGTGGTCCGCGCCCTGGGTGGAGGTGGCGTAGGTGATGCCGATGCCCTTGATGGCGCGCGGGTCGTAGGCGGGCAGGGCCTGGTTCTTGACCACCGGCACCCGGGTTATGCCGTAGGTTCGGCCCACGGAACCCGCGCCGTTGCCGAGGATGCGGCCCAGGGGCGTGCCCTTGGCCACGTCTTCCCGCAGGATACGGCAGACCCCGGCGCCGTCGCCGAAGGGGAGCACGCCGGCCTCCATGGCCACGCCGAAGGCCACGGAAACCTCAATGGCGTCCACGCCGATGTCGTCCATCAGGTTGTCGGCCTCGGCCACGCAGTCGAGGTTGTCGATGGCGCAGTCCGCGCCCAGGGCCCAGATGGTCTCGTATTCGAAACCCGAGGTCCGGTACTGGCCCTTGAGGTCGTTATAGACCTGCGAACACTTGATGACGCAGCCGGGATGGCAGTTGTGCGTCGGCTTGCCGCCCCGGGCGACGATGGTGTCGTACATGGTTTCGCCGGAGATGGCTTCGTGCCCTTCGAACTGGCCCGCGGTAAAGTTCCTGGTGGGCATTCCGCCGGCTTCGTTGATGATGTTGACGAGCACGTTGGTGCCGTACTGCCCCAGGGCCTTGCTGACGGGGTGGTTGACCAGGGCCTTGGTAAAGGCGCGGTTCGCCGCCTTGAAGGCCTCGGGATCGGCAAGGGCGACCTTTTCGTCGGTGGAGGCGATGGCGATGAACTTGAGGCGCTTGGACCCCATGACCGCGCCCAGGCCCCCGCGGCCGTGCGAGCGGATGTGGTTGTCGGGGTCCTTGACCGAGATGTTGGCGGCGGCCATCCGCATCTCGCCGGCCGGGCCGATGGTGATGACACCGACCTTGGGGCCGAAACGTTCATTGAGCGTTTGCACCACGGCGAAGTTGCCCATGCCCACGGTTTCGGTTTCCTCTTTGAGGGTCGCGCCGTTGGCGTCGATGCTCAGGCCGTACCAGATGTCGTCACGCGCGGGCTTGCCTTCGATGATGAGCGCCTTGACGCCCAGCTTGGCCAGCATTTGGGCCGAGGTGCCGCCGGAGTTGGCTTCCTTGATGGTGCCGGTCAGCGGGCTTTTCGCGCCGCAGGAAAGCCGGCCGGAGTTGGCCGCCGTCGTGCCCGAGAGCAGGCCGGGCGCGAAGACCAGCTTGTTGTGCCTGCCCAGGGGGTGGCAGGTGGGCTTGACCTCGGCCGCCACGACGGTGGACGTCAAGCCGCGTCCTCCCAGACCCATCCAGTCCTTGGGAACCGCCTCGACCTTGGCGCTCAAATCCGACATATTGACACGTATGATTTTATCACTCATCGGAATCCTCCATGAAGAAAAGGGGGGGGCCGGCTCAATACCGCCGACAGTTCATGGTCGTCAGTGGAAGGATAATTCATATTTTCGCTCATCGGTCAACATGGTTTGAACTGGTTACTTTTGGTTGGCAATGGCGCCCGCCAAGCGAACCGACGGGGGGCTTTTGGCCCGTGTCCGGGCGCGCGCTTCGCCTGGCGGCCTGTTGAAAAAAACTTGCTGGCTGGGTTGCTGCGAAAAGCTCAACCCCTCAACGGATGCCAACTTCCCTTCGGGCTTGACTTTTTCTCGTGCCTTTCCAGCAAGTTTTTTGAGCAGGCTGCACGAATCGACTTTTTGGGCGGCCTGCTGGCCTCCCCGGCCGGCCAGGGGAACCGGGAGCATCGGGGCGAACGCCGGCCTGGACGGGAGGAATCTCTTGTGAGAGCCTTGCAACCATCAAACACTGCGGAAACGCAATAGTAAGGAGGTCGTCATGTTTCGCCTGCTGATGACGCTGCTTGTCGTGGGCGCGCTTGCGCCGTTGGCCCTGGGCGGGGTCTGTCAGGCCGAGCCGTCCGGAAAACTGGTTATCTTTCATGCCGGCTCGCTTTCCGTTCCTTTTGCGGCCATGGAAAAGGATTTCGAAGCCAAATACCCCAAGGTGGATATCCAGCGGGAAGCCGGCGGCTCGACCAAGATGGCCCGGCTCATCTCCGAAGTGGGAAAACCGGCCGACATCATGGCCTCGGCCGATTACGTGGTCATCGACAAGAATCTGATTCCGAAGTTCGCCTCCTGGAACGCCCGGTTCGCTTCCAACCAGATGGTGCTCTGCTATACGGACAAGTCCAAGTTCGCCAAGGAGATCAACCAGGACAACTGGTATGAGATCCTGCAACGCAAGGGCGTGGTCTGGGGACATGCCGACCCGAACGTGGACCCCTGCGGATATCGCAGCCTCATGGTGATGCAACTGGCCCAGCTCTATTACAAAAAGCCCGGCCTGTACGACAAACTCCTGGCCAACCGGCCCATGGAAAACGTGCGGCCCAAGTCCGTGGAGCTCGTGTCCCTGTTGGAGTCCGGCAATATGGACTACGCCTGGGAATATCTGTCTGTGGCCGTGCAGCACAACCTGAAGTACGTCGCCTTGAACAACCACCTCAATCTCAGCGATTACGCCATGGACCCCTTCTACGCGCAGGCCAAGGTGTCCGTTTCCGGAACCAAGCCCGGAGAAACCATCGAGCGTGTGGGGTCGTCCATCACCTATGGCGTCACCATGCTGAACAACGCCCCGAACAAGGAAGCCGCCGAGGCGTTTTTGCAATACCTGTTCGATCCCAAGGGCGGCCTGGCGGTGCTCAAGTCCATGGGCCAGCCGCCGATCATCCCGGTGATCGTGCCCACCGAGCAGATGCGAGCGAGCATGCCCGCCGCGTTGCAACCCTATGTCGCGGTCAAGCCATAAGGTCATGACTCCCACCGCCCCTCCGGGAGCGGCCGCGCGGGAGACGCCGGCCAGGCGTCGGCGTCTCCCGTCCATGGCGTTTTACGCCTGGATGCTGAGCTCCTCGGCCCTGGTCCTGTTTTTTATTTTCGGTCCCCTGGCCCACGTGATGCTGGCCCCGGACCCGAAGATCTTTTGGGAAACCCTGCATGACGCCGACGTGCTGCGCGCGGTGTGGCTGTCCCTGTCCACTTCGGCCGCGGCCGCCCTCATCGCCCTGGCGTTCGGCACGCCTCTGGCCTATCTCCTGGCCCGGCGCGAGTTCGCGGGCAAACGGATCGTGGAAAGCTGCATCGACCTGCCCATCATGATCCCCCATCCGGTGGTGGGCATCGCCCTGCTCTCCATAGCCGGACGCGGCCACTGGGTCGGCGACGCCCTGAACGCCTTTGGCGTGTCGCTGCTGGGCAGCGTGACCGGTATTGTAGCGGTGTTGGTGTTCGTGGGCATGCCGTTTTTCGTCAACACGGTGAAGGCGGGCTTCGAAGGCGTGCCGGCCCGCCTGGAAAACGTGTCCCGCTCCCTGGGGGCCCCGCCCGGGGCCACGTTTTGGCGCGTCACCCTGCCGCTTTCCTGGCGCTACCTGCTGGTGGGCTTGATCCTGTGCATGGCCAGGGCCCTCAGCGAGTTCGGCGCCGTCATCATCGTGGCCTACCACCCCATGGTCGCCCCGGTGCTCATGTATGAGCGGTTCACCGCCTATGGCCTGAAGTATTCCCAGCCCGTGGCCGTGATCCTCATTCTGGTCTCCATGGTGTTTTTTCTCTTCTTGCGGGTGATCTCCCAACCCAGGAGACGTGCGTCGTGATCGAAATCAAGGACTTGCGTCTGGAATTTCCCGGCTTCGCGTTCGGACCGGTTTCCCTGCGGGTGGAGGCGGGCGCCTTTTTCGCCATCATGGGACCGACGGGCTCCGGCAAGACCCTGCTGCTGGAAAGCCTGGCCGGACTGACCAAGCCGCAACACGGCCGCATCGTTCTCGACGGCCAAGACATCACCCGCTTGCCGCCCGAGGGGCGGGGCATGGGGCTGGTCTACCAGGACAACGCCCTGTTCCCCCATATGACCGTGCTGGAAAACATCGTCTACGGCCAACGCTACCACGGCATCGGCAGGGCCGAAGGCGCTCGCCTGGCCCGGGAGCTGGCCGAAATGCTGCGCATCACCCCCCTGCTGGACCGCAAGCCGGCGGGACTGAGCGGCGGGGAAAAACAACGCACGGCCATCGCCAGGGCCCTGGCCTGCAAGCCGGGCGTGGTGCTGCTGGACGAACCCCTGTCGTCGCTGGACCCCCAGTTCCGGGAAGGCCTGCGCCAGAGCCTGATCCAGTTGCATCAGGCCACCGGGGCCGTGTTCTTCATGGTCACCCACGATTTCGTGGACGCCTTGACCCTGGCCGATCACACGGCGGTCATCAACAAGGGACGCCTGGAACAGGCCGGCCCCACCCTGGACATCTTCCAGAAACCGGCCACGGTCTTCATCGCCCGGTTTGTGGGGATGGAAAACATCTTCCCGGCCACATACGCCGACGGCCGCTGCCACTTCGCCGGCTTGTCCCTGGCGCTTGGTCCGGGACAGGGCCAACCCGGGGAACGGGGCCACGCCGCCATCAGGCCGGAGGACATAGCCGTCGGCCTGAACCTAGACGCGCCCGAACACTGGGTGAGCCTTGACGGCGAGGTGGTGGCCTTGGACCGGATCGGCTTCGCCTGGACCGCCGTGGTGCAATGCGGCCCGGCGCGTTTCCTGGCCCGGCTGGAGCACCGGCTGGCCATCGGCGGCCAGGTTCGCCAGGGAGGCCGGGTGCGGCTGTCCTTTGATCCCGGCGCGGTCCATCATATGCGGGCCGAACCCGTCGCCGGGGGCGACTCCCGGTAGTCCCCCGGGTCCGCAGGCTCGATCGGGACAAGCCTTGTCGATCCCAGTTCGTACGTTTTCTCGATGCTTTTCATGGAACCCGCCTGTGTGGTACACGTCTCCGGTATCGCCTCCTGTTTGGAAGGAGCGCAGCGACCGGCGTTGCCACGCGTTAACTGTTTTCGGCTACCAAGGGGACGATGCATACGCCGACCAGGCTCTTGGGCCAGAGGACCGCATGCCCTGTGTTCGCGCCTCGGGCGGGCAGGAGCGCAGCATCGCATGCCCGCGGACAGCAAGACTTGGAGAGTTCCATGAAACACCTCGCAATCGTTTTCCTGACCCTGTTCCTGTTGGCCGCGGCGCTGGGTTCCGCCTCCGCCGGCCAGGGCCGTCTGGCGGCCCTGCTGGAACAGGGGAACAAGGCGGAGGAGACCTCCAACTTCAAACGCGCCCTGAAGACTTTTGAAAAGGGCCTCAAACTGGCCCGCCAGGCGGGCGACCGGCGCGCCGAAGGCCAGTTCCTGAATCGGTTGGGCGTGGTGCGCGAGGACCTTGGGCAATACGACCAGGCGCTGGAACTGCACCGTCGGGCATTGGACCTCTTCAAAGCGATCGGCGACCGGCAGGGCGAGGCAGCCTGCCTGGGCAACATCGGCAAGATTTATCGCAAGCAGGGACGGACCGACGAGGCGTTGCAACTGGTGCGGCTCGCCCTGGACATCGCGCGGCAAACCGGCGACTTGCGAGGCCAGGCCATCCAGCTCAGAAGAGTCGGAACCGTGCTCGATGACCTGCGCCAAAATGACGAGGCGCTGAAAAACTACAACCTGTCCTTGGAGATCAGCCGAAGGATCGGCTACCGCTCCGGCGAGGGAGACGCCCTCGGAGACATCGCTATCGTGCACAAGCGGCGCGGCCGGTATCGCGAAGGCTTGGAGTTGTACAAACAGGCGCTCGCGATCGACCGGGAGCTCGGGGACCGCAGCGGGGAATCCGCGGTGCTCAACAACATCGGCGTCGTGTATGAGGATCTCGGGCAATACGAAAGGGCCTTGCGGTATTTCCGGCGGGCTTTGAAGATAAAACGGGCGATTGGAAACCGGCGCGGCGAGGGGATCGCCCTCGGCAACGTTGGCGATGCCTATCGTCTCCTTGGCCAGTATACGCTGGCCTTGCGGTTCCTGCGGGAGGCCCTGGCCTTGCGCATGGAAATCGGCGACGTGCGGGGGCAGGGGTATACCTTAAGCTACATCGGCAATTGCTATGTCAAACTCGAAGACTATGACGCGGCGCGCGAGGCCTATGCCCGGTCCCTGGACGCCTTCAGGCGAATGGGATCGGTCGGACTCACCGCGCGAGTCCTGGTCAAGACCGGAGAGATGGAACTGGCGGCCGGAAACATCCCGGCCGCTCGATCCGCCTACGAACAAGCCCTGCCCATCCTGACCGAAACGAGGGAGCCCCTGCTGTTCTGGCGCTGTCTGTCCGGACTTTCCCGGATCGAGGCCGGCACGGGCAATCCGGGCGCGGGCATCTATTTCGGCAAGCGGGCCGTGAGCGTTCTCCAATCCCTGCGGCGGGACATCGCCACGCTTGGGCAGTCCCTTCAGAAGTCCTTCATGAAAGACAAGGAGGCCGTCTATCGCCGCCTGGCCGATCTGCTCATCGACCAGGGACGCCTGGCCGAGGGACAGCAGGTGCTGGGCATGCTCAAGGAGGAAGAATACCTGGACTTCGTTCGCCGCGACGCTTCCGGCGCGGACGTCACCTTCACTCCCGTCTCGTTGAACCCGGGCGAGCAGGCCGCAGAAATCCGCCAGGACAAGGCCGCAAAGGGCCTGGCCGCCCTGGGCAAGGAGGTCGCCGACCTTGAAAAGAAGGGCAGCGCCCGCACGGAGGCGGAAACCGCCCGCCTGAAGGCGGGGAGGGCCGAACTGAATCAAGCCCACGGGGCGTTTCAGCAAACCCTCAAGGAGATCGTCGCGACCTTCAACGCGCAAGGCGAGGACCGAAAGGCGGATTTGGCCGCCAAGCAACTCGACACCGACCTGCGGGGGATGGTCCGTGCCCTGGGACCGGAGGTCGCCCTGGTGCATTATCTGGTTCTCCCGGACGGCCTGCGCATCCTGGTGACCACCCCGAGGGTGATTCTGGCCCGCAAGGTGGAGGTCAAACAGGCGGACCTGAACCGCATGGTCCACGAGTTCCGCCAGGCGCTGCAAAAACCGTCGAGCAATCCCGCGCCAGCCGCGAAAAAACTCCATGCCTGCCTCGTCGCCCCCATCGAAAAGGATTTGGCCGAGGCCGGAACCAAGATCCTCATGGTCTCCCTGGACGGGGCCCTGCGGTACATCCCCGTGGCGGCCCTGCGCGACGAGACATCGTACCTGGCCGAACGCTATGCCGTGGCCGTGTTCACCGAGGCGGCTCGGGACAAGATCAAGGACGAACCCGCACCGGAGTGGAAGTTGGCCGGATTCGGGGTGAGCAAGGCCTGCGGGGGGTTCTCGGCCCTGTCCGGGGTTCCCGACGAACTTCGGAGCATCGTGGGCGACGGCAAGGGCGGGGACGGGGTCATGCCGGGTGTGGCGCGCCTGGATGAAGAGTTTACCCTGAACAGTTTTCGCGACGCCCTGGTGGAGAATTACCCGGCCCTGCATATCGCCAGCCACTTCAAGTTCGAGCCGGGCGACAACCTGTCGTCCTTCTTGCTTCTGGGGGACGGCAAGCCCCTGTCGCTTTCGGAACTCCGCGACGGCGACTACTACCTGGGCGGGGTGGACCTGCTGACACTCTCGGCCTGCGAGACGGCCATGGGCGGCAACGGCGAGGGTGGCCGCGAGGTGGAAGGCTTCGGGGCGCTGGTTCAGAAGAAAGGGGCCAAAGGGGTGCTGGCCACGCTCTGGCCCGTGGCGGATCAGAGCACCGCCCTGTTCATGCGCAACTTCTACCGTCTGCACCAGGACGGACATGTCTCAAAGGCCGAAGCCCTGCGCCAGGCCCAACTGGCCTTCATCAAGGGAGAGGCCTCGTGCGCCGCCTCGACCAGGCGCGGCCAAGCCGTGCAGACCGACGCGCAGCGCCAGACGCCCACCAGCGCCCACGCCGAGCCGGCCGGGACGTACCGCCATCCCTTCTATTGGGCCCCGTTCATCCTCATGGGCAATTGGAAGTAACTCGCGGACACGGGAGGTCGGCCGGCCGCCGCGAAGGCCTGTTTTCGGCTACGGCCCCCGCGAGAACCGCGACCGGGGAATTTCGTCCCGGGCCGACGTGTTTCAACTCCGGCTCCGGCACACGCCCTTGGCCACGAGCCGGGGCGCTTCCCGTCCCTCCCCGCGACCGCGTTTCCTGGATGCAAAAAGGTACGGGGAAACGCCGAGTGCGCCGTACCCGGGGCACCGTCTTGATTTCGACGCTGTCGTCGTCGCCGACGGCGGCGTGGGTGGTCGAGCTGCTTGACGAGCCGACGGACATACCGATATTGGCTCCGTTGTTGCGGAAAGAAATCCTCCACCGGCTGCGTGTTGGCGACCAGGGAATGCCTCTGCGCCAGATCGCCATGAAGGGAAGCCACGGGCAGCAGATCACGAAAGCGCTGGACTGGCTGCGGGAGCACTCCTCCAAGCCGTTGCGCATCGAGGAGCTCGCCTCTCGTGCGGGCATGAGTTTTTCGACGTTTCACCACCCTTTTCGATCCCCGACGGCCATGAGCCCCTTGCAGTTTCAGAACGGTATGAATGGTTTTGGGCGAAGCCGGCCGATTCAAACAATCCCGTGAAACAATTGCACCAGAGAGATCCCTTGAAAACATCCTGCAAACGGGTCCTTGTCACCATTGTCGGCATAAGCGTCCTGGCGTTCGGCGTCGCGTTTTCGGTCAAGGCCAATCTTGGGGTGTCGCCCATTTCCTGTATTCCGTATATATACAGCCTGAAATTCGCTCTCACCATCGGCGAGCTGACCATTCTGATGAACGCGCTGTTTGTCCTGGCCCAGTTCCTTATTTTGCGCAAGAGGTTCACCTGGCTCCATCTTTCGCAACTGGCCGCGGTCACCGTGTTCGGTTACTGTATCGACTTGGCCCTCTACGTCATCGGCGGACTCAACGTCTCCGCCTACGCATGGCAGATGTCGCTGTGCCTGTTGAGCTGCGTGTTCATCGCATTCGGCGTGTTCCTGCTGGTGAAGGCCAACCTGACCTATCTCCCCGGCGACGGTTTCGCCGTGGTCCTTTCCGACACGTTTCAGACGGGATTCGGCAAGGTCAAGGTCACGTTGGACAGCTCGATGGTCGTCGTCGGCCTGATCAGCACCGTGCTCTTTTTTCACAGATTGGAAGGCATACGCGAAGGGACCGTTCTCGCGGCCCTTCTGGTCGGCTCTCTTGTCAAGTTCTACAACAGCAAGATCGTCTGGATCGACTCCTGGCTGGGCGACGGCGCCCCCGGACCGAAGGGGCTCGCCCCCCGGCCCGCGGAACGCAACCAGTATCTTGTCGTCACCATTTCCCGAGAATACGGCAGCGGCGGGCACGGCATCGGCCAGGAGATCGCGAAAAAATTGGGCATCGCCTTCTACGACAAGGAACTCATCAACATCACCGCTGAACAAAGCGGCTTTACCGAGGAATACATCCGGGAAAACGAGCAAAAGTTGGCCGGAACCTTGCTCGACGAACTCTATAGGCAGAACTACGCCTATGTGAAGGACAAGCTCCCGCCCTCCGACGTGCTTTTCCTGACGCAAAGCAAGATTCTCCGCGACATCAGCAGCAAGGGGCCGTGCGTTATCGTGGGACGTTGCGCCAACTTTGTCCTCAAGGAAAACCCGCACTGCTTCAATGTCTTTATCCATGCCAACGAGGCCTACCGCAAGTCCAAGATCATCAAGGAATACGGCGTGAGCGCATCGGTTTCCAGCAAGGAGCTCGAAAAGCTGGACCGTGAACGCGCCAACTACTGCCTGGAGTACACGGGGGAAGAATGGCGCAATTCGGCGAAATATCACGTCACCATAGACAGCTCGCTGTACGACAGCGAGGAACAGGCCGCCGACAAGATCATCGAAATGATCCCGGAGGACATGCTGCGCCAGCAGCCCGCCGCGTTGGCCGAGTGTCGCGGTCCAGACGCTTGAACGACAGCCACTCTCGCCCGTGACGCCCGCAACGCCGAAGCGAGTGGCGGCCATTTCCAAACGATCCGGTGACATACGAGGGGATGCCCTGCCAATATAGCGCCGAGTTATTTGTGGAACGCGACACGCTTGCGCCGCTGCGGCCGGCGCCTGCAGGGTTGTTCTTGAAAAGAGAAACGGTATACTGCAAACTCTTCACAGCTCAGGAGTGCGTCTATGCCGTTTTTTGTTTTTCGTGTCCTGACGTGTTTGCTGCTTCTGCTCTCCTTCCCATGGTGCGCCCTGGCCGATACCAAGCACAAAGCGGACATGCATTACGAGAGTTCGCACTTCAAGGTCTTGGTATTGCCTATACTTCCAGCCACAGGGCAGTCACACGACTGCATTGGCTTGGGCGTGCAATATATGCTGGAAACAACGTTGGCCGCTCATGGCAAACTGCGATATTGCCAGTTCGGCTGGTACATTGGCAAGCTGTTTCCAGAGGGTCAGAAATTTACAGATTATATCGCGGGACTGGAGACGGGGCCATCGCCAGGTGAGGTGGCTAACATTGCCCAAGCTCGCCTTGTCATGGGCGGAAGAATTGCGGTGCATGGACAACTTGGAGTCTCGGCTTGGCTCTACAACGCGTTTTCCAAAAAGACAACAGAGGCCTTTTTACCGTTGGATGTGTCTACAGGCCTTCGGCGTTTCCGCGCGGCCGCATTGGCCTTGTTGGAGACGCAAGGCCCGGCAATCGATCCACGCTTTCGGGCCAAGGCGCTTTGGAAGGAGACATTGAGCCTCGCCGCGCTTCGCACTCTTGGGGAAGTCCGGCGGGAGCATCTCTTGTCCCTGTCTGGATACCCCGGGCAGGCGATGAAGCCGGATCTTGAGCCCTACCGCAAGGCTGTGGCGGCCGCGCCGGATTCCTACGCGGCAAGAGTTCTTCTGGGTTGGGGACTCTACCGGCACAAAGACTATGCGGCGGCCAGAGCGGCTTTTGAAGCCGCCTTGCGTTACAATCCCGATGGCGTGGAGGCAATGGGTGGCCTTCTCAAGAGTTACCAGGGCGGCGATCTGGAATTTCTCAAGCAATTGGGGACGCGTTTGGCCAAGGCGAGAGGCGAGGAACCGAATTCGTTTGTCGCCGATGCGGTCTTGGATCATGTCCGACACGTTGAAGCTCGGGCGACTGAACTCGTCGCCAAGGGGCAATACGTTGAGGCATTGCCAGTGGCACAACAGGCTGTGCAGTTATGGGAGAACGCTTTTGGACCGAACCACGTGGGGTTGGCGCTGCAACTCGCAAGGCTGGCTGAAATTCATAAGGCGCTGCATTCCTTTCAGCAGGCCGAGGAGCTGTTGCTGCGGGCCATCTCATTGGTAAAACAGTGGCATTATGGAACGGACACTGACACGGCCGATTATCTCGCCAAGCTCGCAATGCTTTCTATTGATATGGGCGACCTGCAAAAGGCACACAAGTACTGTGAAGAATCTTTGGCTATCTATGAACGAAGGTTATTCCCTGAGCATCCGTATATAGGGCAAAGCCTGTCGAGACTTGCTCTTGTCAATTTCTTGCTCGGCGACCTCACGACAGCGGACGCACAGCTCCAAAGGGCGCTACATATCTTTCGCAACTTCCACGATAGTTCTCGTTTTGACATTGTGGGATCCCTTGTTTCGTTGGGGAATGTATATATCCAAATGGGGGAGTATTCGCAGGCAGAGCACGTTCTGCAAGAAGCTCTGGATATTCTCTCCCGGTCTGGGAAGATGAACTCCCCAGAGTCTGCCACTCTCTATAAAAGCTTGGCCATTCTTTGCAATCTGCGAGGGGAGTATGCCAAGGCCGAGTCCCTGTTGCAGCAGGCCTTGGCTATTTGGAAATCGCAGGAGTTGGAATCGCCCGACATGGCAAAGGGCCTGGAGGTTTTGGCTGTCTTGTATTGTAATTTGGGGGCGTATGACAAAGCCGAGCCGTTTTTCGAGCAGGCTCTAGCCATCACGGAAAAAACACTGGGCCCAAAACACTTACAGCTTGCCAATATCTTGAAAAACAAGGCGTTAATGTTTTTCCTTCGGAAAAATATTGCTCGGACTTCTGAACTTTTGAAGCAGGCGCTGGTCATTCAGACAAATGTTTTGGGACCTGACCATACGGACACCGCCGACAGCATGGCGCTCCTTGCCATTGTGCTGCTTTATATTGATGAGGAAAATAATGAATCGGAGCAAATGATACAGCGATGCATGGATATTTATGACAAAAGGTTGGAAAACAGTCCCAAGACGATTTTTCTAACAAATGTTCTGGCATTCATTTGTCAACACAGAAAAAACTCTCAATGCGCTACGGACTTGGCCCGCCTTGCCTTTGCTCTGGCCAGTCAATATAACGATATCGTGGATGTGCAGACTTCCTGCGGCATCATGCGTGACAGCCTGCGCGCTACCGACAATCAGGCCGCAGCGATTTTTTTTGGAAAACTGTCGGTCAATGCCGTTCAAACGCTGCGACAACGTATGGAGCCTTTGGACAAAATCCTCCAAAAGTCTTTTCTTGATCGCAAACAGACGATCTACCGAGAGCTGATCGATCTCCTCATGCAGGAGGGGAGATTGAGCGAAGCGCAACAAATTCTGGTGATGCTCAAGGAGCAGGAGCACTTCGAATACACCCGCAAGGACATCCGTGCGGGCGATCCTCGCCACGCACAAGCCCTGTATAATTCTTTTGAATCACCTTGGGCCGATCGTATTGCCCAAGCCGCGGCAGGCCTCGCCGAGCTCGATGCCAAGCGCCAGGAACTTGAGCGGAAAATCCAGAGGGCTCCCGAGGAGAACGAGCGGTTGGAAGCCGTAAAAACCCAACTTGCGGCTGGCCGCACGGCCTGCGTCCATCTCCTTGAGGAGTGTGCCGCCGCCTTCGCCTCTGTGCAATCCGATCGTTATGAGCGGCTCAAGGCCGAGCGTTTCGACGGCGACGCCGGGAAAGAGCTGGAAGGAGTTCCCGGTCGGCCGGCCATGCTCTCCTATATCGTGAGGTCCGACCGTCTGAACATTCTGCTGACTACCGCTACGGAAGAGCACTCCTATTGTTCGTATATTCCTTCCGTAGAGCTGAACCGTCTGGTCGGTCAATTTCGCCAAGCCTTGCTTGATCCCCGTGCCGATCCGGTTCCCTCCGGTCGCAAACTCTTTGATCTGCTCCTGGCTCCGGTGATCAAGGATTTGCAACGCCTGGGAACGGATCATCTTGTCTTTTCCCTGGACGGGGCCTTGCGGTATGTGCCCATGGCCGCCCTGCACAATGGTCAGGCCTACCTGGTTGAGCGTTTCAGTCTTTCCCTTTTTACGCCGGTTATGCGTGGGAACTTCGGGCAAACTTCCCGGCGGGAATGGAGCGTTACCGGTTTCGGCGTGAGCACAGGCGGCGAGTATGCCGCCTTGCCCGGTGTGGTCGAGGAACTCAACGGCATCATCCGGCCCTCCGGTGCGATGGACAAGGAAAGACTGTCCGGCGTCATCTACCTGAACGAGGATTTCAATCTGGGCACTTTTACTCAAGAGGTGCTGCAGAGCCGGCCGGCGGTCCATGTGGCCTCGCACTTTGTGTTTCACCCCGGCGGTCGGGACACGGACTCGTTTCTTCTCTTGGGCGGGGGACAACGTTTAACCCTGGCCCAGTTTCGTCTCGGGAGCTACGATTTTGCGGGCGTCGACCTGCTGACATTGTCAGCCTGCGAAACCGGGGTCATCCCTCAGGATGCCGACGGGCGCGAGCTCGATGGTTTGGCCATCGTCGCCCAGAAAAAGGGGGCCAAGGCCGTGCTGGCCACGCTTTGGCCGGTCGCGGATGCGAGCACCGGGTATTTCATGCGGGATTTTTACCGCCTGCGTCAGGAAAAGAATCTTTCCAAGGCCGAAGCGTTGCGTCAGGCGCAGATTCGCTTCATCAACGGCGAGGCGGCCGCGACCGACGCGGCCGGCAAGGCGCGCGGCCTACCGTTTTCCATTGTTGCCAAACCCACGCAGGCCCCGGTCGAGGCCACACCCTGGACCGGCCCGACCTTCGCGCATCCGTACTACTGGGCGCCGTTTATCCTGATGGGCAATTGGCGATGATGCGCGCGAGGGGGAGCATGGACAGTCTCGCTCCGCCCGGCCTGCGGCGCGCGCTGGCTTCAAAGGATTATCCAACAGGCTGCTAAACGAGGTGCGGAAGCTGCGGGAAGAGTTTCATTTCGATCTGATCGACCTGCTTGATGATCGCGGCGGTGATGTTGAGGGAGGGGTCGATGTAGGCGAAGCCGTTGATGTCCTGGATGCTGAGCAGAGCGTGGTCCTGGGCGTATTCCGTCAGCACCTTGTTGATTTTGTCCAGCACCGGCTTGAACCGGGTCGCTGTAGCGGTCCAGGGTTTCTTGGACAGTATTTCGTCTCAATCAGGCCGCCTTGCCCATGGCCGCAAGGAGCTTCTTCCGGTACCGCTCTGGCGTCCTGTAGCCATGCCGCCCGATCCGCCAGCGGGTGTTGTAGGTTTCCTTGAAGGCTCACTGCGTGTTGAAAAAGTCGATTCTTGCAGCCTGTTCAAAATACTTGCTGGCAAGGCGCAAGAAAAAATCAAGCCCGAAGCGTAGTTGGCATCCGTTGAGGGTTTGCTTGCTTTTCGCAGCAACGCGCAAGCAAGAATTTTTCAACAAGCTGTTGAGCCCCTCGCGCGAGAAATACCCTTTGTCCGCGACCAGGTCAGCCGAGTCGTCCGGACAGGGCGGTGTGGGAGTGACTCGCCCCAAACATTCCCGGGCCGCTTCCAGCGTCTTTGGCAGCGTCGAGGTGTCGCCCTTGTCCGCTTCGTGGACTTCGACCGCCACCACCGCGCTGCTTCCAGATCCACCGCGTGCTCGGGCTTGTACGCCAAGTGCGTCCGGCCATCCTTCCTCTTGGTGATCTTCGCCTCGGGATCGACCGGAGAACGCCAGTCCTTGTTCGAAAGCGTCTTGCCCGTGCGCTTGCGGTCCATCCGCGCCAGGTCTTCATCCGTCGGAGACTCGAGTCCGCTCTCCTTGCCATGCGCACAAGCCTCTGCCGGTAGCTCTCGCCCGTGTCCGGCGCACGATGGTCTTGAGCGTCGCGTTGGCCTCCATGGTCGAAGCGTCCACGCCGATCCGGGCGCCTATGACCAGTCCCTCTTTGCTCAAGACCTTGAGCGCCCAGGTGAACACCTCCTGGTGGATCGCCAAGGGCAATCGCGATCGTGTCCGGCTGAGCGAGGAATGATCCGGGACAGACTCTTTGGTCGAAAGCTGAAGAACGTCCCGGAGCGAGAGTGAATCGGCGCACCGCCACTCGATGTCTCGTTCGCTGCCGATACCCTCGAAATACCCCCGCCAGGTGCATCCGAAAATACCGCCCAGGCGGAATGGAGGGACGACCCTTGGCTGAGGAGAACGGCTTGCACAGCTTCTCGGCGAAGGCGTCAAGCCCGGATTTGCGCAAAATCTGCTGAAGACGGTCGTAAAAGGCGTGACCGCGCGACCGGGGAATCTCGTCCCAGGCCAGATACATCGTCCCTTGCTGATCGCCTTGACGACCAAGTCCCATCCATCCATTCGTTTAGCCGACCGAATCACAGGGACGCGGACCGACGCTTCGCAAGAACAGAGGCTTTTTCTCCCTTGGCAGACGCTTGACGCGGCATTCAAGCTTGGCGGCTTCTGATCTTTGCCCCACCGAGACGCTGGCGATCAATTCGACTGGTCGCCGCGAGCGCGTATACCGTGCGCCACCGGGCAAAAGGCCGTTATGTTCTTTCAGTCTTCTGGGGATGTCCTTGGTAATTCCGCAATACAAGCTGCCGTCGGAACATTGCACCAGGTAGACAAACCATACCTCAAGATCGCCCATGTACAGCCCCACTTCAAAAGCCGCTCGCGTTCAGGAAAGCAGCAACTCCAGGTTCTCGCGGGTGAGCGCGCCGATCATGGAGGTGGCCCCTTCTTCCAGAATGGCGGCCAGTTCCCGCTTTTCCTTTTGCAGAGCGAGCACCTTCTCGTCGATGGTGTCGTCCGAGACGAGCCGGTAGGCGAAGACTTTTTTCTCCTGGCCGATGCGGTGGGCGCGGTCCACGGCCTGGCTTTCCACGGCCGGATTCCACCAGGGGTCCATGAGAAACACGTAGTCGGCGGCAGTCAGGTTGAGCCCCGTGCCGCCCGCTTTCAGGCTGATGCAGAAGACCGGAGGCCCGGACGAGTCCTGGAACGCGGCCACGCGTTGCTCCCTGGCCTTGGCCGGGGTGCGTCCGTCAAGGTATTCGTAAGCGATGCCTTCGGCCTCCAGCCGCTTGCGTATGAGCGTCAAGAACCGTGTGAACTGGGAAAACACCAGGGCCTTGTGCCCGCCCTCGACCACTTCCCTGAGCAGGCGGACAAGCTCTTCGAGTTTGCCCGATCCGGCGGCCTCCGCCCCCACCAGACCGGGATGGCAGGCGGCCTGGCGCAGGCGCAAAAGCCCTTCCAGCACCTTGATCTTCGAGCGGCCCAGGCCCACTTCGTCCACGGCGCGTAGGATCTCGCACCGGTAGTGCTCCCGCAGGCGGGCGTAGACGGCCCGCTGTTCCTTGGGCATCTCGCACCGGACCAGGGATTCCTGCTTTTCGGGCAGGTCGGTGGCCACGCCTTCCTTGGTGCGGCGCAACACGAACGGCCGGACCAGGCGTTGCAGCAGGTCTTTGGCCGCCTGGTCTCCCTGGGAAACGGGCTTGGCGAACCGGTCGTCGAAGCCGGAACGCGAACCGAGCATGCCGCGGTTCAAAAAGTGCATCTGGGACCACAGTTCGTCCAGCCTGTTCTCCACCGGGGTGCCGGTGGCGCAGAGCCGGTGGTCGGCCTGCAACATGCGCGCGGCCCTGGCGGTCTGGGAGTCGGGGTTCTTGATCGCCTGGCTCTCGTCGAGAATCAGCCACTTCCAGCGGGTCTTTTGCAGGACCGGGGCGTCCCGGCGCAACAGGCCGTAGGTGGTGAGCACCAGATCGTGTTCTTCAAAGGTTTTTACGCGGCTTGCCCGGTCCAACCCGGCGTGCACGAGAACGCGCAGGTCCGGGGCGAAGCGGGTGGCCTCGGCCCGCCAGTTGAAGACCAGCGACGTGGGCGCGACCACCAGCGACGGCCCGGACTGGCCGCGCTCTTTTTCCAGCATGAGCCAGGCCAGCACCTGCACGGTCTTGCCCAGGCCCATGTCGTCGGCCAGGATGCCGCCGAACGCGAACGTCTTCAAAAAGTCGAACCAGCCCAGGGATTCGCGCTGGTAGGGACGAAGCGCGCCCTGCAAACCCACGGGTGGAGCGGGAAGCGTGACTCCGGAGAAGTCCTTCATGCGCTGAAGGCGCTGGGCGAAGTCCCGCTCCAGGGAGACGGCCCGGTCCTCGAACAATTCGTCCAGCAGCGGAGCATGGGCGGCATGGAACCGCAAACCCGCGTTTCCGGTTCGTTCTTCTCCGGCCAACGACAGGCCAGGCGCATGCAAAGACAGCCAGTCTTCGGGCAGCACGCCGGTGGTTCCGTCCGGCAGGTCCAGGGTTTTTTCTCCCCGCAGGAACGCGCGCACCGCCGTGGGCAAGGGCACGATCACGTCCCCGAAGGCCATCGCGCCCTCCAGCTCGAACCAGTCCACCCCGCTGGTCACCCGTATCGGGGAAACCGCGCCAGCAACCAGGGGTTTTCCCGCCCGGCTGCGTACGGTCCACCCTTCCTCGACCAGGGGGGCGAGCGCGGCGAGCATGTGCCAGGCAGAGGCTTCGAGCAGGTATCGCCCTCCCTCCTGCTTCGCGAAACCGGTCCCGAGCAGCCGTTTGTCGAACTGGCGTTCCACCTCGGGCTGGCGGTCGACCCGGGTCCAGGCTTCCATGTCGAGAAGTGACGGGCGCGTGTCCTCGAAGGGAATTTCCGATCCGGCGTAGTCCAGCCAGAGCCGCGCCTCGTGTCCGCCTTCCAGGGCCTCGATTTCCAGACACGGGCGGGGCTGCACGGCGGTCAGGGCCCTCGGCCCCAGAGCCTCGGGCAGTTCCAGGCCGAACGCTTGCCCGTCCTGCGCCAGTTGGAACACCGCCTTGACGTCGGTTTTGGGCACCCGCACCTTGTGCTGCGAGTCGCGGATGCGCTGCACCCACTGCAGGTCGGGACCGGGCAGGCTGTGCAGACGCCCCTCGACAATGCAGTGCAGGGGCTTGGCGTCCAGAAACACGGGGATGCGCGAACAGGGGACCGATTCGTCGCCCAGGCGCACGTGGGGAATGTATTCCAGGTCCGGGCGGCCCTTCGCCAGACAGGCCTTGACCAGGCTGAACTCCAGCCTGCCCTCGAACGGTTCCCCCGCCTCCAGGGGATCGGCGATGATCCTGCCGTCGAAAAACGTCCGACAGCGGCCCGAGGCGGCCAACAGGGGGAGCGTACGGGTCAAGGCCCGGGTGTCGAGCCGGCAGTCCTCAAGGGGTGACGGCTGGGCGGGGGCGTTCCACCTGCCGTAACGAGGAGAGCTTCGCGCGGTCAGGACAACCATGGCCTCCAGGATGGACCGGTCCGTCTCGGACAGGTTCTCGTCGTCAAGCACCTGCGCGGAGGCCGGTGCCACCTGTTTGCCGAGCCCGCCGTTTTTCAGGACAGCTTGCCGCAAGGCCGACAAGGCGACCCGGCCTCGGGAGATGGAAAGCTCATAGCGAAGGACGTACGCGCCGGAGGACGTTTTGGACGCGGTCTCCTTGTTCTGGTTCGACACGGCGGGAAAAAGCAGCTCGCGCCAGGGCGAACCGGTTTTCCCCGGAGCGTGTTGGGCCGGGAAACGCGCTTTCAACTCCGCATCGGCGGCCAAAATGGCCGCCCAGAGGTGCTTGCAGAGATGCCCGCTCATGAAGTGCGAGCATTCGCAGGACGCCCTGGCCCCCCGGCCGGATCTGCCGTCGTCCGCCAGGTCGACGAGGTACTCTTCCGACCCTTCAACGGTGGCGGCGATGGTCCTGGGGTTGGCTTTTTCCAGCGAGACCCGGCCCAGGCGAAAGTATTCCTCCCCGCGCTTGCGAATGGTGGGCGGAAACATGTGCGCGTAACGGGCTTCCCAGGTGGGGTTCGGATTCGCGGTCGGGGAGAATGGTCGTGGCATGGAGCGGCGTTTCCTCGGGCACTGGCGAAGGGGAGCCGATGTGCGTTTCTCTTGCGCGCATTGTTCTCGGGGAGCCGCTCTTTGTCAATCGGGCGGAAAGTTGGACAGGGCCGGTCACGTCCGGGTCGCACATGCTCGTCGTCACGAATGCGGGGACGCACGGGCGCTTGGCTCGGGGCCTGTCGCCAACGCATCGCATTCGAACGAGGCACCACGCGACAGGAGGCATGGCAAGAACGATTCTTTCCGGCTTTTCATGTCTCGGCAACACAACAGCTCGTATCGGCAAGGTGTTTCTAGAGGCCGGCCTATGAAAACCCGCGCGCTTCCTTTTCGGCCTTCTCGGTCATTTCACCTGATCGACCTGCTTGACGATGGCGGCGGTGATGTTGATGGACGGATCGATGTAGGCGAAACCGTTGACGTCCTGGATGCTGAGCAGGCCGTGGGCTACGTCGGACGCCCCGCCGTCCGGGCTTGAGGTCGCTCAGGGGGGGGCCGGCCGCAGTCCATGCGGAACTTTCGGGCTGACATCCCCGGCGCGGGCGGCGTTGTCCCCCTCTGCCCGCGTCAACGAGCCAACGGGGTCTTCTGGCGTGATGCGGCCGGTCGCCGACGCGCGTCAGCCCTTCGCCATCCCTGCCGGGAGGTTCCTCCTGGTCTGCGGGCACAACCGCGAAAGGACCCGGGCTAGCCGCTTTTCTCCGGCGTCAGGTCGACGAAAAGCAGAACCTGGTCCACGCCTTCAGCCTGTCCGCTGGCCGCACGGGCCAGGGCGATGGTGTCCAGAAGGGCCTGCCGGGCCGGGATTTCCCCGGGGCCCGGCAGGACCAGCCGCCAGGCCACGACCCCGAGAAAGGATCCGGCTGCGGACCAGGCAAGGGCGGCCCTGGCCAGGGCTCTGCACAAGCCCAGGACCTGGGCGTCGCGGCCATGGGCGTAAAGCTCCACGACCACGCCAAGATACTGGCGCAGGTTCGTGTCGAGCGGGGGGCTTTCCAGAAAGGCCGTCATTTCACTTTTGCGTGCAGAGTAGTCGCCCATGGTTCCCTGTCTTGGCCAGGACCGCCGCGCGGTCTGTTACGCTTCCAGAACGTCGGCGATCGCGCACGCCTCCAGCTCGGCGCGCACCGTTCGGGCCGCTTCCACCATGTTGGCCAGGGCGGCCAGGGCCTCGGGCCAGTCCCGGGTCTTGAGGCCGCAGTCGGGGTTGACCCAGAGCCTTTCGGCCGGGATCACTTTTGAGGCCAGGCGCAGAAGCTCGGCCATCTCGCGGGCCGAGGGCACGCGGGGACTGTGGATGTCGTAGACGCCGGGGCCGATCTCGTTGGGGTAGCGAAAGACGCGAAAGGCTTCCAACAGTTCCATGCGGCTGCGGCTGGCCTCGATGCTGATGACGTCGGCGTCCAGGGCCGCGATGGCGTCCACGATCTCGTTGAATTCGCTGTAGCACATGTGGGTGTGCAACTGGGTGGCGTCGCCCACGCCGCTCGAGGCCAAGCGGAAGCAGTCCACGTAGGCCGAAAGGGCCTGGTCCCAGTCCCTGCGGCGCAGGGGCAGTCCCTCGCGCAGGGCCGGTTCGTCCACCTGTATCACGGTCGCGCCGGCGGCCTCCAGGTCCAGCACCTCGTCGCGGATGGCCAGGGCGATCTGGCGGCAGGTCTCGGTCTGGGGCTGGTCGTCGCGCACGAAGCTCCAGCGCAGTATGGTCACGGGGCCGGTGAGCATGCCCTTGACCGGCTTGTCGGTGAGCGACTGGGCGAAGCTGGTCCACTTTACGGTCATGGGCGCGGGACGGCTCACGTCGCCGTGGAGCACGGGCGGCTTGACGCAACGCGCGCCGTAGCTCTGCACCCAGCCGTGTCTGGTGAAACAGAACCCCTTGAGGCGCTCGCCGAAGTATTCCACCATGTCGTTGCGTTCGGGTTCGCCATGCACCAGCACGTCGAGGCCGAGCGTTTCCTGCTTGGCCACCACGTCGCGAATCTCCTCGGCGAGAAAGGCATCGTACTGGCTGTTCGAGACAGTCCCCTGGCGCTGCTTGCTGCGCATGGAACGTATCGCGGCCGTCTGGGGAAACGACCCGATGGTGGTGGTGGGCAGAAGGGGCAGCCGCAGGCGCTCGCGTTGGATCGCGGCCCGCTTGGCGTAGGGGGTCGCGCGCCGGCCCATGTCCGGCGTGAGCGTCCGGACCCTGGTCCGCACGGCCGGGTCATTGGCCAGCGGGCTTGCCCGCCTGGCCCGCCAGGCCCGGCGGTTGTCTTCGAGCCAGCCGTTGTCGCCCGCACCCTGGGCCAGGTTGGCCAGACAGCGCACTTCCCGGCATTTCTGCACGGCGAATGCCATCCAGTCCCGCACCTCGGGGGCCAGGTTGTCCTCACCCTCAAGATCGAAGGGTACATGCAGAAGCGAGCAGGAGGAAGCCACCAGCACACGCGCGTCCCCAAGGATATCCATGGCCCGGCCGATGACGGCCAGGGCCTGGTCGGCTTCCACCCGCCAGACGTTGCGTCCGTCCACCACGCCAAGCGACAGCGAGGTCTCCGGGGGCAGATGCGGCAACAGCGCCTCCAATTGGCCCGGAGCGCGGACCAGATCGAGGTGCAGACCGTTCAGGGGCAGGTCTTCGTAAAAGGCGGCGTTGTGGTCCACGGCCCCGAAATAGGTGGCCAGCAAAAGCTTCGGACGTTTGGTGCGGAGCAGAAGCTCCTCGTAGGTCCGGCGGAAGCGTTCCGCCAGGTCCTGGCGCAAATCGGTGGCCAGCACGGGTTCGTCGAGCTGTATCCATTCGCAGACCCGGCTCAGGTCCTCCAGCACGTCGCCGTAGGCCTCGGCCGCGCGATGGAGCAGGTCCAGGGGATCGACGCCCGGCCGGTCGCCCTTGGCCAGGGCCAGAAAGGTGAGCGGTCCGGGCAGTACGACCTTGACCCGGTGTCCGGCCGCCCTGGCCTCGCGGGCCTGGGTCGCCAGGGCCGAGGCGTCAGGGGCGAAGGCCTGGTCCGGGGCCAGCTCCGGCACGATGTAGTGGTAGTTGGTGTCGAACCACTTGGTCATCTCCATGGCCGGCTGGTCGCCGTATTCGGGACCCGCGCCCCGGGCCATGCGGTAATAAGCGTCCAGGTCGCCGGGAGCGGCGCGGCCGAAACGCGCGGGCGCGGCCCCGAGCAGCAGGGCCGTGTCGAGCATGTGGTCGTAGAGGGAAAAGTCGCCCACAGCCACCAGATCGAGCCCGGCGCGGCGCTGTTCTTCCCAGTGGGCCAGGCGCAGGGCGCGGGCCTGGTCTTCGAGGGCCTGGCGGCCGACTCGGCCGGCGAAAAAGCCCTCCATGGCGGTTTTGAGCTCACGTCGCCGTCCCATGCGGGGAAAACCCAGAACGTGCGTCAACATGATCGTCTCCTTGGTCTTTGGTCGCGAGACCGTGACGGATACCCGCACGGGCCACGGACAAGACCCGGCCCCGGGAAGAGTCCCGGCATGAAAAAACCCGCTTTCCCTAGGGAAAGCGGGCCGACGATCACGCACACGCGCGGCACGGGCCGCACGACGGATCGCCCAGGCCCAGGTCGCGAGGCCCAGTGCGGACGACCTTCGAGGCGTCTTCTGGCTTCCGGCGTCAGGCTACGAGCCTGTGATGTCGGCGGCGTCCTTCCCAGGGACTTGCCCCAGTGGTCGCCGCCTGTTCGACCGGTTACAGCAGCGCGTCTGCGACGGACTTGCACCGTCTTCCGTTTCTCGAAGGATTTCCTCAACTGCGAGTTCTCTGTACGGCCTCTGGCAAAAGGCTGTCAACGGACCCGTGCAGGGAAGTGCGTTTGGGGGGAGTGTTGCGCAACCGCAGGTGTCGTGCGAATGGCGTTGTGCCCTCAGAGGCCGGGAAAGGTCTCGTCGTGGCCGAAAATCAGGTCTCCCCCGACGAGCCAGACTTGGGCCTTGCCTGACAGGCGCACGGTCACTTCCGCGCCCGGGGCCAGGGCCGGCAGATACAGGCCGAACCGGTCGGAAAGGCCGGTCCACTGGCCGCTTTGCATGCCGCGCAGGGAAAACACGTCCTTGCCGTTCACCAGCACTTCCACCCGGTCCGAGGGGCCCGACACCCTGGGGAAGAAGAAGGCCGTATGGAGCGTGTAGCGCATGGGGGCGCTGGAGACGGCCGCGGTTGCCGTGAAGAAGGCCAGGCCCGGCTGATCGGTGCGCGCCGGGCGCAGGAACTGACGACCGGAATCGTCCGGAGACTTGACGCCAAGGTTCTCGGTGCGGACCAGCTTCAAGGGGCACGGCGTCTCTCCCGATCGCGGCCAGCCGTTGGTGAAGTGGATGCGGGGGGCCTGGAGCTTGACGGCATTGGCCAGGGCGACCGCCGGATCGGACACCGGGCAGCCGGACGTGAAGCGACGGAAGGAGGGAACTTGCGCCAGCCCCTTGAATACCTCGCGGGCAAGGAGCAGGTTGCCGAGTTTCGTGAAATGGATGTCGTCGAAATAGAGTTCGCCGGCCCGGTCCGGTGTCTTGGCCAGCCAGGCATCGAAGACCGGCTGGGGATTGATGTGCGTTGCGCCCGTCTCCCCGGCCACTGCGGCGTTGGCCTTGGGGAACCAGAGCTTGCCGAAGAGGTAGAGGGGAGTCGAGGCCTGCCGCAGCACTTCGGCGGCTTCAGGACCAGGATGAGGGGTGGCCAACCAGGGGTAGTTTATGATGCCGAAATCGGTTTGGTGCTCCCGACATTCCCGGGCCATGGTCGTGACGTTGTCCTGGTAGCCGAAAGCCTTGATCTTGGCGGCCATGTCCGTCGGGGAAATTTTCGGCTGGGCGAGCTTGACGCCAAGGTACTTGAGCAGGACGTACAGATTGAGGTGCTTGCCGAGAAAGGCGTCGCCGCGCGCCAGGAGACTCGGTTCGCCGCGGGCGTTGGTGAGCCCCAGGAGCCGTTGTTTCTCTTGGATGAAGGCCAGGGAATCCTCCACCACCGTGCTGCACACGAGGTCGTTGACGGCGTCCATGGTCAGGACCAAGTCGGGACGCAGAGCCAGGAGTTCTTCCTTGAGGCGGATGCGCGAGTGCCAGCTGTGGTAACCCATGACTCCGACGTTGAGCACCTCGAAGCGCAAACCGCATCGGGTGTAGACCAGGGCCAGCAGGTCCTCCAGGATCCAGGGAAAGGCGTTCGTCTTGTCCGCGCCCACGCCGTAGGTGGTTGATCCGCCGAGACAGACGATGCGGTAGACATTGTCGGGCTTTTGCCGGGAAAACGTCCGGCCGGTGGAGTCCTCGAACTTGGAGATGTCCCGGTTTTTTGAGACAAGGCGATAGCCGAGCCGCTCGTCGTACTGGACGATGAAGCGGTCATCTCGGCCGTTTTTTGCGTTGAAGATACGGGTCTCGCTCTGTTTGAGCCCGAAGTGGCCGACCACGACCGAGGCGCCCCATTCCATGAGCCCGAAAAGCGCCAGGTTGCCCAGTATCAGGCAGCAAAAAAAGAGGCATTTGCGGGTCAGGGTCATGGACGATAGTCCTTCGTGCCGGGTCGCGACCTCGAATATCTTGCCCTGCCTCGGGCCGGCGTTACCACCCTGTTCATGGAGTCTCTCCTGTGCTTGACGAAGCCCCTGGCCGCGTCGCGCGGACATATCTACTGGAAAGGGGAGCCGGAATCAAATCGCGATCCGGGACAGCCTGTCATGCCCCTGATGCACACGGCGGCAAGAGGGGAAAGATCTGTCGGTTGAGGCGGGACGGCGTGGCTTTGCAAGAGAGAAAAGTCCGGTTGGGCAGCCGGAGCGCAACCGCAGCGCCCCGGGTCGCCATGACCCAGACGGCCGACACGTCGTCCTCCGGCCGAGGGGCACGGTAGCCGCGTTCCCATTTCTCGCGGGGCTTGCCGGCCTTGGTCAGGGTCACGATTTTTTTCTTGTAGACCACGGCGAAGGGCTGTTCGCCCATCTTGCCCGCCTGGGCCTGAGCTTTGATCTCCTCGCCGGGAATGACCAACCCGCAATCCGGATACGGGCACTTGGCGTCACCCCGAGTGACCGTGCCCTCGGAGTGTTCCGTCGTCTTATGAGCAATCTCAAATTGGCAGATACGGCCAGGAGAGGAGGGGCCGCCGCCGACCTGGGGAAGAATCCGCACTCCGATTCCCTCCGGGGTCAGACGCCAGTTGGGGGAAAGAGGGACAAGGCCACCACAGTAAGGGCAGGTGATGGTGCGGGCCCAGATGAAATTGGTCGGAATGGCGTTCTCGAAGGGTTCCGGCGGGAAAAATGGCAGCAAGCGTTCTTCACGCAATTTTAAGTAATAATTTGAAATTCTTTGAAATTTATCGAGGACGGCCAGACCGAAAGTGGAGGGGAATTCCACCGTGCATCGCAAAATGAAGGCCGCAACCGGATTTATGTCGTTAGCGAAGGTATCCAGCTCTACACGCAGCCCCTCGAATGGTATGCTCCCACCACCGGCCGTTGGATCAAGGCACTTCGCCCGTTTTGGGCCAAGCTTGCCGATTTCCTCAGCTACCCAGCCTTTCTCTGCCGACGAAGGTAAGTATTGGAAAGCCCGTTTATAATCGTACGCTGCGCCCTCAAACCGTTCCCCCTTGCGCCGAGCTTCCTTGATCCTCTTCCGACACGCCACCGGATCGCCATGAATTCCCAGCACCCGAAGAAACATCTCGTGATCCGCGTCCTCTGGCAGAGCGAGGCCAGCACAGCCGCCCGGGAGGCAATTAGGGGACGGCGTGCCCACCAGACGTGGAGGCGATTGGGAGCCGGAAACGGCGTCATGGGGGTACGTTCCCGCAGGCTTTCGATGCCGATTTCGGCAATGGGCAGCCAGGACTCGATCAGGCGTTTGGACATGAAATCTTTCCCTTTATTGCGAGCGGCCTTCCACCGGCTGACAGCTCCCCTGAATTTACCCCGGAATTAACCAATCGGCAATTCAACTTTACAAACAAAGCTGAATGATACGTATGGGTTACAGATCTTTCTGGTAAATATTTACCCGAAATTGACCGAACTTAACCATCATTCCCGATCAAATGGTACCACCGGGCTCCCTTGGTTTTACCTATCACCCGGGCCTGGCCGCGCCGCTTCAATTCTTCCAGATAACTGGAGAGCATCCGGGGCTTGACATGCGGGAGCACGGGCTGCAACTCGGCCAGAACACAGCCTTTCGCCCCGCAGGACCGGAGATGGTTGCGCACAAGAAACAGGTTCGTCTCCCGGTCCAAGCCGCGCTTGCGGGTATGCACCCCGGCCTCGCCCCGCATCTCATAGTAGCGACGGGCGAAAATAAACTTGCGCCCCACCCGTTCCAATATTCCCTGCTCGACAAGCCCGTTGGCGCGCCCTTTAAAATCTTTGGGAATCTCCTGATCCTGGCTCACGAAATGGAGCACGGCAAAATCCATGGCGCTAAACGTCCGGTAGCGCTCCGCCCCGACCTCCTCCAGGAACCGAAGTAGGGCCGGGTCATGGATGGTCCCATGCAGACGAAGGTACACATGATGGTCGTCGGTTCGGGAATAGTCGGGTGGCAGCTTGCCGTCCAGGACGGCCAACCGCCACATGCGGTCAACGCCTTGGCCGGAGCGTTCGATCAGGTCCGCTTTTTCAAGCGCTTCGGCAATGCGGCGATTCCGCCACGCCCGCTTGAAGAGCATGTTCTCAATGGTGACGCCAGGCAGCAATCCTCCGGGACTTTCGACCTCGATGAGTCCAGGAAATTGGCGGACGAAGATGGATTCCCGATAGCGGTAATCCCTGTGGCAAACGCCATTGAGCAGGGCCTCGCGGATGACTTCTTCGCGAAACGATGGGATGTCGCGACGGACCATGCCCATCTGGTAGGGATGGACTTCGTTGCGAAGGTTCACCAACGCCCAGAGGCGGTCAATATAGAGGAAAAGCCCTTCCCGGAAGGATTCCCGGACAGCGGGGTCGATATCCCCCTCCGCGTGCCGATATTCGAAAATGATCTCGGCATCCGCCACATAGCGGCTGAGACTTTTGGCGGTCCCAAAAAGGATGAGGGCCGCCCTGGTTACGCCGCCATCGACCAGCAATTCTGCATCCTCCAACAGTTGCCGGTCGGGCAGGTCCAGAAGGTGCGAGCGGTCAGGTTGTTGTCCCCAGAGATGACGGAACTTGTCGATAGCCTCGGGAGACAGATCGGATAAAGTTGCGCCCGGACAAACCTCGGCTGAAAAATCAGGGACCGTTTCCTCAATAATGGCCTGTAGCCGGTCGATGGTCATGGAAACGAGACTGCTGCCTCGTCGCATCAGGAAGCGGCCTTCGTATTCCAAGGCTATTCCCATGGGCCTTGAGGGAATAGCAAAAATGAGCACCCGCCCGCCGGCCCTGGTCTCCTCGAATATCTCGACGTTCAGGCGTGTGGTTTGGTAGATGGCATTTCGGGTGTCGTCGAGGTCGCCGAAGGCTCTGGTTCCAACGACCTGCCTGGGCATGGCGTCCGTTACACCAAGCACGAATTCCCCGCCGCCCTCATTGGCCAACGCGATACAATATCTAAATAATTCCTTCCTATCGAAGGAGTTCTTGGCCTCCTTGAACTCGACATTGGCTCCTTCGGGAGCTTTCAGGAGTTGTGAAAGTTTCTTCGAGAGCATCCTTACCGCCTCGCCTCATTGGGCTTTGGGGTCGATCAACAAAATCCGCAGAGCCATAAGCACCCGACGGGGATTTTTGCGGTGCATGGCCATGCCCAGCCAATAGGCCGCCTCTTCCCTAGCCATGATCTCAATGCCCTGGGCCACGGCTCGCATGTTGTCGCGGTTGCGCATGGGAGCCAGCATGCGAAAAAGCAGGCCAAGATTCAGGGCCAAATCCTCGTCCAAAGGTGAATGCTTTGCGCCGGTCAAAGCAATCCCGCCCAGGTCAACCCCGGCCCTGCCGAGGTGGCGAACAATGCGATGCTCGATGAGTGAAAGGTTGCGACCGCCAAGGCCGGCAATGCGGACCGGTGTGGTGACGTTAGGCGTGCTTGAGGACGGGACCTGCCAGACCTCAAGCTCAAGTCCGAAGGAAGGAAGCTGGCGGGCACGCAGCTCATACTGTGGGACCGTCTTCCCGGAACTATTGCCAGCAACCGCTTTATGACGCATTTTCTAGTCTTGCCTTAGCCCGGGCCGAGACATAAGCCCCCCGGCTCCAAATTTACACAGTTTCTCAGTGAGGATTTCGGGCTCGTCGGCATCAAGCCCGAGACCATCCTCGAAGGTCAAGGAAAATTCGACTTCCAGGTTTTTTCGTCGGTCGCGCGCAGCTGAGGGTCAAGGAAGTCCTTGACTAGCAAAGCATCCGCTATGATGCCGGTGAAGTCCACCCGCAACGTGCTGCCGTCACGCGTCTCGTACTCTCCTTGCATGGAGACCTGCTTTTTAGAGCTTATCCATAAATAATATTGCCTTGGCACACAAGTTTTAGTATGCTTTTCTCCAGTGGAGACAAGCAGATGAGCATAAAATCATGGGAAGTGTCCGACTCGTTCTGGGAGATTGTTGAGCCCCTGACCCCCAGGCCAAAGAGGGACGGGGATAAGCAATATAAACGCAAGGTTGGAGGGGGAAGAAAACCTCTTGAACCGCGTACTGTCTTTTCCGCTATTGTGTATGTGTTGCGGACTGGCATCCAATGGAAAGCGTTGCCCAAGGAAATGTTTGGTAGTCCGAGTGCAGTTCACCGATATTTCAGAGAATGGGAACAAGCTGGATTCTTTCTGGAGCTTTGGCAGCGAGGGTTGTCAGAGCATGATGACATGGAAGGAATCGCTTGGGAGTGGCAGTCAATCGATGGCTGCATGAACAAGGCTCCATTGGCCAAAGAGGGTTCTGGAAAAAATCCCACGGATCGAGGAAAAAAAAGGAACAAAGCGCCATATTCTTGTGGACGGGCGTGGCGTCCCGTTATCGGTCGTCGTCACAGGAGCCAACCGGCATGACGTCAGCCAGTTGAAAGCGGTTTTAGCAAACAAAATTGCAGAGCCGGTGATGGAATCCGAGCGCGAAAATCTATGCGCGGATGCTGGATATGCGGGAGAAGCGCCTCGCAAGGTAATGCTCGCGGCCGGTACGAGCCCCACGTGCGCCCTCGTGGCGAAGAACGGCGAGAGAAGGTGGAAAATCCTTCATTCAAAGCACGGCGATGGGTCGTTGAAGCCTGCCACTCCTGGTTCAACCGGTTCCGCAAGCTGACGATACGCTATGAAAAGCTTGCGGCAACCTATTTGGCATTGATCCACTTGGCGGCGTCAATCATCGCACTACGGAAAATAACCCCTAAAATTATTTATGGATAAGCAATTAATCAATACAACAAAACAAAGGAAAATATTATGTCAAAGAAAAAGTCTAAGCTTCATAAAACAATTTATCTTAGCAAGAAGAATGATGCAAGAGTTGAGTATGCGCAAACTGTGCGCGGCGTGACGTACATTATGTTTAGAAAGGTAAAAGGCAAGCACAATACATACGAGAAAGTTCCAGTACGTGGAGTAGGTGCTCGGTTGCTTGACCTTGGGCTGCAAAGTGTTCCGAATCTCATGCACGGCATAGAGACGATTGACGAGGAGTACGAATTATTTATCAGCCCAAAGTTTAATTTGCCAAGTGATGATGATATCATTCAATAAATAGTTGAGCGGAGTACGGCTGGGGGAGGTCAGATTGGCCTCCCCTTCCTCTTTGTCGCACAAGACGCCGGCCGATTTGCGCTACCGTCAGGGGGAGGGATGTGGACTTCGTGTGGACCAAAGAAAAAGCGGCTTACGTGGTTGACGTAAACCGCTGAATTTTCTTGGCGTCCCCAAGGGGATTTGAACCCCTGTTAACGGCGTGAAAGGCCATTAATATATTTTACCCTGTCTTACTATCCTTCCGCAATATCTCCAATAATCACAGAAGTTCTTTCCCTTGACTTCCCCCCGTCTACCCCCTATTTTTGCCTTGCGTGTGGGGAAGAGTGTGGGGAAACTGTGGGGAAGGATTTCGACGGCTCCCGCGTGAACACCGTCCTTGGCGGCTCCCCTGTAACACCCCGCGAGGAGAGCCGACATGTCCGCTGTCAAGAGAATCAAAACACAGTACCCTGGCGTCACCTACATCGAGGCCAAGGCCACCGGCACGGGCAAGCCCGAGCGCGTGTACTACATCCGCTACCGGCGTGACGGGAAGCTGATCGAGGAAAAGGCGGGGCGGCAGTTTCAGGACGACATGACGCCGGCCAAGGCCAACGCCCTGCGCGCCCGTCGCATTCAGGGAGACGAAGACCCCAACGCCGTGCGTCGGGAAAAGATCAGGGCCGCCAGGGAGGCGGAGGAAAACCGCTGGACCGTCGCCCGCCTGTGGGAGGAGTACAAGCGCCACCATCCCGAGCGACCAGGGGCGCACACGCTGCGCACCGATGACAGCCGCGCCCGCAAGTATCTGCTCCCCGCCTTCGGAGATCGGGAGCCTTCCGGGCTCATCACCCTGGACGTGGACCGGCTCCGTCTGAAGCTGGCCAAGGCCGGCAAGAGCCCCCAGACGGTCAAGCACGTCCTAGCCCTGCTTCGGCGCATCATCCGCTTCGGCGCGGCCAAGGGGCTTGCCGAGGCCCCGGACCCGCACAAGCTCCACATCGCCATTCCCCGAGTGGACAACGAAACCACCGAGGACCTGAACCCCGAAGAACTGGCCCGGCTCCTCAAGGCCCTGTCCGAGGAACCGAACATTCAAATCAAGGGGCTCATGCTCCTGGCCCTGTACACGGGAATGCGGCGCGGGGAGTTGTTCAAGCTCGAATGGCGCGACCTGGACTTCGAGCGCGGGCACATCACGTTGCGGGCTCCCAAGGGCGGCAAGACCTCGCGCATTCCCATGAACGTCATGGCCCGCCAAGTGCTGAAGGAACATCCCAGGACGCCGGGCAGCGCCTACGTGTTCCCCGGCCAGGGGGGCGGACAGCGCACGACGGTTCAGATTGCCTCGAACAAGATCAAGGCCCGCGCCGGCCTGCCCGCCGAGTTCCGCCCGCTGCACGGCCTGCGTCACCTCTATGCGTCCACGCTGGCCTCAAGCGGCGAAGTGGACCTGTACCAGCTTCAGACGCTCTTGACCCACAAGAGCCCGCGCATGACCCAACGCTATGCCCACTTGAGGGACGATGCCTTGAAGCGCGCGTCCGACGTGGCGGGCCGGCTGTTCGGTGAAGCTGCCCAGGAAGAACCCAAGGCCAAGGTGGTCAATCTCGACAGCCGCAACCAGAGTGGTTACAGTGATTAGGAGCTTCAAGCACAAGGGCTTGGAAACGCTTTTCCTGGACGGCTCCACCAAGGGCGTTCAGGCCAAGCACGCCCAAAAGCTGACGGACATCTTGGACCTGCTCGACAACGCCCGCCGTCCCGAGGACATGGGCTTTCCAGGTTCGGCCCTGCACCCGCTGAAGGGAAACCGGGCCGGGTTTTGGGCAGTGAAAGTGTCTGGCAACTGGCGGCTGATATTTCGCATGGAGCAAGGAGACGCCCACGATGTTGACTACCTCGACTACCACTGAACCGTTGCGGCGCAAGATGACGCGCAAGCCGTCCCATCCTGGCGGCATTCTTCGACGCATGTATATGGAGCCCTTGGGCCTGACCGTAACCAAGCTGGCCGAAGCGCTGGGAGTGTCCCGAAAGCATCTGTCCGCCGTGCTCAACGAACGGGCCGGGGTGACGCCTGACATGGCCTTGCGTCTGTCCAGGGCCTTCAACACCACGCCCGACCTCTGGTTGAACATGCAGCAAGCACATTCCCTGTGGTGCGCCGAACATGAGGCGACCGGATGGGAACTCGTGGAACCCGTGCCCACGGCGAAGGCGGACGCGCCAGCCGAGGCGTAGAACAATTTCCCCGCCCTAGGATAGGCCATCCGAAAAGCCGCGTCCCTGGCGGCCTGGGCGGGGATTCATTCAGGGATGAAGCCGAGGGGGCTTAGAATGGGAAGCGTTGAGCTTCAGAAAGAGCAAGTACTTTCCAGTAATGACATTGAACTTGCCGAAGACGTTCGGAAACGATGGAATGAAGACAATCCAGATTTTGGGGAAAGACTGCAACAATATGACTTCACGTTGTTTCTTTGCCGCAAGCAGCCAAGAATAAATCCAAAAGGCGAAAACATATACCTTTGCACTCACATAGCTCAACTTGATTGGAAGTATGACGACTGGTGTGATTTAGATGGGATATATCTCGTTAGACCTGAAGTTGTTGCGCACGAGAAACAATGCCCATTTTTAACGTACCCTATAGCCACGGATAACAACACAAACGAAATAATTGAAGACTATGAAACATCAAACACAACCTTCTTAACTTCGGACTGTCTTTGTAAGAGGTGGAATATAAGCCCTGCACAGCTCGTAAAATTGATCCAATCAAACGAACATCTCCCGGTGTACTGGAGGATTGTCAATGTCCCGTTCTGACTTTGAAGGGTTGCGCCAGTTTGATAATTTGATTTTCGATGTGCATAATCTTGATTCAGCATTGTTCCATCTCAAGGATATTGAGCAGTTTGAATCGGAACACCCCGAACTTTTTTCAAAAGCTCCGTCTGCTCAATCTCCCAAGCGGATTGCCGAACTCGAAACCCAGCTTGCCCAGGCCCGCCAGGAAAACGAGCGCCTGACGCAAGAGATTGAGCGCCTGAAGGCTGGCACAAACGAAAACGACATGCCGGCCCCCAGAACCGCCCCGGCCAATGAGGCACGGGCACAAACTACAGCAGGACGGTGGGCAGGACGCCTTCAGCAAGCCGTTAGCCTTGCCGTGGAGTGCGCCCAAGCGGGGAAAGCCTGTTCCTACCTTCAACACGAGCAAATGTGGGAAACACGTTTTGGCTCTAGGCCTGCTCGTGAAGCACTCCGCGCAATGCGTCGGGGGCTCCCGGATGACTTGGTTGACGGCGACCGCGATCCCCCTGCCGTATCGTTGGAGCCCGCGTAAATCCTTAGCTTCTCCCCTTCCCGCTCCCCCCGCCGTATCGTGCTTCCCCGCGCCGCGCCGTGAACAACCCGCCTCACGACGCGGCGTACCTTTTTCACGATACGGCAGAGGGTTACGATACGGCGTACCTCGATTTTTCTTCGCCTAGGTGTTCTCCAATCAGAAGTTTAACCCGGCCCCACCGGGCCGAAACTTCCACAAGGAGAATCGCCATGGGTAAAAGTCTCAACACCAAAGACGCGGCGGCCTTTCTGGGCTTGTCCGCCGGGACCCTGGAAGTCTGGCGAAGCCAGGGCAAAGGCCCCAAATACGCCAAGCTGGGGCGGCGCGTTCTGTACGATCCCGCCGACCTGGAATCCTTCCGCAACGCCCGCAAGGTTCTGACCATCGACACCATGCCCGAGCGGGCGGGCCGGTAGGGGGCTCCCGATGCCGAATAGCCCCATGCAAAGCAAAAGCCCGGCTGGGGGGCCGGGCCTTGCGGAAAAAAATGGAAAGGGGCTCCGCACCCCCTTTGTGACCGACCTGACCCGCGCCGTCAACCAGAATCCCGACCTGACCAGAACGCCGCCTGCGGACCCTGACGCCGAACAATCGGTGCTTGCGGGCATCCTGTCGCGCCCCGAGCGGATGCTCGACGTGGGTCTGACGGCAGGGAGCTTCTACAGCCGTGAGCACCAAACCGTGTTCAGGGCCATGCTCCGGCTCAAGGAGCAAAACACGCCCCTGGACATGTTGACCCTGGCCGAAGCGTTGGCCCAATCCAGGGAACTCGACTTGATCGGGGGGCGGCCCTACTTGGCTGGCTTCGCGTCGGGGTTCACCGGCAACTTCAATGAAGCCGTTCGCATCGTCGGGGAGATGGAGACCCGGCGACGGCTGGTTGATGCGTCCCTCGCCATCTTCGACGGAGCGCACGACAACGCCCGCGACCTGGCCGAAGTGGTGGGGGTTGCCCAGCGCATTGAGCAGGCCAAACCAGCGCCATGCGCTCCCGTGTTCTTCGAGGAGCAGGCCCCGCCGCCCATTCCGCCGGAGATCGTGCCCGGCATCCTCCGGGAGTTCCCCGCTGCCCTGGCGGAAGCCGTACAAGTTCCCTTTGAGCTTGCCCTCTGCAATTCGCTGGGAGCGGTCGCCGTGGCCGCTCAACGCAAGTTTCGCGTCCAGGTGAAGGATGGCTACTCCGAAGGGCTCAACCACTACGCCCTGTGCCCTTTGCCTCCGGGGGAAAGAAAGTCCGCAACGGTGGAGGCCTGCAAGCGTCCCCTGGTGGAGTGGCAGAAACAGGCCCGCATAGAAGCCGCCGAAGTCATTCGGGACGCTGAGAGCGAGCGCAAGACCCTGGAAAAGGCCATCGAGCAGAAGCGGCAGAACGCGGGCAGGGCCGCCACGCCCGAAGCCCGGCGGGAGATCGTCGAGGAGATCAAGGCCATGGAGCGCGAGCTGCCCGACGTGCCCGCTTCCCCGCGCCTGCTGGCCGATGACTTCACGCCGGAAGCTCTTGGGGCGCTTATGGAGAAACACGGGGAGCGCATCGGCCTTTTGGAGGCGGAGGGCGGCCTGTTCGACACCCTGGCCGGGAAGTATTCCAACGGCGTTCCCAATCTTGACGCGGTGCTCAAATTCTGGAGCGGGGAGCCCTGCCAGATAGACCGACGCGGGCGGGACTCCATTTTCCTGACGGACCCGCATTTGACCCTGTGCATTTCCCCGCAACCCGAGATCGTCCAGGGCCTTGCCAACCGGCCCGGCTTCCGAGGGCGCGGCCTGGTTGGGCGTTTCCTTTTCTTCATGCCGCAAAGCCGCTTGGGGAGCAGGACCACGGAGACGCCCCCCATTCCCTTCGAGGTTGCCGAGGCCTGGAAGGCCACCTTGCATCGCCTCTTGGCCCTGCCGTGGGCGCTGGATGAGCACGGCGAGCCCACCGCCTACCGTGTTTGCCTGGAGCCTGAGGCCTATGACTTGTGGCGGCGATTCTCGGAAATGGTGGAGACGGAGCTTCGCCCCGGCGGGGAGTTCGAGCACATGACGGATTGGGCCGGAAAGTTCCCCGGTCAGGCCGTGCGCCTCGCCGGCCTGTTTCATGTCGCCACCGTCCAGGAGCCCCACCGGCAGGCCATCACCCGAGAGGTCATGCAATCCGCCTTGAGCGTGGCTGCGATCCTGGCCGAACACGCCAGGGCCGCCTACTCGCTCATGGGCACGGACCCGGCCCAAGAGTGCGCCAAGTCCGTCTTGCATTGGATCGTGCGTGACCGGGTGGAACGGTTCACGGCGCGGGACGCGCTCCAAAAGGTCAAGGGCCGCTTTCCCACCATGGAAAAGGTCAACCCCGGCCTGGCGCTCCTGGAAGAACGGGCCTTCATCTTTCAAATGGAGGCGGACAGGACCGGACCGGGGAGAAAACCGAGCCCGGCCTATGCGGTCAACCCTCTGACTTGGGAGGCACGCCATGGGGTTCGCTGAAAAGTGGTCCGAGGTTGAGCCTCCCCGCGCTCAAGGATCAACACCTAGGAGCAATATTCTCACAATCCTCAAAATTGCCCCGAAAGGGGCTTCAGAGGGGTATTCTGAGAATACTGAGAATATTGAGCATAGGGGTTCGACCCTGAGCCTTGGACAAGAGGCGGTCCCTCCCATTCCGCCCACCGATCCCTCCCTGGCGGCTTTGGTCCGGTTCGAGCATGACCCGCATGGCGTGGTGGCCTGGCTGGCCGTGCCGAAGAACCACGTGAGCCGTGACTCGGCACACTCCGCCAGGTGGCGAGCCTGTATTCAGCACGAAGCCCGGTTGCGGGTAGAGGAGGCTGGCCAATGAGCGCCATTTTCCAAGGCAAGCGCCGTTCTCCCCTGGTGGCGATCCGGGCCTACTGCGTCTGGTGTTGCGGCGGGTCCTCGCCGGAAGTGGCGGCTTGTCCATCCGTGACGTGTCCGTTCCATCCCTACCGTTTGGGGAGCATCCCCGAGGGCGTGAGCCGGTCCCTGCTCCGTGTCATCAAGGGCAAGTGCGCCGACTGCCGGCCCGAGGGCGCGAAGGACTGCGACGCCTTCCTGGGCTACGGCATTCATGAGCCATGCCCGTGCTGGCCATACCGTCTTGGGCGAAATCCGAACATCGGAGTTGAACAGCGTCAGAAACTCCGGGCTCATGGCAAGCGCTTGATGAATTTCACAGGCTCACAGGCGAAAATCGAGCCGACTTTGTCGGTCTAATCGCCGGGGCCTACACATACACCGTCCGGGACCGTGCGCGCGATCCTGGTACGGGGAAAGGGGGCTTGTTCCGCGAGGGGCAGGCCCTTTTTGCGTGGTCATGGGGGGCGCGGAAACAACTACGCGCGATAGGTTAAAATAGGCATCGGAAACAACTACGCGCGATAGGGGAAATGGGGCTGTAGCAGCGAAAGTGAACACTGACGCACGCGCGTGCGCGCGTAGCAATCTCAATGCCACAAGGGAAGACAGGTGTGGGGAACGCGTGTGGGGAAGCCCGGAGGTGACAGGCCCCCGCTCATGGCGGGCGACGCATTTCCCCCTCGACGCTCCCCACAAGCAAGGGGTGACGGGCTGGTGGAATGCCCGATTTCCAACGAGTTTGTGGGGAAGAGTGTGGGGAAAGAAAAAGGGACTTACGGCTTGCTTGCTGTAAGTCCCTGAATTTTCTTGGCGTCCCCAAGGGGATTTGAACCCCTGTTAACGGCGTGAAAGGCCGTCGTCCTGGACCAGGCTAGACGATGGGGACGCATGGTGCGCGTTGGCTGGGGGACTAGGATTCGAACCTAGGTTGATGGAGTCAGAGTCCATAGTCCTGCCGCTAGACGATCCCCCAACGCGCGAGAGCGCTGGTATTAGCTCAACAGGGGGTGCCTGTCAACAGGTTCTTGGCCTTGCGGCGCATTTTTCTCCTCGGACGCCGCCCAAGCCCGCGCGCCCGCTTGCGGGAATTCCTGGCTTGGCTTAGGCCGCAATCATGCGCCAGCGTATCACGGCCCTTGTTCTGGTCCTCTTCTGCCTGGCCTTGGCGGCCTGTTCCTCGAAAAAGCCCGTCGTCTACACGGGCAAAGGCACGCAGCGGCCGTACACCATCCGGGGCAAAACCTACTACCCCTTGGCTTCGGCCCACGGCTTTGCCGAGGAAGGCGTGGCCTCCTGGTACGGACCCGACTTTCACGGCAAGCGCACCGCCTGTGGCGAGACCTACGACATGTGCGAAATGACCTGCGCTCACAAGGTGTTGCCCATGAACACCATGTTGAGCGTCACCAACCTGGAAAACGGACGCCAGGTGCATGTGCGGGTCAACGACCGGGGGCCTTTTGTCTCGGGGCGTATCGTGGATCTTTCACGCGGGGCGGCCCTCGCCCTCGGCATGACCGGAAAAGGCACGGCCCGGGTGCGTCTGGCCACGGTGGGCGCCATTCCGGGCCAGAAGGACGGCGAGCTGCCCGGCCCGTTCTATGTGCAGGTGGGGGCCTTTTCCATGCGCTCCAATGCCGACAAAACCATTTTGCACATGTTGCGCAAGGGATACCTGGAATCGAGAATAGAAGAAGGAAGCCAGACGGGGCAATGGCTGCTGCGGGTTCAGGCCGGAACCTTCCCGACCCTGGCGCAAGCCCAGGCCGGATTGGACAGGCTGCGCAAGGACTATCCCGACGCTTTTGTCATCGCCCAGTGACGCGTCGACGCGCGGCCGAGACTGCAAGCGGGTGCGGAAACCGGCACACCCGTGTCTCCGCACCCGCATCAATTCGAGGGTGTCATGTTTTGGGGTTTTGTGGTACTAGGCTTCCTCCTCCGGATTGAGTTCCGCCCGAAACTTGCGCGACAGCCGAAACACCACCACCTTGCGGGGGGGCAGCACGATGGAGTCGCTGGTCTGCGGATTGCGGCCCTTCCGGGCGCGCTTGTCGTAGGCGTCGAACTTGCCGAACCCCGACACCAGCAACGATCCATCGCGCTTGATGGCTTGGCGCATGATATCGAGCAGGTTGTCCACCAAAACCTTTACTTCCGCCCGGTTCTTTTCGGTCTTTTCATAGATGAAGTCGACGATGTCCGCCTTGGTCAAAGTCTTGCCGCTCATGGCTCCTCCGAGGGGGGCGGTAATGGTTAACGAATTTGCGCCGCGATAGCCATGGCCAAGCTCCGCATTTGATCCGGCGACTCGTAGCCGGTCTGAGGCCACAGGGACAGCCCGTCCCCTTCCACTCGGGGGATGACGTGAACGTGGGCGTGAAAAACCATTTGACCTGCGCTGGCTCCCACGTTCATGCCCATGTTGCACCCCGTGGAGCCCAAGGCGGCCTCCATGGCTCGGCCCACGACGGCGGCCGCGTGGAGCAGGGCTTTCCCTTCCTCGGGGGGCAGGGCGTACAGGTCGGGATAATGCGCCTTGGGGATGAGCAGGCAATGCCCCGGCCGCACCGGAGCGATATCGAGAAACCCAAGGACGCGCTCGGACTCGTACACCTTGGCGCAGGGGAGTTCGCCGGCAACAATTTTGCAAAATATACAATTCGGATCGGTCATCTGTTCTTCTCCGCCTCCAGGCAAATGCTCGTGGGAAAACACATAACTCTCTGCTAGCGCGTGAGAAATTTTTTTGCAAGAGGTCTTGGAAAAAAGTGACCCCAGCAAGGGCCGAAAATATGGTTCCTTTTTCGCATCCTCAGCCTCCGGTTTCGTATCTTCCTGTTTTTCCAGTTTTTCTCCCGCAGGCCGGATGTCCCGGACGTTGCCTCTTCTGCGCCCAGGAGAAACAGTCCGGAAAGGCCCGGCCGGATCTGCAGCGCGAGGTGGACGCCCTGGGCCAGGCCCTTGCGCTTCGCACGTCCTCCCGTCGGCATGAATTGGCCTTTTACGGCGGCACGTTCACCGCGTTGCCGGACGATTTCGCCTTTCGATTTCTGGAGGTCGCGGCTCCGTTTCGGGCGCGGGGGGCGGTATCGGGCATTCGCTGCTCCACCCGGCCGGACGCCGTGTCGCCCGGACTGCTGGCGCGCCTGGCCGACGCGGGATTGACCCGGATCGAGCTTGGCGTGCAGTCCTTTCAGGACGAACCCCTGGCCCTGGCCCGGCGTGGCCACGACGGCGACGCCAGCCGCCGGGCCTGCGAACAGGTGCTGGAAGCCGGGTTGGACCTTGGCGTGCACCTGCTGCCCGGCCTGCCCGGGCACACGCCGGACGATCTGGAGGCCGACGCGGCCGAGGCCGCCAGGCTGGGGGCCTCTTTTGTGCGCCTGCACCCTTGTCTGGTGCTTGAAGGAACCGGCCTGGAAGCCGTATGGCGGAGGGGCGCGTTCGAACCGTGGTCTCTGGAATTGTGCCTGGAAGTCCTTCCCGCAACCGTTTTGGCCCTGTGGCGGGCCGGAGTGAACGTGGCTCGCATCGGCCTGGCCCCGGAGCCCGGGCTTCTCGCCGCGCGCCTGGCCGGACCGTGGCATCCGGCGCTGGGCATGCGGGTGCGGGCCAGGGCGCTTCTCGCCCACGTGGCCGAACTGCTGGACGGCCGCAGGGCCGCGCGTCTGGAGGTGCCATCCCGGTTCAGCGGCGAGTTCTTCGGCCACGCCGGGGAGTTGGCCCCGGCCTACCGGGCGCTCGGCCTGGAGCGCAAAGACATCGTGTTCATCAAGGGAGAACGTTTCACCATGACCATACACCCATGCGCCGCCTGAGGGCGCTTCGCCGCAAGCCGGCGTACGTGTTGCGGGCCGCGCGCCTGCTTTCCATGGAGCCGGGGCGTCCGGTCCTCGAAGACGCGGCCGTGGCCGTGGTCGACGATCGCATCGTGGAGGTCGGTTCCTGGCCGGGCCTGCGCGGACGCCACCGCGGTCCCGTGGAAGACCTGGGCCAGGTGGCGCTCCTGCCCGGCCTGGTCAACGCCCACACCCACCTGGAGCTTTCGCATCTTTCTCCCCCGCCGTTTCGGGGCCGGGGATTTCCCGCCTGGGTGCGCTGGCTCATGGACCAGCCCCTGTACGACGTGACCGGCCAGGACGTGGCCCGGGCCCTGGACGATCTGGAGTCCTGCGGAACCGCGGCCGTGGCCGATGTGGCCACACGCGTGGCTCCCCTGGTGGCTCGGGCTTTGGATCAGGCGGACATGGGCGGCGTGGTGCAGCACGAGGTCATCGGCTACGCGCCCTGGTCGCTCCCGCAAGACGTGGCCCCCGCGCGTCTGAGTCTGGCCGGACACGCGCTGTATTCCACGTCGCCGGAAAACCTGCGCGCGGCCAAGGCCTGGGACCTGGCCCATGGACGCGCCTTTTCCCTGCATCTTTCCGAACATGAAGCCGAACTCGAAGTCCTGGCCACGGGACAGGGAGAGTTCGCCCTGGCCCTCAAGCGCGGGCTTATTCCAAAGGATTTCCGACCGCCGGGCCGCACCCCCACGGCCTGGGCCGACTCCCTGGGGCTTCTGGACCAACGCACCCTGGCCGTGCACGCCGTGCATCTCACCCCTGGGGACGTGGCCGCCCTGGCCCGCAGCGGGGCCACGGTCTGCCTGTGTCCGCGCAGCAACGCGCTCATCGGCTCGGGGCGGGCCGATCCGGCGGCGCTCCTGGCGGCCGGGGTTCCGCTCTGTCTGGGCACGGACTCCACGGCCTCGGTGGAGACGCTCAACCTCTTTGACGAGTTGCGCTTTTTCCTGGAGACGTTTCCCGGGACCTGTTCCCCGGTCGACACCCTGGCCATGGTCACCCGCACTCCGGCCCGGGCGCTGGGCCTTTCCGACTACGGAACCGTGCGCGCCGGGTCCAAGGCGCGTTTCTCCATGCTTCCCGCCGACCTGGAAATCGCGTTGGACGATTGACGCGGCGGTGTGCGTATGGGAAAACCGTCGACGCCGCGCCGAACGCCACCTTAAAAGCCGGAAGGAACTCCATGACCTGGCCACATAAGGACTTGCTGTGCATCAACCAGCTTTCCCGCGAGGATATCGAAGAAATCCTGCGGGCCGCCAAGTCTTTCCACGAGATCAACAGCCGTCCGGTGAAAAAGGTGCCGATCCTTAAGGGCAAGTCCGTGGTGTTGTTTTTCGCCGAGCCCTCCACCCGCACCAAGACCAGCTTCGACGTGGCCGGCAAGCGCCTTTCGGCGGACACCTTCGCCCTGGCCAAGACGGGCAGTTCCCTGGCCAAGGGCGAATCCCTCAAGGATACCGTGCTCACCTTGCAGGCCATGAATCCCGACGCCATCGTGATCCGGCATCAGGCCAGCGGGGCGGCGGACTTCATCGCCAAACGCCTGGCCTGTTCGGTGATCAACGCCGGCGACGGCTGGCACGCCCATCCCACCCAGGCCCTTCTCGACGCCTTCACCCTCACCGAGCGACTGGGCGGCATGGAAGGGAAACACGTGCTCATCCTGGGCGACATCGCCCACAGCCGGGTGGCCCGGTCCAACATCGACCTTCTGACCAAGCTGGGAGCCACGGTGCGTCTGTGCGCCCCGCGCACCCTGCTGCCGGCCGCGCCCCAGTCCTTCGGCGTTCCGTACTTTTCCGACCTGGACGAGGCCGCGCGCGGGGTCGATGTCATCATGTGCCTGCGCTTGCAACTCGAACGCCAGCAGGCCGGACTTCTGCCCGACCTGCGCGAATACGCCGCCCGCTACTGCCTGGGCGAACGCCACCTGGCCAAGGCGGCCAAAAGCGTGGTCGTCATGCACCCCGGTCCCATCAACCGGGGCATGGACATTTCGTCGGACCTGGCCGACTCGCCGGGCAGCCTGATCCTCGACCAGGTGAGCGCCGGAGTGGACGTGCGCATGGCCGTATTGCACCTTCTCGTCACCCGCAAGGAACGCAAGGAGTAACGCCGTGTCCCAAGTCGATATGGTGATTCGCGCGGCCACGCCTGCCGAGCGTCCCGAAGATCAGGTGGACCTCTTCCTGGCCAAGGGCCGGGTGGTGGGGCTCGAACCGGCCGGAAGCCAGCCCGCGCCCGAGGGGGCCAAGGTGGCCGACGCCTCGGGCCTGGTGCTGCTGCCGGGCCTGACCGACGCCCACGCCCACCTGCGCGAACCCGGACAGGAATGGAAGGAAACCATCGCCACGGGATTGGCCGCGGCGGCCAAGGGCGGTTTTGCCAACGTCATGTGCATGGCCAATACCAGTCCGGTCAACGACAACGCCTCGGTCACCGAGTTCATGCTCGACCGGGCCACCCTGTCCCACCCCCGGGGGCCGCGCCTGTTTCCCATCGGCGCGCTCACCATGGGCTTGGAGGGAACGAGTCTGGCCCCCATGGCCGAACTGGCCCGGGCCGGCTGCAAGGCCGTGTCCAACGACGGACGCCCGGTGGCCAGCACGGAAATCTTTCGCCGGGCCGTGGAGTACGCCTCGGACCTGGGGCTCACGGTCATCGACCACTGCGAAGACCCCACTCTGGCCCCGGGCGCGGGCGTGAACGAAGGGGTGCTCAGCGCCCGGCTGGGCCTGCGCGGACAGCCCGACGTGGGGGAAGCCATCCAGGCCGCGCGCGACGTGCTCCTGGCCGAGTACCTGGGCATCTCCATCCACCTGGCCCACGTGAGCAGCCGCCACACCGTGGAGGTCATCCGCCAGGCCAAGGCGCGCGGGGTGGCCGTGAGCGCCGAGACCTGCCCCCACTATCTGTCCTTTACCGAGGACGCCGTGGGCGACTATGACACCGCCGCCAAGGTCAGCCCTCCGCTGCGCACCCTCCAGGATCAGCAGGCCCTGCTCGACGCCCTGGAAACCGGGGTGATCGACATCCTGGCCACGGACCACGCCCCCCATGCCGCCCATGAAAAGGAAACCCCCTTCGAAGAGGCCCCCAACGGCATTTCCGGTTTCGAGACCGCGTTGTGCCTGACCTGGGGGCTGGTGACCCGCAAGGCGCTTTCCGCCAAGGCCCTGGTGCGGGCTTGGTGCCACAGGCCGGGTGAGCTTTTCAACCTGCCGGTCAATCGCTTCGCTCCGGGAGATCCGGCCGATTTTCTGCTTTTCGACCCCCAGGCTTCCTGGAAGGTCACGGCCCAGGCGCTGGTGTCCAAGGGCAAGAACACGCCCTGCCTGGGCCAGACGCTCACCGGCGCCGTGCGCGCCAATTTTGTGGCCGGACGCCTCGTGCATGAGGCTTTCGGCAAAAAGCTTTTCGCGGAGGGTTCATGAGTCAGCCGTACAAAGACGCCGTCGCCATCTGCAAAGCCATCGGGCGCAATGGGTCGGACGCCTACGTGGTCAACGCCACCTTGCAGAACAAAGTCCTCAAAGGACTGCCCAAGCCCGAACTCGATATCTGCACCGACGCCAGTTTCGAAGAATTGCAGAAGCTCTTTCCCAGCGTCCAGCCTTCCCAGGGCGAACCCTTCGCCCAGTTGCACGAAGGGGCCGCGACCTTCTTTTTTCTCCCCGCCGACACGGCCGACGCCTCCCATCCCGAGGAGTGCCTCACCCGCATGACCACCCGCATGCTCAAGCATCTGGCCGAAACCGACGAACTGCCGGCCAACCTGGTGTGTCCCTTCATGCCCAAGGTGGCCGACACCTTCGACGGTTTCGCGGACTTTTCCGCCGGCGTGGTGCGCCTGCGCGGCATTCCCGACCAGACCCTGCGCCAGGACTACTTGCGCGCCGTGCGGGCCATGCGCTTTTCGGCCAATTTCGGCATCCCCGTGGAGCCCAATACCTGGATGGCCATCCTGCGCGGGGCCAAACGGGTGCTGGACTACGTTTCGGTCACCGACATCGTGGACGAATGGCGCAAGGTCGAGGCCTCCAACCTGGCCGCCTTCGTCAACCTGCTCTACGAGTCCATGATCCTGCACGGGCTCATTCCCGAGGTGGCGGCCCTGGCCCGCATCAAGCAGAAGAAAAACGACAACGAGGAAGAAACCGTCTTCGACCACGCCCTGGCCGTGATGCGCAACTACTCGGCCGAGCTGCCCTATGACTGGTTCGGGGCCTTTTCCTGCCTGTTCATCGGTGTGGGCAAGCTTTACACCGCCGAAATCGTGGACGACGTGTGGACTTTCCACCAGCATCACCGGGTGGGGGCCAAGGTGACCCGCAAGATCCTCACCCACCTGCGTTTCACGTCCACGGAGATCGATCTGGTCTGCCACCTGGTGCGCAACCACACGCGGTTTTTCTCCATGCTCACGGACAAGGGCATCCGACGTTTCCAGGCCCTGGCCGAATATCCCCGTCTCATCGAGCTGGCCCGGGCCGATATCCGCAGCCGGGGCGGCAACTACAAGGAATTCAACCACAACCTCAAGATGCTCGAACGCACGCACGTGCCTGAGGAAGAGCTGGAGCCCCTGCTCAACGGCAACGAGATCATGACCATCACCGGGCTGCATCCCGGACCCACCGTGGGTATCATCCGCGACGCCCTGCTCGAAGCGCAGGTGTGCGGGGACGTGGCCTCGGTGGAGCAGGCCGTGGATTTCGTGAAGCATTATGCCCAGAAGGAACAATTGGGAGGATGATCCCCTCCTCCGACAAGCCCAATCTCCTGGACCTGGGCTTCCACGAGCTGGAAACCCTGGTCACCGGACTGGGACAGCCGCCCTACCGGGCCAGACAGGTCTGGCAGTGGCTGTGGCAGAAAGGGGCCACGGACCCGGAAGAAATGACCAACCTCTCCAAGGACCTGCGCAAGGCCCTTGGAGAGGTTTCCACGCTTGTCTCCCCCCGGGTGCTCAGTCGGCTTCAGAGTCGCGACGGCACGGTCAAGCTCCTGCTCGGGCTGGCCGACGGCCAGGCCATCGAAACCGTGCTCATCCCGGAAAGGGACCACTTCACCCAGTGTCTTTCCACCCAGGTGGGCTGCTCCATGGGCTGCACCTTCTGCCGCACCGGAACCCTGGGCCTGACCAGAAATTTGACCCACGGCGAAATTCTGGGCCAAGTTCTGGTGGCCCGGCGTGAATTGGCCCAAGCCGGCGGGCGCCTGGGGCTGCGAAACCTGGTAGTTATGGGCATGGGGGAACCCCTGCTCAATTACCGCAACCTCATCACCGCCCTGGAATCGCTTCACCATCCCCAGGGGCTGGATTTTTCCTCGCGGCGCATCACCGTGTCCACGGTGGGCGTCGCGCCGGGAATCCTGGAATACGGACGTACCGGGCTCGGTTCCCTGGCTGTGTCCCTGCACGCCCCCACCCAGGAGTTGCGCGCCGAAATCATGCCCAAGGCCGCGCGTCTGCCCCTGGATTCCCTGCTGGCCCTTTTGGCCCAGTACCCCCTCAAGTCCCGGGAGCGCCTGACCTTCGAATACGTGCTGCTGGGCGGAGTCAACGACGCCCCGGAGCACGCCCGGGAGTTGGTGCGCCTGCTCTCGCGCGTCAAGGGCAAGGTCAACCTCATCGCCTACAATCCCTCGCCCGGACTGCCCTACCAAGCCCCGGACCCCGGCCGCGTGGAAACGTTTCAGAAGATGCTTTGGGACAAGGGCGTCACGGTCACGTTGCGCAAGAGCAAAGGACAGGACATCAGCGCCGCCTGCGGACAGTTGGCCGCCGAAGCGGCCGGCCAGGAGCGCGCGAGCGACTGACGGGTAAAATTATGCCTCCGGCGGCCGGGGGGAGTGACTCCCCCCGGTCCCCCCCCTGTGCGTGACCGCGATTCGACATCCGCGCATCGCCTGAAGACGCATAAAGACTTCGGTTTTGGACCGGGGCTTGTGATTCACGAAATATTTTGCCGGCCCGGGAGCCAGTCCGCCACATGCGGGGGGCTGGGGGCGGGCTCCGCCCCCAGCGGGGTCCAGGGGCGGCGCCCCTGGCCGCCAGAGGCGCTTGCCGTTTCCTCTGCCCCTACCGCCGGCCGAACTCCTCCACCAGGTCGGCGGCGAAGGCGGCCACATTCACCCGTTCGGCCACGATGCGCCGGGCCGTGTCGCGGCAGGTGGCGCGGTCGTCGGACAGGGGCAGGTGGGCTTCCAGGGCTTGGGTCAGGTCGTCGTGTCCGGGGCGGGCCAGGGCAAGCAGGCCGTAGGCGGCCAGTTCACCGATGTAAAAGGGCCGGGCCGGGTTGATGTAGAGTCCGGGAATGCCGAGCAGGCAGGCTTCCGAGGCGGTGGTGGCTCCTTCGGTCAGGCAGAAGCGGGAAAAGGCCAGCAGGTGGTGGAAGTCCTCCGGGGCCAGGGCCGGGGTCAGGGGCGGGGCCACGGCGGCCAGTTCCTTCGGGTAGTCGCCTTCCGGCACCACCACCACGGTTCCCTTTTCGGCCAGTCGGGCCACCAGGGCCAGCTTTTCGGCCGGCTGGGCCCGGCGCATGTCCAGGTCGTGGCCGGCTTCCCAGGAACTCAGGCGCACCACGCTGTAAGGCCGTTGCGGGTCCAGCCCGTAGCGCGCGGCCACGGCCGGATCGGGTGTGAAGAGGTCGGGATGCGCGTAGGCCAGCTCGTGCAATCCCCGGTAGCGGCGCTGCCTGTTTCCCAGGTCGTGGGGATACCCCTGGGGCGTGGCCAGGCAGGTGGCCAGGGGATAGACGATACGGTTTTCCATGGTGGCGGTGTCGGTGTCGGTGAAGACCACGCAGGGTCGGCCGGTGATCCGGGCCGCCACCACGCACAGTGTTCCGCCTATGGACGCGGTCACGTCGATGCGGTTTTTCACCAGAAAAGCGGCCAGCCGGGTCGTGTGCTCGGCCAGTTCGATCCCCAGTCCCAGGCGTCCCTGGCGCTTGGCCCCCATGGAGGCGGCTTTTCGTCCCTGGGCGGCCAACAGCCGGTGCACGATGGCCATGTCCCGGCAGGTGAAGAACACCCGGTGCCCTCTGGCTTCCAGCAGGCTGGCCGCGTGGCGGAAAAAATGGACGTGCCCGGGGTGGCCCAGGTCGAAACAGACGTTCACGCCGTGCCCGCGGTCTTGCGGATGAGGGTGTCGTCCACCACCACGCAGTCCAGGCCCGAGCGCAGGAGCACGTCCACGGCGTCCACGGCCCCGGTGACGATGGGGTAGCCGTGCAGGTTGAACGACGTGTTGAGCACCACGGACTGGCCCGTGAGCTGCCCGAACCGCTCGATGAGCTTGTGGAAGCGGGCGTTGCTCTTTTCGGTGACGATCTGGGCCCTGGCCGTGCGGTCGGCGTTGTGCACGCCGGCCATGAAGTGCGGACGCAGGTCCGTGGTGTCGAAGGTCTGCATCATGAAGGGCGAGATGGTATCCTTGGGCAACGATTCGGGAATGGCCACGTAGCGTTCGGCGCTTTCGCGGGTCATGGCCGGGGCGAAGGGCATCCAGAAGTCGCGCTGCTTGATCATGCGGTTGATCACCTGCACCACGCCCAGGTCCGAGGGGTTGGCCAGGATCGAGCGATTGCCCAGGGCCCTGGCCCCGAACTCCATGCGCCCCGAGCAGCGGGCCACGATGCGTCCCCGGGCCAAAAGTCCGGCCACGGCGTCCTCGGGATCGTCCAGGCGCTCGGCGGTGATTGTGCCGGCGAAGCGTTTCAGGGCCTGGGGCAGGTCGGCGCCGGCCTCGGGACCCAGGTAGAGGTGGTCCAGACGCATGTTGCCCAGCGTGGACGGGTCGGCTTCGGCCTGGGCGGCCCAGGCCGCGCCGAACGGCAGGGTTTCGTCCCCGCAGGAGGGAAAGACCTCGAACGAGGCCACCTCGCCCAGTTCGGCGATGCGTTTGTTGGCCTTCACGTTCATGAACACCCCGCCCGCCGCCAGCACCCGGCCCACGCCCGTGGCCGAAACCACGGCCCTGGCCCAGCGCGCCAGCAGGTCCTCGGCAAAGGCCTGGAGCCCGGCGGCCAGGTTGTCGAAGCGTACCCGAACAAAGTCTCGGCGCAGACGGCCCATGAGGCGATGGGTGGGTTCGGCGATCTTGCGCCTGAACAGCATGGGGTTTTTGGGGTCCAGGTCGAGATAGGAGCGAAAGGTGTTCGCGATCCAGTCCGAATGCTTGGGGTCGGGATAGGGCGCCAGGCCCATGAGCTTGTATTCGTGCTCGTGGGGGGTCATGCCCATGAAATAGGTGACCGCCGAATAGATCTGGCCCAGGGAATGTCCCGACGGAGTCTTGGCCAGCAGAGTGAGCTTGCCGTCACGGGCGAGATACACGTGGGAGCAACTGTCGTCCCCGCCGCCGTCCAGGGTGAGCACCACGTAGGGCTTGGAGAAGTCCCGGCACAGGCCGTAATAGGCCGCGGCCGCGTGGTTGAAGTGGTGTTCGGCCCGCAGTGTCGGGACCTGGCCCAGGCCGTGGGCCGCCAGGTGGCCCTCCATGGTGCGGTTGCGCTTGGCGAACTTTCCCTTGAGCAGGGTGTTTTTCACCTTCCCGCGCAACCCCGGACCCAAGTGGCTATAGGCCAGGTAACACAGGGTCTCCACGTTGCCGTCGCGCACCAGCGACGTGCAGTCCTTGGCGGCTTCGGCGTACTGGCGCTTGAAGTCCTCCAGGGTGACATCCGGGCTGTGTCGGTTGGAAAGGCACACCCCGCGCACGTCGTCCGCCTTGAGCCCGCAGAAATCCATGGCCGCGTCCAGGGCCAAATGGGGAAATCCCATATGATTCTTCTCACGGCTCAGGCGTTCTTCCTGCAAGGCGTAGACCATGCGGCCGGCGTCGCACACCGCCACGGAGGCGTTTATTCCCTCGTTGATGCCGATATATACCACGATCCGCCTCGTTTTTCGCTGTTTGTTCGGGAACCGCCGCGTCCGGGACCGGGGTCGAGTCCGCGGGGTTCAAGGCCCGCAGGCGTCCGGTCGGGACTTAGGCGAAGATTTCGCGCCAGAGGGCGAGCTGGATAACTTTCCAACAATGGTCCGCCTTGTCAAACGACACTCCGGCCGGATCAAAGACCCCGGGGAAGTCCCTGCCCGCGCGCTCGGCGCTCTGGCGGGCCAGGTCTTGCCACGCGGGTGAGGCCATCCAGGCGTCCATGGGGGTGGCGAAGCCCAACTTGTCCTTGCGCTCCAGAATGGAGGACGTGACGTAGCGCCCGGCGGCCCGCTTCTGCAAGTACTTGGTCTGTCCGCCGCAAATCTTGTATTCGTCGGGCAGGCCGAGCACGTATTCCACCAACCGGTAGTCGAGAAACGGCACCCGCGACTCGATGGAAAAGGCCATGGAGTTGCGGTCCTCGGTGCGCAACAGGTGTTCGAGCTTGTAGTCGTAGTGTCCGGCCAGGGACTCGCCCAGGTTCCCGACGCCGAAAAACTCCCGGGCGATGACGCTCTGGTCCATGTGCGCGTCGAAGAACTCCCGCTCGACGAAGGGATTTTGCCGGCGCAAGGCCAAGCGTCTGAGCGCTTTGGGCAGACAGAGAAACACCAGCGTTTGCAGGGCGGACTTGTCCTGGCGTCGGGATAGAACCCGCGCGAGTTCGGAGCCGAAGGTCCGGACTTTGCCCGAGCGCAACAGCCCGTACAGCCAGAAGCCGTGGAAATACTGATACCCGGCGAAGGCTTCGTCCCCGCCCTGGCCGTCGAGCAGCACCGTGACCCCGTTCTCCCTGGCCAGGCGCATGACTTCGTACTGGGCGTAGATGGCCGCTCCGCCCGTGGGCTCGTCGTTGTGGTAGACCAGGGCCTTGAGTTCGGACAGGGCCGTTTCGGCCGTGGGCGTGATCCGGTGGTTCGTGAACGGGAAACGCTTGGCCATGTCGTCCACGTAGCGGGTTTCATCCACCGCCGTTCCGGGAAACGCCGCCGTGAAGGCCGAAAAGCCCGGTCCCGCGCCCAGCCGGTCGAACACCACCCCCACCAGGATCGACGAATCGAGCCCACCGCTCAAACACGACCCCACCGGCACGTCGCTGCGCATGCGCAGGGTCACGGCCGAGATGATGAGTTCCTCCACCGCGGCCGCGGCCTGGTCGAAGCCCACGTCCTCGTGACGGCCCAGAAAATTTTTCGGATTCCACCACACGCCTCGGCGCTCGCCGTCCGGCCCCCATTCGGCCCAACTGGCCTTGGGCAGACGCTTCACCTCGGCGAAAAACGTGTCCTCGCCCACGTCCGTGCGGTTGAAAACCAGGTAATCGAACAGCGCGCCCTCATGCACGGCCCGCGAAAGTCCCCGTGCCTTGAGGAGCGCCTTGATTTCCGAGGCGAACACCAGCGCTCCGTTCCACTTGGCCCAGTAGAGCGGCTTGATGCCGAAACGGTCCCGGGCCAGAAACAGACGCCCTTTCTCCACGTCGTACACCGCGAAGGCGAACATGCCGTTGAGCCGGTCCAGGCATGCACGGCCCCATTCCATAAACGCGGCCAGCAGCACTTCGGTGTCGGTTTTCGTACGAAATACGCGCCCCTTGGCCTCCAGCTCCTCGCGCAACTCGATGTAGTTGAACACCTCGCCGTTGAATACCAGATGATACCGGCCGCAGGACGACACGAACGGCTGGCGGCCGTCGTCCGACAGGTCGATGATGGCCAGTCGACGGTGCCCCAACACGCACGCCCCCACCCGCGAAATCCCCTCGGCGTCGGGACCCCGATGCGCCTGCGCCGCGTTCATCGCCGCAACCAGCGCTGCGTCGTCGTCCCTGGCCCCGCCCAGGCGGTACACCCCGGCTATGCCGCACATGGGGAGGCTCCAAAGAGAAGGAGGAAGAGGGGGGGGAGAAGAGAAAAGCAGGGGCGCCGCCCCTGCATCCCGCCCGAGGGAGTGACCCCCTCGGGGCTCCCCAGCGGCCCGTCGTCCGGGGCCAAGGCGCGCCTTGGTCCCGGACGACGGGCGACGCGGGGAGGAAGTTGGTTGGGGACGGATTCGGTCATGGCCTGACGTTCTTGGCAGGGTGTTTTCCGGCCGGGCGCGCCCGGCCGGAAAACACCCTGCCCATCGCGGGGGGCCGGGGGCGAGCTTCGCCCCCGGCCGCCGGAGGCTCTTCCATCTGGTCTTCCCCCTCCCATCTTCCCGCTTACCGTCCTCGAATGCCGGCCAGTTCGTCCTTGCCGGGGTAGGTGATGAGCACGGCGCGGCGCGGTCCATGGAAGACGAAAAAAGCGCCGGCAGCGGCGGCCTGGGCGCCGGCGTCGAAAGCCTGGCGGATGTGTTCGAGCGAGCCGCATCCTCCCAGGGCGATAACGGGCACGTCCACGGCGTCGGCCACCTGGCGCGTGAGTTCCAGGTTGTAGCCGCTCATGGTTCCGTCGCGGGCCACGTCGCTTATAATGATTTCCCCCGCGCCTTTTTCGACCATGAGTCTGGCGGCGGCCACGGGGTCGGGCAGAACGCGTTTGGCGGCGCAGCGCGACCACACGCCGGCTCCACCCAGCCAGCCGCGCTTCACGTCCAGGCAGACCACCACGCTCTGGCTGCCGAACTGGGAGGCCAATTCGCTCACCAGGTCGGGATTTTCCAGGGCGGCGGTGTTCAGACAGACCTTTTCGGCTCCGGCGGCCAGAATGCGCCGGGCGTCTTCCACGGTGCGGATGCCGCCGCCCACGCCGAAAGGCATGAGGCACTGGTCCGCGACCTTCTGTACGAGTTCGAGGGGCGGGATGCGGCCTTCCTGGGTGGCGGTGATGTCTAAAATGAGCAGCTCGTCCACTTCCTTGGCGTCGAAGATCTTGACCGCGTTGACAGGGTCGCCCACATAGACGTGCTTGGAGAATCCGACGCCCTTGACCAGGCCCCGACCCTTGAGCAGCAAGACGGGTATGACGCGTGGCAGCAGCATCAGCTGAGGGTGGCGAAGTTTTTGAGCATGGCGAGCCCGTGCAGGTGGCTTTTTTCCGGGTGGAACTGCGTGCCCAGGATGTTGGCCTTGCCCACCACGCTGGCGAAGGTTTCGCCGTGGGTGGTGGTGGCCAGGGCCTGGGTCGGATCATCGCAGAACACCGCGTAGGAGTGGGTGAAATAGCAGCGAAGCGCCGGATCGATTCCGGTAAAGAGCAGGCAGTCGCGGGCGCGTTCCACAGTGTTCCAACCCACATGGGGCACGCGCACGCCCCGGGCGGCCTCGGGGGGGCGGATGCGGCGCACGTGGGCGTCGATCCAGCCCAGGCCGGGCAAGTCGCCCTCTTCGCTGTCGGCGGCGAAGAGTTGCACGCCCAGGCAGATGCCCAGCACCGGCACGCGGTCTTCGAGCACCCGGCGGTTCAGGGCTTCGATCAGGCCGCGTTCGCGCAGGTTGCGCATGCCCGCGTCGAACGAGCCCACGCCCGGCAGTACCAGCCGTTCGGCCGCGAGCACCACGGTCGGGTCGGCGCTCACCACCGCCGCGATCTTCAGCCGCTCGAACTTCATGAGCACCGAGCGCAGGTTGCCGAGTCCATAGTCGACGATGACGTTCATGGGGCGTGGCTAGTACACGTACTTGTAGTACAGGATGGACGGCACAAGGCCCAGACGGTGTCCCAGGGTGAGCGGACCCTTCATGGCTTTCATGAGGGGATAGTACGTGGGGTAGTCGTGAAAGCTTTTGGGCGGTTCGGCCATGATGGCGTCGAATTCCTGGCTGGTCATGCCGAGCTTTTCCAGGGCGTACTCCACGAGCTCCGGCTGCGAGGGATAGGGATTGGCCCGGATGACGGCCAGGGCCTCCTCCCGGTCCATCTTGCCCGAGCGCACCCGGGCCGAGAGCGAAAGTTTGCGCTTGTCGATGCCGAACTTGACCGGCAACAGGTACGACTGGAAGAACTTGGTGTAGAGCGATTCATGGTGGTGCCCGCCGTAGTCTTCCCAGCCCACGGCCTTGGCGATGGCCTCCTGGGCTTCCTTCTTGCCGTAGTCCATGTAGTTGAGCAGCGGGACCACGGTGATGCGTCCCAGGATCATGAACCGGAACAGGTCCCAGGGCGAAAGTTCGGGCACGCCGGTGCGCGAGGAGCCGGAAAAACGCTTGTGTACGCTCTTGATGTAGCGGCCTTCGAAGTAGGTCCACTCCTTGGGCACGATGCCTTCGGCCCGAAAGGAGTGTCCGAGCAGGATGTACTTGAGCCCCTCGCGCGCGGCCACCTGGTGGAGCACCGCGTGGATGGCCATGTCCGTGGGGATTTCCGCGTCGGAGACCGAGGCCTTGAGAAAGGAAATTTGCAGTTTCTTGAAGTCTTCCCAATCCACCACGTGGGTGTAGAGGTCGACCTTCAGGCGGTTGGTGGCGTTTTCGATGTTGCGCACCGCGATTTCGGAGTTCCACCCGTTGTCGAAGTGCACGGCCAGGGGGCGAAGGCCCAATTCCACGGCCTTGAGCAGGGTGTAGGTGGAGTCCGTGCCGCCGGAAAGGCCCACCACGCAGTCGTAGGGCTTGCCCCGTCCCTTGCGCCGGACGTCGTCCACGATGGCCGCCAGGCGGCGGTCGCCTTCTTCGCCCAGGGGGTAGAGCTTCTCCATCTCGTCGTGGATTTTGCAGAACTGGCAAACGCCGTTTTCATCGAAACGGATGGAGGGAATGGTGGTATCGTAGAGGCAGCGCGAACAGATGACCGGTTCTTGGGGCATGCGAATCCTCGTATTGGGCGGGGGAACGGCGCTTCTGGATTAGGCCAGGGGCCAAGGGGTGTCAAGGCGGGGCGGGGCCGTCAGGATCGAAGGGCCGGCCGGCTTGCGGCGCGGAGCCACGGGCGCGCGGGACGCGAGCCGTGGCGTGCGTCGCCAGGGTCCCCGGCGAATAGCCCAGGTTCGAGACGCTCTGTCCTTTCGCGGGCCAGGCGGGAAACATCGCGGGTCAAGGCTCGGGGCGGCGTCACCAGAGCGGATACATGTCCTTGTCTTTTTCCTTTTTGCGTTGTCTGAGAACGACAACACCCGCAACCACGACGACAGCCACGCCCAAGAGAATCCACCAGATCACGAGTCACCTTCCTTCGCAATGCGTGCGGCAAGCGTTTCATAGCCTTCATCAGTCAAATGCACTCTGTCCACGAAAAACATCCGCTCGCCCGACTTTACGGAAGCGACAAAGGCATTGAGATCCACGCAGGGAACGCCCGTCTCGTCGCACAGCCGTTGCAGAAGCGGGACATACCACGCGCCCGCTTTCCCCAGGGACGTGCTCATGATTTCCCATAGTTCGGGTTGCGCCTGGTCGAGCGCATCAAAAAGCGCGGTTTCCTCGGGGGAAAACGGCCCCTCCACCCACGGCGCGAAGGGCTGCACGAAAAACACCAACCGTATGCCTCGCTGACGGCAGATGCCGGACAAGGTGGTCAGGTAGGTGCGCATGGCCTGCTCGATCCGGGTATGGACCGTGGCGTCGTCCTGGTCGAGCGTGAACAACGCGTTGGCGTAGCGGGCGTCCAGCGCGTCCAGGGTGGTTTTCCCGAGGAACAGGTCTTTGATGTCCTGGGATGTCAGATAGTCGATAAAATGATATCTCCGGCCCGGCTTTCCCTTGAGGGCTTTGGCGAATCGGACGGCAAGCCGTTGTTTCCAGCCGAAATGGGCCGCGAAAAACCCTTGGCGAAAGTTTTCCTCGAAAAAGGTTCCCGTGGTGCCTTTCAAGGCAAAGCGACTGTTGTGGCCGATATACACGGTGTTCACGCCCGAGACGATGAACAGATTGCGTATGGCGAGTTCGGGAGCGAACAGGAGAAAAAGCAGAAGCTCCTGAAATTCGGAATAGGCCCGGCCGCCGAAGTTCAGGCAGGGAACGCCGTTTGTCGACGAGAGGATCGAGGGAATGGTGGCCCGGTCGTTGGTGGCTCCGACCCCGAAGGCGGTGGAGCCGCCAAGCAGCACGTCCACTGTCTCGTTCGTGCCGTGCCAGTCGATTCGCTTGTCGCCGAGGTAGGAATACCGAAAGCCCATGGCGTCGGTATTGACGACCGGGCTCGTGAAGTTCGGGGGCTGGAAAAAGTTCAGATGCGGCAGGTAGACCGGCTGCAGGGCGTCATAGGTGCGCATCTGAGGGGTGTACCGCATGCGTACAGACATCATTGCACTCTTGGAATCCCGTTGAAATGTTTTTTCTGCATAGTCCTCGAAATGCAAGGGGTTTCTTTCGAGGCCGCGGGGCCTACAGCACAAGCCCCGCGAAATCGACGGGCAGGTCGGGGGTGGCCCGGTCTTTTTGCGAGACCACGGTCACCGGCAGCGGCCACTTGATCCCGATCCTGGGGTCGTCGAAGCGCACGGCCGCCTCTTTGCCCGCGGCATAGGGCTCGGTGACGAAATAGATGACCTCGCTGCCCGGCTCCAGGCTCTGGAACCCATGCGCGAAGCCCTCCGGGGCCACCATCAGGTGCAGGTTGTCGGCCGAAAGAATCTCCCCGCACCAGTGCAGGAAGGTGGGCGAATCCTTGCGCAGGTCGATGATCACGTCGAAAACCGCGCCGCGCACGCATTTGATGATCTTCATTTCGGCGTAGGGCGGCAGTTGGTAGTGCATGCCCCGGATGGAGCCCGGCTCCTCGGTGCGGGAGTGGTTGATCTGGGCGATGGGCTTGGTCTGGCCGGTGGCCTCCTGAAGCTCTTTGGCGCAGTGGATGCGCGAAAAAAATCCGCGTTCGTCGCGAAACGGGGTCGGCTCCACGAGATAGGCCCCTGAAAGGGGCAGAGCGGTGAACCGCATGGCGGTCAACTCCTGGGTTGGAGGGTCCAAGTGAGTTCGGGCGTCAGCCGGCCGGCCTCCATGTGGGAGGTGAGCACCTTCAGGCGCATGAAGGCCGTCTCGCGGAAATCCGGGGTGTTGAAGCGCATGGCTTCGAGCCCTTCCCGCAGTTCGGTCACGGCGTGTTCCAGGCTGACCAGGGGTTGGTGGTCCGGGGCCAGGGCCGCGAACCGGTCGAAATTCACCTGGTAGCTGCGCTTGTCCGGGGCCGCGTCCGGGTTGATCGACATGGTGGCGCCGGGCACGAGCCGGGTCACGGCCTGGGCCAGGTCCTTGACCTGGTGGTTCCAGGCGTTGGAGCCGGCGTTGACGGCCAGGAAAGCGCCGCCCCGGTCCTGGGGCCGGTCCACGGCCCAGTCGATGGCCCGGGCCATGTCCTTGACGTGGATGAGCGGCCGCCAGGGCGTGCCGTCGGAAAGAATGGTGATCTTGCCCGAGGAGACGGCGCCGGCCACGAAGTCGTTGAGCACCAGGTCGAGGCGCAGCCTGGGACTGAACCCGCAGGCCGTGGCGAAGCGCAGGGACGTGACCGTGAAGTCGGGGCCGGCCAGTTCGGCCAACCCCTTCTCGCTGGCCACCTTGGACCGGGCGTAGGCCGTGAGCGGGGCCAGCGTGGAGGTCTCGTCGCGGGGGGCGTCCGATGCGGAGCCGTACATGCTGCAACTGGAGGCGAAGACAAAGTGCTTGGCTCCGGCGGCCTTGGCCCGGCGGGCGATGTCCAGGGTGGCCTTGTGGTTCACCGCGTCGGTGACCGCCTCGAAAAACTTGCCGATGGGGTCGTTGGAGACCGCGGCCAGGTGCACCACGGCGTCCACCCCGGCGAAGGCCTGGTCCGGGGCCTGGCGCACGTCGGCGAAATATTGGACGTCCGCCTGGCATTCGGGCAAAAACCCGGCCCCGGTGAGGCAGTGGGCGAAAAAGCCGGCGTCCAACCCCACGAGGGCGGCGTCGGGCCTGGTGCGCCGAAATTCCCGCAGGCACAGGGGGCCGATGTAGCCCATGTTGCCGGTGATGAGAATGCGCATCGGTCTCTCCTTCCTAACAGTCCGTTCCAACAGTCGATTCCAGCGGCCGGTTCACGAAACGCTCGTCCAGGGCGGGGGAAAAAGTCAAGCCGGAAGCGTCGTGGCCGTGTCCGCCGAGGGGCGGCTTTTCGGGGCGACGCGACCGGCGGGGATTTCGCGACAGGCCGTCGGAGCCCCTCAGTCGCGCCAAACCTTCCAGGGAGCCTTGCCGGTCTTCCAGAGCGATTCCAGGTGGTTTCTGTCGCGCACCGTGTCCATGCACTGCCAGAACCCCTCGTGGCGATAGGCCATGAGCTGGCCGTCCGCGGCCAGGCGTTCGAGGGGGGCTTCCTCCAGGATGGTGGCGTCGTTTTCCAGATAGTCGAAGACGCCCGGCTCGAAGAGGAAATACCCGCCGTTGATCCAGCCTTCCCCGGTTTGCACCTTTTCCTTGAAACTGACCACCCGCTGGCCGTCGAAGACCATGGCCCCGAACCGGGCCGGCGGACGCACCGCCGTCACCGTGGCCAGTTTCCCGTGCGCGCGGTGAAAGGCCAGCGCGCCGGCCACGTCCACGTCGCTCACGCCGTCGCCGTAGGTGAAGCAGAAGGTCCCGCCGGGGCGAAGAATCGATTCCAGCCGCTTGAGCCGGCCGCCGGTCATGGAGACCGGGCCGGTGTCCACCATGTGCACGGTCCAGTCCTCGGCCAGGGTGTTGGCGTACTCCACCTGTCCCGAGCCCAGGTGGATCTTCAGGTCGCTGGTGAGGCCGTGGTAGTGCAGGAAATAGTCCTTGATGACTTCGGCCTTGTAGCCGAGGGCCAGCACGAAGTCGGTCAGGCCGTGGGCGGCGTAGATGTTCATGATGTGCCACAGGATGGGTCGGCCCCCGACCTCCACCATGGGCTTCGGTTTCAGCTGGGTTTCCTCGGCCAGCCGGGTGCCCAGGCCGCCGCACAGAATCACCGTCTGCATTGTTTCCCCTTCGTGGCGCTAAACGATTCGTCTCGGCCGCCGTGCGTCCGAAACGGCGAGCGCGGGCGTCCCAGCAGCCCGGCCAGGGCGTGCTTGGCGCGGCGCAGGTGTTCCGCCGGAAACGGCCAGGGATAGAGGCGCGTGCCCAGGCGGATGAGCCTGGCCGGCCACGTGGCGCGCGGGGCCAGGATGTTCCTTGTCTTGGCCGGGTCGCCGGCGATCCAGGCGTTCATGGCGAGTTCCATGTCCGCTCTTTCCTGGGCCGCGTCCAGTTCCGGGCCGAAGCGTCGTTCGATTCCGGGCAGGGTTGCGGCCAGGTTTTCGCAGGCTCGTTTGAGTTCGACGGCGAAACGGTCCCATTTTTTGGTCGATTCGCTCCCCGAATGCACCCGATTGCCGACCAGAGGCCTGTCCACATAGTCCAGCCCGTGGGCGTAGGCAACCTTGAGGGTGAGCAGGTAGTCCATGACCATGGTCATGTCCGGCTCGAAAAGGGGGCGGACGCCGTCCAGGGCCGCACGGGAAAAGACCATGGTGCCCGTGCAGATGAAATTCGAACGCAGAAGCTCGGCGAAGCACCGGCCCCGCGCCGGACGCACGGTATCGAAAAAGGCCCGTCGCGTCCCGGTTTCGTCGAAAAGCACGGCGTCGCAGTAGACCAGGCCGGGCATCGGGTCGGCCTCGAACAGGGGGACCTGGAGGGCGAGCTTTTCCGGCTCCCAGCGGTCGTCCGTGTCGAGCATGGCCACCAGATCGCCTTGGGCCCTGGCGAAGGCCTCCACCCGGGCGGGGCCGAGCAGGGTCGTGGACTCGGCCCGGAAATAGCGCACCTTTTCGCCGTAGCTTTTCGCGATGGACGCGCTGGCGTCGGTGCTGGCGTTGTCCCAGAAGACGATTTCCCAGTTGTCGTAGGTCTGGGCGAAGACCGACTCGATGGCTTCGCGCAGGTAGCGTTCGCCGTTGAAGCAGTTCATGACCACGCTGACCTTGGGGCGAAACCCGGTCCGGGCCAGGCCGCGCTCCGCGGTCATCAGCGGTCCTCCGCCATCTCGCGAAAATGGGCGATGGTCAGGCCGAGTCCTTCCGCAAGGCCTACGCGGGCTTGAAAACCGAGCAGGCGCTTCGCCTTTTCCACGTCGGCCCACAGGGCCATGTTCTCGCCGGGCCGGTAGGGATGCGCCCCGAATTGGGGGCGGCCCGTGCCCACCAGGCCGACCACGGTGTCGATCATCTCGCGGATGCTCACGGGCCGGCCCGAGGCGATGTTGAACACCTCTCCCCGGGCTTGCGGACGGCAGGCGGCCAGGAGGGCGCCTTCCACGGCGTCGTCGATGTAGCAGAAGTCGCGCAATTGGCCGCCCAGGGAGGTGGGGAACTCCCGGTCCTCCAGGGCCCCCCGGATGATTTGGGGCAGGAAGCGGGCGCTGTCCTGGCCGGGACCGTAGACGAGAAAGTACCGGACCACGCTGCCGGGAAAGCCCTCGGTGCGGGCCAGGGCCTGGACGAGATGGCTGACCGCCGTCTTGGCCGCCGAATAGGGCGAGAAGGGGGCTTCGCGCATATCTTCGCGCTGGGGGGCCGGGCTTTGGCCGTATTCGTCGGAGCTGCCGACCTGCACGAACCCCTTGAGGGGATGGCCGGACAGGGCGGCGATGAGGTTCACGGCGCCGCCCAGGTGGGTGTCCAGCACGTCCAGCCCGCCCTTGGCCATGGGAGCGTGGTTGATGTAGCCGCCCAGGTTGAAGACGTAGTTGTAGTCGCGCCCCTCAAGCCCCCGGGCCAGGGCCTGGCGGTCGCGCAGGTCCAGGGCGAGCCGGTCCGGGCCGGGACGCAGCCCCAAGACGTCCGTCCGCGCGCCCAAGGCGCGCAGGCGGGCGGTCAAAGCCTTGCCGATGAAACCGCCGCCGCCGGCCACCAGGGCGCGGCTGCCGGAGAATGCCTCGTGGAGCATGGATCAGTCCTTCGGGGGTTCGCGGCGGGAGCACACCTCGCCGATGAGTTCGAGAATGCCCTGGCCCAGGTCGATGAATTCGTTGGGCACGACTTTCATGCCGAGTTTGGGCGTGTAGCGGTAGGGCGTGGTGTCGTAGCGAAACAGGTTGTAGCCGTGTTCCCGGGTGGTGAAGATCAGCTCGATCCCTTCGCCGTAGATTTCGCGGATGGTTTCGAGCATCTGCTTCGTGGTCATGACCTGGGTGCCGGTGACGGTCAGGCACTGGTTGTCGTAGGCCTTGTCGATGGCGCGCACCGAGAGCTTGGCCGCGTCGGCCACGTGAATGTATTCGCGCCGCTCCAGACCCGTGCCGGGATAGACGATGCGGCCTTCGTTGACCGCCTGCACCACGAAGCGCATGAGCCCGTTCCAGTCCTGGGCGCGCGGACCGTAGAGCGAACCGTAGCGAAGGATGGTGTAGGGCAGGCCGAAGCGCTCGTGGTAGCCTTCGAGAATGAGCTCCACCGCCTGCTTGCTCACGCGGTAGAACGAGCCCTTGTCGGAATAGACGTAGAGCGTGGACGCGTAGAGCAGCTTTTCGACCTTGTGGCGGACGCAGGTTTCCACGACTTCCACGCTGCCCATGATGTTGGTGCTCAGGGTTTCCCGGGGTCGATCCGAGGCCTCGACAATGTCGGCGATGCCCGCCATGTGGTAGACGTAGCGCGCGCCGGCCAGGGTCCGGTCGAGCACTTCGCGGTCCATGATGTCGCCCACCATCATGTTCTGGTCGGGGCGAAGCCAGGGGGAAGGGGTGACGTCGAGGATGTCCACGGCGTAGCCCGCGTCGGAGAGGGTGTCGGCCACATGGCTTCCCAGGAAGCCCGATCCGCCGATGACCACCACTTTTTCAGCCATAGTTCACCAGATTCGTATTCAATTTGCCGAAGCGAACAAACATACAGAATGGATCGGCCGCCGTCAAAAGGCCTGGAGGCGTCTGGTTCGCATTTTGGGACAAATGGCGCGGGACCAGGCGTCGGCATGCCTTTCAAGAAAATATCGAAGTCGGACGCGAGGCGTTGCACGCGCTCCCGGAGCGATGTCCGGCGCGGGCGAAGCGGATTCCTGGGGAAAATCCGGCGCGAAATTACAAAAGCACATGCCTGTTTTGTTGTTTTTTCAACGAATCGCCTCCCGCTGTTCTTCGGACAGCCCGAAAGTCGGCAAGAAGGAACGTTGCGTCTTACGCTAGGCCCATGTATCCTCAAAATACGAGGGAAGCGGGGTCCGCAGTCGGTCGCCTTCAGACGACCGCGCAGCCTGCCGTCGACAGTCGCCGACGGACCGCGCCGGATGCGCGGGAAATGCTCGCGCCGTGGCGCTTCCCAATCCGCCGAGCGACCTGGCCGCGACAGAATTCGGCCGCACGACGGGAGAAAGCATGTTTCCACCGGTCGGCCTTCGGGCCGCGTACCCGGGAAAGGCCCTCGCCGATACGAAGGGCACGATGAACGACTTGCGAAAGATCGCGTGGGACGGAGCGCGTCGCTCCCGGACGGCCGCGGTCTTCGGGCGGGCGCGCCCCGTCTTTTTGGCCTGCCTCCTGGCGTGGGCGGTTTTTTGCGCGTGCGCCGCGTTCGCCTCCACCGTCGGCCACGGGCTCCAGGGCCAAGACTTGCCGCGAAGCATCACCGTGGTCCTGGACGACAACTATCCTCCCTATGTTTTCCGCAACGACAAGGGAGAACTCCAGGGCATCCTGGTGGACGAATGGCGCCTGTGGGAGGCGCGCACCGGCGTGCGGGTGAAGCTGGAGGCCACGAACTGGGACAAGGTCCAGCGGATCATGGCCGCGGGCGAGGCCGATGTCATAGACACCCTGTTCAAGACCCCGGAGCGCGAAGCGCTCTACGATTTTTCCAAGCCCTACGTCACGTTGGAAGTCCCGATTTTCTTTCATAAGGACATCAGCGGCCTGCGCGACACGTCCTCGCTCAAGGGATTCACCGTGGGAGTCAAGACCGGCGACTCCGGCGTGAACGTGCTCAAGGCCCAGGGCGTGACCACGGTGCAGGAGTACGACAGCTACGCGGAAGTCATAGAGGCCGCCGCGCGTCACGACATCCGGGTGTTTCTGATCGACAGGCCTCCGGCCCTCTACTACCTGTACAAGCGCAATCTGGCGGACGAGTTCCGCGTGGGCTTCGTTCTTTATTCCGGCCAGTTCCATCGGGCCGTGCGCAAGGGACGCGCCGCCCTGCTCGATCTCGTGGAGACGGGATTCGAGCGCATCTCCCCCAGGGAGCGCGAGGCCATCGAAAACCGCTGGATGGGGGCGCCCGTGGCCAATCCGACCGTCCTGCGCCGTTTTTTGTACGCCGGAGTGGGGTTCGCGTTCGTGGTGGTGGCGCTGGTGATTTTCAACGCCACCCTGCGTCGGCGGGTGCGGCAAAAAACCGCCCAGTTGGCCAACCTGGTGGAGGACCTGGGCCGCAGCGAAGCCCAATTCCGCCTGCTGGTCACTTTCATGCCCGTGCCCATTGTGCTGAGTTCTCCCGAAGGCCAAGCCGTGTTCATCAACGAGCGGTTCCTGTCCCTCTTCGGCTATGCCAAGGAAGAGGTGGACACCATGGAGAAATGGCTGGAACGGGCCTTTCCCGATCCGGCCCGGCGCGCGGCCCAATTGGAGACCATACGGAAAAACAAGCTCCTGTTGCAGTCCGACAGGGCGCATACCCAATTGGACGAATTGCGGGTGGCCTGCAAGGACGGCTCGCTGAGCGTGGTGGAAGTGCATGGGACCATGTTGGGCGAAAACGAGCTCCTGGTCTTTATCGACGTCACCGAACGCAAGCGCGCCGAGGACGACCTGCGCCGCCAGGAGGAGTACTTCCGCCTGCTCATCGAAACCTCGCCGCTGTCCATGGCCGTGGTGGACTTGCGCGACCGCAGCACCAGGGCCAACGCCAAGTTCACCGAGATCCTGGGCTATACGCCCGACGAAGTGGACACCTTGGACAAGTGGTGGGAAAACGTGCACCCCGATCCCCAAACCCGGGAAGAATGCATGGGCATGTTCCGGGAGCAGCTTGCCGCCAGCCGGAACGGATCGAATCCCATCCCCTCCTTCGAGGCCGAGGTCACGGCCAAGGACGGCATGACCAAGACCATCGAGTTCCACCTGTCACGCATCGGCGAGTTGGTGATGGTGATGTTCGTGGACCTCACCGAGCGCAAGCGCATGCAGGAAATGCTCATCCAGACTGAAAAGATGGTCACCGTGGCCGGCCTGGCCGCGGGCATGGCCCACGAGATCAACAATCCCCTGAGCGGCATTCTGCAAAGCTCGCAGGTGGTGTTGCGCCGGCTGACCTCGGATTCGCCGATCAACCGGCAGGCGGCCCAAAAGGCCGGCTTCAGCTTCGAGTCCCTGCAGGACTATTTGCGGATGCGCGAGGTGGTGAGCATGGTGGAATCCGTGCGCACTGCGGCCATGCGGGCGGCGCAGATCGTTTCCAGCATGCTCGACCTGTCGCGCTCCAACGAGTCGGTGGGCGCGCCGGCGGACATGAACAAGCTGCTCGACAAGTCCGTGGAGCTGTGCTCCACCGACTACGACCTCAAGAAGAAGTACGACTTCAGGCACGTGAGCATCGAACGCGACTACGACCTTTCCCTGCCGCAGGTGCAGTGCTCGCCCATACAGATGCAGCAGGTTTTCATGAACCTGCTCAAGAACTCGGCCCAGGCCATGGCCGAAGCCTCGCAGCCCGACGGCGTGCCCCGCAAGATCCTGTTGCGCACCCGCAATCTGGCCGGAGAAAAGGTGCGGGTGGAAGTGCGCGACAACGGTCCCGGCATGACCGAAACCATCCGGCGCAAGGTTTTCGAACCCTTCTTCACCACCAAGCCCCCGGGCGTGGGCACCGGGCTCGGGCTCTCGGTTTCGTATTTCATCATCACCAACGGCCACAAGGGCGCCATCACCGTGGAGTCCGCCCCGGGCAAGGGTGCGGGCTTCATCATCGAACTGCCGGTCAAGCGGCGCTGACGCCGCGGCCGTTCTTTCCCTGAAAAAACGCGCCGACTCCCCGAGCGGACCACTTCCGGACCAATGGGGAAAGAAACCGGGGGCAGGGGCTTTCAACCGATCGGAAAGCGTCTTCCCCCGAGTCCTCTCCCGCGAGGCGGACGGCTCAGTTTTTGGGCTTGGGCCTGCAGGCGCACTGGGAGCGGGAGCATCCCCCGGCGAGCAACTCGGAATAGGCGAACAGGATACGCCCCTCGCGCTTGGCCTGCTCGGGCGAAATGGTCCGCGCGGGATGGGCCTCGGCCAGGCCGGGCAGGTCGTCGTAATAGGGAATGGCCCGCATGCCCGTGGCCAGCACCTCGCCGCCGGCCTGCTCGATCAGGCATGCGGTTTTGGTGTCCGTGGTGATCAGCAGGGGGACCGGCGGCTCGTGCAGCCGGGCCGCGGCCAGGGCTTCGCGCACGTAGCTTCCCGGCTCGCCCGAACAGAATATGACCAACAACAAGGGGCGTCCGTCCGGTCCCTTGGCCATCAGGTCGACCATACGGGTATAGGGCGAGCCATCGATGTCCACGCACACCCCTATTTTCGTGGTAAGGCTCTCGCGCGGATAGCCGCGCTCTTCCACCAGGAGCTTGGCCAGGGCCTGGCGGAACTCCTCGTACGAGGTTTCGGCGAACTCCTCGCCGGTGAGATAATCCCGAATCACGCTTGCCATGGATTCTTCGTGCACAGGCGTCTCCTTTGCTTGGCGATCTGGGCGTCATTCCTACACCAAAACGCAAGCCGGCAAAAGCGGGCCGGCCAAGCTCCGGGAGTCCGGCGACTTTCTTCAGAAAATCTTTGCAAATCATAGCGTTGTGCAATCGGTGCCCATGTGGTACGCTCAAAAAATCAACAGAGTCTCCCGAGCGTCCGAGCCCCTTGGCCAAAGGGATCCCGACGCTCTGCGCCCAGCGGCAAGAACGGTTTCGCGCCAGGGTTCCCGTATTTTCGAATACAGGCGGCGGTCCCCCTTTCTTGTGATACCCGGACCGGGCCGGGTCCCCCCGCGAACCTTTCGGGCGGCAACCCCCAGCCATAGGAGTGCCAGGCAGGCCGTTTTTTCGACTCTTGACGAAATGCCCGTAAGGAGGTTGGCGGCATGTTTAAAAAAAGCATCAGTTCGGTTTTAATTGTCTCGGTCACCGCGGCCATTCTGGCCATTTTCATTCCGCTTATCCTATACGTATCGCACTCCTCTGAAGACATGGCCGGCTCCATGCAGCGCCAAGCCATCACCCAGGCCGCCGAGAGCACCGAACGCAGCCTGGCCGAATTCATTTTCAACGCCGAGAACATCGCCCTCAACCTCGCCGGCCAGGCCGCCGTGGTCGAGGTGTTCACGCTCTCTCCGGTGCGCGCCGCCGATCGCCTGAAGAATTACATGGAGAGCTACAAGCATTCCTACTGGGCCATGCTGGTTTTCGATCGCAACGGGAAGGTGGTGGTCGGGTTCGACGACTCGGGCAGGAACCTGGCCGGAAAGGATTTCGCGGGCCGGCGGTTCGTCAAGTCCATAGACGACGGAAAGTCCACCTATATTTCGAACTTGGCCCACGCCGCCGACGGGGACAAGGAAAATCTGACCCTCACAGCCGCCTCTCCGGTCAAGGACAAATCGGGCAAAGTGCTCGGCGGCGTGGCGGTGTTTCCCAAACTGAACGCCTTTACCGTGGCCACCTTGAACCCCTGGCGGTTCGGCAAGCGCGGGTACGGCTTCATTTTGGACGGCGAGGGACGCGTCATGGCCCACGCGGCCGACAAGGGCATGCTCCTCAAGGACGTGGCCTCGCACAAGTTCATCCAGATCGCCCTGGCAAAGAAAAACGGCGTGGTGGACTACCAGTGGAAAGACGGCGAAAAGTTCATGGCCTTCGCCACTGAGCCCAAGACCGGCTGGGTCGTGTGCATGAGCGCCTATGTCGATGAAATGACCGCCCTGGCCCTGCGCCAACGCACCATCCTCATCACCAGCGGCGTGGTCGGCCTGCTCATTCTGGTCGGGGCCGTGGCCTTCATCAGCATCAGGCTGGTCAGCCGCCCGGTGCACCGCATCGAGGCCTTCACCGACGCCGTGGCCAAGGGCGACCTGCGCGCCCAACTCAACGAAACCTTCCAGCTCGAACTCGGACACCTGGCCGACAACATCCGCACCATGGTGAGCGAGCTGCGCAACAAGCTGGCCTTTTCGGAAGGCGTGCTGGCCGGCGTCACCCTGCCCTGTATCGTCTACAGCCAGGACAACAAGCTTATTTTCGTCAACCAGTACATGTTGAGCGCAGCGGGATATACGGGCAAGCCGGAGGACTTCCTGGGCCAGACCTCGGGTGATTTCTACTTCAAGGACCCCGGCCGCGAGACCACGGTGACCGACGCCATTCGAAGCGGACAGATGTCCAGCGGCGAAGTGGACTACGTGACCCCGGGCGGAGAAAAGCGCATCTTCCACGTCACCAGCACGCCCTTCAAGGACATGGACGGCAAGCCCCTGGGCGTTTTGGCCATCTGGTTCGATCTGACGGTCATTCGCCAGCAGCAGCAGGCCATGGAGGAACAAAACACCACCATCGCCCGGGCCGCTGATTCCGCCAACGACATTTCCGAGCGCCTGTCCGTGGCCGCGCACGAGCTCAAGGACAACATGACCGACGCCGGCGACGCCACCTCCACCCAGCGCACCCGCATAGCCGACGTGGCCACGGCCATGGAGGAAATGAACGCCACCGTGCTCGAAGTGGCCAAGAACTCCGCCCAGGTGGCCGATCTGGCCGACAAGGCCAAGGCCCAGGCCCAGGAGGGCGCCCAGAGCGTCGCCGAGGTCACCGACGCCATCGAAGGGTTGAGCACCCTGGCCGCCAACCTCTCGCGCGACATGGGCGAGCTGGGGCATCACGCCCAGGGTATCGGCCAGATCATGACCGTCATCGCCGACATCGCGGATCAAACCAACCTGCTGGCCCTGAACGCGGCCATCGAGGCGGCCCGGGCCGGCGAGGCCGGACGGGGCTTCGCCGTTGTGGCCGACGAGGTGCGCAAACTGGCCGAAAAGACCATGCACGCCACGAGCGAAGTGTCCCAGGCCATTCAGGCCATTCAGGACAGCGCCCGCAAGAACGTGGCCACCACCGAGGACACGGTGCGTCAGATCGACCAGGGCGCGCTCAAGGCCGGACACTCGCGGCAGGCGCTTTCCGCCATCGTGGAACTCATCGAGCAGACTTCCGATCAGGTTCGCACCATCGCCACGGCCGCCGAGGAACAGTCCGCCGCCAGCGAGGAGATCAACCGTTCGGTGGATGAAATCAACACCATCGCCGCCCGCACGGCCGACGTCATGGACCATTCGTCCGGTTCCGTCGCCGATTTGGCCAAGGTGGCCCGGGATCTCAAGGACACCATCGGGGCCATGTGCGCCACGGGCCTGGCCTGCAAGGACCAGACGAAGGCCTTGATGCCGTAAACCCGACGATCTTCCAGCCGATCACGACGCGTCGGCGGGGCTCGCTTCCTCCGGAGCCCTGCCGGCGCGTGGCGGCAGGGACACGGTGAACACTCCCTTGGCGTCCTTCTGCTCGAAGGTCAGGGAACCGCCGGTGCTGCGCAGCAGACGATGGCAATAGGGCAGGCCGATGGTGTCGCCCCCCTCGTCAAAGGGCAGAAAGAGCTTTTCCGCGTCTTCCACAGGCTTGGCCTGTTCTCCCCCCACCTCCACGTGCACGTATTTTTCGCTGGCGAAGAGCCTGATCCACATTTCCCCCTTGGCGGGCATGGCGGACAGGGTGAAACGCACTACGTTGATCACCACCTGGGTGAGCAGGTCCGGGTCTTCTTCCACATCCGGGAGGTGCTCCGCGATTTCGAGCCGGGGAACCACCAGATTGGCTTCCAGCTCCGGGCGCAGAAGCGCCAGGCAACTGTACACCACGTCCGACAAGCGCAAGGCGACGCGGTGCATGCGCACGGGGTTCAGGTAGTTGCGGATGCGGTCCAGGATGCGTTCCAGCCGTTGGGCCTCGCCGAAGATGATGGCCGCCTCGGGCTGGTCCGGCTCCTTTTTGAGCAGTCGCCTGGCGAAACCGCCTATGGAAACCAGGGGATTTCGGATCTCGTGGGCCACTTCGGCGGAAATGGCCCCCAGCGTTTTGATTTTTTCCTTCTGCATGAGGAACTTTTCCAGCATCAGGCGGTCCGTGATGTCCACGATCACGCCTTCCACCCCGCCCGGTTCGCCGTTGGGCGCAACGCCGGCGTGGGGGATGGACTTGATGATGCCGTGTACCAGGCGTCCGGTCTTGTGTAGGAAACGGCAGGTTTTGGAAAAAGTGAGTGCGCTGTCCGTCTGGCTCTGTTCGAGCACGTGACGCACCACCTCGCGCTCGTCGGGATGCACGCGTTTGAGGAGCCACCCGGGTTCGGCCATGGCCTGCTCACGGCTAAAGCCCAGCAGGGAGTGGCAGGCCCGGTTGACGAACCGCAATTCCAGGTCCGGCCCAAGGCTGAAGATGACCAGGGGGATATTCTGCACCAGGTTGGCGTACCGGGCTTCCGCCGCGTGCACCTTGTTGGCCAGCTCCCGGCGTTCCAGCACCACCGAGACCGCGTGGTCGAGCAGCTCGAATGTTTCGATGGGCTTGGTGATGTAGTCCCAGGCCCCCAGGCGAAAAGCCTGGATGGCGTCTTGCAGGTCGGACTGGCCCGACACCACGATGACGGGGGTTTCGTCGTTGCGTCGGCGTTTTTCTTCGAGAAAGTCCAGCCCGTCCATGTCGGGCATGCACAGGTCGAGCAGCACCAGGTCCGGGGCGTGTTCCTGGAGCAACGCCAGTCCCTCTTGGCCGTTGGACGCCTGAAGGGGACGATAGCCCGAATCCTCGATCCACGCCGCCAGGCTGGAGCGAATGAGCAGGTCGTCATCCACGGTGAGGATGGTCTTGGGAGAGGCAAGGTGTTCCGGCATGGCGGCCCCAAAGAGTTCTTCGATATCTGGACATAGACCATATCGGTGTTTCCTGACAAGGATCGTCTTGCGCGCATGCGATGTCGCCAGGCCGCGACCGGTCCGGCTTGCTTTCGCGGCGTCGCCATGGCATTTTTGCGCCGTCGGGGACGGTTTCCCGAAAATCGGCCCCGCAATCCAACACGACGCCTCGGCCCCGCAGCGCCTTTCCGTATTCGCATCCTTCCCGGAGTCCGACATGCCCAATCCCCTCACGCAACGGATCACTTCGTTTCTGGCCATGGACATTCTCGAACGCGCCGGAGCCCTGGAGCGCCAGGGCAAGCGCGTCGCCCATCTCGAATTGGGCGAGCCCGGTTTCGACACGCCCGAGCCGGTCAAGGAGGCCGCCATCAAGGCCATCCGCGACGGCCAGACCCATTACACGCATTCCCAGGGCATGCCGGCCCTGCGCGAGGCCATCTGCGAGCACTACCGGGCGGGGTACGGGGTGGACCTGCACCCGGATCGCATCATCGTCACGTCGGGCACTTCTCCGGCCATGCTGCTCACGTTTCACGCCCTGTTGCATCAGGGCGACACCGTGCTGCTCACGGACCCGCACTACGCCTGCTATCCCAATTTCGTGCTCCTGGCCGGCGGGCGGGTGGAGCGCGTGGCCACCGAGGAGGCGGACGGTTTCCAGTTCACCCCGCGCACCCTGACCCCGGAACTGGCCGCCCGCGCGCGGGCCGTGATGCTCAATTCCCCGTCCAATCCCTCGGGCATGGTGATTCCCGCCGAGCACCTGGAAGCCTTCAGCGGATTGGACACCGTGCTGGTCAGCGACGAGATCTATCACGGCCTGGCCTACGAAGGCCGGGCCCGAAGCGTGCTGGAGTTCACGGACCAGGCGTTCGTCCTGAACGGCTTCTCCAAACTGTGGGCCATGACCGGTTGGCGGTTGGGCTGGGTGGTGGTGCCCGAACGCTACCTGCCGGCCATGCGGCGCATGCAGCAAAACCTGTTTATTTGCGCCGGGTCCGTGGCCCAATGGGCCGGGCTGGCCGCCTTGACCCAGTGCCAGGCCGAAGTGGACGCCATGACCGCAGAATACGCCAAACGCCGCACGCGCCTCATCACCGGACTCAAGCGCCTGGGGTTGGGCGTGGCCGTGGAGCCGACCGGGGCCTTCTACGTGATGGCCAACGTCAAACACTTGAGCCACGACAGCCTGGCTCTGGCCAAGGACATCCTGGAAAACGCCCTGGTGGGCGTGACACCCGGCGTGGACTTCGGCCCCGGTGGGGAAGGATATTTGCGCTTTTCCTACGCCGGCGACATGGAAAGCATCGAATTGGGCTTGGAACGCCTGGGGCGGTATTTGGAGACGAAGCGGTAACAAGCACGGGGAATTGCCAGGGAAAATGCGGCTACGGAGTTTCGCCGCGTCGCGCGCCTTGGACGATTCCGGGCCTCGGCCGGCCGGCGCCCCCCGGGCGAACGAAATGAACGTTCCCGCCCCCTTCACCGACATGGAGCTCAGGGTCTTGCGCCAGAGTCTCGACATCCTGGGGCCGGAGGCGCTCATGGAGTATCTCCAACCCATGACCCCGCGCCAACGGGCGCAACTGGGCCTGCGTTGACGCGAACGCGCGCGTCCGGCTTGCGGCTTTTCGGCTCCGTTTCGCAGACGGGCGGCAGGGGAAATCCGCGTCTCTGGCGGGATGCGGGGCGCGCGGCCCCGCTTTTCCCCGGTTTCTTCGTTCCGCTAACTTGCGGTCTCGTCCGTCTTTTTCACCAGCGCCTTGCCCGATCCCCAGGCCTTGCCGAGCTTGGGACCCAGGCCGTAGTAGGCCACGGTGCCCATGGCGAAGAGCAGGGGTTTGACCTTGGCGATGTCGATCTTGCCTTTTTCGTTGAGCACGTCCTCGTGCGCTCGGGTGTGGATGATTTCGCCCACGAAAACGCTGTGTTCCGGGAAGTCGATCACGGTATGCACGCGGCATTCCAGGCAGACCGGGCATTCGCGCACCAGAGGGGCGTTCGCCAGCTCGCCGAAAGTCACGTCGAACACGCCGGACTTGTCGGTCTTGCGCCCGGTGACCAGGCCCACGTAGTCGGTCTTGACCATGAGGTCCTCGCCGGGGATGTTCACGCTGAATTCGCCCGTGGCCTGGATGGCCTTGTGGGTGTGGTGCATCTTGTTGATGCCCACGGAAATGTACTGCGGCTGGCCGTGGTTCATGATGCCCACGTGGGCCACGGCCATGAAGTTGGGTTTGCCGTCGGCCATGGACCCGACAATGGTGGCGAGCGACGGATAGAGCGAACTGATGGGACCGAGATCGACGATGTTCATGCGGGACGCTCCTTGCGGTTTGCGCGGATGATTTCGGCCGCGACGTTTGCTTGTACACGCAAATTTCAATCGGGCGGAGCCGCGACCCGGGTCAACTTTCGTCCAGGTCCCGGCAGGCCTGGCGTACGGCCTTGGTCAGGGACACGCCCCGGTCCTCTCCCAGCGTCGCGCTGTAGCGGGCGTAGAGTTCGCGCCACACCCTGGACAACACGGGCGACAGATCGCACCCGGCCCGGGTGGGGCTTATGAGCGCGGACCGTCCCGAGGCCTTGCGCTCCACCAAGCCCTTGCGCACCAACTGGTCCACGAAACGCGTCACCGTGGACTGGGCCAGGTGCAATCGCCCGGCCAGGTCGCTCGGGGTGATGCCGGGGTTTTCGATGACCAGCATGAGCAAAAAAGCGTGCGAGGGGGAGAGCCCGGTGGGCGCGAACACCTGCTCCGCCAGGCGCGACAGGGTGCGGGCCAGGGCGGTGGAAGTGAAGAACAGGCAGTGGTCGAGCAGGGTTTGCGTGGTGGTCATGGCGTTCGGGGTTGTTTGCTTGCACATACAAATGTCACGCCGAAGCCGACGGGTCAAGGGGAGAGACCCCGAAACGTCAAAAAGCCCGGACCGTCCGACGATCCGGGCTTTTTGACGGCCAAAGGCCGGGATTATCCCTTGAGGCTTTCGATTCTGGTCTTGAGCTCTTCGAGCTTGGCCACCTTGTCGCGCAGGGTCTGGTCTTTTTCGCGCTCCTTGGCCACCACCTCGGCCGGGGCCTTGCTGGTGAAGTCCTCGTTGGCCAGTTTGCGGGCCACGATCTGGGCTTCTTTCGAGGTCTTGGTCAGTTCCTTGTTCAGCCGCGCCAGTTCGGCGTCGAAGTCCACGGCGCCGGCCAGGGGCACGAACACGGCGTTGCCGCCCGCGGCCGCGCTGGCGGAAGCCTTGGGCGCGGTGACGTCCGGGCCGGCGGTGAATCCGGCCAGCTTGGCCAGCACGGCGATGAGCCCGGCGCTCTCCTTGAGCACGGCCAGGTCTTCCGCCGAGGAGGTGCGCACCAGGCATTCCAGCTTGTAGCCCGGATTGATGGACAGCTCCGACCGGATGTTGCGCACGCTGACCACCACGTCCTGCAAAAGGGCCATGCGGCGCTTGGCGTCGGGATGGCGGTGGTGGGGGCGGGCTTCGGGATAGAGAGCGCGAGAGATGTCTTTTTCGTCGTGGCCGGGCAGGTTGCTCCAGATTTCCTGGGTGACGAAGGGGATCACCGGGTGCAGCAGCACCAGAAGCTCGGAGAGCACGGTCCACAGGCAGGTCTGGGCCACGTCGCGCGTGCGGGGATCGTCCGAGGAGATGTCCGGTTTGACCATCTCCAGATACCAGTCGCAAAACTCCAGCCACAGGAAGGAGTACAGGCCCTGGGCCACGTCGTTGAAGCGGTATTCCTCAACGGCCTTGGCGGTTTCTTCCTTCATCTCTTCGAGACGGGTGAGGATCCAGGCGTGATGCAGGGGCAGCTCGCCCGTGAGGTCGGCCTGGGGCCTGCCCTGCTCGGGCAGGTTCATGAGGCTGAACCGGGCGGCGTTCCAGAGCTTGTTGACGAAGTGGCGGTATCCCTCGATGCGCTCCTCGGCCAGCTTGATGTCGCGGCCCATGGCGGCGAAGGCGGTCAGGGTGAAGCGCAGGGCGTCGGTGCCGTATTTGCCGATGATTTCCACGGGGTCGATGGCGTTGCCCGTGGATTTGCTCATTTTTTTGCCTTCGCCGTCGCGCACCAGGGCGTGGATGTACACATGGCGGAAGGGGACCTCGTCCATGAAATGCAGGCCCATCATCATCATTCGGGCCACCCAGAAGAACAGGATGTCGAAACCCGTGACCAGCACCGAGGTGGGATAGAACGTGGCCAGTTCCGGGGTTTTGTCCGGCCAGCCCAGGGTGGAGAAGGGCCACAGCGCGGACGAGAACCAGGTGTCGAGCACGTCCGGGTCCTGGACGAGTTCGCCGCCGCAGGGGCAGCGGTCCGGGTCGGTCTTGGACACGATGAGCTTGCCGCACGCCTGGCAGGTCCAGGCCGGAATGCGGTGCCCCCACCAGATCTGGCGCGAGATGCACCAGTCGCGGATGTTGTCCAGCCAGTGGTAATAGGTGGTGGTCCAGTGCTCGGGGTAGATGACCGTGCGACCGTCTTCCACGGCCTTGCGGGCCACGGCCGCCAGGGGGCCGGCCTTCACGAACCACTGGGGCGAGACGTAGGGCTCCACCACGGTCTTGCAACGGTAGCATTCGCCCACGTTGTGCTCGTGGTCTTCCTTGCGCACCAGAAAGCCGCCGGCTTCGAGATCGGCCACCACCTTCTTGCGGCACTCCTCGCGGGTGAGGCCCTGGTAGGCCGGACCGGCCAGCTCGTTCATGAGGCCCTGGCCGTCCATGACTTTCATCACCGGCAGGTTGTGGCGGCGGCCCAGTTCGAAGTCGTTCATGTCGTGGGCCGGGGTCACCTTGAGGCAGCCGGTGCCGAATTCGCGGTCCACGTAGGCGTCGGCAATGATCGGGATGGTGCGTCCGGCCAGCGGCAGGGTCACGGACTTGCCCACCAGGCCGGCGTAGCGTTCGTCCTCCGGGTGCACGGCCACGGCCGTGTCGCCCAGCATGGTTTCGGGCCGGGTGGTGGCCACGATCACTTCGCCGCTGCCGTCGGCAAGCGGGTAGCGTATGTGGTAGAGCGCGCCCTGCTTGGCGCTGTGCTCCACTTCCAGGTCGGCCAGGGCGGTCTGGCAACGGGGACACCAGTTGATGATGTAGTCGCCCTTGTAGATGAGGCCTTCGTCGTAGAGGCGCACGAAGACTTCGCGCACGGCGCGCGACAGGCCCTCATCCATGGTGAAGCGTTCGCGGGTCCAGTCCACCGAAGCGCCCATGCGCCGGATTTGGCTGAGGATGCGTCCGCCGTATTCGGCCCGCCACTCCCATACGCGCTCGATGAATTTTTCGCGCCCGATGTCGTGACGCGACACCCCTTCGCCGGCCAGCTTGCGCTCCACCACGTTCTGGGTGGCGATGCCCGCGTGGTCGGTGCCGGGCACCCACAGGACCTTGCGACCCATTTGGCGCATGTGGCGGCAGAGAATGTCTTGCAGAGTGAGGTTCAGGGCGTGGCCCATGTGCAGGGCCCCGGTGACGTTGGGTGGGGGAATGACGATGCTGTAGGGCTCGCCCGGAGCATTCGGGTCGGCGGTGCCCGCTCCGGTTTCACGCCAGAAGTCGGTCCAGCGCGCTTCGACCTCGGCCGGTTCGTAGCCCTTGGCCAGGGTGGTTTCGGACATGGGGAAGACTCCTTGGGAAGTGGCCGCCCGGCGAGCGGCCCAAAGACAAACTCCGTGCCCATACTGCTTTTCCCGGCCGTTGTCATCTTACCGCCTTCGGGGGTAGGGATGGGAATGCTACATCTGCTCTGGGACGAATCCCACCTCTGGGGCGTGCTTCTGGCCCGGGCGCTGTCGGCCTGGGACCTGCCCTGGCGTCTGGTGAGCGCCCGACAGGTGCGCGCCGGCGCGCTTGCGGAGCAACGGCCCGCCTGTCTGCTTGTTCCGGGCGGGTTCGCCAGCCGCAAGGGGGCAAGCCTGGGACGGGCCGGCCTGGCCGCGGTGCGCGAGTACGTGGCCTCGGGCGGGGCCTACCTGGGCATCTGCGGCGGGGCCGGCCTGGGCCTCACGGTGCCCGGGGGGCTGGGGCTTTGTCCCTGGACGCGCGCGCCTTTCGCCACCCGCCTGCAACACTTCGCCAGCGGCGGGGTGCATCTCACACCCGACCCGGAAAGCGTCTACGTGCCCCGCGAGCTCGACGACGCGCCCTTGGCCCCGGTGTGGTGGCCGGCCCGTTTTTTTCCTCAAGACGCGCCAGGACCGGGCAATCGCGAGGGAGCGCGCCGGGGCGGGCCGAAAGGAACGCGCGCCCCCGACCAGGGCCCTGTGGAGGTGGTGGCCCGCTACGGCAAGCCGGGACCGGATTTCTTTATGGCCGACATCCCCCTGGCCATGGTGCCGGGAGAAACCCTGGAGGACTGGGAGGCCCTCTACGGGGTGCGCCTGGCCCCGTCGTTTTCCGAGGGCGATCCCTGCATCGTGGCCGGACGCCACGGACGGGGCCGATACGTGCTTTCCCACGCCCACCTGGAAACTCCGGCCTCTCCCCAGGCCAACGCCTGGTTGGGGCATATCCTGGCCGAGTTGGCGGGGTTGGCCCGCGTTCCGGATTCTCCGGCCCCGGACTGGGCCATGGGCCGAGGCGATCCCGCCTGGAACGATCCGGCGCTCGAACGGGCCATGGACGCCATGCTGGACACGGCCCGCCTGGGCATCGAACACGGTCTGCTCACCTGGCGCGAGCCCTGGCTGCTGGGCTGGCGACAGGGATTGCCCGGGGCGCAGATCTCCGGGTTGCTGGCCATGCTGGACCACGCCCGCCGTCAGACGCCGGGGCCACAGGCCCTGGACTACTGGCGCGCGCAGGCCCGGGGTTTTGCCCGGAACGCGGACCTGCTGGCCAAAGGTCTGTCCGGCTATCTGTTGGCCGAACGCCTGGCGCTGACCTTGTGGCGGGTGGACCCCCAGGCCGTGCCCCAGCGGGGGCTGGCCGAGGCCCGTCTCACGCTGTTCGGCCCCCCGCCGGGGTCGGGTGCGGCGGGCGGCGGGCTGTGCGGACAGGTACTCGGGGTGTTGGAGAATTTTGTCTGGCTGTGCGGACAGAAGGGGAAATAAAGGCCGTTGTCTTTGGCGCCGCGCGGCCGGCGTCGCCTGTCACGAGACCGTTGAAAAGTTCCTTCCCGCAGTCCGTTCAAAAAAACGCGCTGGCAAGGCGTAAAAAATCAAGCCCGAAGCGGTGCCCGCATGGCTGCGGGGCTGGGTTTTGCGCAAGGACGCGGCCAGCCCGGAGTATTCGGCAGGCTGCGCGGACGCTTTGTTGGCGTCGCCCGGCGGGGCCGCTGCGTCGATATCGCGGGAGCCCGGGCCCAGGCTCGCTCTCAGGGCCTTGCCTCTTCGCCTCCCGTCTTTGTGTCCGCTTTGTTCGGGGCGTCTGTTCCGACAGGCCAGTAGGGAACGTCCACGCTCAGGTTTCCGGGGTCGCCCAGGCGTCCGCTCGGACCGGCGCAGGCAATGCGCGGAAGCCGCCCAGGTTGGATCAGCACGAGGTAGGGGCCGCCCCAGGGGTCGAAATAGATCTCGCCGGGGGCGTGCTTGGTCTCCCCCGGCGGGGGGATGAACCGGGTGAACAGCGCTTCGCGGTTGAAGACCCAGTCCTCGCGGCAGGGGGAGTTGGGAAGGCTGGCGTTGATGTCGATGCCGGCGCAGTCGACGTTCATGTCGCGCACCAGTTCGTTGAGCGTCTTGCCGGAGGTGTTCTGGGCCTGCCAGGCGGCCAGGCTCAAAAACTTGAGGGTGTTCATGGCGGTCTGGGCCTTGGCCTGGTTCACCTGGAGTTCCTGGGCGTGGATTCTGGACTGTTGGCTCCAGAACCAGAGCCCGGCGATCAGGGCGACTCCCGCCAGGGCCAGGCCGTGGCGAAACCGCTGGCGCGACACGGCCCGGCGGATGTCCGTGTCCACGCGCGAGCGCCAGGGGCCGGATTTCAGGGCGTCCAGGCGGCGGGAGAAATGCTCGAAGGCGGCGCAAGCCTTTCGGCGAAAGGCCTGCATGGCCAGGGCGTCGGGTGATTCGGGAAGGGGAGGAAGCGTCGGCGCCGGCGGGGGAACGTCGCCTGAGACCAGTTCGTCCAGGCGGGCCAGGTCCGCGGCCAGGGCGCGGGCCGTGCCCTGGGCGGTTTGGAGGTCTTCGCGTTCGAGCTCCAGGCGCAGGCGGTCGAACAGGACGTGCAGCGTTCGGACCAGGCCTTCGCCGCAGCGTTTGCGTTCTTCCTTGTCCAGGTCCGAGGCGGTGAGCATGGGATCAACCATCAAAGGTTTCCTTCACTTGGCGCAGAAAGGTCTGCAAAAAGGCTTCGGACACCACCTTGCCCCCGACCACGAGTTGGTGGAACAGGGCCACGGTATTGCCGCGCGGGGTGTGGGCCAGACGGAAGTGGTGTTCGTGGGCTTGGCCCGGTCCGGTCAGGGCGAGCACCCAGGACCCCCGGCGAAAGGCCCAGGACGAGGCCGGGCACCCCAGGTTCCGGGCGCGTCGGCGCAGGTAGCCTTCGAACTGGTCCAGGGAAAAGGGCGTTCCCGCCTTGGTGGTGACGCCCAGGTATTGGCCGCTCGCGCCCTGGATGACCACGGGCAGGGCGAGCATGTCGACGGGGGGATGCGGACCGGCAGGCGGTGGCGCCGGGGCCGGAGCGTCCCGGGGCGGTCCGAGCCGGTCGGCCAGGGTGTCCAGCTTGGCGACGAGTTCGGCCATCAGCGAGTGGGTGCGGTTTTGCAGGGAGAACAGCCCGTTCATGAGGGTTTCGATGCGGGCCAGGGGGTCCGAGGCCTGGGGCGGTGGCGCGGGGGCGTCGGTTTCGGGGAGGCGCGGGCCGGCCGGCGGTCCGAACTCCTCCACGAGTTTGGTGCGCACGGCGTCCACGCTGAGTCCGGTTCGGAAATGGCGGCTCACGGCCAAGGCGGTCTTCACGGCTCCGGGCTCGAAGCGCAGGGGTTTGCCCTGGCTGGCCACGGGAAAAAATTCGGGGAACTTTCGGCGATAACTCTTGATGGTGGTGACGGTGACCTTGGCGGCGCGGGCCAGGTCCTGGTGGGTGGGCAGGGCCGGGCTCATGCGCCGCGTTGCCCCGCGCCCGAAAGAATCAGCGCCAGGGCGGTGGTGAGCTTGACCACCTCGTGATTGGTGGAGCGCACCACGGCGGACATGCGGGAGGCGATGCGCAGGAGCAGCTTGCATCCCAGCTTCGGTTCGCGTTCGATCAGGCCGAAGAAGCGTTCGCGGTCGGTCTTGAGAAACACCGAGGGCTCCAGGGTCTCCACCGAAGCGGACCGGGTGTCCGAGTCGATGAGGGCCATTTCGCCGAACATGGGGTGGGTTTCGCCGGTGAGCACCACCAGCACCTTGCGCGGGTCCTGCCCGGTGAGGGCCGGAATGTCGATGCCGCTGAGCAGCATGGACTTGACCACGCGCACCTTGCCGGAAACCAGCACGAACATTTCCGATCCCTTGTCGCCTTCGGCCACCACCACCTGACCCTTGTCCACGCTTTGCTTGTCGAAGAGGGGGCGCGCCAGGGCCAGTTCGTCCTCGCTCAGGCCCTCGAACAGGGCGATGGTGTTCCAGCGGATGTCGTTCATTGGGGGCTGGGCAGGCTGATGACGCCGTCGAAATCGGCCAATTTGACGTTGGGGCCGGGATTGAGCACCACCTTGGGCCCTTGGTTGCCCAGGGTGGTGTCGCGTCCGGCGTTGCGAAAGAGGTCGAGCACGAACTGGTCGAGGGCCTGGGTGGTGTCGAGCAGGTCGTGCAGGGTGATTTCGCGGGGCATACGGCACACGGCGATGGGCAGGTCGCCGCCGCGTTCCAGGCTTTGGCGCACCACGTCCTTGAAACTTTTGGCCTTGTCCTCGGCGCTCAGGGGGCGAAAGCGGGGAAATCCCTGGCCGGAGCCGGTGAGCAGGGCCTGGAGCATGTCGTGCATCACCGGGTGGGCGGCCATGAAGCCCAGAGTGAGCCCGGCCAGCTCCTCCCGGCCCACGGCCTGGGTGACGCCGGCCCGCCAGAGGTGTTCGCGGTTTTGTTCCAGGGCGGCTTCGGCGTACAAGGGCACGGTCTGGGTCAGGCTGCGGAAGGTCAGGGCGGCCAGCACGGCCTGGTTGTCGGCCTCCTCGGGGGAGAGTCCCCCCGAGGAGAGAATGTAGGCCAGCTTGGCCGCCGCCGGATTGGCCCGTTTGAGCACGGCTTTTTGCGAAGCCAGTCCGCGCACGAAGTCCATGCGGTCGGCCAGGCCCAGTCCGGCGGCCATGTCTTCGAACCGGGCGGGCTCCATGTCGCCCACGAGCACGAACCGGGCTTGGGCGAAGCCGGAAATACGGGTCAGGCTCTGCACCAGGGTTGGGCCGTGGGCGTTCCAGCCGAGCAGGATGATGTGGCCTTCGTTCATGAGGTTGACGAGTCCCCGCCGTTTTTTCAGGCGCCGTTCCATGAGCCAGGAGGCCATGGCGCCGCTGAGGGTGGATACCAGACCGATGCCCGAACCCATCACCACCATGCCCAGCACGCGTCCGGGCAGGGTCTTGGGGGCGAAATCGCCGTAGCCCACGGTGGTGAGGGTGACCATGGCCCACCACAAGCCCTGGAAGTACCCCACGGGTTCTCCCTGGGTGTCGGCCTCGTAGTGGGCGAATCCGGCCGCCGCCCCCAACAGGATGCAGATGATGCAGGTCAGGGGCAGGACAAAGGGCCGGTTAAGCCAGTTTTTGAGGACCGCGGTCATGCTCCAGGTCGCTTTGGCGTTTGATGAGCTCCTCGAAGCGGATGTCGGCGCCGAGCACGCCGGTTATTTCGTCGCGCTCGTTGGCCACGGGCACGGCCACGGTGAGGCAGAGCTTGCCCGTGAAGGTGGACCGGTAGAAGTCCGTGATGTGCAGTCGACCGTTGCGCATGGGGTTGATGAACCATTCCCGGTCGGACAGGTTCACGCCCGGCACCATGGGGGCGAACTTGGGCCGGTCGATGGGGTCGCCCACGTGGCTGCACACCAGGCGCCCGGTCTTGTCCACCAGGTAGAGGAACTGGATGAACGGGTATTCCGACAGGAAACGCTCCATGCAGCCGGAGGCCAGATCGGCCTGGATGGCCCGCACGCAGTCCTCTTCGGAGAGCTTGAGAATGAGTTGAGAAGCCATGGTGTGGGCCAGCTTCTTGAGGTGGTCGAACTCCGAGGCGAAGAGTTCGGGCATGTAGCGTTTCACCAGGGCCCGCATCTCCTGGTTGGAGAAGGAGGTGTTGCGTCCGGCTTCGTAGGCTTCCATGATACGGGCGTAGATCTTGTCCACGGCCGGATGGCGCTTGTCCACGGAATGCTCTTCGTCCAGGCCCAGATTGTTGTTGATCCAGTAGCTCACGCCGGCCTTGCCGGTCTTGTCGGTGATGATGATGGGCACCGGGCGGGCCAGGATCTTCTGGGTGTCGAAGATGTTGTAGATTTCCTCGTTCTTGGCCAGGCCGTCCACGTGGATGCCCGCGCTGGTGGCGTTGAAGTCGCGTCCGGCGAAGGGGTAGTTGGGCGGAATCACGTAGTCGAGCTCTTTTTCGAAATAGCTCGCAATTTCGGTGATGACCGGCGTGTTGGCCGCGTCGTCCTCGCCGGTCAGGGAGACGTACTCGATGACCATGGCCTCGATGGGGGCGTTGCCCGTGCGCTCGCCGAATCCCAGCAGCGTGCCGTTGACGCCGCTGCAACCGGAAAGCCAGGCCGTGGCCCCGTTGACCAGCACCTTGTGAAAATCGTTGTGGCCGTGCCACTCCAGCCAGTGCCCGGGGACTTCGGCCTCGTCGGTGAAGGCGCGCACCAGCCTGGCCACGGACCGGGGCAGGGCCGCGCCGGGATAGGGCACGCCGTAGCCCATGGTGTCGCACAAACGGATCTTCACCGGCAGTCCGGCGTCCTTGGAGAGCTCCATGAGCTTCTGGGCGAAGGGCAGGCAGAAGCCGTAGATGTCGGCCCGGGTCACGTCCTCGAAGTGGCAGCGGGGGATGATGCCCCACTCCAGGGCCTGGGCCACCACGGCCAGGTAGTCGTTCATGGCCGTTTTGCGGTCTTTTCCGAGCTTGAGATAGGTGTGGTAGTCCGACACCGAGGTGAGCATGCCGGTCTCTTTGAGGCCCATGCTCTTGACCAGCTTGAGGTCGGCCTTGTTCGCCCGGATCCAGCCGGTGATTTCGGGGTACTTGTAGTCCATGGCCTGGCAGGCTTCCACGGCCTGGCGGTCCTTGTCGGAGTAGAGAAAGAACTCGCTGGCCCGGATGAGGCCCGAATGCCCGCCCAACTTGTGCAGAAGCGAGAAGATGTGGGCGATCTGCTTGGCGGTGTAGGGGGGGCGGGCCTGCTGTCCGTCGCGGAAGGTGGTGTCCGTGAGGAACATGGGATCGGCCGGGCGGGGCAGGATGAACGTGTCGTCGAAGGCCACCCGACTGATTTTCGTATAGGGAAACGCCTCGCGATAGAGTTCGGGCTTGGTTCTGTTTTCCAGGCGCAGGCGAGGCGTGGTGCGGTTCAAGTGCATAAGGCTCATATTTTTAGAATCCTCCTTGGGCTGGGGGGAAAAAAAGGGGGACTGGCGAAACGGCGCAGACGGACGAAGGGGATGGCGGGGGCCATCAGGACTTGACCTTTATTTGCCAGGTATCAACGATTTGTTTTTCCCGCAAGACTCGAGGATTGTCCGGAGCCATGGCCGCGGCCCGGTCTGCGGCTTCCTGGGCATGGGTCATCCAGCCGCCCTGGCGCAGGCTCTGGGAAGCCATGACGAAGAGCATCTCGGGATGGCGGCCGTATATGGAAAGCTGCAGGTCGTCGTAGTCGGCTCCGAAGGTCTTGCGCATGAGTTCTTCATGGTCGAAAAGCAGACGCCCCAGCAGGGCGTTTTCCCTCTGGTCGCGGAGGTATTCGATGAAGAGCTTGCGGCATTGCACGATGAAAAAACGCACCCGGGCCACCTCGCGCCGGATGGACTCGTTGGTCTGCAAGAGCATCTGGAAGAGTTCGCGCGAGATGATGTGTTCGCGTTCGGGCAGTTCGCGGTCGAGCAGTTCGGTGAACCAGGGACCGTAGTTCTGCTGCTGGTAGGCGTCTTCCTTGAGCTTCATGGTCTCGTGGAAGATGTAGCCCAGGCTCCATTCGAGAAACTGTCCCGTGAGCTCCTGCTTGCCGTCGTTTTGAAACAGGTGGTGGGCGGTGTCCTTGAGTCTCCAGAGCAGCCCCTTGTTCATCTCCACGCCCAGGAGGTCGCGAAAGACCTCGAACGACACCTTGGAATTGTCGTCGAAGTTGATGAACTGGGCTTCCAGGATGTCCACGGACAGGCAAAAGTCCCGCAACAGGTCGCGGGCGAACTCCGGCATTTTTTCTCGAATCCAGACTTTGGACATGGGCGTCATGACTCGCAGCTTAGGGGGTTGCGCCCGCCGCCCCATTTGGCGGCGAGCCTGGCCAGACAGGCCACGCGCTCGTCCACCAGCCGGAACAGCGACCCTTCCGGGTAGGTTCCTTCCGGTGCGCGTTGGCCGGCGGGCAGGCCGGTGAGGATTTCCATGGCCTCTTCGATGGTTCGGATCGGGTGGATGGAAAACTTTCCCTCGGCCACGGCCTGGACCACTTCTTCCTTGAGCATGAGGCTGACCACGTTATCCGCCGGGATGAGCACCCCCTGGTCGCCGGTCAGGCCCCGGCGGCGGCAGACCTCGAAGAAGCCTTCGATCTTCTGGTTCACCCCGCCCACGGCCAGGATGGCTCCGGACGAACTCACCGCCCCGGTGAAGGCGTAGGAAAGGCTGATGGCCCGTCCCGACAGGGCGGAAAGCAGGGCGGCCAGTTCCGCGCCCGAGGCCGAATCGCCCTCCACCTCGGCATAGCTTTGCTCGAAACACAGGCTGCCGGTGAGCACCACGGGTTTGTCCTGGGCGAACTGGTTGATGAGGTAGCTCTTGAGGATCATCATGCCCTTGGTATGGATGGGACCGCCCAGTTCGGCCTCGCGCTCCAGGTCCATGATGCCGCCGTGGCCCACGCCCACGGTGCAGGCGATCTGATGGGGCAGCCCGAAGGCGAAATCGCCGTACATGCGCACGGAAAGCCCGTTGGCCAGGCCCACGGCTTCGCCGGAGGTGGCCACGCGGATGATTTCGCGGTCGTATTCGACCAGGTATTCCTCTTCGAGCAGGTTGGCCCGGAAGAACCGCGCGTCGCGCGCCTGGCGCAGCACGTCCCCGTCCACCACCGTGCGGCCCTTGAGCCCGGCCAGGGCCGAGGCTTCGATCATGAGTTCGCGCAGCAGGGGCAGGCGCAGGGTGAGGCGCTCCTGGTCCTCGCACAGGGCCGAGGCCTGTTCGACGAGCAGGGCCAGGGCCTGGCGGTCGAAAGGCTTGAGCTGGGCCTGGGCGATGATGCGGCCCAGAAGGGGCAGGTAGCGGGCCTGGTTTTCGGGCGTGCGCGGAATGTAGTCCTGAAGGTGGGCCTTGAGCTTGAAGAGCTTCTGGAACCGTTCGTCCCCGTAGAGCAGAATTTCGTAAGCCTCGTCGCTGCCCACCAGGATGACTTTGGCCGTAAGCGGCAGGGGCTCGGGTTCTATGGTGCGGGTGCGGGTCTGTTCGCCGTCCGAGGGGTCCTCGATCTTGCACAGGCCCGAGCGCAGGGCGCGCAACAGGCCTTCCCAGGCCATGCCGCCGTGCACCAGGTCGTCGATGCGCAACACGAGGTAGCCGCCGAGCGCGCGCTGGAGCGAGCCGGCCTTGATCAGGGTGTGGTCGGTGTAGAGCGCGCCGTAGTCGGACTCGCGCTCCACGCACCCCAGCAGGTTGTGGTGGGTGGGGTGGTCTTCCACCACCACGGGCGCACCCACGGTGCGCGAGTTGTCCACGAAGAGGTTGACCTCGTAACGGGCTTCCAGGTCGTCGGCGGTCAGGCCCTGGTCCAGGCCGGGATGCTGTCCGGCGGGCTGGGGGTCCTTGACGAGAAAACCCTCGAAGTTCTCGATGATGTCCTGACGCACCGAGCGCAGGAAATCCTCGACCTCCTTGTGGGACATGAAGTCGCGCAGCAGGCCGGCCAGGTGCCAGTCCACCACTTCGGCCACGGTCTCCTGGTCGAGTTTCTTTTCGCGTTCCTTGTAGGCCCGGTCCTCCAGGGAGAGCTTGCGCAGCGAGCCGCCCAGGTCGTTCATCACGGTGTCGCCCTGGGATTTCAGGCGCTTGCGCACCTCGGGGTCCATGCGTTCGTACTCCTCGTCGCTGACCACCTTGCCTTCCAGCAGGGGATAGAGGGTCAGCGCGCCGGAGTCGTCCATTTCCAGGCTGAAGCCCTTGCGCGAGGCCAGGGACTCCATCTCGGAGAACAGGTCCTCCCGGGCGGACTGGAACGAGCGGGCCAGCGTCTGGCGCTTGCTCACGTAGGCTTCCTGCTCGAAGCGCGAGGGAATCTCCTCGCGCACGGCCGAGACGGCCTTGGCCAGGTCGGTCTTGAGGCGGCGTCCCTGGCCCGAGGGAAGACGGATGGCCCTGGGACGGTCTTCGTCCTCGAAGTTGTAGGTGTAGATCCAGTCCGGCGGGGTGGGGCTCTTGGCGGCCACGGGGCTCAGGAATCCCTGCAGAAAATAGGTGCGGCCCAGATACGGGTCGCCGGCCAGGAAGACGTTGTATTCGCGCCCGGAAAGGGAGAGCCCCAACTCCAGGGCCGAGATGGCCCGGGGCTGAAAGGCCGCGGTGGAAACCTCGCCCGCGGGAATCTCCCGGCTGTCGGCGTAGGGGATGGATTCGGGCGGACAGACGGCGCGCAACGTGTGCACGGGCAAAGGAACGGGCTTGACCATAGAACGGTTCGCCCCGGCGGGGGCATTCTCCTTGGCTGATGGACGAAAGGATCGAGGAGGTCGGGCGCGGGTCGCACCACTCCCCGTGGGAACTCTACTCCGAGGCGGCCCGTCGATCAAGGTCCGGCGAAGGGCTCGGCAGGGGCGAAAGGCCGGCGGCGGCGCCGGGCGGCGGCCGCCAAAAATGTTTTGCGGGGAGAAGGGGCATGGGATACGCCAGCCCGACGAATTGTGAACGAACGCCCGGCGGCCGGCGAAAGCCGGTTCGCCGGGAGGCAACACGCGCAAGGCGGTGTGTGGAGCATGAAAAAAATACTGTATTACGGCATCATCGTCGTGGTGCTGGCCGGCCTTGTCGCCGGTTTGTCGGCCGTGTACCTGCATTCTTACGAAGTCCACGTCTACAAGAAACGGACGAGTCAGTTCCTCAAACAGTTGTCCGAATCAAAAGCCGTGGAAAACCAGACGGCCGGCGACGCCAAGACCATGAGCCTGGACGACTTCGACTACCGGAAAGTGCATCCGTATTGCGGGTTCAAGGCCATGGCCTCGGTGGACGCGCAGTCGCGGACCGGGCCGGTGCACATCGTCACCAACTCGCTTGGACAGCGCTCCCCGGAACTTGCCGCCGAAAAGCGCGAATTTCGCATAGCCATCGTCGGCGGATCGGTCGCGTTTCAGGGCACCACCAACGAGGACGCCATAATCGCCCGGCTCGCCCGGCTGTTTCAGGACGCCGGCGTGCCCACCGCCTACATCAACGCCTCCACGCTGTCCTTTATTTCCAACCAGGAACTGGCCGTCCTGGTGCAGGACCTGCTGGACGAAAAACCGGATCTGGTCATCTCGTTCGACGGGTACAACGACATCCAGCACATCATGTACTACAACGGCCGGGTCGGCTGGCCCCCCATGCGCTGGGACAACCTGGGCGCGGAGCAGACCAAGCACATGAACCAGACGGCGGCGTCGTATTATCCGCTCATCCGCCCGGAACTGGACGCGACCCTGCCGGACCGGATTCAGGGCGCGCTCGACAACTATCTGTCGACCGTCGAAAAAATGGCCACCATCTGCCAGGCCTTCGGCATAAAATACCTGGCGTGCCTCCAGCCGTACCGGGACTTCAAGCCCGCGCTGTGCCGGGAGCACCAGAGCGTGGACAATGAAATGGGGTCGAAGGACTACTTTTTCTGCCAGGCCGAGACCAGGTTCGCCGAGTGGGAAAAAGCGCGGAAACACGGCGCGGCGTACGTCTCCCTGCTGGACTGCTTTCACGGGGAAAAGGAAAAACGCTTCACCGACGAGTGCCACTTCGACGACCAGGCCAACGCCCTGGTGGCCAAGCGCCTGTTCGACATCCTGCGCGAACAATTCCCCGGCCTGGTCCCGACTTCCGGGAACTGATCGCATCCGTTCCGGGGGCGACTGGTCATTGCCCTCGGGCGGGGGCTTTTGTTACGGTGCTTTCCTGCGCGGCCCGCGGAAAAATCCCCGCGGGCCGCGTGGCTTCACGAAAATCAAACCTTCGCGTATTGGCGATACGCTTCGGGCTTGACTTTCTTTCGCGCCTCGCCGGCGCGTTTTTTGAACAGGCTGCGCGAATCGACTTTTTCAACGGCCAGCTACGCCAGGGACAACCCAAGGAGAGAAGCCTATGCTCGTTCGGGAATGGATGACGAAAGACGTGGTGACCGTCAGGCCCGATACTTCCATGATGAAGGCGTCCAAGATCATGCGGGAGCGGAAGTTCGGCCGCCTGCCCGTGGTGGACGAGTCGGGCAAGCTCGTGGGTATCGTCTCGGATCGCGACCTCAAGGAGGCTTCGCCTTCCAAGGCCACCTCCCTGGACATGCACGAACTCTACTATCTGCTCTCCGAAATCAAGATCAAGGACATCATGACCAAAAACCCGATCTCGGTGAAGCCGAACGAGACCGTGGAAAAGGCCGCCATCCTCATGATGAACCACAATTTCGGCGGCATGCCCGTGGTGGACGACGAAAACAAGGTGGTGGGCATCATCACCAATTCCGACGTCTTCAAGGTGCTCGTGCACATCACCGGCGCCACCGAGGGCGGCGTGCAGTTGGCCTTCAACATGCCAAACGTCCCCGGCACGCTCAAGCGCGTCTTCGACGACCTCAAGGACTACGGAGCCCGGGTGCTCTCGGTGCTGACCTCCTACGACACCGCCGAGGAAGGCTATCGCAAGGTGTTCATCCGCATTCAGGAAGTGGACAAGTCCGTGCTTTCGTCCATGGTGGATCTGTTTACCAAAAAGTACAATCTGGTCTACTGGGTGCGCGACAACGTGCATCCCATCAGCCTGTAGCGACAGCGACTCCCTTTCCCGCGCCCGGACCGGCGGCTTTCGGCCCGGGCGCGTTCGCGTCATCGATATGCGGCCCTTGACGACGGGCCGGACGTGGCTACTTGTTGCTGAGCGCCGGACGGTGTCCGGCGATGTTTTTTTCCCCTAAGGAGACAACCATGACGCTTGAAACCCGCTTCTGCCCCCACTGCGGGGTGCAGCTCTCCCCCTGGGTGGGACCGCCCGAGTCCGGCTGGGGCCTTATTCTCGTGTGCAACAACAACGACTGCTCCTTCTTCGCCGGGTCGGGCGAATCCATTCGGCACAAGGAACCGGACTCCCCCCTGGGCTGCCGGTACGCCGAAGACCCCGACAACGGGTACACGCCCTTCAACCTGCTGTCCTGGCTGGGCCCCCACAAATAGCCCGCTTCCGTGTCCCGCGCCCGGCCGACTCCCGAGCCGGGCGGACCGGACGACGATCCGCCCGGCTTGTTTCGCGCGTGCTCGCTCCCCTCGCCCCGCGCCTTCCACGACCCGTAGCAGCCTGTTGCAAAATTCTTGCTGGCTGCGTTGCTGCAAAACGCTCAACCCCTCAACGGATGCCAACTCCGCTTCGGGTTTGGCTTTTTCTCGCGCCTTGCCAGCACGTTTTTTGAACAGGCTGCAAGAATAGACTTTTTGGGCGGGCTGGTAGCCCCCGCTTTTCCTCCTGGCCAAGACGCGGTCTTTCGCGCCCGCCCGGACCGGCCTCCACTGCGGCGCGAGAAAAAGGCCCGGCAATAATCATTTTGGTTTTTGCGAATCTGTCGTACCGAGCTTCCTGGATGCCCGACGTCAACCCATCGAGGACACAGCGTTATGCCTTTTCCCACTCTTCTGGCTCTGGCCGTGGCCCTGGCCATGGACGCCTTCGCCGTGGCCCTGGCCACGGGCGTGTGCCTGCCCAAGGTGCGTTCGGGCCACACCCTGCGCATGGCCGGAGCCTTCGGACTCTTCCAGGGCGGAATGCCCGTGGCGGGCTTTGTCCTGGGACTCGCCGTGCGCCCCTTTGTGGAGCGCTACACAGGGTGGACCGCCTTCGGCCTGCTGGCCCTGGTGGGGGCCAAGATGCTCTGGGAGGCCTTTCACAAGGACGAGGAAGCCTGCGCGACCAAAGATCCCACTCGCGGCCTGGCCCTTTTGCTCCTGGCCGTGGCCACCAGCATCGACGCCCTGGCCGTGGGGCTCACGTTTTCCGTGCTTGGAACGCCCATCTGGACTCCCGCCCTGGTCATCGGGCTCGTCTGCGCGCTCATTACGGCCTGCGGGTTGCATCTGGGGGCCTTGGCGGGCCGGGTGGCGGTGGTGAGCCGCTATGCCGAAATACTGGGCGGGCTGGTGCTCATCGCCATCGGGGTGAAGATCCTGCTCGATTCGGGGTCCGTCGCGTTGTGAACCGGGCCGGCGCGGCGGGACTTCCGCCACAAGGGCGCAACCCGCGACAGGGCGAAAACACGGCGTCCCGCGACCGCGAGATCCCGCGCTCCCCGCGCCCGGCCGCGCCTGGAAAAACCCTAGCCAACACCTGCAGACCATGACCATTCTTTCCGCAGCCTTCACCGTGGCCGGACTGTGCCTCTTCGAGACCATAAGCTCCATCGACAACGCCATCATCAACGCCGAAGTGCTCTCCACCATGGGGAAAAAATACCGGCGTTGGTTCCTTATCTGGGGCATTCTCATCGCGGTGTTCGCGGTGCGCGGCCTGTTGCCCTGGCTCATCGTCTGGGTGGTGACGCCGGGGGTCGGCCCCATGGAAGCCCTGACCGCCACCTTTTCCAGCGATCCCCGGGTGATGGCTGCGGTGGACGCCTCGTCTCCCATTCTGCTCATGGGCGGCGGTGTGTTTCTGCTTTTTCTTTTTTGCCACTGGCTGTTTCTCGAAGACAAAAACTTCGGTCTGCCGGGCGAACGCTTTTTCATGCGTCAGGGCGTGTGGTTCTACGCCGTGGTTTCGGTGCTCTTGACCGTCCTGGTGTGGTTCGCCATGAAAAAGGGCGAGATGGTGGCCTTTGGCGCCGTGGTGGGGTCCACGGCCTTTTTCATCACCCACGGCTTCAAGCAGAACGCCGAGCAGAGCGAACGCGAGCTCATGCATTCCCACAAGTCGGACCTGGCCAAGATCTTTTACCTGGAAATCATCGACGCCACCTTCTCCATCGACGGCGTGCTGGGGGCCTTCGCCTTCACCCTGTCGGTGCCGCTGATCCTTCTGGGCAACGGCCTGGGGGCCTTTGTGGTGCGCGAACTCACGGTGCGAAACGTCGAGCGCATCAAGAAGTATCGCTACCTCAAGAACGGGGCCATGTACTCGATCTTCTTCCTGGGCTGGATCATGGTGCTCGACGCTTTCGACATGCACATTCCCCACTGGCTCTCGCCCGCCGTGACGTTTGGCGTGGTGGCGTGGTTTTTCGTCAAGTCCCGCAGGGAGATGGACAGCGAAGACGCGCAAGCGGCGTAAAACGGAAGCGGCCGGAAGAAAACGTCGCGCCTTACGCTTCGCGAGCGACCATGCCCGCAACGCGCCGCGACGATCGACCCCGCTCCCCTCAGCCTCCGGGGCAACGTCCGCATCGCGTTTCAGCATGACCGGTTGTCGCATGCGGGGCATCCGGCAAGGCGCTCTTTTGTCTCCTCGATCCCGTCTGTGGGAGCGGCGTCCGCCCCCCCATTGACCGGATTCGCCGCCGGGTGACGCGGCAACCGGTTTGGGATAGACCGCGCGGATGCCACTCAACCATTCCTGGCGGCTCGTCCGTCTCATCCCCTTCGTGCGTCCGTACGGCCGGCGGTTCCTGCTGGGCGCGGGGGCCAACGTGCTGGCCCGGGCCTGCGACCTGGCCCCCATGGTGCTGGTGGGCCGGGTGGTGGACGCCATAACCGCCGCCCAACACGGGGGCCTGACCTCCTGGCGCACCCTCCTGTACTACGGCTTGGCCGTGCTGGTGTCGTTTCTGCTCTTGGCGCTGTTTCAGACCGTGAGCGACTACCAGCTCGACAACATAGCCCAGCAGGTGCGCCACGACCTGCGCGTGACCCTGTACGAACACCTGCAACGTCAGGACATGCGCTTCTTCGAGGACCGCCAGGCCGGGGACCTGCTCTCCGTGGTCTCTTCGGACGTGGACACCATGGAAAATTTCCTGGCCGACGCCACCACCAGCCTGGTGCGCCTGGTGGTGACCTTCGCCGGCACCTTCGGCGTGCTCTTCTGGCTGGACTGGCGGCTCGCCCTGCTGCTGCTCGCGCCCATGCCCGTGGCCGTGGCCGCGGTGCGCCACTTCGCCACCAAGGTGCGCCCCCGGTACCGGGCCGCGCGCGAGGCCGTGGGCCAGGTGTCGGCCGTGATCGACAACAACCTGCGCGGCATGGGGGTCATTCAGGCCTTCACCGCCGAGGCTGAACAGGCCAGGCTGGTGCGCGACCGCTCGGCCGACTACCGGGACGAGGCCATCGCGGCGACCAAGGCCAGGGCGCGTTTCATCCCGACCCTGTACGCCGTGGCCGGCGTGGCCTACGCCCTGCTTATCGCCGGCGGGGGGTGGCTCACCCTCGAAGGCCTGGGCCCGACGCTCGGCGACTACGCCACCTTCGTGCTCCTGGCCATGCGCCTGGTGCTGCCGCTCTTCGTCATGGGCATGCTCATCAATCAGGTGCAGCGCTCCGAAGCGGCGGCCGGACGCATTACGGCCCTTTTGGACCTCGCTCCCCGCATCGACGACAAGCCGGACGCCATGTCCCTGGAAGAGCGCCCCGAGCGGGTGGACTTCGACGACGTGCGTTTCGCCTACCCGGACCGTCCGGCCGTCATCAACGGCGTGAGCCTGCGTCTGCGGCGGGGCCGGGTGCTGGGCGTGGTCGGGCCCACGGGCGCGGGCAAGTCCACCCTGGTCAAGCTGCTCCTGCGCCATGTGGAGCCGGCATCCGGGGCGATCCTGCTCAACGGGCGTCCCCTGGGCGACTACACCCTGCAAAGCCTGCGCCGCCACATGGGCTACGTCTCGCAGGACGCCTTTCTCTTTTCGGGCACGGTGGCCGACAACATTCGCCTGGGCAGTCCCCAGGCCCCGGACGACGCCCTGCGCCAGGCCGCCGAGGTGGCCGGTGCGTGGGAGTTCATCCGCGAGTTGCCGCACGGTTTCGACACGCCCGTGGGCGAAGGCGGGGTCAAGCTCTCGGGCGGACAGCGCCAGCGCATCTCCCTGGCCCGGGCCGTGCTGCGCGATCCGGCCATCCTGATCCTGGACGAGGCCACCTCGGCCGTGGACACCCGCACCGAGGAGCTCATTCAAACGAATCTCCTGGGGCTGCGCCGGGGGCGCATGACCCTGGCCGTGGCCCACCGGCTTTCCACCATTCGCCACAGCGACGAAATCGTCGTGTTGGTGGACGGGGTCATCGTGGAACGCGGGACCCACGAGGAGCTCCTGGACGAAGAGGGCGTGTACGCCGGGCTGTGGGCCGTGCAGAGCGGGGAAGGGCCGGGCAGCGCGGAGCGGGACGGGGCAAACGGCCAGCACGTGTCGCGTTCTTGAAAACCGCGCGAGGAGCCTTTACGATCACGGGTTGCAATGCCTCCGGCGGCCAAAGGGGCGCCGCCCCTGGACCCCGCTGGGGGCGGAGCCCGCCCCCAGACCCCCGCAAGGGAGAGCGGGAGAGGTGAAACGGGGCGAAACGAAAGACGAACGCGAAAAGAGAGTGATAAAAATCAGGGCCTGTTTTCGGCGAAGCCGAAAACAGGCCCTGATTATTTTTTTTCTTCGCGCCTGTTCAGGGCCTGGCGCGGCCGACCAGCATCCCGCAGGCAATCGGGGAGCCCCGAGGGGGTCACCCCCTCGGGCCGCCGGAGGCATTCCAAACAATTCCTCTTGCACGTTCCCGGATGCGGGCGTTTCAGGGACGCGCCCTAGCCTTCGCCCTGCGGCCACGCATGGTCCTGGCTGGGGTCGTCTTTCCAGCGCCACCACTTGAGTTTTTCCGGGGGCCGGTCTTCGGGGCCGGTGCGGGCGTAGAAGGCTGCCAGGCGAAAGACGTAGAGCATGCAGCGGTCCACGCGGGTCCCGGCCAGGGCGCACAGGGCGTCGTACATTTCGCGGGGGTCGCGTCGGGCCACGTCGTCCAGGTCGCGGCAACCCAGGTCCCAGAGGTCCTGGGCGCACTTGGTCCCCACGCCCGGTATCTGGCGAAAGGCCTTGAGCGCAACGGGTTTGTCCATGCGATTGCCTTTTTCCGGCAGTGCTATACCATCCCCGGCCATGACGAAAGCGCTACTTGTCGCCTCCACCGGCAGCGGGCGGGGCAAGACTTCCCTCACCCTGGGCCTGCTGCGCGCCTTGGCTCGCCGGGGGCTTACGGTCGCGCCCTTCAAGACCGGGCCGGATTTCATCGATCCCGGGCTGCACGCTTTGGCCTGCGGCCGGGTGAGCACCAACCTCGACTCCTGGATGCTTTCCGACCGGACCAACCGGGGGATCTTCGCCCGCGGCGCCCGTGGAGCGGACGTGGCCCTGATCGAGGGCGCCATGGGGCTCTTCGACGGCCTGGACGGCGCGGACGAACGCGGCAGCGCGGCCCACATGGCCAAGCTCACGGGAGCCGGAGCGCTCCTCGTGGTCGACGTCTCGGGCATGGCCCGCAGCGTGGCCGCCCTGGTCCGGGGATTCGCCCGCTTCGACCCGGACCTGAACACGGTCGGCGTGGTGTGCAACAAGGTGGGCGGACCGGGCCATCGCGATATCCTGGCTCAGGCCCTGGCCGGTCCGGGCGCGCCGCCCCTTTTGGGCCTTCTGCCCCGCGACCCCGGCGTGGTCTTGCCCTCGCGCCATCTGGGGCTGGTCACGGCCGAGGACCTGGCCGAGACCGAACGTCTCATGGAAAACCTGGCCGATTGGGTCGAGGCCGGTCTGGACCTGGACGCCGTGCTTGCGGCCGCGCCGCTGCTGTCCCCGGACCTGCTGGCCGCCTGGGGACTGGAGTCCGACGCCCCGCCCGCTGGCGGGGCCGTGCGCCTGGGAGTGGCCAGGGACCGGGCTTTTTCCTTTTGCTACGAGGAAAATTTGCGCCTGCTGGCGCGCGCCGGGGCCGAGAGCGTGTTTTTTTCCCCCCTGGACGACGCGAATCCGCCTGCGCGGCTGGACGGACTGTACCTGCCCGGCGGCTATCCCGAGTTGCACGCCGCTCGACTGGCGTCCAACACCGGCATGCTCGCGGGCCTGCGCGCCTTTTGCGCCTCGGGGCGGCCGGTATACGCCGAATGCGGGGGATTTATGCTGCTTATGGAGGGCGTGCGCGATGGCGCCGGCACATTCCACGCCATGGCCGGGGTGTTTCCCTTTCGCGCGCGCATGGGGCGGCGCTTCGCCGCCCTGGGATATCGCGAGGCGCGTTTCACGGCGCCCACTCCGCTGGGACCGGCCGGGACCGTGGCCCGCGGCCACGAGTTCCACTACTCCTTTTTCGAGGACGCCCCGGGGCCGGGGATCTATGTCCGCACCGGGCGTGCGGGAGGGATGGCCGCGCCGGACGGCTTTCTCTCCGGGCGGACTCTGGGGGCCTACACCCACGTGCATTTCGCCTCCAACCAGGACTTGGCCGCCAACTTCGTCGAGGCCATGCGCTGCGCCGGGGGCGCGTCGTGAGCCGCGCGGGCGACCCGAGTTGCCTGCGTCACGGTTTCACCACGGGCACGGCGGCCACGGCCGCGGCCAAGGCCGGGCTGCTGGTCGCGCTGGGGTTGCCCGTGGCCGAGCGGATCGACGTTCCCCTGCCCGGCGGCGGGCGACTGCGCGTTCCCGTGGAGTGCGTGCGTCCCGATGACGGCGGGTGGCGCGGTTTTGTGATCAAGGACGGGGGCGACGACCCCGACGCCACCCACGGCGCGCGCATAAGCTGCCTGGTGCGTCTGGACCCGGCAGGCCCGGCCGGGCATGTTTCGGTGGACGGCGGATCGGGCGTGGGCCGAGTGACCCGTCCCGGACTGCCCGTGCCTGTGGGGCGGGCGGCCATCAATCCCGCGCCCATGGCCCAGATCGTGGCCGGCGCGCGCGAGGCCCTGCGCCAGGGGGTCTACGCGGGCGCGGCCAGCGTGCTGGTGGAGATAGAAAACGGCGAGGCCCTGGCCAGGCGCACGCTCAATCCCCGGCTGGGCGTGGTGGGGGGGCTTTCCGTCCTGGGCACGGCCGGCGTGGTCAAGCCGTTCAGCCATGCGGCCTGGAAGGCCACCATCGATTCCGGCCTGCGCGTGGCCCGGGCCGCCGGACTTGCCGTGGCGGGCTTTTCCACGGGCCGGCGCAGCGAGCGTCTGCTGGCTGCGGCCTGCCCGGATCTGCCCGAACTCGCCCTGGTGCAGGCGGCGGATTTTTTCGCGTTTTCGCTGCGTTTGGCCGCCGGGCTGGGTTTTACGCGTCTGGTCTGGGGATGCTATTTCGGCAAGCTGGTCAAGATGGCCCAGGGCCTTGAGTACACCCACGCCCACGCCGGCGCCACGGACACGGCCCTGCTGGCCGACCTGGCCTCCCTGGCCGGAGCCCCGTTGGACCTGCGTCGTGGGGTGGCCCAGGCCAATACCGCCCGCCACGCCCTGGAACTCATGGACGATCCGTCGGTGCGCGGTCGCTTCGTCACCCTGACCGCCGCCCGGGCCCTGGCCGCCGCCCGAGCCTTTGCCGGCAAGGGGCCGCACATACGTATCCTGTGCTTCGATTTTGCGGACGCGCCCCTGGTCACGGTGGAAAGCGCGGGCGCGGGGTGAAAAGGCCGGGGGAAACGCGGGAAAAAGGGGAGCGCGTCTCCCGGGGGCGGGGCGGTTTCCGAACGTCCCGGCCGGCTGGTCAGGCGTCGCCCTCGATTTCTATGCAGTCGTTGGGGCAATAGGCCATGGCCTGCCGGATTTGCTCCTCCGGCGCTTCGGTGACCAACTGGCGGGGATGGTCGGCGTCCGGGTCCATGGTGAAGAGTTCCGGGGCGATTTCGGCGCAGGCCCCGCATCCGTGGCACATTGGCAGATTGATGCTGAAGAGCTTTTGGGAAGGAGTGTCGGGCATGGCGGTCTCGCGGTGTCTTCGGGTTGCTCAAAAAACACATGTGCCGGGATATGGCCCGGCGTGTCAACGCGAGATCCCGGCATGATTTGCACAAAGTGCGGAGCGGACAATCCCGACGAGGCCACGGCCTGCCAGGTGTGCGGGCACAAGCTTCAGTCCCCGCGCGATCCGCGACCTTCGGAAAGCGCTCCGACACGGCGGGAACCCGTGCCCCTGCTGAACATGGCCCCGCGCGGCAAGGACCCCGGGCTGCGCCCCTACCGCGAGGCCTGGCTGGTGGGGTTGGGCGTTGCCGGCGCGGCCTTCGTCTTGCTGGGCGAGCATCTCGCCTGGCCGGTCTATCCCGTGGTCGCCCTGGCGGCGGGCTATGCCTGGTTGCGCGGCCTGCGGTGATCCGCCGTCAATCCGTGCCGCAGCATTGCACCGTGGAAGGCGCCTGGCAGTCGTCCCAGGGCGAATTCACCGTGGCCGTGATGCAGCCCGGAGCCACCTCGAAATTCAGCCGGGCCGAAGCCATGTGCCCCTGCCACGCCTTGCTGGTCACGATCACGTCCTTGTCGAAAACCTGACAGTAGAATTCGGCAAACACCGCCCCGTAGTGCGTATTGAAGACGTATACCTCGTCGCGTCGCCCGACGTAGCGAAATTCCGACGGTTTTTTGCAGGTGAGCGAGGCCAGAATTTCACGCAAAACGCACCGGGCCACCAACTCCTCGTCCATGGCGTGAACCTGCGGGGCCATTGCCCACAACAGTAGCGCGCAGAACACTATGCGTAGCGTTTTTTTCATGCCAAATGCCATTGCACGTTTCGTGCCCGGCGGCAAGGGCGAGGGAGAGGAAGGGGAAAACATGCGTGCCCCGAAGCAGTGCGGGGCGCGGGGGGCGCGCAGGCCCCCCACTTGTGCTTTTCGCTTTTTTTTCTGGGGCTAATCCAGTTCGTATTCGCTCTGCCAGTCGCTGTCGTCGGGCAGGGGGGGCTGCTCGGTCTTGACGAACAGCGCGTCGCCCACCACCAGGAAGTCCATTTCGGTGCGCATGAAGCAGCGGTAGGCGTCCGCGGGGGTGCAGACGATGGGCTCGCCGCGCACGTTGAAGCTGGTGTTGACGATGACCGGACAGTCCTGGGTGCGCCGGAAGGTGTCGATAAGCCGCCAGTACCGCGGGTTGACGTCGCGGCTGACGCTTTGGATGCGGGCCGAATAGTCCACGTGGGTGATGGCCGGCACGTCGGAGCGCACCACATAGAGGCGATCCCACATGCCCAGGTCGTTGTAGCCCTGGGGCAGGGGGTTGCGATGCTTTTCGCCCACCGGGGCCACGAGCAGCATATAGGGAGAGGGCCGGTCGATCTCGAAGTAGTCGGTGATGGCTTCTTCCATCACCGACGGGGCGAACGGACGAAAGCCCTCGCGGTATTTGATTTTGAGGTTGAGCTTTTTCTGCATCTCGGGGTTGCGCGGATCGCCCAGGATGGTGCGGTTGCCGAGCGCCCGGGGGCCGTATTCCATGCGGCCCTGGAACCAGCCCACCACGTTGCCCTGGGCCAGGAGTTCGCAGACCTTTTCGCAGAGCTTGTCGTAGTCGTCGTAGTAGTGGAACGGGGCGTGGCAACGGGCGGCCACGCGTTTGACGTCGGCCAGGGAGTACTCCGGTCCCAGATACGACCCCTGCATGGAGTCGCGCTTGGCCGGGGTGCGCGGCGCGCCCTTCCAGACGTGCCAGGCGGCCAGGGCCGCTCCCAGCGCGCCGCCCGCGTCGCCGGCGGCCGGCTGGATCCAGATGTCCTTGAAGGTCCCCTCGCGCAGGAGCTTGCCGTTGGCCACGCAGTTGAGGGCCACGCCGCCGGCCATGGTCAGGAAGTCGCAGCCGGTCAACTCCTTGGCGGTGCGGCCCAGGCGCAGCACCACGTCTTCGGTGACCTCCTGGATGGCCAGGGCCATGTCCATGTATTCCTGGCTGAGGTCGGTTTCCGAGGCGCGCTTGGGCAGGCCGAAGAGTTTCTTCCAGGCCGTTTCGTTGCACATCTTGAGCCCGGTGGCGTAGTCGAAATAGTCCATGTTGAGCAGCATGGAGCCGTCGGGACGCAAGTCGATGAGCGTGTCCAGGATTTTCCGGCGGATTTCCTCCACGCGCTCCGAGTTCGGGTTGCCGTAGGGAGCCAGGCCCATGAGCTTGTATTCGCCGGAGTTGACCTTGAATCCGCAATAGTAGGTGAAGGCCGAGTAGAGAAGCCCCAGGGAGTGGGGAAAGTCCAACTCGCGCAGGAAACGGATGGTGTTGCCCTGGCCCAGGCCGATGGTGGTGGTGGCCCACTCGCCCACGCCGTCGATGGTGAGGATGGCGGCCTCTTCGAAAGGCGAAGGATAAAAGGCGCTGGCCGCGTGGGACAGGTGGTGCTCGGGAAAAAGCACCCGGGGAGCGCCGTCGCCCAGTTTGGCGAACTCCTCCTTGAGCATGCGGCTCATGAAGAGCTTTTCCTTGATCCACACGGGCATGGCGGAAAGAAAGCTGGTCAGGCCCGCCGGGGCGAAGCCGTGGTAGGTTTCGAGCAGGCGCTCGAACTTGAGGAACGGCTTGTCGTAGAAGGCCACGGCCGAAAGGTCCTTGAGGCCCAGTCCGGCCTCGGCCAGGCAGTACGAAGCCGCGTTGGTGGGAAACGACGGATCGTGCTTGCGCCTGGTGAAGCGTTCCTCGTGGGCGGCGGCCACGATTTTTCCGTCCATGATGAGGGCGGCGGCGGAATCGTGGTAATAGGCGGACAGTCCGAGAATGGCGTCGGGCATGGGGAGTCCTGGGTTTGGCGGCCGCGCGGGGGGCGCGGCCGCCGGATGTGGCGTTTCGCGCGAAGGTCCGAACGGACCTCCGACGCGCTTAGAACAAGGTGTAAATGAAGGGCGCGATGGCCGACCCGCTGGTCAGCACGATGAGCACGCCGAACAACAACAGCACCAAGATGATGGGCAACAGCCAGAATTTCTTGCGGACTTTGAGAAAGCCCCACAAATCGCCGAGAAAGCTCATGGAGTCGTATCCTTGCTTCAGTAGGGGGTTTCGATGTCTGTGGCGGTGAAGGTGTGCTCGCGGACGCGAAACACCGAACCGTCGCCCTTCTTGAACCGACGCATCTGCATGGAGTCCTTGCCGAACAGTTTCCGCAACAACCCCATGGGCGTCAGCACCAGAAAAAAGACAAGCGACAGCAGAACCTTGGACATCACCGTGCCCAACAGGTGCGACAAGCCGAACCAGAGCTTGGCCACCGGCTTGAACACCGCGGGCACCACCATGTTCACCAGCAGCACCGCGATGGCGGCCAGCAGAAACGGACGTTTGTCGCCGAAAAGGGCCACCAGCATGCAGATCAGCGTCATGGCCATGCCGGTGTCCCGGGCTTCGGCCGTGCTGGCGGAAAACCAAAAACTCTTCTTTTTCTTCGTGTTGGCCATATTCTCCTCTCGGAAGCCAGCGCAAAATGCCAGAAACCGCGCCGTCAGGCAACTACAGGATTGTGGCAATACGGCTTCCATCGCGGTCTTGGATGTGTTTTTCCTCTTTGCATGGAAATTATGAATTGGAATCGGAGCGCGGATTTGTCTATATCCGAAAGGACGTTCCGGGGAGGCGGCCAAGACTGTCGTTTTTCGTTCGCCTCGCCAAGACCCGCCACGGGTCGCCCCTCCCCCGGCGAATAGGCCGGACGCTTTCGTGACGCAACCTGAACCCGATTTGCGCCCTGTACGGTATGACGACAGTTCCCCTTCCCCCGCGCGCGTTTCGCGTCTTGCACTGTTGGCCCCTGCTTTTCGTTCTCATTGCGCTGGTCCTGGCGGCCGCCTGCTCCAATTCCGGGCCGGAGCGCACCGATGCCTGGAAACAGGCCGAACTCGCCTCCCGCTATGCCCGATTTCGGAAAAGCCATCCCGAGGGACAAGACATCTCCGCCCGGGACGCCCTCAGTCTTCTGCGTCGACAAACCGCAATCTTCGTCGACGACCGCGAACCCTACGAACGCGCCGTGTCCATGCTGCCCGACGCCGTGGGAGCCAGCGAATTCCTGGCCGATCCCGAAATGGCCCAGGGGCGCACCGTGGTGGTCTATTGCTCCAACGGCGAACGCGGCGTGGACCTCGTGGCGCGACTCGCCGGGCAAGGCGTGCCCGCCGTGAACCTGGCCGGCGGCGTCCTCGCCTGGACCCACGTCCACGGACCCCTGGTCAATCCCCTCGGAGCCCCCACCGACCGCGTCCATGTTCATTCCCGGAAATGGAACCTGGCCGATTCGAAGTACGAGCCGGTCTGGTAGATGCCGGCGGGAGGCGCAAGCCTTCGGCGGCCAGAGGCGGCGCCCCTGGACCCCGCTGGGGGCGGACTCCGCCCCCAGACCGCCGCAAGGGAGAGCGAGAGAAGGAAAGACGGGACCTGCGGGGTCGGTGCGCGTTCGGGGAGGCAACCGGGGGGGCAGGGGGAATCATTCCCCCTGGCGGGGGTGCGGGGGCGGAACCTCCCACTCTTCATTTCTTCTCTTTTCTCCCCGGACTACACATCCAGCAAAAACGCCTTGGCCAGGGCCAGGGTTTCGTCGTAGGGGCGGCGGTTTTTGATGGCCAGGGCGAGTTCGAGTCCCATGGTCATTTTGTGCGCGGCGTCTATGGTCATTTCGCGGGCTTGGGCGTCGAGTCGTCGGCGGATGAAGGGTTCGTCGATGTTGTCGATGCAGAGCCGCAGGGCGTCGGCCAAGTAGGGGAAGGAGATGCCGGGCAGGAAGGGCAGCAGGCTGGCTTTGCCTTCGCGCCGGCTGAGCAGTTGAAGGAAGAGGAGTTTGAGGATGAGTTCCTCGGCGCGGGTGGCGTGGGACACGTCCGGGAACACGGCCAGGTCGAGGTTTCCGGCGCGCAGGCTTTCGAGCAGTCCTTGGGCTTGTTCCATGGTTTTGTCTTCGCTGGCCACGGGCATGCCGAAGGCTCCGCACAGGGTGATGAGGGTCTTGCGGGGGTTTTCCCCGGAAGCCACGGCGCAGGCGGCGGTGCGCATGAGGCGCAGCTTGCGCCGGTGGTCGCGCGAGACGGTGCGGGCCTTGATGTGGGCCATGCGGCGGAGGATTTCTTCCGTGGCCGAACTGGACAGGGATTCCAGCAGAAAGCGGGTATAGGGCTCCTGGGCCAGGGTCAGTTCGGCGGCCAGGTTTTGCGCGCCGCGTTTGGCGTCCAGGAGTTTTTTGATCGACAGCCAATAGGCCGCGTATCCCGCCGGAGGGATGCAGATGAGGTCGATCGCGGCCTGGGGTGAGGTGGAATCCGCCATGGCGTCATTTTGCAGGATGGCGGGAAAGGAGGCAAGCGTCAGCTCCGGTTCGGACAAAAAACCCGTCCTGTTGTCGGGGAAGAGGTCTTTCCCGTCCCAACCGCGTAAAGAAATTCGTGAATCGGCCGATAGCGAGGAAAAATCGCCACCGAAACGGCCGGAGGAAGAGCGCTTCGTTCGGTCTTGAGGAGGGGCTATGGCGCAGTCGTCGGGATCGTCCACGGCCAGGACCGGACCGCCCGCGCGGCGGATGAAGCGACGTATGTCGCGGCGCGATATTTCGGAGCGGGGCATTTCTTGCGAGGAATGTCGGCGGCGCGTTGGGGTGTTGCCTCTTTCCGCAGGTCAGGAGTCGCGCGGGGAAGTCCCCGAGGAGTCGCGCGGGGAGTCGTCCGACGCGGTCTTGCGCAAGCTGTTCGGCCGGTCGGCCGGGACGGCCGACCTGGGGGGAGGGCGCACGCGGGTGACGACCGTGGACCGGACCCGGGCCGAGATCTGGGAGTACGACGGGAAGCGGCTGTGCGCGAGGCGGTCGGCTTCGGTGTCGGGCGGCAAGGCGGTGAGCGCCCTGACCCGTTTCGATACCGCGGGCCAGGTCGACCTGGAGGTGCGAGCCGAAGTGGACGGCGTGGGACAGGCGGCCGGAGCGGCCACTTCGGCCATGCTCCAGCGCGACGTCCGGTGGTACAACGCGGGCCGACTGATTCGGGAAATGTACGACACCGTGAGCGTGCACGTGGACGGGGCGGGCGCCCTGCTGGTGCTGCCCGCCGCGGATTCCGGGGCGCTGGTGCGCTATTCGGCCGTGATTCAGGAGTACGTCGGCGGCGAGCTGGCCGCGCTCACTTCCCTGGACGTGACGTCGTGCCGGGAGGGGGGACTGGGCGGGGCCCTGTCGGCGTTCGTCATCCGCTATGACGACCAGGGCCGCCAGACCGGGGAGACGGCCTTTTCAGACGTTTTGGACCCGGACTGCGGGGCGCGCAAGCGTCGGGCTTCGTCGGCTTGGTCGCCGCACGACCGGTCCGCCGGTCGGGCCTGGGGCCAGGCCGTCACGCCCTGCCTGGGCGGGGCGGCTCCCGGGGCGCTGACCCTGTTGGGCCTTACGGGGGAGGAAGTCCGCCAGGCCGACGCCCTGACCGCCGGCGACCTGCTGTCGCTGGTTTTTTCCCGGGCCTGCGCGTTGCCTTCGGCGTTTGCCTGGAACGTGCGCGGCCACATGGCGGGCAAAAGCCTGGAGGGGTTAAGCGTCGGACGCAACGTTCCCCTGAGCGTCAAGTGGACGAGCGAATCCACGGACGCGAGCCGGCTGGTCACGCGCCGGGAGGACGGTCTGGCCGTGGAGAGCGGCCAGGAGTCCGGTCGGCCGGGATGGCGCAACGCGTCGGGGGCCGCGTGGTGCTACGAGCGCCGCAGCGACCACCTGGAAGAGGTCTACGACGGAGCCAAGTTGGTGCGTCACGCCAGAAGCGCGCTTCGCGAGGAGGTCGGGGACTCTCCGGAGGGGACGGCTTTTCTCGTCACGCGGGCCAAGGCCGTTCTGGTGGAGGCGCAGGGCCCGGCCCAGGGCGAAGCCGTGTTTCCCGGCGGACTCCATGCGGTGGACGATACGGCCGATGCCGCTTCGCGGGGGCTGCGCGAGACGGGAGGGGCCATGTTGCGCGAAGTGGCGGCCCTGATCGGACGCATGGGGCCTGCGCGCTGAGGAACCGGGAAGGCGGACCGCCTGTTGCCAATGGCCCGCGCGTGGTGTAGCGAAAAGGCCGGTCGGCAGTTCACCCAGGCGTCGCCGCCCCGAAAGGGGAGCTAAACCTGCCGGAATTCCCACAGCTCTCGACACCTCAAGCGCGTGCCGAGCCGCAAGTCGGCGACCACCGGCCTCCGTCAGACGGAGAGGCGCGTATGAGGATGTGTCATGAGCCGCACTGCGCTTTCCCTGCCCGTGCGCGACGTTTCGGCCTTTGCCAAGGCCCTGTCGCGTCAGCTCTGTTCCCTGGGCCGCTCGCCCGGCCACCTCGAACTGCTCAACATGTTGGCCCGTTCGGCCGGATTTCAAAACTTTCAGCATCTTCGCGACGCCCGGAGTCAGGCCGGTCTCCAGGTGGAGGCCCTGGTCGCCGCGTTTCCGGCCGCGCCCGCTTCGGAAGAAACGCCGGGAGGCGGACCTGATGGTCCGCGACCGGGCGGGACCAAGGCGGTCGCGGAACAGGACTTCGCCCGGTTAGGCCGGCGGGACCCGGCTGTCGCCCCGGACGACGGCCGTGCGGATCAATCCGAGCCGGTGGATCAGCGGCGACTCAATCGCTTGCTGCGCTACTTCGACCAGTCCGGTCGCATGACGCGCTGGCCAGGCAAGCACGGCCAGCAAACGCACTGCCTGTGGGTGGTGTGGTCGCGGTTCCCTTCCGGTCCGGCCGGGGACGAGGCCGCGGTCAACGCCCGGCTCGCGACCCTGCACACCTTCGGCGACCACGCCCTGTTGCGTCGCGAACTCTATGACCGGGGTTTTCTGGACAGAACGCCGGACGGTCGGGCCTACCGCAGGTTGGAGCGCAAGCCGGACCCCGTGGCCCTGGCCCTCATCCGGAGGGTGGTGAGCGGTCGGACCGGCTGAACTCCGCCGCCGCGGGCCTTGTCCGAGCCGGTCGCCCCGTGAAGGACGCGCGCCCGGTGAAGCGTGCCTCCGGGATCAGACCGGGGAGAGCGCCCCGAGCGTCCGGCGGGCCAAAGCGGTCCAGGCCGGGGTCGGCTCCCAGACTTCCAGAACGTCCCGCCAGGCTTGTCCCGGCGGGACGTTTTCGCGTCGAATGCGGTAGAGACACACAAAAAAGCTGGCCCGCCAGTTCAAGGCGCAGTGGACCAGGCAACGCCTGGGGCGTCTGGGCGCGAGCCAGGCTTCGAAGGCGAGATAGTCCTTGAGACGGGGGGCGTCCCAGGCCACGGGCAGCCAGGTGAACTCCACGCCCAGGTCGCGCCAGAGGGCGGGTTCTTCCGGCAGGTGACCGGTGGAGGACTCGGTGGCCAGGTTGACCACGGTTTCGAACCCGGCCCGGGCGAGAAGGGCGAATCGCTCGGGCCGGGGCTGGCCGCAACAGGCCAGACGCTCGTCGATGGGAAAAAAGTTGGGGATTTCGACTTCCAGGTCCATTATTTGGCCATGGCGGCCAGCTTGGCGAGGTCGAGCTGTTCGGCTGCGGACTTGAGCAGCTCGACGTCCACGGAACCGGTCAGGTTGAGGCCCACCACGAACCGGTCGTTCACGGCGATGAGCAGGTCGGCCACTTCCTCCTTGAAGCCCACGGAGAGAACCGCCTTGTACCCCTTGATGGTGAGGCTTTTCACACTTTGTTCGGACGTCTGGATGTTCGAATGGTTGATGGCCGTGATGGCGGCGGCGTACTGGGGGCCGCCGTCGTAAATGGCCACTTCGATCACCAGGTCGCCCTTGGTGAACTCCCGCGTGGCCACGCTGGCCTCGAAGGGCTGGGTTATGGTCTGGCCCTGGGGCTCGCCGGGCTCCCAGCCGGGCAGCTTCAGGGTGATCACGTCCAGCAGGGTTTTGAAGGGGACGGGAGCGGCCTGGGCGGAAGCGACGAGAACGACCAGGACAACGGCCAGGGCAACGGGCAGTGCGCGTTTCATAAGGACCTCCTGCACGCACGAGATGGCCGGGTTTTTCCAGAAAAGCCCGCGCCTGACAAGCCGGGCCTTGCCCGCGTGGGCGTTTGCCTCTACTTTTCGGGCATGAACAGCGACATGCCTTTGGTCCTGGCCGGCGACATCGGCGGCACCAACAGCCGCTTCGCCCTTTTCCCGGCGCACGGTTGCGGCCGCAATGCGCCTCCCGCGGCCCTGGTCTCCCTGCCCACGGGGGCCTTTCCCTCGTTCGAGGCCCTGCTTTGCGAACTTTCCCGCCGCCTGGGCGCGTCGGTGAGCCGCGCCCAGGCGGCGGCCGTGGCCGTGGCCGGGCCGGTGGAACGCGGACGCTTCTGCCGTCCGCCCAACATCGACTTCACCCTGGATCTGGACGCGCTGCCCGACGGCCTTTTGCCCAGGCGCGCCCAACTGCTCAACGATTTCACGGCCCAGGCCCTGGGCTGTCGGGAGGAGGCCGAGGCGGATCTGGTCACGGTGCTTCCCGGCCCGTTCGACGCCGGCCAAACCCAGGCGGTCATCGGGGCGGGCACCGGTTTGGGCAAAGGCGTGCTCCTGCCGGACGGGCGCGGCGGTTGCCTGGTCCTGCCCTCCGAGGGCGGGCACGCGGCCTTTCCCTTTGTGGGGCGGGACGAGGCCGATTTCGAGGCCTTTGTGCTGGCGCGCACCCGGGAGCCCTATGCCCGGTGGGAAACCGTGGTTTCCGGGTCGGGCCTGGCGCTGACGCACGCCTTTCTCACCGGCCAGGACCTCGATCCCTCCCAGGTGTCGGCCACGGTCGGCGAGAACGACCCCACGGCGGCCTGGTTCGCCCGGTTCTACGGCCGAGCCTGCCGCGACTGGGCTCTGGAGACCCTGCCCCTGGGCGGACTCTTCGTGTGCGCTGGAGTGGCGGCCAAGAATCTCTGGTCCGTTCGGCACCGGGCCTTTGCCGACGAGTTCACGCGTTCCCACACCCACGAGCAGTTGCTTAAGACCATGGGGGTCCGTCTGGTGCGAAACGAGCTGGCCGGGCTGCGGGGCGCGGCCGGCCGGGCCGTGTCCCTGGCCGCGAGGGAAGAAGGCGTGGCCTGAACCTTACGACGGGCCGGAGGCCGCGCCCTGCGGATAGAGGCGGCGGTACATGGCCCGGTTGGCCAGAATGCGCTTCACGTAGTCGCGCGTTTCCCCGTACGGGATGAATTCCGTGAAGAGGTCGGGTTCGAGTCCGCCCAAATGGGCGGCCCAGACCTTGAGCTTGACGTGTCCGGCGTTGTAGGCGGCCAGGGCGAAGGCCACGTTGCCGCCGTAGCGCTCGTGGCGGTCGAGAAAGAGGCGCACTCCCAGTCGAATGTTGACGGCCGGATCCCTGAGGGATTCGGGCCGGAAGTCCCGGTAGCCCAGGCGGGCGGCCAGATTCCTGGCCGTTGCGGGCATGATCTGCATCAGGCCCACCGCTCCGGCCGGGGAAACGGCCGCGGGTTGAAAAAAACTTTCCTGACGGATGAGCGCGCATACGAGGTCGGCATCCACCGCGGCGCCGGCGAGTTGTTGGGCCAAAAGGTCGGTGAAATGGCGCGGATAGAGAATGTCGCGCAGGGGAGCCAGGTCTTCCGGCGCGCCCTGGGCCAGACACTGGGCGTAGGCCCGCGACACGGCCCTGGCCGCGCCCAGAGGGTCGCCCCGGGATTGGCCCAGTTTGGCCCAGGCCAGGGCCACGGGCTTCGCCGTGGGATAGCGGGCCAGGAGGGCGGCCAGGTCGCGTTCGGCCAGTTCGGGCAGTTGGCATTCTTCGAGAAGTCTGGCCCGCTCCAGTCCGGTCCGGACTTCTGCGGACGAGGCTTCCGGCGTTTCGGCAACCGCCGTCGCCGAGGTGGTTTCGGCCTCGGCGGCGGGATCGTCGCCGGCGGAAGAGGCCGGGATGTCGGCGGCCGCGCCGCTCGTGGCGTCGCCGGATAGGCCGGAAACGTCGTTGGCTCGGGCGGTGGCCGCGTCGAGCGATTCGCCGCTCGCCCGCCGGGGCGGTTCGGTTTTGGTTTCGGCCCCAGGCCCGTCGTTGGCCCGGCCCGGGCAGCCGGGAACCGGCTCCGGTCGGAGCGGGGATTGCCCCATGGCCGCCAGGCGCTCTTCCGCCAGGGCGGCGTAGTAGCCTCCGGGCCGGGCGGAAAAGGCCCGACGGAAGCGTTCGGCGGCAAGGTCCTTGTCGCCCTTGGCCCCGGCGACGCGCGCCAGCCAGTACAGCCCGGCGGAACGGTCCGCGTTTTGCGCCTCCCCCAGCCAGGTCGTCAGTTCGGTTTCGGCCGCTGCCCAGTCCCCCTTGGCCAGGGCGATGAGGCCAAGCAGCCAGACGGCCTGACGGGCGTTCTCGCTTCCGGTCGGCTCCATGGCCGCCAGGCGGCGCGCCGCGTCGGCGGCCTGATCGAAGCGGGCGCGTTCCAGGTTGGCCAGCATGAGAAGACGCAGGGCCGAGGGGACAAGGTCCGAGTTTTGGTCGGCCCGGGCCAGGGCGGCCCGCAGCAGTTCCCGCATGGCCGTGGCGTCGTTCTCCTCGCCGGAACGCCACAGGCAGCGGGCCTGCTGGTAGAGCGCCCACGGCGCCAGGGGCGAGGCGGGATGCAGTTCGGCCAGGGCGGCGAAGGCGTCGGCGGCTTCCTGGGTGTGTCGGCGCAGGTAGGCCACGCGTCCGCGCAGGTAGAGGGCCTGGGCCGGATCGGCCCCGGCGGTGACGGCCAGTTGGTCCACCAGGGGCAGGGCCCGACCGGGCAGCGCGTGGTCCATGAGCGTCGCGGCCCGGGCGGCCAGGACGTCCGGGGCGTCGGGCGACCAGTCGGCGCGTCCCGCGCCGAACATGTCCCGGGCCAGGGGCAGGGCCTTTTGCGCGGATGCGGACCAGGCGTGTTGCACGATCAGTTCGCGCAGGTAGGTTTGGGCCTGGGCCGAGTCTCCGGACTTGTCGCACAGTGAGGCCGCGCGCCAGAGATGCACCGGGCGAAAGGCTTGACCGGGCCGGGCCAGAAGATTGCGGTAGCCCTCCAAGGCTTGAACGTCTCGTCCCAGGGCTTCCAGACAATACAGGCGCAGAAGGGCGGCCTCCCTAGCCGGCGAGAGCTCGGGCGGACCGGACTGGGCCTGGTCGAAGGCCGCCAGGGCCTGGGCCGGGTCGCCCAGGTTTCTCCGGGCCAGCCCCAGATAGAGCCAGGCCCAGCCCGCCAGGGGGCTACCGGAACGGGCCACCGGGTCGAGCAGGGCCGTGCCCTCGTCGAAGCGTTTGGCCATCACTTTGAGGACGCCAAGGCCCATGGAGGCCCGAAGGGACTCGTCGGAGCCGGGACTGGCCCAGGAAAGGCGTTGCGTCAGCGCGGCCATGCGGCGTTCCAGCCCGGGCGCGGTGGTGGGGACGCCCCGGGGCAGGGGCAGGTCCAGGGTCGGGTCCGGCGGCGGGGATTCCTGGGCGAGCGCGCGGAAGGGGAAAAGGGCCAGGGTCGTCAACAGGCAGAGGCCCAGCAGGGCGATGCTCCGGGCGAGGGCGCTGAAGAGGATCTGACGCATGTTTCAAGTGTACGATCGGCCCGGTTCCAAGGCAATCCCGGGGAGGGGTGCCTTCCTGGGGTGGCGGTGTTATTTTTGCCTGGCGCGCCCCGCGCAAAGGGAGGCGGCGGGGGGAACGAGACGTGATTTGCCGGACGACTTTCCCGGTTGCCTGGCCACGGCGCCGCCAACACGCGGTGCCATCTTGATTTCGCCCGGACAGATTGTTAATCCGCAAGCATTCTGGCCCCTCCTTTCGCGCTCGCTGCCGCGCCGGTCGAATCGATTTCTTCGATGAAGAAATTTCCGCGTTTTCGAACAAGGTGTCATTGTGAGAACTCGATCCGATCGAGTCGTACCGAGTCGCAGCTCCAAGCCAAGAGCGGGTCCAGTTTGAGTTGTCCCTGCAAACACCGCGCGACGAAACGGCCACGCCCGAGCGTCTGAAAGGCGTCGGTCGGGCCGGGACGAACAAACGGAAGCGGACACCGGCTGCAAGCGTTTCACGCGAGTTGCGGCCGGTGCGGTAACAACGCCGGCCCCGGGCTGTCGGGGTCGGGCCAAGCCAGCACAAGGAGCGAGAACATGCCTACGAAACGCGGCATTGTGGCCCTGTTGATGCTTGGCCTCGTGGCGGCGTCCTATTTCGTGACGCCCTCGGGGCAGGCGCAGACCCAGACCCAGACCCAGCCCGAGTCCGCGCCGGTCGCGGTTCAGGCGGACCAGGCGCGGGCCGGAATCAGCCTGAGCGTGGACAAGACCAAACTGGAAAACGGCGGGCAACTGGTCCTGACCGGCAAGACCGAGCCGGGCAAGCCGGTGTATGTGGAAGTGTACAACGACAAGAAGGTGCGGGCGGTGTTTTTCGACAACCGTCCGGGACCTGACGGGGTGCGTCCGTACAAGCTCTATCTTTCGCACGACATCCCGGCATATTATCAGATCTATGTGCCGGCGGACAAAAAAGAGGCCTTCGAGCGGTTCAAGGCCCAGAAGCGCAAGTTCGCCTATTCCCAGGCCCTGAAGGAACTCGGGGCGGACGTGGCCTATCAGGTCCCGGCCAAGGTGGCCATCGACGCGTTCCAGACTTCGCTGACGGCTTCCATCATCGGCTCGCGCGGGGACAAGTTGCCCCCGCTGGACGACAAGCAGACCAAACAGCGCTCCATGCAACTGGTCAAGGCGCGCTACCAACTGGCGGGCAAGTTGCTCGCCCCCGGGGTGGACGTCAAGCCGGACGGAACCTTCACGGCCCGGGTCACGATCCCCTCGGGCAGCGCGCCGGGCGTCTACACCCTGACCGCCTATTCGGACAAGGACCTCGCGTCCCAGCCGGTGCGGGTGGAAAACTCCATCGCCTTTCCCATCCTGTACATGTCCAACGCGGGCGCCAGCGTGAACGTGTTCTGGCCCTTTCTGCTCACCTTGTGCATCGGCATTTTCGGCGTGCTCATGGGCGCTGGGGGCGGATTCTTGCTCAATCCCCTGCTGCTGACCATCTGGCCCGGCCTGCCGCACACCGTGGTGGCCGGAACGGTGACGCCCACGGTCCTGTTTTCCCAGCTCTCGGGCGTCTACAATTACACGAAGATCAAGTTCATCAACTGGAAGCTTGGCGTCATCATGGGGCTTTCCATGGCCGCGGGCGGATTCATCGGCCCCAAACTGACCGAGCTGGTCACCGTGAGCCAGTACAAGTCGTATTTCGGCTACATCCTTTTGGTCCTGGCCGCGCTCATGTTCTGGCAGACCACGCCCCGCTACCTGGAGCGCAACAAAAAGGAACAGGCCATCCTCAAGGAATTCAAGAAGCGCGCCGAGGAATCCTCCAAGGACAAGTCCGCTTAATCCATTCGCACAAGCAGAAGGAATACACCCATGTATATCACCGTGGAATTCTGGGGACAGGAATTCAAAGTCAATATCGTCGTGGGCTGCATCGGGGCCTTTCTCCTGGCCATCGTGGCCTCCATGTTCGGTTTCGGCGGCGGGCCGTTCATGGTGCCGCTCATGACCGTGGTGCTGGGCCTGCCCATGTACCTGGTGGTGGGCAGTTCGCTTTTGGCCATCGCGTTCAATACCCTCATGAGCAGCGTGCGCCACTATCAATTCGGCAATTTCGACGCCACGTTTTTTCTGATCATGTTCCCCGCCGCCATCCTTGGCGGCTTTATCGCCCCGCAGATAGCCAAGCGCGTCAGCCCGCTGGTGGTCAAGCGTGTGGCCGTGGCCGGTCTGACCATTCTCGGCCTCATGTTGATCTTTCAGGTCTAGCGCTGGCCGCAAAAACCTGTTCGGGACCAGCAATACAGGAAAAACGAGAGGGCTGTGTCTTTTCGTTCGGCTGCGGAACACGTATTTTGCTCTCGTAACACCATGAGCCCGGCTTGCCGCTCCGTCTTCCGAGCGGCAAGCCGCGTTCTTGACAACGCGCCAAGGAGGAGGGTAGACCCCAAAAGGCTTGGAAAAACAGGGCACACTCGGTGGGCCGCAACTGTCGAGGAGAGACGATGCGGGTGCTCATTGTCGATGACGATTTCTATAGTCGAAGTTTTCTCGAGTATATCCTGCACCCTTACGCCGTGTGTGACACCGCGGCGAACGGCGAGGAAGCCGTCATGCTCTTCAATCAGGCCTTGGCCCAAGGCAGCCCATACCGCCTTATCTGTATGGACCTGCTTATGCCCGTCATCGACGGCCCCAACGCCCTGCGTGAAATGCGCGAGGTGGAAAAAGACCACGGCGTGGAAAAAAACGACCAGTGCAAGGTGATCATCACCTCGGTGCTGGAAGACGCCGAAGACACCCACAACGCCATGTACCTGGGCGAGGCCGTGGCGTTTCTGCAAAAGCCCATCGAAGAAGAGGCCCTGCTGGCCGAGTTGCGCCGGTTGGGCTTTTCCCTGGCCTGAGAGCGGAGCGTCGAGGACGACGCCATCCGGTCAATCCCGCGCAGAGGGGCTTGCGCCAGGTGTTTTTCGTTCCCTGAAACCCGGATGCGCGCCATATTTCCGCGCACTGCGCGGTTTTGACTAAGAGCTTGGGATCGAAGCCGGTCAGGTCCGTGTCCCTGGCGTCCCCCCCCTTTCACCCGGCGGCCGAATCATGCGTCTCGTCTTTTGCAACAAGTATTTTTTTCTGAACGGCGGCACGGAACGCTATCTCAGCAATGTCATGCGCCGCTTAGCCAAGGCCGGACACCAGGTGGCCCCCTTCAGCGTGGCCTACGCGGGCAGTTGGCCGAGTCCGTATACTTCCTGTTTTCTCGAACCGCCCGGCAAGCCGGATCAGATTTATTTTAGCCAATTGCCCAAAACCATCCGGACCCTGCCCCGGTTGCTGGGACGGGCGATCTACTCCTTCGAGGCCAGACGCAAGCTTTCCGCCTTGCTGGATCGGATGGGCAAAGCCGACGCGGCCTATCTGCTCAACATCTACAACTTCATGTCCCCAAGCATCATCGACACCCTGGCCGCGCGCGGGGTGCGAACGGTCATGCGCCTGGGCGATTACAACCTGATCTGCTCGAATTACAGAATGATTCGCGACGGCAAGTTCTGCGACCTGTGCTCGCGAAGGGCGCACTACAACGCCGTGCGCTACCGTTGCGTGCATGGCAGCCTGGGCGCGTCGGCCGTGCGGGCCTTTTCCATGTACGTGCACGACCGCTTGCACATTTACCGTCCTGTCCACGCTTTCGTGACGCCCAGCGTGTTCATGGCCCAGCGTCTGCTCGACGCGGGCATGCCCGCCGAGCGCATCGCCGTCCTGCCCCAGCCGGCGGACGTCACCCTGACCAGCGTGCGCCCGGACGGCCCCAGGCGGCAAAAGACCCGCACCATTGTCGCGTTCGGGCGCATCTCCCCGGAAAAAGGCCACGACGTCCTGCTGCGGGCCTTTCAAATGGCCGACCTGGACGCGGAACTCGTCATTGTGGGCCGGTCCTACGATGGCTGGCGGGAACATCTGGAAACCCTGGTTCGGGAACGCTTCCGCAAGTCCATCCGTTTTCTGGACTTCCTGCCCCTGGCTCCCCTGTCGGAACTGGTGTCCACGGCTCGGCTGAGCGTGGTGCCGAGCGTCTCCCCGGACAACGCCCCCCAGGCCATCGTGGAAAGCTACCTGAACGCCACGCCCGTGCTGGGTGCGGATATCGGAGCCATTCCCGAACTCATTGAGGAAGGCGTCACCGGCATGACCTTCCAGGCGCACTCCGCGGAGGACTTGGCCCGCAAGCTGCGTTTTCTCTGGGAAAATCCCCAACGCCTGGACACCATGAGCGAAAACGCCCTGCGTTATGCCCATACCCGTTGCTCCATGGAAACCCATCTGGCCAACCTCACCGCCCTGCTGCAAGGCGCAACGCCACGGGAATTGGGGGTTCAACCGGAAAGGGATTGAGCATGGGATACTCCCTGGATGGCCTCTGGAAAGAAGCCGCCGGCGGTGTCTTTTTGCGAAAGCCAAACCCGTGCAGGCACGAGCCACGGTGCGGGGGATTGTTTTCGCGCCGTGGCGGCGACGCATTGGAAAGGGCCGCGCGCATCGCCTCTTTTCAGGGACCGGCAGGGTGCCTGCCGGCTTTGGGCGACGGGGCTTTTCCGCCTTGCAAGGCCGGGGTTTGCCTTGGCAATCCTTGTCGTGTACCGTTCCAGACCATGAGGCGGCCTTGCGGAATGCGCGACGCAACCGTTTCCGCCGCCTGTCCCAAACCCGCGCCGGCCTGACGCGCCCACGGGCGTGCCGGAAACGCGCACTGCCCGCGTGTCGGGACCGCGTCCGCACGGCGGATCGCGCCTGCGGGGACTTTTCGGCTAAGGTGTCGCTTTTTTGGGTCGCGGGGTGCGTTCGTTGGACGGCAGCGTCCGGCGGGAGCGCTTTCGCGATGAAAACGCATGGTGTCGCCCCTGTTGAGTTTCCATGGGAATAAGTATTTTCGTTCTTTCGTTTCTGTTTCTCGGCGTGTTGACCATGGTCGCCGTCTCCCGGTGGAGAGCCAGCAAGGCGGCCATGACCGTTTTGCTCCTGGCCTGTTCGATCTCCTTGCCCTTGGCGTGTATCGAACTGTATTTCACCTATGTCCAGGATCAGTCCGACGGCTTCAATTTGACCTACTCCAGCCGGAAGTGGTTCGAACGGCATTGGACCACGATAAACTCCCTGGGCTTTCGCGACCGGGAGGCGACCCCGCCGGCTCCGGGACAAAAGACCCTGATGATCCTTGGCGACTCCTTCGCCGCCGGACACGGGGTGAACGACCCGGCGGATCGCTTTGGCGACATCCTGGCCCGGGACCTTGCGCCGCGGTGGCGGGTGTACACGGCGTCGAAGCTCGGCTGGGACACCGTGGACGAGCTTGCCGCCCTGAAGGCCTACCCGGTGCAGCCCGATGTGGTCATCCTGGGCTACGTTCTCAACGACATTTATCACGCGGCCCTGGTCCACAAGTACGACGTGCCCTTCACCATCCGCAATCCCACCGGGATCATGGGGTTTTTCGTCAAGAATTCTCCGCTGGTCAATTACGTGTACTGGAGATTGGCCCGCATGGGGAACATGGCGGGGGGGACGCGCTCCTTCTGGTCGGCCCTGCAGGGCGCCTACGAGGACCCGGCGGTATGGCAGGAACACCGTTCCGAACTGGAGGCCTTGGCCCGGTACTGCAAGGCGCGCAACATCAAGGTCGTGGTGGCGGTGTTTCCCCTGCTTCAGGACGTTGCGGGAAGCGCTCCGCTTTCGGCCAAGGTGACGCAGGCCTGTCGTGACCTCGGCATGGAAGCCGTGGATCTGAGCCCCGCGTTCAGGGATTGGAAGGTTGCCGACATGGTGGTCAACGCCAACGACGGGCACCCCAACGAACAGGTCCACAAGAAGGTCGCGGAAATCCTTCTGCCCTTTATCACGGAAAACCGGTAGCGGAAGACCAACGCCGGACCTGTTCGCCGTCGCCCGCGCGCCGGGGTACGCCTTTTCGGCGGCGCTTGCGCCGCGTGGTCGGTCCGAACGCGGCGTCCGCCCCATGCCGCCCGGCGGGGCCTGGGCTAGCAGCCCGCCCAACGAGTCGATTCGTGCAGCCTGTTCAAAAAACGTGCTGGCAAGGCGCGCAAAAAAGTCAAGCCTGAGGCGGAGTTGGCATCCGTTGAGGGCTTGCGTTTTTCGCGGCAACGCAGCCAGCAAGGATCTTTCAACAGGCGGCTAGCCGATCTCCTGTCCGCGCAGGGCCTCGTTCATGTAGCGCTCGCCCGAGGCGCGCAGCAGGTCGCGAAGCTCGCGCAGGAAGCGCTGACGGTAGTGGGCCACCAGGGCGTCGTTGGTCATGATCATGTCGAGCTGGCGGGTGTGCATGAGCAGGTATCCCAGCACCCGCAACCGGTCGAGCATGACATCCATGGGGCCCTTGGCGTAGATGGCCTGCATCTCGTCCTGGTGGATCTCCACCCGGAAGTCGAAGGCTTCGAGAATTTCCCCCACAAAGATCGCCCGTCTGGTCCGCCGTTCGGCTTCGGCCGCTCCGCCCTTGAACTGGAAGGTGACGTAGTTCTCGTTCTCTCGGTCGTCCACCAGGGCCTCAACGGTGCAAAAGTGGTAACCGAAGCGCGAACTCAGGCACATGTAGTGGCGCGAGATCATGAAGTAGTTGCCCTGGGCGTAGGCCGAATGCATCGAGGCGTCGATGTTGGGGTTGGCCGTGGACCGGGCCACGATGGAGATGAATCCCCCCCCGTCCATGGGCGGCGGTCCCTCCCAGGGCACGGCGGTGAATCCTTCCCACAGGGCGTGCACCGGTTCGCAGGCGATTTCCTCCATCAGCACGTACTTGCCCGGCACCTCGCGGCTGAAGCCGTCGTCAAGGTTCACGAACCACCACTTCATGGGCACCTTGTACTTGAGCTGCTTCGACGCCCGTTTGGAGAAATGGAAGTCCTGCCCGAAGCGGAACATTTCTTCCACGGACTTCTCGTGGCAGAAGCGGGTGATGTCGTGCAGGGTGCGGCAGCCCTCCGGGGAAAACTGGGAGGATTTGGGGTCGGTCAGGTTGAGCGGGGCCACCTCGTCGAGCACCTCGCGCAGGATGGCGTGCATGGGCGACTGGGCGGCCCGGGTTTCGGGCTTGGGGCCGGCCAGGGAGATCAGGGCCTCGACCCGGCCGGGATAGATGGCCAGGCCGTCGGCGTCCACGGTGACTTCTCCGGCGTTTTTCAGCAGCTCCACGGCGCCGGACAGGCCCATGATGGCCGGAACCCCGAATTCGCGGGCCACGTTGGCCAAGTGTCCGGCGCTGCTGCCGCGTTCGGCCACCAGGGCGGCGGCTCCCGGCAACAGGGTGGCCCAGCGCGGGGCCGCGTCCACGGCCACCACCACCGAACCCGGGGCGAACGTGAGCATGTCCATGTCGCGCAGCACCGTGTGCACCGTGCCCGTGCCCACGCCGGGGCTTCCGGTCACGCCGCCCGCCGCCAGGGGCTGGCCGAACGCGCCTTCCGGGCGTTTGGCCCCGGTTTCGATCTGCTGCAAGGGACGACATTGCAAAAGATAGAGGCGTCTCGCCTCGTCCATGGCCCATTCGATGTCCAGAGGCTCGCCGTAGGCCTGGTCCAGGCGGATGGCCAGATCGGCCAGGCGCAGAGCTTCCTCGTCGGTGAGGCAGGGCTGGTCGGCCATGTCGCCGGCGGCGTCCGTGCGGCAGACGCCTTCCACCGGGTCGCAGACGAACACTCGGTCCTTGCGTCCGATGCGTTCGGAAACCATGGTGGGCGGATTGCCCCGGCGCACCACATACAGGTCGGAGTCCACGGCCCCGTCCACCACGGTCTTGGCCAGGCCCCAGGAGGCGTGCAGGTACACCTCGTCGTCGCGGATGGAGATGGGATTGCGCGAATAGGCCACGCCGCCGCTGCGGGCTGCGATCATGGCCATGCAGCCCACGCACATGGCCACGTCTTCGTCGGGGATGCCCTTGGCCAGGCGGTAGGTCACGGCCTGGGGGCTGTACTTGCTGGCCAGGATTTCCTTGTACGTGTAGATGAGGTCCTCGGCCGCCACGTTGAGCACGCTGCGGAACTGTCCGGCGAAGGATTGGCCGCGCGCGTCCTCGCCCAGGGCGCTGGAGCGCAACGACACCCGCACGCCCGGCTGGGTCTTGGCCTCCAGTTCGCGGTAGGCCTGTTCGATGGCCTCCACCACGTCCCGGGGCGGTTCGGCCGAGACGATCATCTGCTGGATGCGCGAGCACAGGGGCAGAAGGGCCGCGTGGTCGCCTCCGCCCACGGACTGGATGAGCCGGTTCACCTCGTCGCGCAGGCCCGTGTCCCGGACGAAGCGGGTGTAGGCCAGCGACGTGATGGCGAATCCCGGCGGCACCGGAAGATGGAGCCGGGTCATGAGATCGCCCAGGTTGGCCATTTTCGACCCCACCTGGTCCACCATGTCGCGTCCCACCCGTTCGAGGGGCACGGCGAACTCCGTGGCCGTGGTCGGAGCCTGGCGGGCCAGGATCAGGCCGATGCGGGACTGGATTTCCTTGATGCGTTCGAACAGGGCGTCGTACTTGCCGGGCGCTATTTCGGACAAGTGCTTGACGATGCGGAACACGTTTACAGAGGCCGCCGTGGCTTGGGAGCGCACGTAGCTCATGCCGAACACGGACTGGCCGCGCAGGGCGTTTTCCATTTCCGCCATCACGCCCAGGGCTTTTTTGTTGGCCGTGAGCAAGAGACGGAAGTTGTGGTAGCGTTTCTTGAACTCGGCCTGGATGGCCTCGTCGGAAAGCGGCTCGCCCTTGCCGGCCCCGGAACCGAACAGTCCGGAAAGAAAATCTTTGACCCGCGCTATCACGACGGCGACTTCACGCCCCGAGGGACTTTTTCTTCTTGGCGTCCTGGATCTTGTAGAGCAGGTCGTCGAGTTCGACGGGTTTCATCAGGTAGTCGAACGCGCCCAGCTCCATGCCCTTGAGTGCGACTTCGACGTTGGCGTGCGCCGTGAGCATGACCACTTCCACCCCCGGAACCAGGGCCTTGATGCGGGTCAGGGCCTCGATGCCGTCCATGCCGGGCATTTTCACGTCCAAAACCACTACGTCCACGGGGTTGGCGGCCAGTGAATCCAGCGCCTGCTGGCCCGAGTTGGCCAGGCTGACCTCCAGCCCACGCCGTTTCAGACGTTTGGCCAGGGTTTCGATGAATTCCGCTTCGTCATCCACAAGCAACACGGAACACTTTTCGGCCACGGCGATCCTCCCCTGTCGTGAACTGGAAAAAACAATCATGAACAATCCCTCTTCCGATTGCAATGCCTTCCTGCGCCGAAGCGGCTTCCCGTCCGGGCGCGGGCCGGTCGGGCTGGTGTTTTGCCGGGCCTGGGGATAGGGTGACGCGGTCATGAACCTCGATATTCACTTGGAAAACGTGCGCGTGAGCCGTGGTGACGACGTGCTGCTGGACGACGTGACCTGGAATCTGCCCTCTGGCGGGCGCGTGGCCCTGCTCGGGAGCAACGGGGCGGGAAAGAGCACGCTGTTGCGTCTGGCCCGGGGCGACATCTGGCCCGACCAACTGCCGGGAGGCGGTTTCGCCGGGACCAGACGCTACGTGGTGGACGGCCTGCCCCAGGACAGCCCTCTCACCGTGCGCCCCTTGATCGGCCTGGCCGGAGCCGATTTGCGCGACCTCTATCGCCGTCGGGGCTGGGCCGTGAACGCCTGGCTCATCGCGGCGGCGGGGCTGACCGATTCCCCCCTGCCGACCGGAACGCTGGGCCAGGCCGAACGCCAGGCCGCCCTGGATGCGCTGGACCGCGTGGGCGCGGAGGACCTGGCCTATCGTCCCCTTTCCGAACTTTCCCAGGGCCAGACCATGGCCGTGCTCCTGGCCAGGGCCCTGGTGCGCAAGCCGGCCTGGATTTTCCTGGACGAGGCCTTGGACGGCCTGGACGCCCCCTCGCGGCGTCGGTTGGGGCGGATCCTGGTCCGCCTGGCCGAGGAGGGCGTGGGACTGGCCGCCGCCACCCACCATCCGTCCAGCCTGCCGGACCTGGACTTCACGGCCACGGTGCTCGCCGCAGGACGGGTGCGTTTCACCGGTCCCCTGGCCGACGCCGCGCGACGCCTGGCCCCGGCCCGGCGCAAGCCGGTCTTCCGGGCGCGGACCGAAACCGGAGGCCAACCCTTGTTGGAACTGCGCCGGGCCGGCTTGACCCTGGCCGGGCGCGACGTGCTTTGCGACGTGAGCTGGGCCCTGCATCCGGGTGAAAACTGGGTGGTCCTGGGCTTGAACGGCGCGGGCAAGTCGAGTTTCCTCAAGCTGCTTTCGGCGGACCTGCATCCCACGGCGGGACAGGCGTTTCGTTTCGGGTTGCCCGAACCGGCCAGCCTCTGGGACGTGCGCGCCCGTCTGGGCTATGCCGCCTGGGACGTGCAGGCCGAGTATCCTCCCGAGACCACGGCGCGCCAATCCCTGCTTTCGGGATTTTTTGGCAGCATGGGCCTTTACGACACCCCCACCGAGCGTCAACACAAGGCCGTGGACGGTCTGCTCGCCCGGCTGGGACTCGTCGACCTGGCCGACCATCCCTTGGAGGCGCTGTCCCAGGGGCAGGCGCGCAAGGTCATGATCGGCCGGGCCGTGGTCCACGGCCCCGAGGTGCTGTTGCTTGACGAGCCCCTGGGCGGGCTGGACCCGGAGGCCCGAAGCGACGTGCTGGCCCTGCTGGACGACCTGGCCGCCCAGGGATGCCAGTTGGTGACCGTGACGCACAATCCCCGGGAAATTCCCTGGGCCACCACCCACGCCCTGGTGCTCGAAGCCGGCCGGGTGGCGGCCAGCGGCCCGGCGTCCGAAGTGCTGTCCGGGTACGCGCCCTGACCGGCGCGAGAGTTCGACAGGCTTGATACAAGGAGCCGCCATGTTGCAGATCGACCAAGACGCCCTGTGCGCCCTGGCCCGGACAGCGGGCCGGGCCATTCTCGACATCTACGCCACGGCCTTTTCCGTGGAGGAAAAAGCCGATCATTCCCCCATCACCCAGGCCGACCGGGCGGCCAACGCCATCATTGTGGAAGGGCTCAAGGCCGTGACCCCCCTGGCTCCCATCCTCTCGGAAGAGTCGGCCAGAGCGGAATACGCGGCCCGCAAGTCCTGGCGGCGCTTCTGGCTGGTGGACCCGCTGGACGGCACCAAGGAGTTCGTCAAGCGAAACGGGGAATTCACCGTGAACATCGCCCTGGTCGAGGACGGCGTTCCGATCTTCGGGGTGGTCTATGTCCCCGTGACCGACACCCTCTATGCCGGGGGGCCGGGACGCGGGGCCTTGCGTCAGATCGGAGGCGCTTCGGCCGAGCCCATCGCCGTGGCCCGGCCCGTGCCCGGAGAACCCCTGGTGGCCGTGACCAGCCGTTCGCACCCCGACGAAAGGCTGGACGTGTACCTGGAGCGCTATCCCAATCGCGAGGTCATCGTTGCCGGATCGTCGGTCAAGTTCTGCCGCGTGGCCGAAGGCGCGGCCCACCTCTACATTCGCTTCAACAAGACCTGGGAGTGGGATACCGCCGCCGGACACGCCGTGGTGCTGGGCGCGGGCGGGAGCTTCACCAACCTGGAAGGGGGAGTCTTTCCCTACAACAAGCCGGACCTGGTGAACGGCGGGTTCGTGGCCAAGAGCTGGAAGGACTAGCGGGTTGTCGACAGGGTCGCTCGATCGGGGATTTTGTATCGCGCTTGATGCTGTTTCAGCACTCCAAAGAGAACCGGAAACGGGCTCGCTCCTCAGGACTCCAGGCAGTTGCGGGTGCCTTTCTTTCACGTTTTCGCCATGCCGTGTTGTCATTTTCCTCTTGCAACAGGACGATCAACTCTTACCCATCCCTTATGTCTGAATGTATCGATGCCGACAAAGATCAGGCGGATAAGAAAATTTTTTTTATCCATGTCCCGAAAACTGCGGGAACATATCTCGACGAAGTCCTGCGCTCCACAGACGGGTTGCGCTATTATCACGGAAGCCATTGCGTGTGCGACGGGAAACCGGTGCAGTATTTTTCCCGAGGGTTCAACGTGAAAGCGGAAGACTCTGAGGGATTTACGGATTCTGTCCGGATAGCGGTGGTGAGAAATCCCTTTGACCTGTTGGTGTCGATGTACACGTACGGGTTCCCGTATTGGCCCCCGGGAATATCCATGACAACATGCCGTGCCCGTGGCGGATGCAATCTGTATTGGCCGTTTTCATCCTTTAAAGACTTTTGCGAAAAATTCTGCGACGACGCGTTTCCATGGCTTATCGAGGCGCAACGGCGGTCGCTTTACTTTCAGCTTTTCGACGCCCAAGGCAAATTGGTCCCGCATTATCTTCTGCGCCAGGAAACGTTGACCCAGTCACTGAACGCTCTTCTTCAAAAGCTGGGTTTGCCGGCGGCAACGAGGCCTGGCGAACGCGTTCGAAGCTCCCGCGACGCGCAGTTTCGCGATTACAAAAAATTTTACACGAAGGACTTGGCCCGGCTTGTGGCGGAGAAGTGTCGCAACGACTTGGCGCTGTTCGGATACAGTTTCTCCGGGCATGACGGTCGCACGCTTCTCGATGCCTCGGACCTTCCCGGTTTGGGGGCGGGGGAACTCCCGGCGTCCGCCTTTTTGCCGGATGGGCGCTCCGTGTATGATGGCTCCGCCGCGGAAATCAACATGCACGCGAACCAGCTTCTCGGTTTCACGAGTGTGACCCTGGCCAAGGAACTGGTCCGGCGTCTCGTTGGCACGGCGTGGAGCGTTCTGTCTCGGTCGGGACGGGGCTGACCATGCGCCTGCGGCAACCGTTTGTCTTGTGATTGAAGGCCAGTCGCACAAATCCCCGCTCACTCGCTGTCTGCAAGAACGTCGGGCCCTGGCCGGATGCGCGTTGCGTTTCGGACGTGAGAGGCTTTTTCGTCGTGTCGGCGTCTTTTTTCGAGCGGTGTGAAACGCGCGCGACATCTTTTCGCAAGGGCAAACGATCAGCCGCCGAAACCGGTCATGGCCGCGATGACCTCACCCTGCTCCTCGTCGCTCAAGTCGTTGTAGAAGGGCAGGCGCACCAGTCTGTCGGACACGTCCTCGCAGACCGGGCACTGGCCGGGCTCGCCGCCGAAGCGTCTTCCCATGGTGGACAGGTGTAGCGGCAGGTAGTGGAATACGGCCAGCATGCCTTTGTCCTTGAGGGCCTCGATCAGGCGGGTGCGGCTCTCCAGGCTGGGCATGAGCAGATAATACATGTGGTGGGACTGGTCGCAGTGCGCCGGAACCACGGGGCGGCGCGCGCCGATGCGCTTCGCCCAGTCGGCCAGTTCCGCGTCGTAGCGCTCCCAGATGGCGCGGCGTTTTTTCTGGATGGCCTCGGCCCGTTCCAACTGGGCGAAGAGAAAGGCGGCCAGCACCTCGGAGGGCACGTAGCTCGATCCCAGGTCCACCCAGGAGTACTTGTCCACTTCTCCCCGGAAAAATCGGGCCCGATTGGTGCCCTTTTCCCGCAGGATTTCGGCCCGCTGGGCCAAGTCCGGCCCCGGCAGGCACAGGGCCCCGCCCTCGCCGCAGGTGATGTTCTTGGTCTCGTGAAAGCTCAAGGTGGACATGTCGCCCAGCGTCCCCAACATCCGCCCCTTGTAGGCGGCGAACAGGCCGTGGGCATTGTCTTCCACCACGGCCAGGCCGCGCTGACGACACAGGGCGTTAATGGCGTCCATCTCGCAGCCCACTCCGGCGTAGTGCACCACGGCCACGGCCTTGGTACGCTCCGTAACCAGGCCGGCCAGGGTCGATTCGTCGATGTTCAGGGTGTCGGGTCGGATGTCGGCGAACACCGGCTTGGCTCCGCGCAACACGTAGGCGTTGGCCGTGGACACGAAGGTGAAAGCGGGCAGAATCACCTCGTCGCCGGGTTTAAGGTCCAGGAGCAGGGCGGTCATCTCCAGGGCGTGGGTGCAGCTCGTGGTGAGCAGGGCCTTGGAAAGGCCCAGGCGGTCTTCGAGTAGGGCCTGGGCGCGCTTGGTGAAGATGCCGTCGCCGGAAATCTTGCCGCTGGCCATGGCCTCTTGGATGTAGCGGTGTTCGTTTCCGGCGAAACAGGGCCGGTTGAAGGGAATGCGGTAGGTCATGGTCTGGGTGCGGGCTTTTGGCAGTTGACGGTTTCGGCCACGGTGTACACCGGCTTGTCCATGAGGCGCAGGTGCATGCGGGCGAAGTATTCGCCCATGATGCCCAGGGCGAAGAGCTGCGCGCCGGAAAACAGGCAGATGATGGAGGCCAGGAAGGGAAATCCCTGCACCGTGGTGCCCGAGACCATGTAGCGCCCGAGCACGAAGAGCAGGAGGCAGAGCCCGACCAGGGTGAGGGCGAAGCCCATCAGGCTGGCCAGTTGCAAGGGGCGCACGGTGTAGCCGGTGACCATGTTCAGGGTGTGAACGGCCAGTTTGCGCACGGTGTAGCCGGAGGTTCCGGTCTGGCGCGGGTTGTGGCGCACCGCGGTGCTGGAAAACTTCGCCGCGCCCCAGGAAAGCAGGACGTCGAGGTTGGGCATGGGGCCCTGGTACCCGGCGAAGGCCTGGCGCAACTCGGTGCGAAACGCCCGGAAGGCCGTGACCGTCTTGGCGGCGCTCACGCCCATGGCGCTTTGCAGGACGCGCTTGGTGACGCGGGTGGCCAGACGGCGCAGCAGGGGTTGACGCTCCTCGGGGAACGCGCCGTACACCACGTCGTGACCTTTGGCCAACTCTGCCAGAAGCTTGGGAATTTCTTCGGGCGGATGTTGCAGGTCGTCGTCCAGGGTGACGATGACGTCCTTTCCCGCCAGGCGCACGGCGCAGAGCAGGGCGTTGTGCTGGCCGTGGTTGCGCATGAGGCGCACGGCGCGCAGGCGCTCGTTCGAGGATGCCAGGTCGCAAAGGACGCTCCAACTGGCGTCGCGACTGCCGTCGTCCACGAGCACGGCCTCCCAGTCGAGGCCCAGGCCGTCCAGCACGGCCGCAAGGCGCTTGCAGAGTTCGGACAGGCTGCGCTCGGCGTTGTACACCGGCACCACGACGGAAACGGACGGAAAAGGGGACGAGGATATGGTCACGGGAGCCTTCGATACATGCACAGTTGGATGCGACGTACCAGAAAGCCCGCCCGGCCGTAAAGGCGCAAGGCGGGGATGTTCCCGCCCTGGGTGGTGACGGCGAGGGCGGACAAGCCGCGTTGTCTGGCGTGGTCGGCCACGCCCTGAAGCAGGGCCAGGCCCAGGCCCTGGCCGCGAAAGTCTCGGTGCATGGCGAACAGGCCGATGCGGGCCAGGGCGGCGTCGAAGCGCAGGGTGCAGATGCCGGCCGCGCGTCCGTCCCGCGTGAGGGTGAGGCAGAGGTGATCGAAGGTCCCGCGAACGGACTTGTCGATCCAGGTGGCGTACAGGGCGTGGACGCGTTCCACGCTGACGCCTGGCGTGCGCAGGTAGCGGGAATCCGCAAAGGAGCGGCAAAAGGCCTGGGCCAGGCCCGGGGCCTGTTCCGGCGTGGCCGGGGAGAGCGCCGTCTCGGACCGGGGTGGGGACGTCTCGGAGGGGGCGTCCAGGGCCATGTCCAGATGGACCTTCACCTCCAGGTGGCGAAATCCCGCTCCTTCCAGGGCCGCGACGCTCGCCGGGTCGCCGACTTCGCAAAAGGCCTCCACCAGGGCCAGCCCCCGGGCGCGGGCCTCTTCCGCCAGGCGCAGGGCGGCCGCGTCTTCCAGGCCGCTGGCCTCGATGCGCCCCATGGGCAGGCCGAAGTGGTCGCTGTCCCAGGCCAGGGGGATGAGACGGTTCGTCACGCTCATGTCCTCGCTCCGTGTCGAGCGCGCGGGTCCGGGGCGTCCGGGCGGGGCGGTCGGGCGAACGTGCGGAACGCGTTCACGGCTTTACCGCCGCCATGAGCAGCGAGCCGCCGGCCGGCATGGGGACCTTGGCCCGGATGAGCGTGCGTTCCAGGGCGCAGACCCCGGCGAACAGGGCGTTGAGAGGGGCGGCCAGGCGCATCTCGTCCAGGGGATCGGTGGGTGCCTTGACTCCGGGCAGGCGCTCGACCATGCGTGCGGCCATCAGGGCGGGCAACAACAGCGTGAGAAACGAGGTGGCCCAGATCGGGGTAAGACCGGCCTCGCGCACCAGGGTCGTGAGCCGGCCGCGGCCGTAGCGGCGACGGTGGTGCGAGAACGTGTCCCACTGGGACCAGAGCCAGCCATGCTGCGGGACGGCCAGCAGAAGACCTCCCCCGGGCTTGAGCGCCCGGGCCAATTCGGCCACGGCCGGGGCGTCGTTGTCCAGGTGTTCGATCACGTCGAAGGCCGCGACCACGTCGAAGTGCTCGCGAAAGGGCAGGTCCGTGATGTCGGCCTGCAAAAGCTCCGCGCGCGGCGCGCGTTGCCGGGCTATGGCCAGGCCTTCCAGGTGCAGGTCGCAGCCGGTGAGCTCCAGGTCCGAGCGGGTTCGGGCCAGGTGGCCGAGCACATGGCCCGTGCCGCATCCGGCCTCGAAAAATGTCCGGGCCCGGGGAAAGAGCCGGTCCAGGGTTAGGCCCACAAGGCGGTTCCGGGCCAGACCCCAGAAAAAGGTCTCCTCCAGTCGGGCCATGCGCTCGTAGACTTCGGGCGGATACTGGTCGTCGACGCCGGAAAGGGCGGGCGCGAAGGCGGGAATGGTTCGTATCGGCTCCGGTACGAAATTGCAGGCCGGACAGGTCCAGTCCGTCCGGTCGAAGGGGGTGTGGCAGGCGAGGCAGCGTTTGATGGGGGGCTCCTTACCGATTTCGCGGCGTGCGGGGGCAGGGCCGGGGCAGGGCCGGAAAGGCCAGGGCCGCCGTCAGCCACAGGCCCCAGAGGGTGAACAGGGTGGCGCACACGAGAAATTCCCAGCCGATCAGACGGCTTTTCCCCTTGCCCCGGTAGTCGAAGACCACGGTGTGCGACCCCGGGTCGAGGCGCACGGCCTTGAAGGCCAGGTTGGCCAGGTACAGGGGGGCGCTGTGGCCGTCCACCAGGACCGTCCAGCCCGGGTCGGCGTTGTCCAGATACACCAGCCAGCGCGGTTCGCCCGGGGGCACGTCGGCGCGCATGGTCACCCCGTTGGCTCGGAAGTTCTCCACCGTGACGGGCAGAGCCTTGCGGTCCGGCGGCGCAAGGTCGCCGAAAGCGAGCAGGCTCAACGCGCCCAGGCTGAAGCGTCCGCCCTCGCCGGCGCGTTCCGCGTCAAACACGTAGTAGCGGTACGCGGCCGGGGCCGAAAGCACGAAATCCCGATGTCCCGACGGCTCCCAGGCGGGAACGTCGTCGCGGCGGTCCAGCACGGTCCAGTGGCGGCCGTCGTTGGAGCCGGAAAGGGTCCAGGTGCGGGGCATGAGCGGCGCGTCGGCGGGTTTGTCCGGCCCCAGACGGTATTTCACCACGGTCTTGGGCTGGGGGTAGGTGTAGAAAACGGTGCGCCGGAAGTCGGGGAAGGCGGCGCGGGCCGCGTCCCAGAACGCGGGGTCGCCCGGATCGGCCTCCTGGCACAGGCCCTCGCGCGGGCACAAAAGCACCGTGGGCCGCAGGCGGCGCTGGGTTTCGGTCAAGGGCGCGTAATAGGGCTCGGCCGGCAACACGACCGGCCGCACGTCGGCGTCGCCCACTTCGGCCAGGTAGGCGGCGGCCTGGGCCGGGCTGTCGGCCTTGAAGACGTCGGCGGCCAGAAAGGCCTTGGGCGTCCCGCATCCCACGTAGCGCCAGGGACTTAAGACTCTGTTCATGATCCAGGGATTGTCCAGGTGCAGGCTTTCGTCCAGGTCCAGGCCGAGTTTGGCGTGGGTGAAGCGCACCAGGCCCGTGTTGATGTGGGTGACCGGAGCGCGCGGGGTCGGGTCGCACACGTCGAGGAACAGAAAGTTGAAGAGGTCGCCGTATTCGAGGTTGTAGTAGGCCAGGCGCCTGGCGCTCAGGGGATCGCGCATGGCCAGTTGGGCCGAGGGAAAACGGGTTTGCTGATAGACGGAGGGCCGAACCAGAAAGGCCTGGCGCATTTCTTCGAGTCCTTGGCGGAATTGGCGCTCGGTGAGCGGGGCGTCTCCCGTGTGGCCGGGAGCGCCCGCCGGGGGCGTGGGCAGGAAGGAAAACACCAGCAGAAAAGCGTAGGAGGCCAGGTCCGTCCCGGCCAAGCCGAACAGCCAGGCGAAGGCCCTGGTCCGGGCCTGGTCGGTGGTGAACAGGTACAGGGCGAATCCGCCCAGCAGCCCGAGCGGCAGGAAGTGAAAGGCGTAGGGCAACAGTTGCGCCGCATAGGGATAGCCGTGGGAGATGCCGTACGTCAGGTCCACGACCAGAACGGCCGCGCAGACTCCGGCGCACAGCCAGGCCGCCAGACGCACGCGGCGTCTGGATTCGTCGGCTTCGCCCGCGAGGGCGTCCAGAAAGAGGTCCGCTCCGAAGCCTGCGAGCAGGATGAGAAAAAACTTCACCAGGGCCAACTGGGCCAGCAGGTAGCGGGTGCGGTCCATGAGGGGAAAAACGTGGTAGGCCAGGGGAGCCACGAAAGTGGCCTGTCCCAGGGCCAGGGCCAGGCACGCCCCCAGGGCGGCCAGGGTGGGGGCCAGGGCCGGGCTCTGGTGGTGGCGGCGCAGCGCCAGCCCATACAGGGCGAAGGGCACGGCGAAAAGCCCGGCGTAGAGGGTGAAGATCCAGTCCCGGGGAGCGGCGTAAACCAGTTCCCACAGGCTGGAAAAGGCCTTGGCCGGGTCGTCGAGCACGGTCAGGTAGTTGTGCAGGGTGGCCTTGCCGGTCAGCGGATCGCGTCCGCCGTAGCCGGCCATGACGTCGTAATGGAGCAGGGTGGTGCAGAAGGAGACGAAGCTCAGGCCGATCACGGTCAAAATGGCCAGCCAGGCCAGGGACCCGGGCGCGAGCCAGGCTCCGGGGCCGGGCAGAACGGGAAGCCCCCGGGCGCGGCGCGTCAGGGCCAAAAGGCCCAGAAAGACGGTCAGGACCAGCACCTGCACGGGGGCGAAATAGCCGGGCGAGCCCAGTTGCGAGAGCACGAAAACCACGCCGGCCGCGAAGAGCAGGGACGGTTTCTGTTTGCGGAAGAACTCCACGCCGAAAAAGAGCACGAACGGCATCAGGGCGTAGTTGCGGAAGTTGAACCACACCTGGATGATCCACACCGCGGAAAGGGCCGCGCACAGGGCCGTGAACAGGGCCGCCCGCCGGTGGCGGTAGAGGCTTTGGCCGAGCAGGTACACGCCCGTGGTCAGAAGGATCTGTTCGAGCACCAGCCCGCATTTGAACAGCGTAAAGGCGTCGCGCACGTGCAGGAGTTTGCCCGCGACGGCCGTGAAATAGAGCGGGCAGGACATGGCGGTGAGCAGGCGCACGTCCGTGGCCACGCCGAAGAAATAGAAGGGGTCCCAGCCCTGAAGCTCGCCGTGGAAAAAGAACTCGTTGTAGATGCAGAAAAACTGCTGCAGCGCGGCGCTGGTGTCGTTTTGCACGACTTTGGGCTCCACCAGCCAGTTGGCCGCGACAACCAGGGCCAGAAGGGCCAGGAAACCCAGGTCCAGGCGGGAGCGTTTTTCCGGGAAGGCGGAGGTGGTCATACGGGAAGCGTCCTTGTCGGCCGAAGGGCGTTACGGTGGCGTCGCCCGGTTTGGTAATCCAAAACACCGGGCAAAACAACGCCCGCGCGATCGCCGGGCCGGGGGCGCGGCTCTGCTGGCCGGCTGGGCTCCTCGGCCTCGGGAAAAGGGACGCGCCGGCGCGTCCGGTTGCCAAGGTCGGACAAGAGCCGTACACTCGCGCAAACGCCCGCGTTCTGCGGGCCGCGCCATCGCGCAAGGACGGGCATGTTTCCCCAGAATCCATCCGATATCGAGGAATACGTCGCGGCGCTCAAGGCTGCCGAGCGTTTCAAAAACCGCATCTGCCACCACCGCGTTCTTCCGGCTCGCCAAGCCCTCTACGGCGAGCCCGTGCGTCCCTTTACGGCCGCCGTGCGCGAACTTTTGGCCGCGCGGGGCCTGACGCGCCTCTACAGCCATCAGGCGCTGGCCACCTCCCTGGCCCGGGCCGGACGCCATGTGGTGTCCGCCACGCCCACGGCCAGCGGCAAGACCCTGACCTACACCTTGCCGGTGCTCGACCAGGTGCTTTCCGATCCGGCCGGGCGGGCGCTCTATCTTTTCCCGCTCAAGGCCTTGGCCCAGGACCAGTTGCGCTCCCTGGAAGAGTTTCTCGCGCCCTTGCCCAAGTCGTCGCGGCCCACGGCCGCCATCTATGACGGCGACACCAGCCCCTACCGGCGCAAGAAGTTGCGCGAAAATCCGCCCAACATCCTGCTCACCAATCCCGAGATGCTCCACCTCTCGCTTCTGCCCCATCACGAAACCTGGGCCACGTTCCTGGCCGGGCTCGCCTACGTGGTGGTGGACGAAGTGCACACCTATCGGGGAGTCATGGGCTCGCACATGGCCCACGTGTTTCGTCGCCTGGAGCGGGTGTGTTCCCGGTTCGGGGCCCGGCCGACTTTCGTGTTCTGCTCGGCCACCATCGGCAACCCGGCCGCCCTGTCCCAGGCCCTGACCGATCTGCCGGTGGAGACCGTGAGCGAATCCGGCGCGCCCTCGGGAAAGCGCCACTTTCTTTTCATCAATCCTCTGGAGGGCGCGGCCAACACGGCCATCCAACTCCTGCGCGCGGCCCTGCACCGGGGGCTTCGCACCATTGTCTACGCCCAGTCGCGCAAGATGGTGGAGCTCATCGCCCTGTGGGCCAGCGAACGGGCCGGCCCCATGGCCAAGCGCATCAGCGCCTATCGGGCCGGTTTTTTGCCCGAGGAACGCCGCGACATCGAAGCCCGCATGGCCTCGGGAGACCTGCTGGCCGTCATCACCACCTCGGCTCTGGAGCTGGGCATCGACATCGGCGGTCTCGATCTGTGCATTCTGGTGGGATATCCGGGCACGGTCATGAGCACCTGGCAGCGCGGGGGCCGGGTGGGCAGGGGGCTCGGGGACTCGGCCGTGGTGCTGGTGGCCGGAGAGGACGCCCTGGACCAGTATTTCATGCGAAATCCCCAGGATTTTTTCGACCGCCCGCCCGAAGACGCGGTGATCAATCCCGACAATCCCATCATTTTGGCCCGTCACCTGGAGTGCGCGGCCGCCGAACTCCCCTTGGCCCTGGACGAACCCTGGCTGGCTCGGCCCGAAGCGGCCAGGCAGGTGGAAATGCTGGCCGCCAAAGGAAAGCTGTTGCTCGACAAGGAAGGGCGACGCTATTTCGCGGCCAGAAAGTCGCCCCATCGGGACGTGGACCTGCGCGGAGCCGGAGGCCGCTACCACATAGAGGATCAGACCGGACAGGGCATCGGGTTCGTGGACGAGCACCGGGCCTTTCGCGAGACCCACCCCGGCGCGGTCTACCTTCACCGGGGGCGGCTCTACCTGGTGACCGAATTCTCCATCGCGGACAAGCGGGTGCGGGTGGAAGAGAAAAAAGTGGACTACTACACCCGCGTGCGCGGCAACAAGACCACGGAAATCCTGGAAGTGCTGGACCACGGCCGGGCCTTCGGGGCCAGGGTGGGCCTGGGCCGGCTCAAGGTCACCGAGACCATCACCGGGTACGAGCGGCGCAAGACCCGGGGCGGACAGCTCCTCAACATCGTGCCCCTGGATTTTCCCCCGCTGACCTTCGAGACGGAAGGGCTGTGGTTCGAAATCCCCCGCCCCGTGCAGGACGAGACGGAACGGCGGCTTTTCCACTTCATGGGCGGCATCCACGCGGCGGAACACGCGGCCATAGCCGTGCTGCCGCTCCTGGTGCTGACGGATCGCAACGACCTGGGCGGCATCTCCACGCCCCTGCACCCCCAGTTGGCCAGGGCGGCGGTGTTCATCTACGACGCCATGCCCGGCGGAGTGGGGCTCACGCGCCAGGCCTTCGGCCGCATGGAGGAGCTTTTCACCCGCACTCTGGCCGCCATCGCCGGCTGCGGCTGCGAAAACGGCTGCCCCTCGTGCGTGCATTCGCCCAAGTGCGGCTCGGGAAATCGCCCTATCGACAAGCTGGCCTCGCAGTTCATTTTGCAGGCCATCCTTGACGGCGTGTCCGAGGAGGGAGACGGCGCGGTGGTCGAGCTGGTGGCCTCCCCGCCGGAGCCGGCCAAGCCCGAAGCGGGGGAAAAGGTCCTCCCGGCCCGCTTCGCGGTCATGGACCTGGAAACGCAGCTTTCGGCCCAGGAGGTGGGCGGCTGGGGGCGCGCCGACCGCATGAAGATGAGCCTGGGCGTGGTGTACGACTCGGTCCTGAACGAAAGCCGGGCCTTTCGCGAGGATCAGGCGCAGGCCCTGGTGGAGGCTCTGCGCGCCGCCGACCTGGTGGTGGGATTCAACATCAAGCGGTTCGACTACTCGGTGTTGGGGGCCTACGGCGATTTCAAGCTGGCGGACCTGCCCACCCTGGACATGCTCGAACGCATTCATGCCCGGCTCGGGGTCAGGATCTCGCTCGACACCCTGGCCCAGGCCACCCTGGGCGCGGCCAAGAGCGCCGACGGCCTGAAGGCGCTCAAATGGTGGAAGGAAGGCCGCCTGGCCGATATCGAGGCCTATTGCCGCAAGGACGTGGAAATCACCCGTGACCTCTACCTCTTCGGCCGCGACAACGGGTACCTGCTCTACACCAACAAGGCGGGCAAGGTGGTGCGCTGTCCGGTGGATTGGTGACAGAGGCCCGTTGACCGCCTTGCGGAACAGCCTGGTGCAACATTCTCGCAGGCTGCACGAATCGACTGTTTCGACGACCAGGCACGGGACACGGCCAAGGGCGCGTTCGGTTTTTCCGGAGTGCGCGTCTTCCCTTGGTGGATCACACGTGTTCGGTGCGAGAGGATTTCGAACGGGCCGTCCGCCCGGATCGACCTCGTCGAAGGGATGTTTCAATGGGCGGCTAATGCCCAGCGATATTGTACTTTTTTAGCTTGTACTGCAAAAGGCTCTTGGAAAGTCCCAGCATCTCTGCGGCTTTGACCTGCACGAAGTCGCTTCTGGCCAGGGCGCGGCGCACCAGGGCGGCCTCGATCTTTTCCAGGGTCTCGCCGAGGTTGATGCGCACGGGCAGAAGATCCACGGCGCTTTTGTACTGCGATTCCTCGTCGCGCAGCTCGGCCGGCAGGTCCTCCACGCCGATCTGGTCTCCCGCGGCCAGCACCACGCAACGCTCCACCACGTTTTGCAACTGCCGCACGTTGCCCGGCCATTCGTAGCCGGTCAGGGCGTCCATGGCCTCGGTGGTGAAGGAGCGGGGGGCCTTGTCGTTTTCCGCCGCGTACTTGCGCAGAAAATGTCCGGCCAGCAGGGCGATGTCCTCCCGGCGTTCGCGCAGCGCCGGCATGTCGATGCGCACCACGTTCAAGCGGTAATAGAGGTCCTCGCGAAAGGTTCCGGCGGCCACGGCCTGTTGCAGGTCCTTGTTGGTGGCGGCCACCACCCGGATATCCACCTCGATGGATTCGGTTCCGCCCACGCGTTCGAACGTGCGTTCCTGCAGCACCCGCAAGAGCTTGACCTGAAGCTCGGCCGACAGTTCGCCGATTTCGTCCAGGAACAGGGTGCCGCCGCTGGCCATCTCGAACCGGCCGCGACGCCTGGCCACGGCGCCGGTGAACGACCCTTTTTCGTGGCCGAAGAGTTCGCTTTCCAGCACCCCGGGATTGAGCGCCGTGCAGTTGACCGGAATGAACGGTCCGTCCTTTCTGGGCGAAGCGAAGTGGATGGCCTTGGCCACCATCTCCTTGCCCGTGCCGGACTCGCCCGTGATGAGCACGGTGGAGCGCGAGGGGGCGGCCCGCTCCACGAGCTCCAGCACGCTGGCCATGGCCTTGGACCGGCCGATGATCTGGTGCACGGCGAAACGCTCTTCCAGGCTTTGGCGCAGCAGCATGTTTTCGCGTTGCGCCTTGGCGAACTGGGCCGCCTTGGCCACCGTGAGCATGAGTTCGTCGTTGGAGAAGGGCTTGGTCACGTAGTCGAAGGCCCCGACCCGCATGGCTTCCACCGCGCCTTCGATGGAGCCGAAGGCGGTCATGATGATGACCGGCACGTGGGGGTAGGCCTTGCGCACGTGTTCGAGCACTTGCTGTCCGGTCATTTTGGGCATTTTCATGTCCGTGATGACCAGATCCACCTCGGACTCTTCCAGATAGGCCAGGCCCATTTCCGGGTCGTCCAGCGCGGTGACGGCGTAGCCGGCGTCGGTGAGCAGGGCTTCCAGAATGAGCACATAGTTGCGTTCGTCATCGAGGACGAGAATCTGTGTGGGCATGGGAGGGATTTTAGGCCGCGCTGAAGGTGATGTCCACCCTGGCGCCGCCCTCGGGGTTGTCGCCGAGCTCCATGGTCGCGCCGTGGCTTTGCAGGATGCTCGACACGATGGCCAGGCCCAGGCCCGTGCCCGAAGCCTTGGTGGTGAAGAACGGGTCGAGCAGCTTGTCGCGCACCTTGGGGTCGAAGCCCGGTCCGGTGTCCACCACCGAGAGGATCACCCGGCCCTCGGCGGTCAGCCCGCGTATGACGATTTGTCCGCGCAGGGTTTCCCCGGGGTCGGCGGGCAGGTCGGCCATGGCCTCCATGGCGTTGGCCAACACGTTGTAGATGGCCCGGTAGAGCAGGTTCTTGTCGCCCTTCACGGTGAGGCTGTGCGGGTAGTCGCGCACGACTTCGATCTTGAGTTCCCGGCACCGCTGTTCGAGAAAGGCCAGGGCCTGGTCCAGCACCAGGGCCAGGTCCATGGGGTCGACCTGGGGCGGTTTGGGCCGGGCGTAGTCGAGAAAGTCGCCCACGGTCTTGGAAAGGCGCACCGACTCCTCGTGGATGGCGGCCAGGATCTTGGCCGTGAGGGCGTCCTTGTCGGACAGCCGGGTCATGAGCAGCTCGGAACTGGAGCGGATGATGCCCAGGGGGTTTCGGATCTCGTGGGCGATGCCGGCCACCATGCGGCCCATGCTCACGAGCTTTTCGTGCTGCATGAGTTCGCGTTCGTAGGCCTCGCGTTCTCCCTGGCGCTGGGCGTTCACCCGGTCGATGCGGGTGAGGACCATGCGCAGGATGAAAAACACGGCCACGGCCGTGGCCAGGGCCGAAAAGACGATGATGCGTTCGAAGGTGAGCACCTTCTGGTAGTCGGCGGTGATGTCCTGGGTGAACTCCATGGCGCCCATGATGGGGCCGGACGGCTTGCCGGCTTCCAGTCCCACTTCGGCGCGCAGGGCGTAGGTGGTGCGCAGCACCACGCTCTGGGGGGGAATCACCTGGCTGAAGAGGCCTTCCAGGGCGCTCATTCGGTAAATGATGTCGAAATTGTAGGACCCTTTTTCCAGGGTCCGCTCCACGGCCTCGCCGGCCAGGCCGGGCTGGCCCACCAGGTTCTTGTCCAGGGCGAAGGAAACCACCTTGTTGTGGTCGAAGATGCGCAGGTCGAGCACCGAAAAATTTTCGATGGTGGACTGCACCACGGTGTTGAGCAGGGCGTATTGTTCGGGGTTGGACAGCTCCACCGCGTTGAATTTGAGAAAACTCGGCAGGGTGAAACGTCGAAAAATTTGGTGGTTGAGGTTTTCCGCCAGCAGCAGGGCGTACTCCTGCTGTTTCGCCAGGAGCATCTGGCGGGCGTAGTTGGCCAAAAACATCGACAGAAACAGGCTGGCCAACACGATGAGCACGAGCGTGCCCCAGGAGACCACCTTGACCAGGTTGAAAGACCGTTCCTCGCCGGCCTCCCGGGGCGCATTCACGTGCTAGAACTCCGTGGTGTTGGGCGCCTGAGTGAGAAAGGCCTCCAGGTCGGCCTTTTCTTTTGTCAGACCCTGAGCGCCCAGACGCGCCTTGGCCAGGCGTTTGCCGAGCTCCACGGCGGGCTGATCCAGGGGGTCGATGTTCAAGAGCCAGCCGGTGAACACGGTGGTCAGTTCAAGCAGGGCCATGAGGCGTCCGGCCTCGTGTTCGGCGCAGCGGGACAGGTGGACCCCCACCAGGGGAATGTTGTTTTGGGTCATGGCCATGCGCGAGCCCAGGGCTTCGGCGTCGAGCAGGTCGCCGAGCATCTTGCCGCGCAGGTAGCCGAACTCGTCGGGGAGGGAGCCGGGAAAGGCCAAGCCCTCGGGCATGTTGTCGCTGGTGATGAAGAGGCAGCCCTTGTCCTTGGGGCCGTCCAAAAACATCTGCTGGATGGAGTGCTGGTCCGTGACGCCCACGGCCGGAATGGGCATGGACCCCTTGCCGTTCTTGCCCAGGCTTTCGGCCCAGAGCTGGGCGAACCAGGCCCCGAACGTGGCCAGGGGCGGCACGTAGCTGAAGAAGATGAGCTGGTTGAACCCGGCGTCCACCAGGGACCAGTTCCAGGTGGCCAGTTTCCACGCCGGGTGTTCGGCCAGTATCTTGGGCGACAGGATGGTCTCGAACAGGGGCGAGGTGACCGCCAGGGCGCCTTCGACCAGGGCCTCGTAATCGATGCCCAGAAACGCCGCCGGGATGAGCCCCACGGCCGAAAGCGCCGAGTACCGTCCTCCCAGATAGGTGGGCACGGGCAGGGTGGCGAAGCCGTGGCGTTTCGACTCCTGCCGGAAGAACCCTTCCTCGCCGGTGACCATGACCAGATGGTCCTTCCAGGCGTCGCCCAGGTTGTCGCGCAGCCACTGCATGGCCAGGAAATACTGGCTGGTGGTCTCGATGGTGCCGCCGGACTTGCTCACCGCCACCACCACGGTCTTTTCTGCGGGCAGTTTGGTGAAATAGGCGGTAAGCGACGCGGCGTCCACGTTGTCGGCGATCCAGAGCCAGGGGCCGGCGTGGCAGGGCTGGTCCTGGGCCGGAAAAAAGGCCTTTTGCAGGGCGCGAGCGCCCAGGGCCGAACCGCCGATGCCCAGAAGCAGCATGTGTTCGAAGCGTTTGAGCTTGGGAGCCAACTCGGCCAGCTGGGACTTGAGGGCCGGCCAGTGCGGCAGGTTGATGAAGGGCAGCTTGCCGCCGTCGGCCCCGGAAAGCTCCGTGGCCAGCTTCTCCACGAACCAGCCGATGCGGGCCTGTCCGGCGCTGGGAGAGACGCGGGACGGAAAGGCGTTGGTCCAGTCGAGAACGTTTTTCGACATAGCGCTTGCTCCTTGTGGGATCGGTTGTCAGTCTGGCTGAAGGTCCGGCGCGCCGGGATACGCCTTTGCGTCGCGGCCGGCCCTACGCTCCGAGTATCTTGCCCACGGCCTCCAGCGCCCGGATGAGGGTCTCGTCCGCCACGGCGTAGGAAAAGCGGATGCACCGGTCGTCGCCGAAGGCCGAGCCCGGCACCAGGGCCACCAGGGCCTCTTCGAGTATGCGCGCGCAAAGCGCCGCGCTGTTCGGGCAGGAGGCATCGTAGCGCGAGGCCACACTGGGAAACAGATAGAACGCGCCGCCCGGAACCGCACAGTGCACACCGGGCCAGCCGGCCATGATTTCGAGCGCCAGATCCCGGCGACGCTGAAAGGCCTGGCGCATGACCTCCACATGCTCGAACCCGCCAGTCAGGGCGGCCAGGGCGGCCTTTTGGGCCACGGAGCACACGTTGGAGGTGGATTGCCCCTGGATCTTGGCCTGGGCCTTCACCAGGTCGGGATGGGCCAGGCACCAGCCCACGCGCCAACCCGTCATCGCGAAGCTTTTGGACACGCCGTTGACCACGGCCACCCGCTCGGGATACTTGGTCCACCATTTTGCGCAGCTTCCGGCCGTGGCCGGGGGATAGACCAACTGGTCGTAGATTTCGTCGGAAATGACGAACAGGTCGTTGGCCATGGCCCATTCCATGATGGCGTCGAGCTGGTCCTGGGTGTAGCAACCGCCGGTGGGATTGGAGGGCGAATTGAGCATGAGAATGCGCGACCCCGGGGTGCGGGCCCTTTCCAGTTCGTCAACGCTGACCAGAAAGCCGTTTTCGGGGTCGCTGGGCACGGGCACGGGCGTGCCGCCGGCCAGCAGGGTCATGTCGGGGTAGCTGACCCAGTAGGGCGCGGGGATGAGCACCTCTTCGCCGGGGTTGATGAGCGCCACCAGCAGGTTGTACAGAACCTGCTTGCCGCCGTTGGAGACGATGACCGCCTCGGGCGGGGCCTCGACTCCGGCGGAATTCCTGAAATAGTTGGCCACGGCTTGGCGCAGCTCGGGGATGCCTGGTACCGGGGTGTAACGGGTGAAATTGGCGTCGATGGCCTCTTTGGCGGCCAGTTTGACGTGGTCGGGCGTGGGGAAGTCCGGTTCGCCCACGGCCAGGCTGATGACGGCCTTGCCCTTGGCCTTGAGTTCCTGGGCCATGGTGTTCATGGCCAGGGTGGCCGAGGGCTTGATACGCGACAGTTTGAGAGCGGTGCGCATGGAGGTCTCTTTTTGAGCGAGTTGACGGCGAAACGGCCAGCGCCCGTTGTAGAGGAAAAATTGCCGACAGTAAATTCATACCGGCCGCTTTTGCCCTTCCGTGTTCCGCTTCGCGCGGCCCGTTTGGCGGGGAGACGCAAGCGTTTTTTAGTGGACGCCTACGACGAGTCCGGTGCTTTCACCGCCCATACGAACAACACCGGCTCCATGCTGGGGCTGTTGCGTCCGGGGAGCGAGATTCTCCTGAGCGCAAGCGACAATCCGGCGCGTAAATACGTCCACACCTTGGAGATGGTCCGCTTTGGTTCCGGGAGGGAAGGCTTTTGGGTGGGGGTGAACACGGCCACGCCCAACCGGCTTCTCAAGGCCGCCTGGGCCGCCGCGCGTCTGCCCGAACTGGCCGGGACAACGCGTTTGCGTTTGGAACCGCCCTTTCCCGGCGGACGCCTCGACGCCCTGGCCGATGGTCCGGGGGGACCGGTGTACATCGAGGCCAAGAACGTCACCCTGTCCGAGGACGACGTGGCTCTTTTCCCGGACGCGCCCACCGAGCGGGGGCGCAAGCACCTGACGGAGTTGAGCCGGTTGGCCGGGGACGGAACGCGCGCGGCCCTGTTTTTTCTCGTGCAGCGTCCGGACGCCTCCTGTTTCGGACCGGCCGACCTGATCGACCCGGACTATGCGCGCGAATTCTGGCAGGCCGTGGACGCCGGGGTGGAAGTGTGGCCGTATGTGGCCGAACTCTCCCCGCGGGGGATCGAACTGGGTCGGCGTTTGCCCTTGGTTTGCCGTTGACAGCCCGCCCAAAACGTCGATTCTTGCAGCCTGTTCAAAAAACTTGCTGGCAAGGCGCGAAAAAAAGTCAAGCCCGAAGCGGAGTTGGCATCCGTTGAGGGGTTGCGTTTTTCGCAGCAACGCAGCCAGCAAGGATTTTTCAACAGGCTATTGAACGGGGCGCGTGGATCGGCATTTTTTAACGGCCAGTTGCGTTTGAGACGTGGCCCTGTCCCGGACCCTTTGCGCGCGGCCCCGGACCGGGAGTGTGCATCCGGGGCGGGTTCTTGGGGAAAGCGTCGCGCTCGGACAGACCCGAAACGGCTTCTTGGGTTTCAAAGGTTTGGCGACACTTCGGGTTCTTGCACCAGCGAACGCGCAGCACCGTGCTTTCGAGCTTGTCGGTTTCGATGACCCGGGTTTCCTGGCCGCAGACGGGACACAGCATGCAAACCTCTCTGGCTTTCCCCGGGCGCGGGGGCCGGCGTATGCCGACCCCCGGAGGGTGCGGGGATGGGGTGGGAAGGGCCGGTCCGCCCTGCTCGACCGGTCTCTATGGGGACAGGCCGGCGCTCGCTCGCGTGGGGGTGCGCCTGGCCTGGTTGGAGGTACAAAATGTTCCGATTCGTCGAAAAGAGCGCCGGTCAGAAAACTTGGCGGGCGCCGGCCCGGAAACGGTCTTGCGAATCGGACGGGACGCTGGTCCGCGAGTCCAGGGCCTTATAGGCCCGGACCTGATTGCGCAGGGGCGTCTCGCCGTCGTCGCCGGTTTCCACCGAAAGCCTAGCCACGAAGCGCAGGCCGTGCAGTTCTTCGGAGTCGCTGACGAAATTCGGATTCGGGTGGCCGGACTTGATGGCCAGCATCTTCAGTCGGGCCAGTCCGGGTTCATGGTCCAGCAGGACGCCGTCGAAAATCTTGCGTCCGGCGTACGGGCCCTCCGTGACTTCATGCACCAACTTGAGCAGCGGCCGGCCCGCACGGGATTTGATGAGCAGGCTGTCCGTCACCACGCAGGGATATTCTCCCGCGGGCAACAGCGGGGTGGGCGGCTCGGGGTGGACGGCTTCGAGTTTCGCGCCGATGTAGGCCATATGGGTACTCCTTGGCACTCTACTTTTATGACTACCGGGCCAGACTGGCCGGATAGTCGGTTCCGGCGGCCCGGCGCAGGTCGTTTTCATGGTCTTTCCAGGCCTTTTCCTCCCGCAGGGTCTCGTCCGAGGGAGTGAAGAGGCGACAGCTTCCGACGGCGGCCGTACGGCACGTGGCCAATCCGTCCACACAGGTTTCGGGCAGGGCGCGAAACACGCCGGTGATCTCTTGGCACCAACCCACCAGGGCGTCTCGAGTGTCCCAGTGGGCGCACAAGGCGCAGCGCGGTTCGATCACCGCCGGTCCAGAAAAGGCCCCGGATTCGAGACCGGGAACCGTGTCGAACGGTTCGCTCGCGGGCGTGTCACGGCGGACTCCTTGGTTTGATCCCGGCCGGGAAAGCCCCTGGCATGGTTTTTCCCGGCCGGATGTTTGACGATACTGTGCAGCGGTCCACCCGCGCCGCGCGGGGCCGGATGGTTTTTCCCTCGCCGGCCTTGGGTGTCAGGTAAGTCCTGACGAATACGCCTTGTCGATTTCGCTTCCCGGCCGCTGGGCTTGTGGTCTTCCCTCTCTCCCGCCTGGCCCCCGTGATTGGGCCTCGGAGCGCTCTGGCCTTGGGTCTGCCGGTACCGGCCTCACCGCGTTTGCCAGGAAAGCCGTCAGGTGGCGTCAGGCGGGGACAATATTCGTAATCGAATTAAAGTCAACATCAAATTTCTTAAAAGAATATCTTGCTGCGCTAGAATCTGCCAGAAAATTCGGGGAGACGCGATTGTTTGGGCCTTTGGTGTACAAGAACTATTCGTTTAAGAATATTTGTGCGAATAGAATAAGGAGCAAGAAAAATGGGAGAAAAAGAATACCGGACGGCCGGGCGTGGGCCGAAATGGCGCAGGCGGACGTCCCGGCCGGGTCGCGCGGTCCGGTCGTCGAAACCGCGCAACCCGACGCTTCGGGGACGCCCGCCGCATTCCGCCGTGCGACGGAGGAGGTCTATTTGCGTGTCATGTCCGACCAGGCCCAGATCACCCGTCCCACCATGGCCCGACGCAAGTCGGACTGGTAGTCGGTTTCCAGGCAGTAGACCGAGGGCGGATAGGAGCGCCGGTCCGGGTTGTCGCACAGGAAGGTGAGCAGGGTCCGGTCCTGCTTGCGGCTGGTGTACACCCGCTTGAGGGACACTTCGCCGTCCGGCCCCGGCTCGCGCACGAGAAAGATGGAGCCGTCGGGTTCGGGGCGGAAGTCGTCGCGATCCACCAGGACGATATCGAGCGGATGCAGGGTGGGGGCCATGGATTCCTGCCCCTTGCCCACTTCCAGGGCCACCAGGTTGGTGCGGTAACGGATGGACGACTGGTCCTTGAGGGCCAATACCCAACCGCGCACGGCGTCCGCCGGGATGAGCCCCGAACCGGCCGCCGCGGGGGGCAGGGCCAGGGGGATGGCCATGTAGTTTTCCGGAGCGGGTTGGGGCGCGCTCTCCGTAGCCACCGCGCCGCGCCGGGCGGAGGCGAAGACCACCGGCCGGGTGGTGTTCTTTTCGTCGTCGGGAAAGACGATCCTGGCTCCCAGGGTTTCAAGCACCCGGGCGATGGTGTCGAAACGGGGAATGGCCTTGCCCGCCAGAAACTTGGAGAGGTTGGGCTGGCCCACGCCGGAACGCTCGGCAAGGGCCGACGGCCCGCCGAAGTCCCGCGCCATGCGGGCGATGCCCTGCTTGACCTTTTCCACCATGCTCATGGCAGCTCCCTCGCCGGGAATGCGTCTCGGCATATTCGTCCGGCAGCGTTGACGTAATCGAATACTCATCCGCGTGTCTATGAGCACTAGCCCATGCGCCTGCTGTTGTAAAGATATTCTCGCCAAAAGCAGTAAATACCTGACAAGGAGACGGCCCGGAACGCGGCCGCGAACGCTCGGCGCGAACCGCAAAACGCGCGCAAAACCGACGCGCGCGTTCGGCTTGTGGGCGTTCCGGGCTCGGAAGTCCCTGGCGCCGCGAGCCCGGGCGAAGGGAGATCAGTCCAGGATGTCGATGACGATGCGGTGGGTGAGTCGAGCCGTGGCCCCATCGCCCCGGAACGTCCCGGTCAGGGGGGCGGTGTCTTCGGCGAAGGGGCTGGCGCACAGGGCCAGGTGGGCGTCGGCCACGGCCAGGCCCAGGGTGGGGTCGAAGCCGCGCCATCCGGCGCCGGGCAGGTAGGCTTCGGCAACGGCGTGCAGGTCGTGTTCGGTCTGATCCGGATCGCCGGCCTGGTAGCAGGAAACGTACCGGGCCGGCAGGCCGGCCAGGCGGCACAACTCCATGAACACCAGGCTCACGTCCCGGCAGGCGCCCCGGCGCGTGCCCAGGGTGCGGGCCGGGCTTTGCAGGCCGGGTTCGGGTCTGGGGGTGACGGACACGTTGCGGTGCAGCCAGTCGTTGGCCGCATGGAGATAGGCCACGCTGTCGCCCTGGACCAGGGCGTTCAGTTCGCGGGAGAGGTCCCCGGCCACGGGACAGCCCGTGGGGACCAGGCTGGGTTCAAGCGTCAGGCGTTCGGTCGGGGTCAGGTCCACGGGAAGGGTCATGGCCCCGGGAGCGAGCAGGTAGTCGTAGGGATTGGTCCGCAGCGTGCTGGCGGTCAGGGTGGCGCGCACCGCGAGTTCGTCCCACAGACCTTCGAACCACAGGTTGTGCACGGTGTTGCCGCAGGCGTCGAGCAGGGCGCAGGAGCCCGAGGGACGCGGCGTCACCTCCAGGGCGAAGCTCTCCAGGCGCTGGGCCGGGCCGGACGCCGGACACAGCCGCACCAGATGCGGCTCCAGGAACACCGGCTTGGAGTAGCGGTAGCGGGTTTCGTGTACGACGCGAAAGCGCACGGTTCTACTCGCCGGTCTTGCAGTGGAGCTTGCGGGTGACCGGGGACAGTTCGGCCGCGATGGCTTCGATCCACTCCGAGGGCAGGGCGTGGACGCTTTCCCGCAACCGTTCCTGCCACCAGGTGGAGATGTGGGCCAGCTCCTTTTGTTCGAAGCGGTGTTCGATCAGGGTGAAACTGCCTTTGGAGTAGACCACCACATCCAGGGGGAAGTCCACCCCCGCGGCGCTGATGCGCGTGGAGTCGAAGGCCAGGCAGCCCACCTTGAGCGCGAAGTGGATGGAATCCGCGTGCTTGAGCGTGCGGTCGAGCACGGGTTTGCCGTATCCGGTTTCGCCGATGATGTGATACGGCGTGCCGGCAGACACCTCCACCCAGTTGCCCTGGGGGTAGATGAGGTAGAGCTTGTGCGTGGCGTCGGCCTCGAACTGCCCCCCCATGAGCATGTGGATGTTGAAGGTGAGCCCGGACTGGTCCAGGTATTCCTTGTCCTCCTTGGCCACGCGCCGGATGATGTCGGCCAGGATGTTTACGGCCTTGTAGAGCTTGTCCAGGGGTTGGCAGGTCTCCAGGGCTTCCTCGAAATAGGTTACCACCTTGTCGCGCACCGAGCGCAGTCCCGAAGTCATGAAGAACAAGGCCCCGGACTGGGTTTCGTAGGTGCTCAGTTTCTGGGCCGTGGTCATCTCGTTGCCCGCGGTGATGCGGGTGTCCGCTATGCCAACCAGGCCGTCCTCCACCGTGATCCCCAAACAGAATGTCATTGTTCCACCTGTTGTTGCGACTCCGGTCCCGGGTAGCCGAAGAATTCTCGTCCCAGCCGGATGTCCGCCTCGTTCATGCGGGTTTGCAAGCGGTCCGTGAACCGGTGCAGACCGTGCTCGAAAACCTCCTCGATGGTCAAGTACGAGAGATCGGCGCACAGCCTGCCCACCAGGCGCTCGCTCTCGCGGGTGAAGATGCCCGAGGGCGTGCCCGTGATCGCGTGCAGCGAGGCCTGGACGTTGGTCAGGCCGTAGAGCACCGAGCGGGGGAATTCGTGGTCGAGCAGCAAAAAGTCCGCCACCTTGGCCGGCGAGATGCGCCCCCGGCAGCGTCGGAAGGCGTTCAGGGCGCTTGTGGCCCGCAAGAGCGCGGCCCAGTGGATGGAGTCGAACACCATGGTCGGCCCGCCCTCGCCGGGCAGCATGCGATGGCAGTTGACATCGAGGATGCGCGAGGTCTTGTCGCAGCGTTCCAGGAGGCGGCCCATGCGGGCAAAGTGCCAAGCGTCGTCTTCGATCATGGTGTCGGCGGCCACTCCGCCCAGGGTGAAGTCGCGCAATTTGATCTGCTGGCAGAATTCGAAGGGGTTTTCCACGGCCTCCAGGGGGCGCTTGGCCGCCTCGCGCACCAGGTGGAAATAGATGTTGATCTGTTCCCACATCTCCGAGGGAATGACCTCGCGGATGGCCCTGGCGTTTTCCCGGGCCGCCCACAGACAGGAAGCGATGGAGTTGGGCGAGTCCTGGTCGAAGCTCAGAAAGGTGATGACCGTGGCGGCGTCGTATTCGCCGTAACGCTCCTCGAACAGGGCGTTGTCGCCGCTGGCGACGATAAGGGGTTTCCAGGCCTCCATCCCAGCCCCGGGCTGGTCGAGGGTGAGATGCCAGTTGACTTCGACGAAACGGGCGATGTTGCCGGCCCGCTCCAGATAACGGCTCATCCAGTAGACGGCGTTGGCCACGCGCGAAAGCATACGCCTTCCCCTTGCGGTTAGTGTTCGAGCACCCAGGTGTCCTTGCTGCCGCCGCCCTGGGACGAGTTGACCACCAGCGACCCTTTCTTGAGGGCCACCCGCGTCAGCCCGCCGGGAATGACCTGCACGTCGTCCCCTCCATGCAGAATGTAGGGGCGCAGGTCCACATGGCGGCCTTCGAAATGGTCGTCCACGATCACCGGCGCGCGCGAGAGGTTGAGCGCCGGCTGGGCGATGTAGTTGCGCGGCTTGGCCTTGATGCGCCCGGCGAACTCCTCGCGTTGGCTTTTGGTCGAGCCCGGACCCACCAGCATGCCGTAGCCGCCGGATTCGTTGGCCGCCTTGACCACCATGCTTTCAAGGTTGTCCAGCACGTAGGCCCGGTCGTCGTCGCGCCAGCAGAGGTAGGTGGGCACGTTGGACAGGAAGGGGGCCTCGCCCAGATAGTAATGGATGATGTCCGGCACGAAGGCGTAGACGACCTTGTCGTCGGCCACGCCGGTGCCGGGGGCGTTGGCCAGGCTGACGTTGCCGGCCCGCCAGGCCGACAGGATGCCCGGGACTCCGAGCAGGGATTCGGGCCGAAAGACCTGGGGGTCGAGAAAGTCGTCGTTGAGACGCCGGTAGATGACGTCCACGCGTTCGAGCCCCTTGGTGGTGCGCATGAACACGAAGTCGTTTTCCACCACCAGGTCGAGCCCCTGCACGAGTTCGATGCCGGTTTGCAGGGCCAAAAACGAATGCTCGTAATAGGCCGAATTGTAGATGCCGGGCGTGAGCAGGGCCACGCAGGGGCTGGAGGCGCGCGGCGGGGCCATGCGCAGCAGAAGGTCCAGGAGCTTTGCCGGATAGTTGTCCACCGGGCGCACCCGGGAGGCCGCGAACACTTCGGGCAAGGTGCGCTTCATGAGGGTGCGGTTGGCCAGTACGTAGGAGACGCCGGAAGGACAGCGCATGTTGTCCTCCAGCACGAAGAATTTGCCGTGTTCGTCGCGCACCAGATCCGTGCCGGTGACGTGGGCCCAGACCCCGTGATGAGGCCTGGCACCCATGCAGGGCCGCAAAAATCCCTCGGCTGTTTCGATGATCTCGCGGGGGATCACGCCGTCCTTGAGGATCTTTTGTTCGTGGTAGATGTCGTCAAGAAACAGGTTCAGAGCGAAAATGCGCTGCTTGAGCCCGGTTTCGAGCTTGTCCCAGTCCTTGGCCTCGATGATGCGGGGGGTCACGTCGAAGGGAAAGATTTTTTCCGTTCCCTCCTCGTGTCCGTAGACCGTGAAGGTGATGCCCAGGTCGTAGAGGGCCTGTTCGGCCTTGTGCTGACGGCGCACGAACTCTCCGTCGGGCAGGGACTCGATCTTCTCCACCAGGAGCTTGGCCCCTTCGCGGGGCTGCCCAGGCGCGGCGAACATCTCGTCGTAAAAGGGGCCAACATCGTAACCTGTGAATTTCATGGGCGGCCTTCTTTTACAAAAATGTTATTTTCTTGTCTTCTGAACCATCCGCTGGATGAAGTCAACAGCGCCAGGAAATCCCCGTGGAAAAAAGATTGCGCAAAGCGAGGAAGTTTGTCCCCATGGCAAGAGACATTTTTGAAAATTGCGAAAAGTGTCGGTGGCGGCGTGGGGGAGGGCCTACAGGGGAGGGGGACGGCAAGGAAGGAGAAAGGGAAATGGGGCGCTTTCGCGCGGGTGGGAGGGCTGGGCGCCCTTGGTGTCGGCCGGGTATGCAGCGCCAGTCCGCATACGCCGCGTAAGATTCTCGTCAAGATTTGTCGCGCCAGAGGCGGCGCAGTCGGCCATGAATACGAATCGCGCTCGCCCGCGCCAGGCGTTCGAGGCAAGGAAACAGCCGACGGTTGATGGCGTAGCCAAGGGCGCGAAGCGCCGCGAGTTCAACGAGAAAGATGGGGATGGTTCGCACTGTGTCCCAGATAACTTCATCGACCGAAGTCGGAGAGATGAGAAGCTTCGGAGCGAGATCGTTTATAAATCCCATATTGTATAGAGGGATGGAAAGCCACCAGAGCGCGGTTTCTGCGGGAGGAAGAAGAACTCCGATAAGTATGGTTGTTATGATCATCGATCGCAGCTTGCGATTGTTGCTAATACTCGCATCATATATCCATAGAAATGGCAAAATGCGAAGCGCAGATGGGATGCAGTTACGGCTGTTAATATATGTATTGTGTATGGATGGACATATGTAGACGTCTAGGGTCACGCATGATGCGCAGTATATAATAATCTGTAATATTAAGATGCAAATCAAATAAATAAAAATATATAAAAAACTTGTCACACTACATATAACAATGTGTCTTGTTGTCATGGGGAAATTCTTTGTTGAGGCCCCGCCTTTTGTCAAGGCGAGGCCTCGTTGCTGAGTTATTTATACCGTCTTACAATTGGTGTAACGCCATTAAATAGACCTTTATACGGTTGCTCTGTAACCTCTTTTCGTCCAGCACCGATTACATTTCCCTCTCCACTGTAGACGCTTGTATGATGGACTCCACGGGAAGGATCGTACCAAACAACGATGTCGCCGGGTTGGGCGTCCTTGATGTCGAGATAATCCATTTTGTCTTTTGCGAATTCCGGGTTCGCAAGGTCGGCTACTGTGAAATTAAATAACTACAGGATACAACATTTTAAATATACTGAGCATGTATTTTAGAAGGCAAGCGGAGAGCAAACAGCCGGTACTTTTTTGTGTGTCAATGTAATTTTAAAGATGGTATGCTGAGTTCTGGCAACAAAGTAGCAGTGTTGGCGCCATAGATTTGGCAAGGAGTGTTTAGGTTAAGTATCGATATTGTGTGCTTTTCGCAGGAGAAATATTTTTGCAAATCGTAGAGACATACGGTCGGCAGCAGGAAGGATTGCTCTGTTAACAATAAAGCCAATATATCTGTATACTGCAAATTCGATCAGGAAAATTGGTAAATCCTTTATGGCATGTGTTATGGCGGATTTGTACGAGTCGAAACATGCGACAATTTTGTATAAAGCGTACTTTTCAATGCCAAGATCGTAAAGTATAACTGGTGAATAAAAAAATAGTTCATAACAAAGTTTTACAACGATGCACAATATAATTGTTGAGGCAATTGTGGGAAGCCTTGTCTTGTTGCGTTTTTTTATGTCGTACGTCCAGACGATAACTAAATACCAAAGGGCGTTGGATGCCGGCTCGCCTCCGAAGAGGTAATCTATTGAGATCGTTTTCCAGGGAAGAAGCAGGAAGAGTATGCCTATGAAAACAAACAGGATAATTTGAAAAATAAAAAGTATGCAAGTGTTTATGCATGATAGGATGAATTGATTGGATTGAGCGCCTGTGTTGATCGCTTGTGAAGCCATAAGGCCATCCTGATGGCGGCTCACCGGGGGGAACGGTGAGCCGCCGGGTTGCTTAGTTGTATCGCCGAACAATAGGCTGTACGCCTTTGTGAACATCAGCAAGGGGTTTTTCCACGATTTCCTTCGCATTCGCATGAATCACCTTGCCATCTCCAACGTAAATGGCGCTGTGGTGTACGTCCGTGTTGGGTATATGCCAAACAATGATGTCGCCTGGTTGGGCATTCTTGACGTCGAGATATTCAAGTTTGTCTTTTTCAAATTCTGGATTTGCAAGATCGGTAACTGTTGGATTTGTGTAGTTATGGAGCATGTCTTCGCCGATGTGAGTCGCCTTGCTTATATCCTTGAGCAGTCCAAATCTGCCTTCACGATGGAGGGTTGGGTAGCTTGATCCGCAAGGATCTCCATTTCGGTGAATAGCGGCGACAAACTCGTTGCATTTCCAATATTTTGTTGGTGAATACCAGTGGTCTTCCATGGTCCACCTTGTCGAACCCAACTGGCTGCGCGCATAGTCCACTCTGGCCTGGGCGCGTTCCGCCGCGCTGGGGCTGCTGTTATATGGGCCAGATGCGGGAACAGTGGTTTCAGCATCAATGTAGCCGTATGGTACGCAGGTAAGGTCGTCCTTACCAGCATGCTCGCCGGAATCTCCGTTCGGCTGCGGCGCACCCGTGAGGCTCAAGGGCGATTGCGTTCCGGTCGCGCCTGGCGACGACAGCCCCGACCAGTTCCAGGTCGGCGCGCCGGTCCAGGGGGGAATACGCTGTCCGCCGGACAGAAAGTCCTGGACCCGGTCCAGCGTGACCGGGTGGAGCGTCGGGGCCTGGGCGCTTGCGCCGTCGCCCGACGCCGACAGGCCCATGGGCCGCCAGGCCGGCATGCCGGTCTGAGACTGGCCAGCGGTCCCGGCGTTCATGAAGTCGCTCACCTGGCTGGCGAAATCCGTCTGGCGGCCCAGGTCGGCCGATCCTGTTCCCCAGCCTCTGAAAGAACTCGCGGCGTCCGGGGCTTCCGGCTGCGCGGGTGTGTTGTCATAAGGCATGATGTCCTCCTGCGTGCGGCTTGAGCGCACGGTTTTCGGAGGATCATACGGTGGAATAAATAAATTTCACCACATATAGGGCTATGTTGGAATAGAGTACATTGAATTTCGAGAACGCGCAACGACGACAGGTGGCGACGAGTCGGAAACGGTGAGGGCTGTGTAATAAATATTCTGTAAATTAAGAGTGTTGCAAGATAGTTTCCCATATGGCCGTATATGGGGTGAAAAATATCGGGAACGGTCTGTCTCGTCAGGGCGTCCGGCCAAGTCCGGGCGACATCAGACCCATCGGAGGTATCCGTCATGCGTTTTCCCCATTGTCAGGCTCTTTTGTCACGAAACGGCCGCGAGGTTCCCGCCGGGCGAATTCGGCTTGTAGCGGGCCACGGCGAGGCCGATTTGGACGAGGTTCAGTTTCAGGCGCTTTTGGCCAACGCCACAGCTCATCTGTACCGCAGGCGCGAACTGGAAGAAGCACTCGCCGCCGCGCGTCGTTATCAAGAGGTGGCCCAGCGCATGGAGCGCGATTCGGACTTCGCGCGCCATGTGCTCGCCTACGACGACGGCGGGGAAAGCCTTATGCCCCGGGCGGCCCGGGCGTCGGAAATCTCCCGGCTCAAGGGCAAGATGGCCCGGGGCGAGGCCGGCGACGAAGATATTCTGCGCTACGTGGCGCATTTTGCGAATTTCTAGCGAAAATTCGAGTACGGGGCGAATCCAGAGGAAATACGGACTGTGCGACGGGCGGTGGACGCAGCGTGGACGGGAAAGAAAACGGCCCTGTCCCGCTTGCGCTCCGCCCACGAAAAAGCCCCCGGGCGTCTGACGCCGGGGGCTTTTGCACTCGAAGGTGGCGGAGAGGGAGAGATTTGAACTCTCGACACAGGTTTTAGCCCATGTACTCCCTTAGCAGGGGAGCTCCTTCGGCCAGCTCGGACACCTCTCCGCGAATGGGAAGTCGTACATAAACGCCAAGGGGCGCGCGGTCAAGACGTGATTTGCCGGTTTGCCCTTTGACAGGCGTTGCGGGTCGGGCTAGTCTCCGCGCTTATTCATAACCAGGGAGTTGAAAGCGATGCACAAATTCGCGCGCATGGAGCGCCTGCCACCCTACGTCTTCGCCGTGGTCAACGAGCTCAAGATGCAGATGCGCCGGCAAGGCGTGGACATCGTCGATCTGGGTATGGGAAATCCCGACATTCCCACCCCCAAGCACATTGTCGATAAGCTCAACGAAGCAGCCCTGAAGGGCGTAAACCACCGCTATTCGGCATCGCGCGGCATCGCGGGACTTCGCCTGGCCATCGCCAACTGGTACTTGCGCCGCTACGGGGTCGAACTCGACGCCGACACGGAAACCGTGGTCACCATGGGTGCCAAGGAGGGCATGGCCCACTTGGCCCTGGTCATGCTTCAGCCCGGCGACGTGGTCTTCGCCACGGACCCGGCCTATCCCATTCATCCGTATGCCGCCATCATCGCCGGAGCCGACGTGCGCCGCATTCCCATCGGCAAGGGACGCGACTTCTTCGACGACCTGATGGCCGCCACCCGGCAGACATGGCCCCAGCCCAAGTCCCTGGTGGTGTCGTATCCGCAAAACCCCACCGGCGAGGTGGTGGACGTGGCCTTCTTCGACAAGCTCGTGGAGTTCGCCAAAGAACACGACATCATGATCATCCACGACTTGGCCTACGCCGACCTGTGCTTCGACGGCTACAAGGCGCCGTCGTTTCTCCAGGCCAAGGGGGCCAAGGACGTGGGCGTGGAATTCTTCTCGCTTTCCAAGAGCTACTCCATGGCCGGCTGGCGCGTGGGCTTTTGCTGCGGCAACAAGGAGATGGTCCACGCCCTGACCCGCATCAAGAGCTACCTGGACTACGGCATCTTCCAGCCTATCCAGATCGCCGCCTGTACCGCCCTGAACGGTCCGCAGGAGTGCCTGCACGAAATCTGCGAAGTCTATCGGGACCGCCGGGACGCCTTGATCGAAGGCCTGTCCCGCGCCGGATGGGACGTGCCCTCGCCCAAGGCCACCATGTTCGTGTGGGCCGAGATCCCCGACGAATACAAGGCCATGGGGTCGGTGGAGTTCTCCAAGCTCCTGCTCAAGGAAGGACACGTGGCCGTTTCGCCCGGTCTGGGCTTCGGCCACTTCGGCGACGACCATGTGCGTTTCTCCCTGGTGGAGAACCGCCAACGCATCAATCAGGCCATGCGCGGCATCAAACGGGTCCTGTCGGGGGGGGCGTGAGTCAGCTTCCGGTCCGCCTCGGTCTGGCCGGATTCGGCACCGTGGGCCAGGGATTGGCTTCCATCCTCACGGAAAACGCCGGCTGGATCACCCGCCGCCTGGGCCGTGAAGTCAAGGTCATGGCCCTGGCCGTGCGCGACCGGACCAAAGCGCGCCCCGTGCCCTTTCCGGCCGGCGCGCGCCTTGTCGACGACCCCAGGGAGTTGGCCCGGGACCCGGATGTCGACATCGTGGTCGAGCTCATGGGCGGGCAGACCATGGCCCACGAGTTGGTTCTTTCCGCCCTGGAGGCAGGCAAACACGTGGTCACGGCCAACAAGGCGCTGCTGGCCGAGCGCGGTTCCGAGCTCTTCGCCGTGGCCGAACGACAGGGCGTGGGCCTGTACTACGAGGCCAGCATCTGCGGCGGCATCCCCATCGTGCAGACCCTGAAGGAGTCCCTGGCCGGCAATCACATTCTCGACGTCACCGGCATTTTGAACGGCACGTCGAACTTCATCCTTTCCCGGATGACCTCCAAGGGCCTGTCCTACGAGGCGGCGCTCAAAAAGGCCCAGAAGAAAGGATACGCCGAAGCCGATCCCACCCTGGACGTGGAAGGCGTGGACGCGGCCCACAAGCTGGCCCTGCTCATCCGGCTGGCCTACGGACGCGACTACAGCCTGAGCGACCTGCCCGTGACCGGCATCACGGGCGTCACGCCGCTCGACATCGCCTACGCCAAGGAGTTCGGCTGCCGCATCAAGCTCATCGGCAAGGCCAGCATGGTGGAGGGCAAGATCAGCGCCGGGGTGCATCCCATGTTGCTAGCCGACTCCTACCTGTTGGCCCAGGTGCACGGGGCGTTCAACGCCGTGCGCGTGACCGGCGACGCCGTGGGCTCCATCATGCTGTACGGGCAGGGCGCGGGCGGACGCCCCACGGCCAGCGCCGTGCTGGCCGACATCATGGCCCTGGCCCGCGACGGGGCCGCGCCCAACAACACGGGCTTTCCCGAAAAGATCCTGCCCCCGGCCGACGTGCTGTCGGCGGACCAGGAAGTGAGCAAACGCTACTTCCGCTTCTCGGTGGAAGACCGTCCCGGCGTGCTGGCCGCCCTTTCCGGGGCCATGGGCGCGGCGGGCATCTCCATCTATCAGGTGTTGCAAAAGGCCGACCCGGATTGCCCGGACGAAACCGTGGTGCCCATCGTGTTCATGACCCATCACGCGCGGCAGCGCGACGTGCTGGCCGCGTTGGCCAAGATTCGCACCTATCCCTTTGTCAAGGCCGAGCCCGTTCATCTGCGCGTGCTCTAGCGCGACGCCGATACGCACTCTCCAAGCCCCGGACGCGGTTTGCCGTGTCCGGGGCTTTTTTGCGTCCGGCGCGGGGCGTTTCGCCTTAATCTGGCTCGGTCCTTGCAATCGGTCAAGGTGGGAGAAATTTCACAATATCGGGTCGTTCAGGGCTCATGGCTCTGGCATAATTGAATGAAATCGAGTATCCGAAAAGAAAACCCAACCCCGATGCGTGGTCGCCGCTACGGTTGCCATGCGCCCTTTGGAGGTCCACCATGGTGTTGCATCTCTCGATCATGGGACGCCGCTGCGATTTGGCGCTTCACCCGATTTCTTCAAAGACCGCCGAAAAGGTGCGCACGCTTGGCAGAGAAATCTACAAGCAGAAGTACATCCATTGGTGGAAGAACGGCAATACGAGCACCTGCGGCATGAAGTATGACGACGATTGCGTCATGCGCGTCTCCGTTGACGGGAAGGACGTTCCCTTTGACAGCTCCCATGTCGCAGACGACGCCGTGCTGCTTCGCCGGCGCATCTATTTCAATACCAAGGTCAGCCATCTCTGTATGCTCGGCTATGACGACGAGTACTGCAACATGACCTGGCAGTGGAACAATGTGGAAAATTTCGATCCCGCGAAGTTCGAATTCTTCGTGCAACGTTGGGACCGCGTGCTCAAGGTGAAGGACTTCCTTATCATCGACGATGTGCGCTACGACGGCAAGTTCGCCGACGAACAGGATTGGGGCGGCGGTTGCGGCTTCAATCTGGTCGATCCCCTGGTCATTGATATGGATGAAGTGCGCCGGGAAATCGCCCAGGAAGAAGGCGTGTTGTTGTAAGCGGGAAGCGGGAAAAAGGCCTCCGACGGTCCGGAGGAATTTCTTCGGGGATTCGCAGAGGCCTTTCATGCGGCGGTCAGCCGGACCCGACGGGGGCCAGGCGTGACGGCCAGGACGCAAAAAAACTTCGGGGGCTTTGGCCGGCCGGGCCCGGCCAAAGCCCCCGAAAAGTGAATCGGGATCCTGCGGGCGAAGCTCACGTTTCGCCCGCAGGATCTTTTTCTTTCCTACCGAATATATATTCTTGTTTTTTCTGCGCAGGCCTCGTTGGCCGCCACGGAAACGAGGGGGAAGGAGGAGTCCGACCTCCTGGAGCGGTGGAGGCATGCCGCCGCTTTACAATCCCTGGCGTTCCCCTTTCTTCAAGGCCGTCTCCAGTCGTTTGCGCGCCTCTTCCGGGTCGAGCCCGCGCTTGCGGGCAATGGCGTCCAGGTTCTCCTCGGCGTCGGAGCCGCGCAGGTAAAGGGCGTCCACGGGAGGTCCGGTCCTGGGGGCTTGCAGGGCAGCGGCGAGCAGGGTTTCGGAGTCGGGGGTGTTGGCGGCGGGGTCCAGACGGACGACGTTTTTCATTTTCTCCAGGACGTTGGCGTTCCGGGCCAGCCCCGAGCCAAGAACGAACACCTGGCCGAGCGTGGCGCGTTCGGCCAGGTGCCTGGCGCTTTCCTCGGCGGGTTCGTCGGACGGCGGGGCCAGGGGGGTCAGGTCCGGCAGGCGAAACCCCTGGCGGTAGACCTTGCCCAGGCGCGAATGGGTGAGGACGTGGATTTCGCCCGAATCCGCGTGGAATCGCCGCGCGGCGCTGGAGGCCAGGAGCGGCAAATAGTCCAGGCCGGCCAGGGGCAGCCCGGCGGCGACGGCCAGGCCATGACAGAAGGCCAGGGCCAGACGAACGCCAGTGAAACTGCCCGGTCCGCGCACGCAGGCCACGGCCTCCAGGTCGGCGGGGGCCAGGCCCGCCCGGTCCAGGAGGTCGGCCGTGGCCGGGGCCAAAACCTCGTTCATGCGGCCGGGGCAGATTTCTTCAAAGACCAGGGATATGCCGTCCTGGTCGCCGAGTACGATCTGGAGCCGTTCCTCGGCGGCGCCCACCGCCAGGATCATCCTGTTTTTCCCACGATGAGGCGCGTCAGGTCGTTGGCGGTGGCCAAAAGCAGCAGCCCCATGAGCAGGGCGAAGCCGACCTTGGTGGTCAGGCCCTTGATGCGGTCGGACACCGGGCGACGCAGGATGATTTCCAGCCCGAAGAAGAGAATGTGCCCGCCGTCGAGCACCGGAATGGGCAACAGGTTCAAGATGGCCAGGTTCACGCTGATCATGGCCGTGAGCAAGGCCAGGGCGGTGAAGCCCTGTTCGGACTGCTTGCCCACCATTTCGGCGATCATGATGGGGCCGCCCAGGTTGGAGACCGGCACAACGCCCTGCACGAGCTTGACGAACACCTGGCCGATGAGGCTCGTCACCTCCCAGGTCTGCCTGGCGCCTTCGGTCAGCGCCTGTCCCGGTCCCAGGGGGATATTGATGGTCTCGGCCGGCGAGGCCACGCCCAGAAGCGGTTGGGCGATGTCTTCGCCGAAGAGGTTCTTGCGCTTGACGATGTCGGGCGTGACGGACACGTCGAAGGTTTCGCTCTTGCGCGCGATGGTGAGAACCAGGGGGCGGCCTCCGCTTTGGTCCACCCGCCGTTTGAGGTCCCCGAAATAGGCGATGGGTTGTCCATCCACGGCGCGGATGGCGTCCCCGGGCTGGAGTCCGGCTTTCTGGGCCGCTCCGCCTTCGGTGACCTGTCCCACGGCGGCTGGCACTTCGTAGCGTCCGTTCACCCAGAAGAGGGACGAATAGATGACCAGGGCCAGCACCAAGTTGAAGAGCGGTCCGGCCGCCACCACCAGCATGCGTTGCCAGGCCGGACGCAGAATGAACCAGGCCTGGCGGGGGAAGCCTTCGGTGGTGTCGTCCTCGGCGTCCTGTCCCACGAGTTGGACGTAGCCGCCCAGGGGAATTGCCGACAGGCGGTATTCGGTCTGCCCGCGCATCACGCCGAACATCTTGGGGCCGAACCCCAGGGAGAAGGTGCGCACGCCCATGCCGAAGAGCCTGGCGAAAAGAAAGTGTCCCAATTCATGGATGAAGATGAGCACGCCCAGGACGACGACGACGGATACGGCCTTGAGGGTCAATGCGGTCATGAAGCTCCCGAAAGGTAGTCGGCCACCTGGAGGCGGGTGGCCTGGTCGAGTTGCAGGATGGACGCGAGGTCCGGGGCGGGATCGCCTGGGTAGGCGTCCAGGGCCCAGTCAACCGCGCGGGCAATGTCGGCGAAGGCCGCCTGTCCGCGCAGGAAGCGGTCCACGGCCACTTCGTTGGCGGCGTTGAGCACCACGCAGTAGCCTTGGCCTCCGGCCTGGGCCTGTCTGGCCAGGGCCAGGCAGGGAAAGGCGTCGGTTCTGGGATGTTCGAAGGTCAGGGTGGCCAGGGCGGCCAGGTCCAGGGGCTCCAGATTCAGGGGGAGGCGTTTGGGATAGCACAGGCAATAGGCGATGGCGATGCGCATGTCCGGCTGGCCCAGTTGGGCCAAAAACGAGCCGTCGCGGTAGGCGGCCAGGGAGTGGACGATGCTTTGCGGATGCACCAGCACCTTCACCTTTTCTTGGGGCAACCCGTAGAGATGACAGGCCTCGATGACTTCGAGCCCCTTGTTCATGAGGGTGGCCGAGTCGATGCTGATCTTGGCTCCCATGGACCAGTTGGGATGCTTGAGGGCCTGGGCCGCGCTGACTCCGGCCAGCTCCTCGGTCGGCCAGGTGCGGAAGGGGCCGCCCGAGGCCGTGAGCACCAGATGGTCCACGTATTGGCCCTTGTGTCCCGCCAGGGACTGGAACAGGGCGTTGTGTTCGGAGTCCACCGGCAGGATGACCGCGCCCGAGCGGGCGCAGGCCCGACGGATCAGGTCGCCGGCCAACACCAGGGACTCCTTGTTGGCCAGGGCCACGATTTTTCCGGCTTCCACGGCGGCCAGGGTGGGGGCCAAGCCGGCCGCGCCCACGATGGCCGAAAGCACCACGTCGACCTCGGCCAGGGTGGCGGCGGCGACAAAACCTTCCGGGCCGTACAGGATTTCGGGCGCGTAGCCGGAGGGCAGAGACGCGGCCAGGGCGCGGGCCTCGTCCGGTCCGAGCACGGCCAGCACCGATGGACGGAAAGCGGCGGCCTGTTCGGCCAGCAGGGCGACGTTTCGTCCGCCGGTCAGGGCCACGACCGTGAATTCTTCGGGATGGTCCGCCACCACGGCCAGGGCCGAACGTCCGATGGAGCCGGTGGAGCCCAACAGGCAGAGTCGACGGGGCCCTTCGGGCGAAAAGTCCGTCCCGGGCAGGGACGAGATGTAGCCGTTCATGGAAACACCGCCAGGGCGCGGGCCAGCGCATAGGCGAGAAGGGCGGGCAGCAGGCCGTCTATGCGGTCGAGCAGGCCGCCGTGGCCGGGCAGGATCGCGCCCGAGTCCTTCACGCCGCAGGCTCGCTTGAGGCCGGATTCGATAAAGTCGCCCATCTGGGAAACAAGGGAAAGGCACACCCCCAGGACCAGCCAGGCCCCAAGTCCCGGCCCGCCCAGCCACAGGGCGCAAATCAGGCTTGCGGCCAGGGCGGCGGCCAAACCACCCAGGCTTCCGGCCCAGGTCTTCTTGGGCGAGACGCGGGGCCAGATCTTGGGCCCGCCCAGCATGTGGCCGGCGTAGTAGGCGCCGGTATCCGTGGCCATGACCACGGCCAGCACCGTGATCACCCCGGCCATGGGGACGCTCAGGGCGAAGAGCAGGCATCCCGGGACGTAGAGCAGGCCGGCGGGCACCAGCAGATGGGCCGTGTCTGGCGCTGTCGGCACGTCCTTGGCCGGGCGATCCGCTTGCGGGCCTTGCCGGCGTCCGAAGGCCAGATGCAGGGTCAGTCCCAGCCAAAAGCAGGCCAGGAGCGCCCCAAATCCCGCCAAGGGGCCGAAGCGCCATGTCGCACCGAGCATGGCCGCTCCGCAGGCCAGGCCGTAGCAGCGCCACGTCGGGCCGACGGCAGGAAAGAGGGCGTAAAATTCCCACAGTCCGACCAGGCAGGCCGCGAGCACCAGCACGAACCAGGCCCAGCCGCCCGCGGCCATGGCCCCTGCCAGGACGCAAAGCCCCACGACGGCCGTGAGCACGCGCGCGGCGTGCGACGAGAGAGCGTTCACGCTATTTTTTCCCGTAAACTTTTTCCGGATCGAACACGCGGGGGCAGCAGAGGCTTTCCTTGCCGTCCTTTATCTCGCGAAAGAAGCAGGAGCGGTAGCCCTCGTGGCAGGCCGCACCGCCGATCTGGTCCACCAGGGCCACCACGGCGTCGAGATCGCAGTCCAGGCGCAGGGATTTGACCTTCTGCACGTGTCCCGAGGTGCCGCCCTTGTGCCAGAGCTCCTTGCGGCTGCGACTGTAGTAATGCACGTCGCCGGTTTCGAGGGTTTTGTCCCAGGCCTCGCGGTTCATGTAGGCCAGCATGAGCACTTCGCCGGTGGTGGCGTCCTGGGCGATGACGGGCACAAGGCCGCCGCCCTTTTCGAAATCTGGAGTGAGCATGTCGTATTCCTTTAAGATGTCTTTGCCCGAGGTCAAGGTTGGGTTCTTACTGGTCGCATGCGGGCAGGGTCAAGAGCGCCGAACAAGGGAAGTTGCGGCTTGGCGCGCCGCTTTGGAGCAAAGCGGCGGGCGTCTCGACGGACAGGCGTTTTTTTTGTTGCGTTTCCCGAAATCTTCATGGAAGGAAAGCCCTGTCGCGTTCGGGAGCCTTTGTTTTTTCGCTTCCGGGCGCACGCCGCGCCGAGTCGGACGGAAGACGTTTGTACCGAAGCGATACAAAGGCTTTTCGACTCAAATCATCAAGTATCGTGGGATGTTGTCCGCATGGCGCGAGGGATTCGGGCCGATGTTCGGCAAGGGAAATGCTCGTGGCGCGGGCCTGACGCGTTGACGGAAGCCGGCGCGCTGTGTTAATTCCCCAAAACTTGTGAACGAATGCACGAGTGGCAGCCCTGGGCTGACCACGGCATCGGTGATCATGTTCTTTAATAAGAAACGCGACTCGAAAACCTGGGACGCCATCTCCCGCGCAAGCCTCATGGGCACCAACATGGTGGCCAGCACGCTGGTGGGCTTGGCGATCGGCTACTACCTGGACAAGTGGCTGGGAACCTCGCCCTGGATGCTTATCGCGTGGCTGCTGTTCGGCATCGTGGCGGGATTTCGCTCCATGTATCTGGAGGCCATGCGCATCAACCGGGCGCACGACGAATCCGGAACGGGCGAAAGGGCGCAAGGCGACGGGCAGGCCGGGACTCCGCGATCGGGAGACCCGAAGGCCTGAAGCGCTTCGGACGGCCGGTTCGGACGCCGCTCGCGAGCGGGCCGAACGCACGGCGAGACGTGGGCGAACGCCCGGGTATGAGGAAGCATGTATCGCAAGATGCTCGATGCGCTCGACAGGGGGCTTTATCGGGTGGGGTTCACCCACCGCGACGCCCGTCGGCTTGTGCTGGGGCAACTCGTCTTGGCGGGATGTTCATCCGTCGTGGCCCTTCTTCTTGCCTGGGGAGGGCTTTGGGGAACGGCCTTCGCCGCGGGGGCGGCGCTGGTCACGGTCAATTTCTGGTGGCTGGCCCGGTTCGGCCAGCACGCCCTGAGCAACGCCGTCGGCTTGGCCGGTCGGACCATTTTCTGGTCCACCCTGCGCCTTGTCGGCACCACGGTTGTGCTGTACGTGCTCATCGTCACGGCCAAGGCTCCCGTGTGGGCGGTTCTGGCCGGGGTTTCGACGGTGTTGGCGACACTTGTTTCGTGGGGCGTCCTGAAAGGGGCGGGGTCTAAACGAGCGAAGGAGGCCTAGGGTATGGCAGGCGGATTGGATCATCCAGTAATATTCTTGGAGCTGGCGGCGAAAAGCGCGGGGTTGCATATCCCCAACGAAGTGCTTTTTACCTGGCTTACCATGGCCATCTTGATCGTTCTTGGCCTTGTGACCACGCGCAATATGCAGATGGTGCCGGGCGGGCTGCAAAACTTTTTTGAATTCATGATCGGCGGGCTGGAAAATTTCACCGTCGAAAACATGGGCGAAGACGGACGCCGGGTGTTCCCCGTGCTCTGCGGACTCTTCATATTCATTCTGGCCTGTAACTTCATGGGCCTGATTCCGGGCTTCGACTCGGCCACCAACAGCCTCAACACCAACGCGCCCATGGCGCTTTTCGTGTTCGTCTACTACAACTACTGGGGCCTGAGAAACTGGGGCCCCGGCTACATCAAGCATTTCATGGGCCCCATGCCCGCGTTGGCTCCCATGATGCTGATCCTGGAAATCATCAGCCACTTGGCCAGGCCGTTGTCGCTCACCCTGCGACTTTTCGGCAACATACGCGGCGAGGAAATCGTTCTCATCCTCCTGTTCATGTTGGCCCCTGTCATCTCCACGATTCCCATCTACTTCCTGTTCGGCCTGTCGGACTTCATTCAGGCCTTCGTGTTCTTCATGCTCACCCTGGTCTACCTGAAGGGAGCCTTCGAACACGCCCACTAATCCCGGGGGAAATGGCTTTTTGGCCAACACACATATGTAACTTGAGGAGGAACCTCTCATGCGTAAATTGCTCTTCACCGCCCTGAACACCATCGCTCTGCTTGGTCTGGCCGCCGTGGCCTTCGCCGCCGACGGCGCCGCCTCCGGCATCTCCCCCATGGCCGCCTGGGGCTCCGCCGTGGGCATGGGCCTGGCCGCTCTGGGTTGCGGCATCGGTCAGGGCCTTGGCGTCAAGGGCGCTTGCGAAGGTCTCGCCCGCAACCCCGAAGTCGGCGGCAAGCTGACCACCACCCTGATCCTGGGCCTGGCCTTCATCGAATCCCTGGCCATTTACGCCCTGGTCGTCTGCCTGATCCTGCTCTTCGTGAAGCCCCTGGGCGCGTAATTGTCTTTTGTCGCCGGGAGGGCCGCATGGTCCTCCCGGTTTTTCCGTCCCGGCTCCATACCTCCAACCCAGGCCTGATCCCGTGAAAAGCGACCATATACCCCGCGCAACCATTCAAAGGCTTGCCCTGTACGTGCAAGTCCTGGAAACCTTCAAGCGCGAAGGATCCGAAGTCGTTTCGTCGGAGATTCTGGCCAAGGCCTGCAACGTCAATCCTTCCCAGATTCGCAAGGACCTCGCTTACTTCGGTGAATTCGGCGTGCGCGGGGTGGGCTACTTCGTGCAGGACCTCATCACCTCCATCAAGCAGGCCCTGGGCGTTGACCGCATGTGGAACGCCGCCCTGGTGGGCATCGGCAACCTGGGCAAGGCCCTCCTGCGCCACCAGGACTTCATCCGGCGCGGATTCCACATCGTGGGCGCCTTCGACTGCGATCCCTTCAAGATCGGCGAGGAGGTGTCCGGCCTGGAAGTGGTCTGCTCCCGCCGGCTCAAGGAAAAGGTCGACGAACTGGGCATCGAGATCGGCATCATCACCACGCCTCCCGAGCGTGCCCAGCGAGCCGCCAACTACCTGATCGACGCCGGAGTGCGGGGTATCATCAACTTCGCCCCCGCGCGTATCTCCGCCCCGAACAACGTCTATATCGAGTACGTCGACTTCTTCCACCACCTCTACGCCGTGGCTCTCAACCTCACGCTCGACCAGCAGGTCGAGGACTGATTCCCGCCTTCGCCCCCTGACTCGGCATCCGCCCCGGGCGGGTTCTTCCCGTTCGACCTTGCGCCAGGTTTCGGGCTTTTTGCCCGTGCGCTTGCCACCAACAAGCGCCAGGCCTATGCTCCGGCATCAATCCGGAGCGGGAGGACCGACCCTATGAACGTGCTCGTGTGCTACTATTCGCTGTACGGCCACATCCACGCCATGGCCCAGGCCGTGGCCCAAGGCATCTCGGACATTCCCGACGCCACGCCGGTGTTGCGTCGCGTACCCGAAACCCTGCCCCTCGACGTGCTCGAAAAAATGCACGCCCTTGAGGCGCAGCAGGCCATGGCCGAAGTTCCGGTGTGCACTCTGGAGGAACTGGCCTCGGCTGACGCGGTTGTCTTTGGCACGCCCACGCGCTTCGGCAACATGTGCGGCCAGATGCGCCAGTTTCTCGACGCCACGGGCCAGCTTTGGGTGGAAGGCGCGCTTTTGGGCAAGGTGGGATCGGTGTTCGTCAGCAGCGCCACCCAGCATGGCGGGCAGGAGTCCACGATCTTGTCGTTTCACATCACGCTGTTGCATCACGGCATGGTGGTGGTGGGGCTTCCCTACGCCTTTCAGGGACAGACCGGCGTGGAGGAGGTCAAGGGGGGATCGCCCTATGGGGCCACCACCATCGCCGGTTCGGACGGTTCGCGCATGCCGTCGCCCGTGGAGCTGGAAGCGGCGCGCTGGCAAGGCGCCTATGTGGCCAGGATAGCGGCCAAGCTCATGGGCTGATCAACGGGGCCGGTCACAGCGGCGACCAACGCCCGGCAAGGGGTGATACCGGGCGAACTTGGCGCGGGCGAACTTGGCGCGGGCCATACTTGGTGAACCTGGCGCGAGCGAGCCTGGCAAACTTGGTGAACCGGGCAAACCGGGTGAACCGGGCGTGGAATCAGGATGTCTGCGGTTCGGTCGGGGGCTGGGGGTCGTCGCCGTGTTCGGACTCGAGAAAGTTTCGGCAGGCGGCGAGGATTTCCTGGGAAAAGGCGTCGTCGGCAACGGCCCGGGCGAGCTGGATTCCGCCCTGGCACAGGGCCAGAAAGGCCAAAGCCTTGGCCCGATGGGCCGGATTTTCCCGGATAGCGGGGTCGTCGCCCAGCACGGCCTCCAAGGTATGCCGGAATTCGACCTCGTAGAGGGCGCGGAAGTCCGCATCGGACCGGGCCGCGTCCGAGGCCAGGGCGGCCAAAGGGCAGCTCGTTTCCAGGCTGTCGCGGTGGGCCGTGGTCAGGTAGCGCTTGGCCAAACGTCGCAGACGGTCGGCAAAGCGTTCGTCGCGGGGCGGCCCCACCCAGCGGGCGCGGTTGGCGCTCAGGCCGTGGCTGAAACAGGCGCGCAGCAGGGAGTCCTTGTCGGAAAAATGGGCGTAAAAGGCCCCGTGGGTCAGGCCCGCGTCGTGCATGACCTGGGCGATGGCCGCGCCATCCAGGCCTTCGCGCAGGATTCTGGCCGTGCCCGCGGCAAGAATGCGCGACAAGGAGCGTTCTTTGCCCGCCTGCCTGCGCATGGGGCATGCATGTCGCGTGCTCGTTGTCATACAGTGGGCGTTTTCAAATGATAGGCGTCCTGTCAAGTGGGGAAAACGCCGGGAACCCGGACGCCTGAACGCGCACTGCGCGCGAAAGCGCCGCAATGCCGGAGGCTTGAGGACAGAAGCCGCCAAGCCTCCGGGAAAAATCCGCGGCTAGACTCGGGTCAGTTTGGGCATTGTGTCGCGCTTGTCGGCCATGGCCGCGCCCAGCCAGGCGATCATGCGGCCCAGGTTGGCCATGTTGTTGAAGGCCTCGGCGTCTTTTTCCACGTCGCCCTCGTTCAGGCCGTAGCCCAGGTTCCAGTAGGCCGATCCGGGCACCACCATGCCGGACATGAGAAACAGGTGGTTCATGGAGTCGAACGCGTGGGTGCCCCCGCCCCGGCGCACCGCCACCACGGCCGCGCCGATCTTGCCGGCCAACAGATCCCCGTTGGCGATGCTCACCAGGCCGGCCCGGTCGATCAGGCCTTTCATTTCGGCGGAGACATCGGAAAAGTAGGTGGGCGATCCCAGAATCACTGCGTCGGCGGCGTAGAGCTTTTCCAGCCAGTCGTTGCAGGTGTCGTCGGCGAAAACACACCGGGCGTTTTTCTTCTCGAAGCATTTGTAACAGGCCCGGCAGCCGTGCAGGTCCTTGCCGCCGATATGCACGAGTTCGGTTTCCCAGCCGGCTTGGTTCAGGGGAGCCAGCACCGCGCTTAACAGGCGACCCGTATTGCCCTTTTCACGCGGACTTGCGTTGATGGCCACTGCTTTCATGGATGTTTCCTCCAGGGTTGGGCTTGACCGCACCACCGTGCGGCACGTACTGGCTGCCACATGGGAGCGCAACGCGCAAGTACGGTCTGAAATGTCCTATACTATCCCCATGTATAGCACGGAGGGAACATGCTCAAGCTCTGTACCGTCAAGGAGTTGGGGGACAAGAGGTATCGCTGCTACTTTCAGCTCACCCTGGGGGTGTTGGCCGGGAAGTGGAAGCCGGTCATCCTCTACCATTTGGCCTTGATGGGCGTCATGCGTTTCGGGGAGCTCAAGCGCAGCATTCCCGATTCCACGGATCGCATGCTCAGCCGTCACCTGCGCGAGTTGGAGGCCGACGGGCTCATCCACCGGGAAGTGTACCGCCAGGTCCCGCCCAAGGTGGAGTACAGCCTGACTCCGCTGGGAGCGGACCTGACTCCGGTTCTCATGGGACTGCGCCAGTGGGGGGTGCGGTACGAGCGCCATCTGGGCGGCGAAGGCAAGTTCACCGCCGATTGCTACGAACAACCCGCGTCGCCGCTTTTGTCAAAGCAATGCCGCGGACAGGTCTTCCCGGACGACGCCCTGGACGCCGCAGCCGCCGAATGATTTCCCGGGAACGCGGGCGTCCGGGGCAAAGGCGCTAGTCGGTACCGGGCGCCACGGGTTCGGTGACGTCACCGCCGGGTTGTGGGGTCCCGGTCGCCTGTTCGGCCAGGGGGCCGCCGGGGGCGTAGGCCCTGCGACAATAGCTTTCGCACCAGTCCGTGGCGTTTTGCAGGGGGTAGGCGCAACTCAGGGGAAAGGCCGCGCTCTTGGCCTGGTTGAGGGCCAGGCAGCCGGCCACGCAGTCCTGCACGCCCTTGTGTTCCTGGGCCAGATAGTCCTTGAAGTCCTGACAGAGGTTGTCGTCCGGGCAGTTGTAGTCGATCTGGGCGGGCCAGCAAAAGGAGTAGAATTCGTCCAGAGAGATGGGACGATCGGCGTTGGCGCAGCCGAAAACCGCGAGGCAAAACGCCAGGGCCGCCGCGCGCTGAATGGTTCCCATGATGGCCTCCTTGTCGGGTGTGGGTTCCCGGCGACGCGGCGACGTACCGGCCGGCCGTGGGGACGGAAACCATCCGTCCCGGTGGAGCCGCTTCGCGGCGCGTGTCCCGCGAACCGCGTGCGAAGCGGCGGCATCGGTGGCGTTGGCGGCCCCTAGCAGCCTGTTGAAAACTCCTTGCTGGCTGCGTTGCTGCGAAAAGCTCAAACCCTCATAAGGATGTCAACTCCGCTTCGGGCTTGATTTTTTTTCGCGCCTTGCCAACAAGTGTTTTGAACAGGCTGCAAGAATCGACTTTTTCAACGGGCTGCTAGGGTCGCGTGGCGCGCTAATTCTTCATGTTGATGTATTGCAGGGGCACGTCGGTCTCGGCCGCGTCGAGCAGGCGGATGACGCCTTGCAGGTCATCGATTTTCTTGCCGGTCACGCGCAGGATGTCGTCCATGATCTGGGCCTGCACCTTGAGCTTGGACTCCTTGATGCGCGCCACCAGTTTGCGGGCGGTGTCCTTGTCCACCCCTTCCTTGATCTTGGCCTCCATGCGGATATTCTGTCCGCCGGCGGGCTTGGGCTCTCCGAAGTCGATCGAGCGCGTATCCACCTTGCGCTTGACCAGGTGGCCGACAAGCATGTCGCGCACAGCCCCGGCCCGCATCTCGGAATCCGTGACCACGACCACGACCTTGTCTTTCTTGTTCAGGCTCACTTCGGTTTTGGAGCCGCGAAAATCGAATCGAGTGGCGATCTCTTTGATGGTGTTGTTGACCGCGTTGTCCACTTCCTGAAGATCCACGCGGCTTACCGCGTCGAATGAAGGCATGTCGTTCTCCATTTTTCGTGAAACAGTCGATTCCCAGGCTGTAGCCGCCAAAAAGTGTCTTGGCAAGGAGCAAGGCCGCGCGAAAGCGCTGGTCATGACCGCGCGGGCGCGCTAGGCACAAACATGACTCTGCTTGCCGTCAACCCCCGCCGGGCGCGTCTCCTGGCCGGGGGCCGCACGGGCGCCGGGCCCGTGGTGTGCTGGATGCATCGCGACATGCGCGCGCGAGACAACTGGACCCTGCTCTTCGCCCTGGAGATGGCCCGCAACCTGGAGCGGCCCGTGGCGGCGGCCTTTTGTCTGGACCCGGACTATCCTGCCGCCAGGCTGGAGCATTTCGCCTTTTTGTTGGCCGGGTTGGATGAGCTGGAACGCGCGTTGGCCGGGCTGAACGTGCCCCTGGCGCTGCTGCTTGGCGATCCCCCGGCCCGTCTGGCAGACCTGGTCCGCCGGCTGGACGCCGCCGCAGTGGTGACGGACTTCGATCCCCTGCGGCACAAGCGGCGTTGGCTGGACCTGGCCGCCAAGTCCCTGGGGCGTCCGCTCTACGAAGTGGACTCCCGGAACGTGGTTCCCTGCTTCGTGGCCTCGGACAAGGCCGAATACATGGCGCGGACCATTCGGCCCAAGATTCATCGTCTGCTGCCGGAGTTTCTCGAGGACTTTCCCGAAGCCGCGCCTGTGCCCGCGCATTTGGCCCTCACCGCGCAGGAGAGTCTTTCCGACGCGCGCGACCCGGACCGGCTGCGCGGCGTCCTGGGTGTGGCCGGAATTCGTCCGCCGCGTTCGTTCGTCCCTGGCGAGGCGGCGGCCGCCCGGGCCCTTGCGGACTTCCTGCGCGAGCGCCTGTCCGGCTACGCGACGCGCCGCAACCTTGCGCACCTGGACGGGCAGTCCAACCTGTCGCCGTGGCTGCATTTCGGCATGCTCTCGGCCCAGCGCGCGGCTCTGGAAACCGCGCGCGCCCAGGCGCCGGCCGAGGACAAGGAGGCTTTTCTGGAAGAATTGATCGTGCGCCGGGAGCTGGCGGACAATTTTTGTTTCCACACGCCGCGTTACGACTCTGTGGAAGGCTTTCCGGCCTGGGCCAGGGCCAGCCACGAGGCCCATCTGGGCGATCCGCGCCCGGCCCTCTACGACCTGGAGACCCTGGAGGCCGCGCGGACGGGCGATCCGGCCTGGAACGCGGCCCAACGCCAGATGGCGTCCACGGGAAAGATGCACGGCTATATGCGCATGTATTGGGGCAAGAAGATCCTGGAATGGTCCCCGGACGCGGCCACGGCGCTCGCGCGCGTCATCGCCCTGAACGACCGGTACAGCCTGGACGGACGCGACCCCAACGGCTACGCGGGCGCGGCCTGGTGCGTGGGCGGCGTGCACGATCGGGCCTGGGGGAACCGGCCGGTGTTCGGCTTGGTGCGGTCCATGACCTTGGCGGGGCTCAAACGCAAGTTCGACCTGACGGCCTATTTGCACCGTGTGGCGCGGCAACAGGAAGAAGCCGAGGGCTGAAGGCTTCGGCGTCGCAGATGCGGGGGGTTATTCGCTTCTCCGGCGCTTGGCCTCTTCCACGTGCCCCACGAGAAAGCCCACGGTGATGCCCACCGCGCAACTGATGACGCACATGAAGCCCACGAAACCGATGAGGAAGTTGATCTCCCCGATGGTGCGTTTGCCGAAGAAGATGTGGTAGAAGCCGTAGAGGATCCACAGCACCATGCCGCCATGGAATCCGTAGAACAGCCCGTCCATCATGCGGTCGTGGACCTCGGAGGATTCCACGTAGCGGTAACACACGAGTTGGCAAATCACGCCGAACAGGGTCAGCGTGCCGAAGGACGCCAAAAACTGCGTGAGGATGGTGATGAACGAGGCGTACAGGGGATCGCCCTTGAACACCGAGACCGTGAAAGCCGGAATGAGGCTGACGACCCAGATGATCATGACCACAAGATCGCCGCGGTGGGCGCTCAGGAACGAGGACGACTTTTCACTTTTTCTGGCGTGGGGGATTCGCATGCGCTCTATCTTCGATGGCCTGTCTCACGGGCGTTCGGCCCGGGCGAAAAAGCTAGCGTGTACGGTTTTCAAAAGCAAGGGGATTAAGGCCTTGCCAGCGAATTCCCCTTGGGGCTATTGAGACCGGGATGCGTATGGTCTCTTTTGCACTCTTCGCCTGGTTGGCGGTTGTGGGTTTCGTGGTGTTGCCCGGTGTTCCGGCGTGGTCCCAGACCGCGGCGGCTCCCGAGGATCTGCAGGAACGCGGCGGACTCTTCTACCGGGGCGGGGATGCCCAACCTTTCACCGGAGTGGTCCGTGACCTGCACGAATCGGGCAAGCCCCGGTTGGAGGCCCGATATCAGGCCGGCAAGCTCGCTTCGAGCAAGGTCTGGTACGAATCGGGACAATTGGCCGAAGACGTGTCCGTAAATGGCGACGTGTGGACCATCAAGCGGTACGACGAAAAGGGCCGCATCGAAGAAGAAACGGTGGCCACCTTTCGCAACGGGCGCAAGATTTCAGAGCGCAGCAAGCTCTGGCACGAGACGGGCAAGCTGCGTATCGAGGCCGGATTCGAAGGCGGCAAGCTCTCGGGTCCGCTCCGCGAATACGACGACAACGGTGTCCTGGTGCGCGACGAAATGTACGATCAGGGCAAACTCGTGAAAAAGGTCAAATAGGAGATGCCCATGAAATCCGCCTGGGTCGTCTTGACTCTTTGCCTTCTTGCCTTGGCCGGGTGCAATGGCGAGGAACTCAAGAAAGAGGTCGCCGCGAAAAACCAAATCATCGCCGCTCAGGAAGCGGAAATCAAAACCCTCAAGGACGACATGGCCGCACGCGAGGCCGACCTGAAGAACCAATTCGAGCAGCGTCTGCAAAAGCAGGCCGTGCAGAACAAGCAGCGCGTGGACGCCCTGCAATCCAGGATTGCCGAGCTGACCAAGAAAAAGGACGCCGACAGAAAGAATCGGCAGGCGTCGCCCCCGGCCAAGACGTCCAAGAGCGCCCAGTCCAAAGGCAAGGCCAAGCGCTAGCGGTGGACCGGCCGAGGTGAACGCGCGAGGCGCCGGCCCGGCTCGGCCGGAACCGGGAGCCAGTGAGGCGCGCCGCGATCGGGTCCGCTCGGGCGTTGGCTCGCAACGCCTTGGCGCGTCGAGCGCCTGTTCGGGCGCACCGCTTCCGGAAAGTCCCTTCTGGAACGCCGTCGCCAGGCCGCGTTTTCGACAAGCGGTCCCGCGCGTGCTGCTCTTGCGTTCGGGCTACTTTCTCGAACGCGAAATCGAAAACGCCTGCGCCCGTCTGGGGTGGCCCGTGGCCGGACTCGACATCGCGCGCGGGAAAACCCTGGAGCCCGCCTTTCTGGCCGCTCTTCTGGACGCTTCGGCCCGTTTCGTTCCCGACTTCGCCTTGACCGTCAATCACCTGGGTCTGGACCAGAAGGGCCTTCTGTTGAGCTGTTTCGAGCGCATGCGTCTGCCCGTGGCCTCCTGGTTCGTGGACAGTCCCCGTCTTATCCTGCACGAATTTTCCGGGCAGCAAAATTCCTGGTGCGCCCTGTTCGCCTGGGACCGGGATACCGTGGCTCCTCTGCGAGCCCTGGGATTCGAATCCGTGACCTACCTGCCCCTGGCGACGGATACCACGGTGTTCGCGCCCGGTCGGCCCCGCAAGTCGGGCTGGTCGGTTCCGGTGGGGTTCGTGGGCGATTCCATGGTGACCACGGTCCGGCGATTGCGCCAACGCCTGGACCGGTTTCCCGGACTTGCGGACAAGGCTCGGGAAGCGGCCGGCTCCTTCGCCCAAAGCGAAGAGCGACTGGCCGACACCTTTCTGGCCAAAACGGCTCCCCAACTCGGCGCCGGGCTGCCCTCGGCCCGGGAGCGGCTCGATCTGGAACAGTACGTCACTTTCGAGGCCACTCGGCAGAGCCGGCTGGAGCGGGTTCGGGCCCTTTTGCCCTTCGGCCCCCTGGTGGCCGGCGATTCCGGCTGGAAGAGCCTGCTGCCCTCCACGGGGTGGTCGCACCATCCGCCCCTCGACTACTACGCGGATCTACCGGGTTTTTATCCGGCCTGCGCCGTCAACGTCAACGCCACCAGCATGCAGATGAAAGGCGCGGTCAACCAGCGGGTGTTCGACATCCCGGCCTGCGGCGGATTCGTGCTCACCGACGCCCGCGACCAGTTGGCGGAACTCTTCGAGCCGGATCGCGAGTCGGCGATCTACGCCACGACCGAGGAGTTGTCCGAGCGCGTTCGCCACGCCCTGGCCCATCCCGAGTACCGCGTGGCCGTCACGCAAGCGGCCCGGCAACGCATCCTGGCCCAACACGATTACACCCACCGGCTGACCACGCTGTTCAAAACCCTGCGGCGTCGCTATGCCTGAAGCGAAACCGCAAACTCGGCCGCGGGAAGCGTCAACTCCGGTTGGCGCTTGTTTTTCGACCGTATTTGGAGAATATGCGTCCGAGTGTGCGCTGTCGGGAGCCCTCTGGCGAACCCTTTCGGAGGTTCGAACGCCATTCCCCGGGGATTTGCGGATGCAACGACAGAGAGAAGAACGGCCGTGTGCGAGAGAAATTGACAGCAAACCCGATGGCGGGACAACCCGTTCGTTTGAGCCGCTTCAGCGGGGAGTTTTCGACAGGGTGCTAGAGATCGGCAAGAGCGGACAGGGCGTACGGGGCCAGAACCTGGGCGAGACTGCGGCCGAAGAGAAAGTCCATTTCTCCCGGAGGATTGTCGAAACGCTCCGCAAAGGCCATGCGAAAGTCGGCTTCACGCCGGGCCAGGTCGGCCAGTTCGTGCTCGGCCGCGCGGTCGCCGGCCACGATCCTGCGGGCCAAGGACACCGCATGGATGGCGCTGAAGGTTCGTTCGTGAAAGGCCACGATCTCCCACAGCGCGCTCTGGGTATTGACCAGAGCGGCGCGGCAGAGGCGGTCCTTGTCGTAAAGCGCCTCGATGGCCCGAGTGTCGCGGCAATCGAGCGCTCTGCACTCGATGGGCCGCTTTTCGTGGATGGAGCACTCCTGGCGCTCGGGCCGGTGGAAACGACAGGCCTGGGCGCCGTTTTCCCCGCCGATTTTGATGATCTCGACGGCGAGTCCCACCAGGCGGTCGGCGACGTTGTCGTAGGCGGGTTCGCCCCGGCGCAAGGTCACCAGATGCTCGCGCAGGAGAAGACCGCCGCCCAGCAGAACGGTGTCGGCCACATGAAGGGCCGGACCGCCTTTTTGACAGCAGACGCCGCATCGTTTGCAGGTATTTGGAATGGAAATAATCGTTGCCATTTCTTGTGAAATTAGTAACAGCTTGGTTGGCCGCCGGCAAGCCGAAAGCCTGGAAAGGCGTACAAATGCTTGTCGGGGGTGTTTTTCCTTTGCACCCGAATGGGAAGCGTGTTACATTCTTCACGCGTGGGTTGATTTGGGCGGATTGGCAATAATGCCGGGTACTTGCATGAACGGTGCATCTCCTCTCAGCGTTGCCGCCTCTCGACTCCCTCCCCATTTTCGGGGCATAACCGCCCAGCGAAGTGGGAAAACGTCGCCATCCGTGTCAAGGCGGGGCGCGATTTCGTAAATAGGGCTGTAACTCTTTCAACTCTTTGGAGGAACACATGGCGAAACACCAGACCCCCTTGCTGGACCAGCTGGAGAGCGGACCGTGGCCCAGCTTCGTCTCCGACATGAAGAACGCGGCGGAGATGAGGCACAAGAATTCCAAAAACATTGATTATCAGGTGCCTGTTGACGCCATTGACGACCTTCTGGGCATCCTCGAGATGTCGTACGAAGACGGCACCACCCACTGGAAACACGGCGGCATCGTGGGCGTGTTCGGTTACGGCGGCGGCGTTATCGGCCGTTACTGCGACCAGCCTGAAAAGTTCCCCGGCGTTGCTCACTTCCATACCGTGCGCCTGAACCAGCCTTCCGGCCTGTTCTACACCGCCGAATACCTCGAGCAACTCTGCGACCTGTGGGACTTCCGCGGATCGGGCATGACCAACATGCACGGCTCCACCGGTGACATCATCTGGCTGGGCACCACCACTCCCCAGTTGGAAGAGATCTTCTACGAGCTGACCCACAACCTCAATCAGGACCTGGGCGGCTCCGGCTCCAACCTGCGTACCCCGGCCTGTTGCGTGGGTATGTCCCGCTGCGAATTCGCCTGTATCGACACGCAGCACATCTGCCATACGTTCACCAACGAATATCAGGACATGCTGCACCGTCCGCAGTTCCCCTACAAGTTCAAGTTCAAATTCGACGGCTGCCCGAACGGCTGCGTGTGCGCCATCGCCCGTTCCGACTTCTCGGTCATCGGCACCTGGAAGGACGACATCAAGATCGACCAGGCCGCTGTGAAAGCCTACGTCGGTGGCGAAATCGCCCCCAACGCCGGCGCCCACGCCGACCGCAACTGGGGCAAGTTCGACATCCAGAAGGAAGTCATCGAGAAGTGCCCCACCAAGTGCATGAGCTGGGACGGCTCCAAGCTGACCATCAACACCCCCGAGTGTTACCGCTGCATGCACTGCATCAACGTCATGCCCAAGGCCCTGCGCGTGGGTGACGAGCGCGGCGCTTCGATCCTGTGCGGCGCCAAGGCCCCCATCCTCGACGGCGCTCAGATGAGCTCGCTGCTCGTGCCCTTCATTCCCTGCGAAGACCCCTATGACGAAGTCAAGGAAGTCGTTGAGAACATCTGGGACTGGTGGATGGATGAAGGCAAGAACCGTGAACGCCTGGGCGAGACCATGAAGCGCGTTGGCTTCCAGAAGCTTCTGGACGTCATCGGCCTGCCGGCCATGCCCCAGCATGTCAAAGAGCCCCGCACCAACCCCTACATCTTCTGGAAGGAAGACGAAGTGCCCGGTGGTTGGACCCGCGATATCAACGAATACCGCAAACTGCACCAGCGCTAAAAAGGGGGAACCACTATGGCTTTCGTTTCTTCCGGATACAATCCAGCAAAGCCCATGGAGAACCGCATCACCGACATCGGACCGCGGTTCTACAAGGAATTCTTGCCCCCGGTTCTGGAAAAGAACTACGGCAAATGGCTTTACCACGAAATCATCGAGGCCGGCGTTCTCATGCATAAAGCCGAGTCCGGTGATGAAGTCTACACCGTGCGTTGCGGTTCCGCCCGCTTGGCTTCCACCGAGTACGTCCGCGAGCTGTGCGCCATCGCCAAAGAGTTTGGCGGCGGCCATCTGCGTTGGACCACCCGGAACAACGTCGAGTTCATGGTCGACACCAAGGAAAAAGCCCTGGCTCTCAAGACCGAGCTGAACAACCGCAAGTTCGCCCAGGGCTCCCACAAGTTCCCTGTCGGCGGCACCGGCGCTTCGGTTTCCAACATCGTGCACACCCAGGGCTGGGTGCACTGCCACACCCCCGCCACCGACGCCTCCGGCACGGTGAAGGTCATCATGGACGAACTCTTCGAAGAGTTCACCTCCATGAAAATGCCCGCCATCGTGCGCGTGGCCGTGGCCTGCTGCCTGAATATGTGCGGCGCCTGCCACTGCTCCGACGTGGCCATCGTGGGCTTCCACCGCAAGCCCCCCATCGTTGACCACGAGTATCTCGACAACCTGTGCGAGATCCCCCTGGCCATCGCCGCCTGCCCCACCGGCGCTCTGAAGCCCGGCAAGACCGAAGTGGCCGGCAAAAAGCTGAACACCATCATGGTTAACCAGGAACGCTGCATGTACTGCGGCAACTGCTACACCATGTGCCCCTCGCTGCCCCTTTCCGACAAGCAAGGTGACGGCGTGATCATCATGGTCGGCGGCAAGGTGTCCAACCGCATCTCCATGCCCAAGTTCTCCAAGGTGGCCGTTGCCTTTATTCCCAACGAGCCCCCCCGTTGGCCCACCCTGGCCAAGACGGTCAAGAAGATCATCTCCGTCTACGCCGCCGAAGCCAACAAGTACGAGCGCCTGGGCGATTGGGCCGAGCGCATCGGCTGGGAGAGCTTCTTCAAGAAGTGCGAGCTGGAGTTCACCCACCACCTGATCGACGACTTCCGCGACCCCGCCTACTTCACCTGGCGTCAGTCGACCAACTTCAAGTTCTAGCCTTGTAACGACGGGGGCGCGCGTGGCGCGCCCCCGCAATCCACATCGAGGTCCACCATGGATGACGCAACCGCCAAGCAAGTCATTATTGACACGCTGAAGGCCAAGACGAACAAGTCCAAGTTCTATCTGAAAGACTTCTATGCCTTTCTGCCCGACATGAAGAAGATGGCCGTTTCGAAGCTGGTTAACACGATGGTCGCCGAAGGCACCCTCGAGTACTGGTCTTCCGGCTCCACCACCATGATCGGCCTCAAGGGCGTCGGCAAGCAGCACGCCACCGAAGAAGGCGAATAGCCGCACTTTTTCAACCCGTCCTCGTCCCGCGTCCAACTCACCAAGGGTGCGAACCTCTGGCCGCCGGGCGCGGGATGCGGACTCAACCCAAACATTCCTCGGGTCGCCAGGCCCGCCACTTTGCATGCTGCACATCCCCCGACTGGTCCTGGCGGGACTCTCCGGCGGAGCCGGAAAGACCATTGTCAGCCTGGGTTTGGTCCGGGCTTTGGTCCAGTCCGGCCTGAACGTGGCCCCTTTCAAGAAAGGTCCCGACTACATCGACGCCGCTTGGCTGGGACTCGCCGCGAGATGTCCAGCCTCGAATCTTGATCCGTATCTGCTTGATGAAGACGTTTTGCGCGCACTGTTCGCGGAGAAATCGCGCGGCGCGGATCTGAGTTTCACGGAAGGCAACCGTGGGCTCTTCGACGGCAAGGACGCCAAGGGCGGATTTTCCACCAGCCGTCTGGCCAGACAACTCGACACCCCCGTCCTCCTGGTGCTCGACGCCACCAAGATGACCCGAACCGCCGCCGCCATTGTGCACGGATGCGCCACGTTCGAACCCGGCCTCAAGCTGGCCGGCGTGGTCTGCAACCGAACGGCCGGGGAGCGGCATCGGCGCGTGTTGCGGCAGTCCATCGAGGAATACACGGACGTTCCGGTGCTGGGGCTTTTGCCCAAGTTGAGGGAAAATCCCATTCCCGAGCGGCACATGGGCCTGATTTCCAATCGGGAATACGCCGGACAAGAGGCCATCCTCGACAATTTGGCCCAGGTTGTGCGCGACTGTTGCGACATGGGAAAAATTCTCGACGCGGCGCGGACGGCCCCGGACCTGGAAGTCCCCCGCCTGTCCATATGGCCCGAGTCCGAAAACAGCGGCGGGGTTCCGCCACGCATAGGCTACGTGCTCGATGCGGCCCTCTGGTTTTATTACCAGGAAAACCTCGATGCGCTCCGCCGGGCCGGCGCGGAACTCGTTCCCGTGAGCCTGCTTTCGCGCGATCCGTGGCCGGAGCTCGACGGTTTGTACCTGGGGGGCGGTTTCCCCGAGACGCAGGCCGCCGCCTTGGCCGACAACGCCGCCACCCGCGAGCGCGTGCGCGCGGCAAGTCGTGCCGGAATGCCCATCTATGCCGAATGTGGCGGGTTCATGTACCTGTGCGAAGAACTCCATGTGGAGGACGCCATCTATCCCCTGGCCGGCGTGTTTCCCCTGGCCACAACGCTCTGCGCGCGTCCCCAGGGACTGGGCTACGCCAAGGCCACTGTCGTGGATGAGAACCCGTTTCATCCTTTGGGGCATACGTTGCTCGGGCATGAGTTTCATTATTCGCGCTGCCTGGCCCGTTCCAGCTACACCGGTCATGGCGCCAAGCCGACCTTCGCCCTGGAAATGCAGCGCGGTTCCGGCATGTTGAACGGTCGTGACGGTGTCATCTTCCAGAATACCTTTGCCGCCTATACTCATATTCACGCCTTGAGCGCTCCGCACTGGGCCCCGAATTTCGTACGCGCCGCCAGGCAATATGCCGAACGGCGTTGTGACTGACGCCGAGAGGGCGACGAGCAGGGCGGCGAAGTCGCTCCAGGGCCTGCGCCGGGGGAGAAGCTTCCTGGTCCATTCGCCGGTCTGAACAGCCTGGGTTTCGGCGTGCGGCGAGGCGCTGTCGGAGCGAAAAAAGGATTCCCCGCCGCAGGGTGTGTGCTTGCGCGGGGCTGGGTTCGTCTTTCACCTCCCTCCGCCCGAGTCCTTACCGCGTTTGTGCCACCAACATTTCGGCGCGATCGGCCATGCCGACGAGTTCTGCGGCGACTTCACGCATGTTGAAGTAGTAGGTCATGAAGCGCATGACTGATTCCAAAGAAAATCCATGTGTTACATGCGTGTCGCGCAGTCGGGAGAAGGACGTGTCGGCGTTGTGCGCTGCCAGGCGCAGGGTGGCGAGTGGGGGGAGGGGGACGTCGCGGTCCACGGAGTCGGCCAGGGCGTTCATGGTGACGGTGCAGCTTGTCCAAAGGTCTTCGATGGCTTCGAAAACCTGCCCGTGCAGGGGTTCGATCTGCGGGAAATGGACGGCGTGCTCCATGGCCAGCAGGTGCTCGGCGATGCGTTCGGTGAAGTTGTAGAGAGAGACGACGAGGTGTTCTTCGCGCGTGAATCCTGCGGGTTCGTTGCGGGCCTGGTCCAGCAGGGTGCGGTTTGTGGTCCGGGATTTGTCCAGGGCGTCGCGCGCGGCCAGTTCGTTCTCGGGATTGCAGTCGGTTGGAAAGCGACAGTGGGCCAGGGCCTGGAAGTAGCGGGCTTCCAGGCGAAGCGTTTCGGCCACACCGTGTTTGAGGGCCTCGCCGGCGCGGGCGGGCCAGAGCAGGAAGGAGACGGCCAGGGCCACGCCCACTCCGATGGAGATTTCGAGGAACCGCGTGAAGCCGTAGAGCAGGGGGGTGTCGTAGTGGCCGCCGGCCAGGACGATGACGGCTGTGAGGCCGGCCATGCGAAAACTGTCGTGCACATGGAGCAGGGAGGCGCAGAGGCCGATGGAAAGGCCGATGGCCAAGGTCAGGCCGGAGGTGTTCGCGCCAAAGACAAGGAGCGCGGCCACGCCCAGGGCCGCGCCCACGGCAGTGCCGAGAATGCGCGCCCGGCCGGCGCGAAGCGAGCCGCCAAGGTGGGTCTGGCTGACGACCACCACGCTGATGACAGCCCATTGTCCTTCGGGAAGGCGCAGCAAGGTGGTGAGGAGGTAGGCGATGACGGCGGCCAGGGCGGTCTTGACCGCCTGACGCATCTGCTGGGGGTGGGGGACGAACGCTTGGACGAAATTCATGGGATGGCCTCCAACTCAGGGCGGACAGGAGCTAGCAGACTTGCTTCCGGCTGACCAGCCGAAGCAACGCGGGTCGGATGCAATGGCAAGGAAACGGTTTCCGGGTGGGAACAAACCGGTCAGGATGAAAGCGCAGGCTTAAGGATCACGCGTTGCGTTCAGGCGGTTGACCCCAAAGCGGTTGACCGGTAAGGGCGGGGCAGCGCAAAAAAAAGATTCGCAAGGCTGGAGACCTGAAGCGCGGACGGCGATTGCCGTTTGCCGCCGCGGGTGCCGGACGCCGTTGCGGGGCCGCGAAGCCGTCGCATGACCGGCGGCGGTCTGTATCGAGGCGGATCGAGTCGCGCGAAAACGCGGCGGGAGTCGGCGGGGCGTGTGCGCCTGGCCGCACGGGCCTTGGGCCTACACAACGCTGACAGGTGAAGGGGGAGGACGAATGCGGGTTTTCGTTTTGGCGGTGCTGGCGGTGTGCGCCTTGGCCCAGGTGGCGGTTGCGGCCGATCCGATCAAGATCGGCGCGGTGGTTTCGGTCACGGGCCCGGCTTCTTTTCTGGGCGAGCCGGAGAAGAACACCCTTGAAATGGTGCAGAAAGAGATCAACGCCGCCGGCGGGGTGCTGGGCCGTCCCGTGGAGGTCATCATCTATGATGACGAATCCGACGTGAACAAGGCGGTCCTGGCCACGGAAAAGCTGCTCAAGCGCGACCGCGTGTGCGCCCTGATCGGGGCCACCACGTCCGGGTCCACGTTGGCCATCATGGGCAAAGCCGAAGCGGCCAAGGTGCCCATGGTATCCATGTCCGCCGCCGAAAAGATCGTGAACCCGGTGAAGCCCTTCGTGTTCAAGGTGGCCCCCTCGGACCGCCATGCGGCTGCGCGCATCCTCAAGGACGCCAAGGCCAAGGGATACAAGAATCTGGCCATCCTGACCGTTTCCGACGGATTCGGACAGGCCGGGCGCGAGGTGCTCAAGGAGCTCATTCCCGCCCAGGGCTTCACGCTCACGGCCGACGAGGTCTACGGTCCCAAGGATACCGACATGACCGCGCAGCTCACCAAGATCGCCGGGCTCAAGCCCGACGCCATCATTTGCTGGGGCACCAATCCGGGACCTGCCGTGGTGGCGCGCAACCGCGCCCAACTGGGTATCGCCGTTCCGCTGTACATGAGCCACGGCGTGGCCTCGAAAAAGTTCATCGAATTGGCCGGTCCCGCAGCCGAGGGCCTCAAGCTTCCGGCCGGTCATCTCATCGTGGCTTCCCAGTTGCCCGATGGCCAGCCGCAAAAGAAGCTTCTCATGGCCTACACCGCCGAGTACCAGGACAAGTACAAGTCGCCGGTCTCCACCTTCGGCGGCCACGGCTGGGACTCCCTGCGGCTGGTCTGCAAGGCCATCGAGGACGGCAAGTCGGACAAGCCCGCCGACATTCGCGCCAATCTGGAAAAGATCGCCAAGTTCCCGGGTGTTGGCGGAGTGTTTACGTTCACTCCCACGGACCACGGCGGCCTGGACGAGAACGCCTTCGAGCTCATCGAGGTCAAGGGCGGCGACTGGAAAATCGTGAAGGAGTAATCCCCGGGCGGCCCGTCCAGGGCCGCCGGTTTTTTTCATGCTGCACGGCGCGTCGCAATATTTGATCTCGGGGTTGACCACGGGAGCCACCTACGGGCTGACCGCACTGGGCTTCACCATGATCTTCAACACCACCGGCATCATCAACTTCGCCCAGGGCGAGTTCGTGATGCTCGGGGGAATGCTGGCCGTGGCCCTGATGGCCGTGGGCGCGCCCCTGCCCGCCGCCGTCGCCCTGGCCGTGCTCGTCACCGCCCTGGTGGGCGCGCTGGTGGAACGGACCGTGGTGCGCCCGGTGGCCAACGCCGGCCCGGTGCAACTGGTCATCGTCACCATAGGCATCTCCATTCTCGTACGCGGGGCGGCCATGCTCCTCTGGGGCAAGGATACCTTCGCCCTGCCGGCCTTCTCCGGTACGAAGCCCATCAGCCTGTTGGGCGCGGCCGTGGCGCCGCAAAGCCTCTGGGTGCTGGCCATCACCCTGGCCGTGTTGGCCCTGCTCAAGGCCTTCTTTTCGATCACCATCCACGGCAAGGCCATGCTGGCCTGCGCCGCCGATCCCAAGGCCGCGGCGCTCATGGGTATAAGCGTTCCCCGCATGGCCATGGCCTCCTTCGGCCTGTCGGGCTTTCTCGGAGCCCTGGGCGGGGCCATCCTCACCCCGGTGACGCTCACCTCCTACGATGTCGGCGTCATGCTCGGACTCAAGGGATTCGCGGCCTGCATCCTGGGCGGGCTGGGCAGCCCCTTCGGTGCGGCTTTCGGCGGACTCTTGCTGGGCGTGCTCGAAGCCCTGGGTGCGGGGTACGTGTCCTCGGCCTACAAGGACGCCTTCGCCTTCATCATCCTGCTGGGGCTTCTTTTCGTGCGCCCCACAGGGCTCTTCGGAGCCCGCTCCGCGGAGCGGGTGTAGCATGTCCGGGCCCAGGCGCCTGCTCCCCCTGGCGTGCCTATGCGCGCTTCTGGCCCTGGCCCCGGTGGCCCTGGCCAACGACTACTACCTGAACGTGCTCATTCTCTGCTGTCTGAACGCCCTGACCGTGCTCGGCCTGAATCTGCTCATGGGCTACGCCGGACAGGTTTCGATCGGGCACGCGGCCTTTGTGGGACTTTCGGCCTACGCCACCGCCTTTCTCACCGTCACCTGGCACTGGCCCATCTGGGCCGGCGTGTGCGGCGGCGTGGTTCTTTCCGGTCTGGTGGCCTGGGTGATCGGCATGCCCACCCTCAAACTCAAGGGCAACTCCCTGGCCATGGCCACACTCGGCTTTGGCATCATCGTTTCCATCGCCTTCAACGAGGCCGTGGACCTGACGGGCGGGCCCTCCGGTTTCACGGGCATCGAGCGCCTGCGTCTCTTCGGCTACACGTTCACCTCGGACACTTCGTACTACGCCCTGTGCGCCCTGGTGCTGGTCCTGGGCGTGGCCGTGTCCCAGAACCTGATGGAGTCGCGCACGGGTCGCGCCCTGCGCGCCCTGCACGTCAGCGAGTCGGCGGCCCAGTCCGTGGGCGTGGACATCGCCCGGCACAAGCTGTTCGTCTTTGTGCTCTCGGCCCTGTACGCCGGAGTTTCCGGAGCGCTCTACGCCCACTGCCTGGGATTTATCGCGCCCTCGTCCTTCGGATTCAACGTGTCCGTGCAACTGCTCACCATGGTGGTTCTGGGCGGCATGGCCAGCACCACCGGAGCCGTGGCCGGAGGGTTCTTTCTCACCTCCCTGCCGGAATTTTTGCGCATGTTCGAGGAAGTGGACATCCTGGTCTACGGCGCGCTGCTCATCGCCTGCGTGATGTTCCTGCCCGGCGGCCTGGCCGGCGCGGCCAGGGGGATCGTGGCCAGGCTCAGGTCGGCCAGACTGAAAGCGGTCCAGGCCAAGGCGGCCGGTCGTGACTGAGCTTCTGCGCGTCAGGGGGGCAAGCGTGCGTTTCGGAGGCGTGCAGGCCCTTTCCGAAGTGGGGCTGGACATACCGCACCGGGCCGTTGTCAGCGTCATCGGGCCCAACGGCGCGGGCAAGACCACCCTGCTCGGGGTGATCAGCGGGGCCGTGGCCTCGCCGGGAGCGCGCATCGAACTCGCCGGGAGCGACATCGGCGGACAAAAGCCCCATCAGCGGGCCAGGGCCGGCGTTGTGCGCACCTTTCAGAACCTGGAAATCTTCACCACCATGAGCGTGGTTGAAAACGTCATGACCGGCGCGCACTTGTTGGCCCGGTATTCGGTGCTCGACAGCGTGCTGCGCACGCCGCGCTTTCACCGCGAGGAGCGTCGCCTTCGCGAGCTGGCCCTGGAGCGTCTCGCCTTCGTGGGCCTGGTCGACAAGGCCGCGCTGCCAGCCGGGGATTTGCCGTACGGCGAGCAGCGTCTGCTCGAACTGGCCAGGGCCTTGGCCAGCTCTCCCAAACTCCTTCTGCTCGACGAGCCGGCCGCGGGCATGAACACCCGCGAAACCGCCGCCCTGGCCAAACTCATCGCCCGCGTGCGCGACAAGCTGGGCGTGGGCGTGCTGCTGGTGGAGCACGACATGGATCTGGTCATGGACATTTCCGACCAGGTGACCGTGCTCAACTTCGGCCGGGTGTTGGCCCAGGGAGAGCCCGCCGTGGTGCAGGCCAACCCCGAAGTGGTGGCGGCCTATCTGGGCGAGGACCAATAGATGCTTCGCGTGACCAACCTGGACGTGGCCTACGGCGCGGTCAAGGCCTTGCGCCGGGTTTCGCTGCACGTGGACAGCGGCGAGATCGTGGCCCTGATCGGCGCCAACGGCGCGGGCAAGACCACGCTGCTTGCCGCGCTTTCCGGCCTGTTGCGCCCCGGGGGCGGACAGACCGTGTTTGACGGTCGGGACATTACCGGTGCCGCTCCCGAGACCGTGGTGCGCCTGGGACTTTCCCACGTGCCGGAGCGCCGCCTGGTGTTCAAGCCCCTGAGCGTGGCCGACAACCTGCTTCTCGGCGCCTACACCCGCCGGGGCCGGGCCCGCCGGGCCGAGCGCGACGAGGACTTGCGCCTGGTCTACGACATGTTTCCCGTCTTGGCCGAGCGCAGCCGCCAGCCGGCCGGAACCCTCTCCGGCGGCGAACAGCAGATGTTGGCCATCGGCCGCGCGCTCATGGCCAGACCCAGGATGCTTTTGCTCGACGAGCCGGGCATGGGCCTGGCTCCCACCATCTGCCGCGATATTTTCACCCGTGTCGCCGAACTGCGTGACCGGCGGGGGCTCACCGTGCTCTTGGTTGAACAGAACGCCAAGCTCGCCCTGCGTCTGGCTGACCGGGGCTACGTGATGGAAACGGGACGGGTCATTCTGCAAGGCCCTGCCGGGGAGCTTATGGCCAACCGGGATGTGCAGCGCGCCTACCTGGGGCGCGACACCAGTCGTTGAGATGCGGGACAGGTCCCGCGAGGAGGTTCTCATGATTCGCAAGGCGATTTTGACACTGGCCGCACTTTTGATCGCGGCTTCCAGCGTTTTGGCCCAGGCCGGGATCGTCACAGAATTTCGGGGCATGAAGTTCGGCGCCGACCTGAGTCAGATGGAGCACATGGCTCCCCTGGACAAGGGCCGCGACTTGAAGTTCTACAAGAAATACCAGGACGACAAGACGTTTCAAGGAGTGCCTGTCAAGGATCTGAGTTACGGCTTTTACAAGAACAGGTTCTGCGTGGTGTTGTTTTCCGCCAGCGGCCCCAGCGCCTACAACACCTTCAAGAGCTATTTCGATTCCACGTACGGCCAGCCGACGCAGATGGCCAAGAACGCCAAGGTGTTCAACTATACCTGCGGCGAGGTGAGCATCGAGCTGGCCTACGACGACGGCCGCAAGGTCGTCGCGGTGCAGTACGCCTACATGCCCCTGTACCGGCAAATGAACGACGACATGAAGGCGGGCAAGGCCAAGCCGTAACAGCCCCGCTCGCATCCGGGGGAGCCGACGCGCTCCGGCGCGCTCCCCCGTTGCCGCCCCGCGACCCGCCCGCCAAGGAGCCGACCATGCTGTGGGAACCCAAGTACGAAACCCTGGACCGGGAAAGCCTCGACCAGCTCCAGCTCGAACGGTTGCAGTCCACCCTGACCCGGGTGGGGCGCAACGTGCCCTATTATCGCCGCCGGTTCGCCGAGCTGGGCGTGGACCCCGACGATTTCCGCTCGCTCGATCAGCTTCGCAGCCTGCCGTTCACCGACAAGTCCGTGCTGCGCGACGCCTATCCCTACGGCATGTTCGCCGTGCCCCTGCGCGAGGTGGTGCGCCTGCACGGATCGTCGGGCACCACCGGCAGACCGGTGGTGGTGGGCTACACCGCCGGGGACCTGGCCAAGTGGACCTCCCTGGTGGCGCGCGTGCTCTGCGCCGGCGGCGTCACCCGGGAAGACGTGGTGCAGATCGCCTTCAACTTCGGCCTGTTCACGGGCGGCTTCGGTCTGTTCCAGGGCGCGCAGGCCCTGGGTGCGGCCGTGGTCCCGGCCTCCAGCGGCAGCACGCGCCGCCAGGTGGCCATCATGCAGGACTTCAAGACCAGCGTGCTCGTCTGCACCCCCAGCTACGCCCTGTACCTTGCGCAAACCCTTGAGGAAATGGGCGTCAACGCCAACGCCTTGAGTCTGCGCTACGGGCTGTTCGGCGGAGAGCCGTTCTCCGAAGCCGCCCGGCGCGGCATCGAAGACCGCCTCAAGCTCACGGCCACGGACAACTACGGCATCAGCGAGGTCATGGGGCCGGGCGTGGCCGGAGAGTGCCTGCATCAGAACGGCCTGCACGTGAACGAAGACCATTTCCTGGTCGAAATTGTGGACCCGGTGACCGGCGAGCCCATGCCCTTCGGCGAGGAAGGCGAACTCGTCCTCACCACCCTCACCAAGGAAGCGTTCCCCCTGGTGCGGTTTCGTACCGGAGACCTGACCCGCCTGTTGCCGGGACCCTGCCCGTGCGGGCGCACCCTCGTGCGCATGGCCCGCGTCCGAGGCCGGGCCGACGACATGCTCATCATTCGCGGGGTGAATGTCTTTCCCAGCCAGATCGAGAATGTCCTGCTCGACGTCGAAGGGGCCACCCCCCATTGGCGTGTGCGCTTGGAACGCGAAAAAGGCCTGGACAAGGCCACCGTGGAAGTCGAAGCCAGCGAAAACGTGCTCTTCGACCGCATGCGCGAACAGCAGGAGTTTCTTGGGCGCGTCAAGAAAAGCCTCGCCTCCGGGCTGGGCGTCGGTTTCGAAGTAAAACTCGTGGAGAGCGGAAGCCTTCCGCGCGTCGAAACGGGCAAAACCTCCCGCGTGCTCGATTTGCGTCAGGATTGAGCAGGGACCGCGCGTCGCCGCATCACTGCCCACAGTCCAGCGCGGCGCGATGCGCGGCGGCTGCGTCGCCTGGACGCGGCGCGCGAAATTCGTCCTTGAGGGATGACCGCAATGTGAGGGGCTCCGGGGAGCCCCTCTTTGTTGCGCCAGGCGGGGAATGTACCGGGTGGGTGGCGCGCGGATGTTCCGTGCGGAACCCGGCTGCGGTTTTCTGCCGGGCGACCCGCCTGCGGGCCTGCCGAGCTTTTGCCTTGCGTCCTTAGAAAGTACCTGAGCGTGTTGCTCTAGGCGATACCGAGCGAAGGCAACGTGCGGTCCATGGAATACGGAGGCACTTATTTCGTGGTTTTCCCCAACGTAGAGAACTGGCTCGCCAGGGAGCCCAGTCCGCCCAGCCCGCTCAGGAGGCTTTTGCCAATGGAGAGCAGTCCTCCGCTCGAATTGGAGTTTTCCGCCGCCTTGACCTGTTCGCGCAGGAGTTTCTTCTGGTAGCGCTCCGTTTCAGGATCGTAGTCGCCGTAGACGCCGAAAATGCGGTTCCAGGCGTTGTCGTTCTGTGTGGTGTCCCAATTCAGGCGCTGCAAGTCCCAGTTTTGCCGGTCCTGGGCCAGGGAGTTCTGGAAGTTGATCTGCCGGTTGGCCTGCTGATCGTTCCAGTCGCGCTGGGCCACGCTGCTCTGGTAGTTGAACTGGTTCATGGCCGCGTTGTTCTGCGCGCCGAGTTGGTTCAGCAGGTTGTTTTCGTTCTGCTTGTATCCGTAGTCCGTGGTCCAGGACTGGAAACGCTGCTGGTTGGCGGCCTGGTTCTCCTGCATCCTGGCCACCCAGGCCTGCATCTCCTGCTGGGAGGCGAACTGCTGGTCTTGCTGCTGCAGGTTGTAGCGTTGCGTGGCCGCGTTGGCGGCATTGGTGGTCAGGGTGTTCATGTAGTTGTTTTGCAGGTTGTCGCTCATCTGCCGGGTGTACTGGCTCGACCCGTAGAGCCCCTTGGCCGAGTAGGCGTCGGCCAGATCGGTCTTGGCCGTCTTGTAGGCCGTGTTGGCGGCCAGTTCCCCGGGGGTGCGCACCGAGAGTTCGTAGCGGTTGTAGTCTCCGCCGTTGAGTCCCTTGTAGGTGGGCGCGTCCTGGGCATAGGTCTGGTACGTGGGGGCCGGAGTGGAGTAGTCGAGCTTCTGGAAGTTGTAGTTCTGGTAGGTCGGGGCGGTCCAGGTCGTGCTGGCCGGGCTCTGGGCCGTGTTGCCCCACCACTGGTTGTCGGAAAGGTAGGATTTGGGCCTGTAGGGGTCCACGTTGTTGGCTTGCGCCAAGTTGTAGGACTGCGTGAGTCCGTATGTGGTGGTCATGGGAGCTCCTTTGTCTATCCGTTGACGGCGGCGATCTCGGCCTGACACTGCCGAAGCCGGATGCGTCCGCTGCTGGTTGCGATCTGAAACGACAGCGTCGCGTCCCGAAAGCGGGAGCGCGACACGGTCTTGGCCTCAGCCGAAACGCCCAGGGCCTGGGTGGCCTCGTCCAGGGAGCCGGTGGCGTCCGCCAGCGCTCCCAGGCCCGGGCTGCCCCGCAGGTCGAGCAGGTTCACGGGGCTGACCTGATCCGCGCCCAGCACGGCCAGGGTCCCCTGGCAGGGGGTGAGCGCCTCGTAGCTCAGGGTGGATTTTCGCAGCACGGCTTCTCCGGGCATGGCGAACACCTTGCTGCGGGCCAGGCCCGCGATTTCCCGTTTGTCGCCCGGGGCCACCTCGTCCCGCGATTCGCCCAGCCCCAGGCGGTAAAGGCGTCCTCCCGCTCCGGCCAGGTAGAGGGTGTCCCCGGCCTGGCAGGCGGTTTTCAGGAAGAGGCCCTGGAAATCGAAGCGGGTCCAGGTCCCGTTGTGCGGATGAAACACCAACACCTGATTGTCGCCCTCCACGAAGGCCAGCATGACCCCCAGCCGGGGCAACAGCTTGAGTTCGGCCACGTTCTTGCCGCCCAGGAGGGGGTTGATCGGTCTGCCCACCCCGCCCACCTGAATGTCACCGTACTGTTGCACGCCGCCCAGGTCGTGGATGCCGCCCTTGTCGGCGAAGAGCAGGTTGTTGCCCACGAACTCCACGGCGTGGGGGCTGGAGGCGGTCATGTGGGACGAGATCTGGGAAAGCGACCAGTCCGAAGTTGTTCCGGCGGTGTTGAGTCGCATGATGCGTTTGCCCGCCTGGCCGGACTTGAAGACCAGAAGGTCCTGGCTGAAAACGCCCAGTCCCGAAACGCGCAGGCCGTCGCCGTAGCCGGCCCGCACCAGGACCGCGCCGTCGGTCAGGCTCCAGCCGGTGGCGTCCTCGGGCTGGCTGAAGACCACGGCGTCCAGGTCGCTGGCGCTGTTGGCCGCCAGGCGTCCTCCGATTTCCACCAGGGCGGTGGCCGAGGGAGAGTCGTCCAGTTCGGTGACGGTTTCACCGTCGAAGGCGCGCAGATGCGCTCCGCCGTCGGCGATGATCAGGGTGTCGTTGAATGTGACCAGGCAGGGCGTGACCCCGGACTGGGCCAGGTCCGTGACCAGGGTCCATGCCGGTTCGGCCGGCGCCAGATCCAGGCTGTAGAGCTTGCCGTCGCTTGTGGCGGCCAGGATCCTCGCATCGAGCACGCCTTTGACGTAGGCGTGCAGCTTGACGATATCGGGCGCGCCGGGCGGGGGGGCGGCCGCGCACATGAGGCCCGGCCTGGTGGTCAGAATGTTCTGCCCGCTTTCGTAGTACATGTTGCACGCGTCGACCAATTGGTTGTCGGCGATGCTGTCCGGGTTGTCCGCCCGGTTGAGGCAACCAAGTAGATTCCGACTAGTTTTTTCCTTGTCCGATAAACCATGCAATTACAAGGAATAGGCCAAAAAGATAGTCCAGCAAGGGGCAGTTTTGTCCGTTGACTTCCGCCAAGTTTGGGGGCATTCGTAGGGGCATAAAGTGCTGCTTTCGGCAGTGCCCCTAAAAAGATGCCCCCTTTGTGTGTGGAGGTGCCCCCGTGCCGAAAAAGATTCTTCCCCTGACGGACGCCGCAGTCCGCAACGCCAAGCCCAAGGAGAAGGCTTTCAAGCTGTCCGATGGCGGCGGCCTGTACCTGGAAGTATTGCCTTCGGGCGGCAAGTCCTGGCGGATGAAGTATCGCTTCGGCGGGCAGGAAAAGCGGCTGGTCTTCGGCTTGTGGCCAGACGTGAGTTTGAAGCAGGCCCGCCAGCATCGGGACGACGCCCGCGCCCTGGTGGCCGAAGGCGTGGACCCTAGCGAGAAGCGCAAGCAGGACAAGGCCGAAGCCGAGAAGGCCGTTGCGACCTTCGAGGTGGTGGCCCGCGACTGGCACGCCCGGCAAGTCGCCGTCTGGACGAAGCCCCATGCCGACAAGATTATTCGCCGGCTGGAGCGCTACCTGTTCCCGGCTTTTGGGGCCGCTCCGATTACGGACCTTCGCGCGCCGGACATTCTCGCCCCCCTTCGCGTGCTCGAAGGGCTTGGCCGCAACGATACGGCAAAGCGCCTGCGCCAATACTGTGAAGCGGTGTTCGCCTACGCCATTGCCGAGGGCCGGGCCACGTTGAACGCGGCGGCGGGCCTGGAGAAGGTCTTGTCGCCGCACGTCGTGCAGCATCGGGCCGCCATTACCGACCCGAAAGGCGTGGCGGGCCTGTTGCGGGCCATAGAAGGATATGACGGCCCTTTGACGCGGGCCGCTTTGCAAATGGCCGCCTGCTGCTTCACGCGTCCAGGTGAGCTGCGCCGCGCTGAGTGGGCGGAATTCGACCTGGAAGCCGCAGAGTGGCGCATACCTGCCGAGAAGATGAAACGGCGCTTGCCTCACGTCGTGCCCTTGTCCCGGCAAGTGCTGGTCATCCTGGAGGAACTACGGCCCATAACCGGCGAAGGGCGGTTTGTGTTCCCGAGCTATCAGACGCCGGGCAGGGCAATGAGCAAGATGACCTTGGCCGCCGCTTTGCGTCGTCTGGGCTACACCAAAGACGAGATGACCGCGCACGGCTTCCGTTCCACGGCGTCAACGCTGCTTCGGGAGTGTGGCTTTCCGCACCACCTGATCGAAACGCAGTTGGCCCATGTGACCGGAAACAGCGTGTCGCGGGCCTATGACCGGGCGCAATATCTGCCCGAGCGCCGGAAGATGATGCAAGCATGGGCGGACTACTTGGACGCGCTCAAGGCCGGAGGAAAGGTGGTGCCGTTGCACCGGGAGGCGTAGATATGTTCACTCGATGCAATCCCTATGTCATTACCGAGGACAGCTTACCAACCATCGACTTCGACAGGGTTCTTCTGGTCACGCAGTTGAGCTTTTCGGATAAGAGCAAGGAAAGTATTCGGTGGTTGGCGGCAAAGTATCTTGCCGCGAAGGAGGCAGAAGAGACCGCGCCATCCAGGGTAATCAAGGCCAAACTAAGAGAGGCTGACAAAGCAGCACAGCTTCTTATTGAGATTCTGCAAGCCAACCGGCTACAAGAGAAAAGGAATGATCTTCTAGTGCTGCGGTCAGTCGCATGGTTACTTCCCCGACACTGCGGGCTTCCATCGCATGATATCGTAAGCGACTATCTTCGACACTTCCGCATGAACGTTCGCCCGGCTATCAGTAAGAAGGCGAAGACCGGCCCTCTGCGTGGTTTCGCGCTGCAAGGGTTCCTCGAAAGCCTGCACGTCTTTTACCGCGAAGCCGGAGGTTCGGGGCTGGGGTGTTACGTTGACCGGGTATCTGGCGAATCTAAGGGCGATTTTCTTGAAATCAGCGTTGCCCTTATTGAGCAAATAGACCCTTCCCGCGCTGGCAGGGAAAACCTTGGAAAAATCATTAGGGAGTTGAAAACCTAGCAACCATGCGGGTTTTAGGCATGGAAAAGTTTGATCAAAAAATACACCAAACTTTCCCTTGTGCGTACACTGGCGTTTTTCGGCATCAACTGGACATTCGCCCTCTGGAGGGCGGCCACTCCCAATCTTGGAGAATGTCCAGATGCACACGCAGAATCTTGCGCCTTCCGCCTCTCGACCTGAACGCCTTCTTCGCCTCCCAGCCGTTCTCGAACGCATTCCCTACAAGCGTAGCCGCTTCCTTGATTTAGTCCGTCAGGGGGTGTTTCCGCGTCCTGTGAAGCTGGGGGCGCGCGCCGTGGCCTGGCCCGAATCGCAAATCGACGCCATCGTGGAAGAGATCGTCGCCGGACGGCGGAGCGCGTAGCCATGAAACGCAAAACCCCCAACCACATGGGCCGGGGGTTGCGGGAAATGGGACCGGACACCCCTTTTCTCGCCAACCAGACCCGCGCCGTCAAGGCGTTTCTCGTTCCTCTGGCCGCCTGCGAATGTGCTCCCGCCGTCCTGGCGGATTTCCTGGCTCACACCCTTCACCTGGGGGTGGCCTGATGCCGGAACACGACAACAACACCGCTTCAGTCCAGCGCGCCCGCCTTCTGGACGCCTTGCGCCGTGAAAGCCTGACCACCTTGGAGGCCCGGAGCAAGCTGGACGTGCTGCACCCCGCCGCGCGCGTCATGGAGCTTCGCCGCCGGGGGCATAGCATCGTCACCGTCTGGACAACGGACCTCACGCCCGAGGGCAGGCCGCACCGCGTGGCCCGGTACATCTTGCGCCAGGGGGAAGGGACGAGATGAACGGTCGCATCGACTTCGCCCGCATCAACGCGGCGGCCTTGGCGAACCTGCCCGCTCTGTTGGAGCGGTGGTTGCCCGGCGGCAAGCGCGAGGGGGGCGAGTGGGTTTGCGGCTCCATCGGAGGCGAACCCGGTAGCTCGTGCTCCACGAACTTGGCCACGTGCGTGGGTGGGGACTTCGCGGGGGAAGCGCGATGGAATGACCCTGTAAGCCTGTATGCGGCCCTTCAGGGGCTCAAGCAGGGAGAAGCCGCCCGCAAGCTGGCGCGGGAGCTTGGCCTTGATCCTGGGGGCGGCGCGGCTCCGTCCGGGACAAGGGAGCAGGCGCGCAAGCGCGTGGTGGCGGCTTACGACTATTTAGGGGCGGACGGTCAACTTGTCTTCCAGGTGACCCGGTGGGAACCCAAGACCTTCACGCAGCGTAGACCAGACGGCCAAGGTGGCTGGATTCCCAGCGTCAAGGGAATCGACCTTGTGCCTTACCGACTGCCGGAGGTGTTGATTGCAGGCACCGTCTACGTCCCTGAAGGCGAAAAAGACGTACATGCCATTGAAAAACTAGGGCTCACGGCCACATGCAACGCGATGGGCGCGGGCAAGTGGCGGCCCGAGTACAACAGTCACTTTCAGGGCAAGGTTGTGGTCATCCTTCCCGACAATGACGAGCCTGGACGAAAGCACGCCCAGGACGTGGCCGCGCAGCTTCATGGAATTGCCGAGGCGGTCAAGGTTCTCGACTTGCCCGGCCTCCCGCCTAAAGGCGACGTTTCCGACTGGCTGGGGGCCGGGGGAACGCGCGAGGCCCTGGTGGACTTGGCAAAGGCGGCTCAGGAGTGGAAGCCCTCAGGGGACCAGGCGGCGGCTCAAGCGCGAGCCTTCCGGTTTTTGCCCCTTGACGAGATTCTGGCCGTTCCCAGGCCCACGCGCTGGCTCATCCGCGACTACCTGGAGGCGGAAAGCCTCTCGGTTTTGTTCGGCGAGGCCGGAAGCATGAAGAGCTTCCTGGCCATTGACCAGGGGCTTTGCATTGCCTCGGGGACGCCCTGGCACGGCCACGCCGTTCCGAACCCCGGCCCGGTCTTCTATTTGGCCGGCGAAGGGTTCCACGGCCTGGCCAAGCGCATACGGGCCTGGACCGTGGCCCACGGCGTGGACCCGGCCACCACCTCGTTTTTCGTTTCCAGCGCCCCGGCGCAGCTTCTGGACGCCGACGGCGTGGCGGACGTGGTGGGCGCGGTGGCGAAACTTGCGGAGCAGCACGGCCAGCCCCGGCTTGTGACCATCGACACTTTGAACCGCAACTTCGGCGCGGGCGATGAAAATAGCTCCCAGGATATGACCGCTTTCGTGGCGGCCCTGGACGCCCTGAAGGCCCGCTTCGGTTGCGCGATCCTGGTGGTGCATCATTCCGGCCTCGCCAACAAGGACCGCTCTCGGGGTTCGAGTGTGCTCCGGGCGGCCCTGGACTTTGAATATCGCCTCGCGGCCCGGGGTGAGGTTCGCGTGCTGTCTTGCACGAAGAGCAAGGACTGCGAGCCCCCGCAGGACATGGCCTTCGAGCCCGGTGAAATCGGCACGGGCTGGACGGACCCGGAGACCTTGCGGGAAATCACCTCTTGCGTGCTGCGTTTAGCCACCTTGGCCCAATCCACTGCGCTGCCCAAAGCCCAACAGGTGGCCCTTGATGCGTTGGTTGCAGCTTGCGAGGTCGAGGGCGGTCCTGTCGCTGAAGATATATGGCGGGCGGCCACCTATGCAGGCGGAATGTCCGACAAAAAGCCCGATGCTCGGAGGAAGGCTTTCCTTCGTGCCCGACGTGAGCTGACAGATGCCGGCTTGGTTAGAGAGGTTGAATCGCTCTGGGAGGCCTCTACTACCGGGACATCCGGGACATGTCCGGGACATTTAGGAAATGTCCCGTCGGACACTACCGGGACATCCGGGACACACCCCTACAAGGGGTGTCCCATGTCCCGTGTCCCTGTCCCGGCCGAGGAGGTGGAAAACCCCTTCAGGGATGTGAGCCATGGATAGTCTCTTCACCCCATGGAGAACTCCCCGAGGGAACCGATTCCTCCTGGCCGAGCCTCCCTGGACACGCAATACACTCCTCATGTGGGACTCCGCCCGCGATGCGTGGGACTGGCCAACGGCCGTGCCCATGCTGCTCCCCATGGACGCGCGAGATTTTCTCGAACGTGCGGAAAGCGCCCACGTCAGGCACGGGTTTTACGTGCTGCCCTGCTGGAAGGGCTTGTACCTCCCGAAAGCATGTCCCTCCGGGGTGGCTCTGGACCTTCAGGCCTGTTTCCTCTGCTCCTGCTACCCTCTGGAGGTGGTCTAATGCCTTGGGAAGAGAAGCAGCACGACATGGCGTCTTTCGCCTGCCACACCCTGGAGCAAATCCTACGGCTGGCAACCTATACGGGCCTGGGGGACGAGTTCGACCGCGAAGCGCATGAGGCTTTCACCACACTGTCCTGTGTGCCTGACAAAGTGCGCGAGCAGTGGATGTGTGAATATGGGATTCTCGAAGCCGCCTGGCTCGCTTGGGCAACCGTGGCGAGACTCGTGGCCAATGCCGAGGGGAATAGCAATGTCTGAAAAATCACTGAAAACAGCACGTAAGCCGCCAGCTTCCGCCTGGCGTCCTGGACAGTCCGGAAACCCGGCGGGAAGGCCCAAGGGAAGCCGGAACAAGTCCACGCTGTTGGCTCAAGCCCTGATCGACGGGCAAGCCGAGGCCCTGGTGGAAAAGGCGATGGAGCTTGCCCTTGGGGGGGATGGCCCGGTGTTGAGGGCCATGCTGGACCGCCTGTGCCCGCCCAGGAAGGATTCCCCCGTGACTTTGGCCGGGTTGCCCAGGATCGAAACCACGGCGGACCTGCCCAAAGCCACGGGCGCGATCCTTGAGGCCGTGGCTGAAGGGACCATCACCCCGAGCGAGGGCCAAACCCTGGCCGGGCTGGTGGAGCACCATAGGCGAGCCATCGAGACGACCGAAATTGAACAGAGGCTTTCGGCACTGGAAGCAAAGGAGAAGTAGGCATGAGCAGCATAGAAAAACGTCTTGCGCGCCTTGAAAGCAAGGTTGATGTCGCGGACGCCATTCCCCGCGTGGTGATTGTGCACTCTGGCCGGGACTGCCAGAGGGCGGTCGCCAACGGGCAGGTTTTCGACCGTGAGCAAGGCGAAAATGATACCGACTTCGTGAACCGTATGGTTTCAGGGACCCGAGAGCGCGTGGTGATTATTTCCAGGGAAAAGGATGCCCAGCCCGAGCACGCCCCTTGACTCCGGGCAGGGTTCCCAGCATTTTCCAGATTGCAGCCGCGCACGAAGAACCCCGGCTAATAGAGGGCCGGACATGTCCTTCAGCGCGGCTGTTCCTGTTTGGGAAGGGGGTGGGCCCGGAATGTTCCCAGCCATCCGCCAGCCCGAGCATGTTCTTTGAAGCCCGTGACCAGGTGGTGTCGGAAACGACTTGGGCCGCACGGCGGAACAGGGGCTATTCTGAACTGGAAGCTGCTTCGTCCAAGGGATTGCCTACATCCTGTTCGATGAATACTATCCCTCTGCCTCGGAAGGTTAGCTCCTTGGGCAATTGGAGCCCCCCGGACCTCTGACCTTCCGGGGTTTTTCTTTTGTTGATGTCCCGCCCATCCGCCAGCAACAGAAAGGCCCCAGCCGAAGCCGGGGCCTTCCGAAAACGCCAGGGCAGAGATCATGTCTGGCCCTCTATTAGCCAGGGAGATGCGCCTGACAGGGCTGAAATATCCATACTGGCGGCTTCTGACAACTCCTCATGGGTTAACAATCTCTTCTTCATCAGGGCCGGTGTAAGTGGCATCTGTTGGTTTCTCGTAGACGTATGTGACCTTGACGGCAGGCCCGACCAAGGTCTTCAATTCGACGGCCAATGCGCGCCCTTCTTCATTGAAACTATCCAGGTCAAGACCCTCTTCTTCAATTGCATAGCGATCAAGCCATTCGTCAAAGCGTTTTACATAGCCCTCAGGGGCATTGATTTCCGCGTTATCCGGCCCCGTTCCCCATCCTTGGTCATCCCAAAGACCGCAACCGTAGTCGGCCATGATCCGCCAGGACGTGCTTTGGTGGTCGTCCATCGCCCTTCCCCAGTTCATTGAGTTTCATCATAGAGGTCTTTCGTCGTCACCCCCAGCGCCCCGGCGATGACCGCCAGGGTTTCGAGCGTGCATTTCGTGAACTGCTCCCCCCTGGCCCGGTGAATGGTGTTGGTTGATAATCCCGTCGCCTTGTTCAAGTCCCTGATGGAAAACCCCTTCGCGTCCATGGTCTGTTTGACCTTCCCCTGAATCATGCTGTCCTCCTCTGGCTCGATTTATTGACACACCTTGGTGAACGTGCCTATGCTCGATATATCGAGTCAACGGAGATAAGCAAACGGCCCTGACGGGTGCGCCAACACCCGCCAGGGCCTGACCAGACGCACACGGGAGGTGCATCATGGCTGACAAATCGGTAGCGGCAAAGACCGAGGAAGACAACCGCGCCCTGGCTTCCAAGGGGGTTGGGCAGGTTCAAGAGATCATGCGGTTCCTGGCCAGGGCCTTTCGGCCGGATTCGATCAGCGGCGAACCGCCGTTCTCGGAGGTTGAGCTTGAAGGCGTTGGACACATCCTCGAATATTGCGAGAATTTGCTTTGGCCTGCCGCTGACGTACTGGGTTCCGCGACTGGCGAGGTGCGCCATGGGTAAGCGCATCGCCTATGCGTCCTGGGAGATCGGTGAAGCGGCCAGGATCAGGCAAGCCCTGGAACCGTTCGAATCCTTTGGTCTCATCCTGCAGGAAATGCCCATGATCAACGCAACCAGTGACCTCCTGACGGACGCCGGCAAAGTCGTGCTGGCCCTGCACGAGCGAGCTACGCTGATGCTCGAAGGAGTTGGCGAAACGCATGAGGAGCCCGGCGGGGAGGTGTCGCATGGCCAGTAACCCGCCTGAATGCGGCCACAAGGAGTCCTTGCCCGTTCCCGACCATTGGCGCGACCTCAATCAACGCGATGCCGTCAAAAGCGCTCTTAAGCCGATCTATGCTTTCGCCATGTGTCTCGATGGGGGAAAGTCCTGCCCCGAGGTGGACGGCAAGCACGCCGGGGAGGTTCTGGGAGCCCTGGTTGAACGCGCGGAAGTCATTCTTGGCCACCCTGACGTAAGCTGGGAGATTTAGACGCAATCTGGCGGGTTGCCAATGGGCGGCCCGCCAACAACACACACGGGGCCAGTCTCAATCGAGGCTGGCCCTTTCTTGTGGGGAACGGCCTTGACCAGAACACAGCCTGCCCCCTTGCCCCTGGAGGTCGCTTGCGCCCCCGAGCCTGGAGGCCGCGAGGAAGGCTGTCTTTGACGCGACCAGCAGACTATGCCGGCCTGTCCGAAAAAGGGTATCAACGCGGCCACCAAGCCCCCCTGGCGGACTTCAAAGGGACTGACTCATGGTACAAGACGAACTACCTCTCGAACATAACCCCTCAGCAGGGTAGCTTGAATATGGGGGCGTGGGAGCAACTGGAAGATGCAGAAAAACAGTTTGCCCAGGCTGGCGAAGTCTTCGTGATGACCGGCACCACATACGAGAATGAACAGCCTCCGTTGCCAAGGACCACAACGCCTCACAAGGTGCCGTCAGGCTATTGGAAGATCATCGTAACGGGCTATCCGACCAATACCAGGGCCATCGCCTTCTTTTTCCCGCAGGAGACCCCAAGGCGGGGCTTGTCCAGGGAAGACGCCGTAACGATCCGTGCCATTGAAGGAAAGACCGGGCTCAACTTTTTCAAGGGGCTTGCTCCGAACATGGAGGAGCAACTTGAAACGGCAATCGACGGAGACATGCGCGAAAGGGTCTTTCAGGGAGGGGGAAGATAGACCCTTTGGCAGTCAAGGCCGCCTTCCGGGGCGGCTTTTTCATTGGTGCCCCTTTGGACTTCTGAAAGGGGTACCGCGCAATCTTGGGGGCATTATTGGGGGCATGTGGTTTGAGTAGATGAATATTATCGTTTTATTTCAATATGAAAAAACAAACATGTCGGCCCGGTTGAGCCCGCCGTCAAAGGCGATGACCGCCTGGGTGACGCGCGACTGTTTGGCCGATGACTGAGCCATGAAGCCTCCTTCTCACGCAGAGTCGAAGGCTGATTATCTTCAGGAAAAGGCGAAACGCCACCCATATGGCCTTATGTGGGAAGAAAGGGAAAATACCGGGGCGGCGAAACGGCCAAGCCGACGGGCGGGTCCCCTCCGGGCGAGTGGGGCGAAGCCCTACAGCAGGTAGGCTCCGACCTGGCGCACTTCGTCGGCGTGGCGGCTCACTTCCGGCCGGGGGGCGAAATTCCATGTCCAACGGGCGGCCGGCGGGCCGAGAGCGGCGGTTTCGACCAGGGGGAGGATGCTTTCGCCCAGCCGGCTTTCCTGGTCCGTGACCAGGCAGCGCGTCCCGGGCAGGCGACGAAGCCATTCCAGGTGCTCCCGGCGCAGGCCTCGGGCAAAGGCTTTCAGGGCTTCGGGCTGGTGGCGTCCGCTGTGTTGGAGTCTGGCCACGGGCAGAAACGCCAATTGGGAGAGGAGGTTGGCCGATACGGTGAAGGCCGGGCGCAGGTCCGCGAAGAGGTCGAGCGCCCTGGGTTCGGGCAGGCGTCCGGCCAGGACTTCGGGCAGGCAACCGGTCAGGTCGACAGGGACCAGACGGGCGTTTTTCGCCCTCCAGACGGCCAATCGGGCCGGCCAGGGATGGGCCATGTCGGCCAGCACCACGCAAGGAAAGCGCTGACACAGCGCGCGAAAGGGGATGTCCAGAAGCGCCCCGGAACCCAGCACCAGGGCCGGGCCGGACGGATCGGCCTGGGCCGCGGCTTCCAGGATGAAGGCCCTGGTTCGCTCCAGGTGTTCGCGCCAGGCTGCGCGCAGCCGGCGGTGGCGGGCGCGAAGCCCCACGGCTTGGCTCATGTAGCCGAGCCTTCTGGCCTGGCCGGAACAGGGGGTGAGCAGGTATTCGACCAGTTCGGCGAGCATGGTCTGGCGTAGCGCAAGGCCTGGCGCGAGGCAACGGGAAGGGGACGCGCGGGGAAAAACAGGGGCGGCCCTCTTGGGAAGGACCGCCCCGTGTGTCGTCAGATCGAGTCGGCGGATCGGTGCGTTACTGGACCGCGGCCTCGCCCAGCAGGCGCTTGGCGATTTCCTTGGCGGCCTTGCGTCCCGCTCCCATGGCCGAGATGACCGTGGCCGCGCCGGTGACGATGTCGCCGCCGGCAAAGACGCCGGGCAGGCTGGTTTCGCCGGTTTCCTCGTTGGCCACCACGTAGCCCCTCTTGGTCTTTTCCAGGCCCGGTGTGGTCTGGGTGATGAGGGGGTTGGCGCTGGTGCCCACGGCCACGATGGCCATGTCGACATCCAGGGTGCAAGTGTCGCCTTCGCAGGCGATGGGCCGGCAGCGGCCGGATTCGTCCGGTTCGCCGAGCTCCATGCGCTGGAGCGACATGCTCTTCAGGCGTCCGTTTTCGTCGCCGTGGAAGGCGATGGGGGCGTTCAGGCAGAGCAGTTCGATGCCTTCCTCCTTGGCGTGGTGCAGCTCTTCGAGCCGGGCGGGCATCTCTTTTTCGGTGCGGCGGTAGACGATGGAAACCTTTTCCGCGCCCATGCGCTTGGCAGTGCGGGCCGAGTCCAGGGCCACGTTGCCCGCGCCGAACACGGCCACATGCTTGCCGATGAAGGCCGGGGTGTCGGTCTTGGGGAAGTTGTAGGCCCGGCCCAGGTTCACGCGGGTGAGAAACTCGTTGGCCGAGAACACGCCGATCAGGTTTTCCCCGGGCACGTTCAGGAAGGTGGGAAGCCCCGCGCCCACGCCGATGAACACGGCGTTATAGCCCTTTTCCAGCAGTTCGGGCACGGTGATGGTCTTGCCGCCCACCCAGTTGGGGAAGAATTCCACGCCCTGGGCGGACATGGCTTGGATTTCCTTGCGCACGATGGCCTTGGGCAGCCGGAATTCGGGAATGCCGTAGACCAGCACCCCGCCCAGTTCGTGCAGGGCTTCGTACACGTGCACCTTGACGCCCAGCGACGACAGGTAGCCGGCCACGGTCAGGCTCGACGGCCCGGAGCCGATGCAGGCCACTTTCAGGCCTTCGCGTTGCAGGTGGCAGGCCTCGTCGCCGGTGAGCTGTTCACAGGCGTCCTTGGCCATGAAGGTGTCGGCCACGAAACGCTCCAGCCGGCCGATGGCCACGGGTTCGCCCTTCTTGCCCAGAATGCACGAGCCTTCGCACTGGTTTTCCTGGGGGCAGACCCGTCCGCACACCGCGGGCAGGGCGTTGGTTCCCTTGATGACCTTGTAGGCGCCGTCCAGGTCCCCGGCTTTGACCTTGGCGATGAAGCCGGGAATGTTGATCTCCACCGGGCAGCCCTTGACGCAGCCGGGCTTCTTGCACTGAATGCACCGCGCGGCCTCGGCGGCGGCCATTTCGGGAGTGTAGCCCAGGGCGACTTCGCTGAAGTTGGTCACCCGGACCGAGGGGTCCTGTTCGGGCATGGGCGTGCGGGGCGTCTTGGCCCCCTTCTTCGGTTCAGCGGGTACAGTTGCACACATGGCTTTTCTTGAACTCCTCGTAGGAAATGCGTTCCTGTTCCTTGAAGGACGAAAGACGCTGGGTCAGCTCGGCGAAATCGACCTGCTGGCCGTCGAACTCGGGGCCGTCCACGCAGGTGAACTTGGTCTTTCCGCCCACGCTCACCCGGCAGGCGCCGCACATGCCGATGCCGTCCACCATGATCGAATTTAAGCTTACGGTGGTCTTGACGCCGAAGGGTTTGGTGGCCTTGGCCACGGCGGCCATCATGGGCACGGGGCCGATGGCTATCACCTCGGCCACGGTCTTGTCGGATTCAAGCCGTTCCACCAGCACTTCGGTGACCATGCCCTGGCGGCCGTAGGATCCGTCGTTGGTGGTGATGAGCATTTCGGGGCAGAAACGCCGAAGTTCGTCTTCGAAGAGCAGCAGGTCCTTGGTGCGCGCGCCGATAACGGCCACCACGTGGTTGCCGGCCTGGTGGTGGCCCTTGGCGATGTGGTGCATGGCCGCGATACCCGTTCCGCCGCCCACGCAGATCACGGGGCCGGAGACCTTGTGTATCGCGGTGGGTTTGCCCAGGGGGCCGCACAGGTCGAGGATTTCGTCTCCCTCGTTGAGGGTGTTCAGGTGCGCGGTGGTCTTGCCGAGCACGAGAAAGACGATGGTGATGGTGCCGGCCTGCTTGTCGGTGTCGGCGATGGTCAGGGGGATGCGCTCCCCTTCGGGACACACGCGCAGGATGATGAAATTGCCCGGCTGGGCCTTGGCCGCGATGTGCGGCGCGTCGATGACCAGTTCGCTGGTCTGCCCCGGGATGAGGCTGCGCTTCTTGACGATCCTGGAAGGCATGTCGGAGGCTCCTTGAGGGTTCATGAAGGCTTTCGTCTGTTCTCGATACGCGCGGCCGTTGAAACGGCGTCGGCCGGCGGGGGCTTCCGGTCCGTCCGAAAGCGCCTGGAGAAGACCCGGGAGGCTGTAAACGCCCCTTTCGGGCGGCGTCAAGGTTTGCCCAGGGCCGCCTCGAGGTCCGGGGTAGCGTAGAGTTCCCCCCCATGGCAATCGTTGATCACCAGCAGGGGAAAGTCTTCCACGGTGAGTTGGCGAATGGCCTCGGGGCCAAGGTCCTCGTAGGCGATGATCCGGGCGGCCTTGATCCGCTGGGAAAGAAGCGCCCCGGCCCCGCCCGTGGCCCCGAAATAGACGGCCTTGCACGCGACCATGGCGTCCTTGACCTCCTGGGAACGCCGACCCTTGCCGATGGTTCCTTTCAGGCCCAGGGCGTGCAGCCGGGGGGCGTAGGTGTCCATGCGGTAGGAGGTGGTGGGACCGGCCGCGCCGATGGGCCGTCCCGGCGGGGCGGGGCTTGGTCCCACGTAGTAGATGAGCGCGCCCGCGAGCTCGAAGGGCGGGGCTTCCCCCCGGTCCAGGGCGTCGATCAGGCGCTTGTGGGCCGCGTCGCGGCCGGTGTGGACGGTTCCGGTGACGAACGCCACGTCGCCGGATCGCAGGGTTTCGATATCCGCGTCGGTGAGCGGAGTCCGCAAATGGTGCACGGCCATCAGAGCACCACCTCCTTGTGTCGGGAGCTGTGACACTGCACGTTCACGGCCAGGGGGAGACTGGCCAGGTGGCAGGGGACGGCGAGGATCTTCACGCCCAGGCAGGTGGTCTTGCCGCCAAGCCCCATGGGACCGACGCCCAGCTTGTTGATGTCGGCCAGAAGTTCGACTTCCAGGCGGGCGAGCTCCGGATCGGGATGGGTGTCGTCCAGGGGCCTGAGCAGGGCCTTTTTCGCGTTGATGGCCGAAAGCTCGAAGTTGCCGCCGATGCCCACGCCCACCACCACCGGGGGACAGGGGTTGGGGCCGGACTCGGCCACCCGGGTGATGACGTATTCGCGAATGCCCTTCCAGCCCGCCGCCGGGGGAAACATCACCACGCGCGACATGTTTTCCGCACCGCCGCCCTTGGCCATCATCGAAATCTTGAGCGTGTCGCCCGGAACCAGATCCAAATGGATGATGGCCGGACTGTTGTCTCCGGTGTTCTTGCGGGTCAGCCAGTCGCACGACGACTTGCGCAGGTAGCCTTTTTCATAACCTTCGACCATGCCCCGGGTGATGGCGGCCTTCAGTCCCGGGTTTTCCACCCTGACATCTTCGCCCAGCTCCACAAAGAAAACAGCCAAGCCGCAGTCCTGGCACAGGGGCAGGCCGGTCGCCTTGGACAGGTCGGAATTTTCCAGAAGCTGCCGAAACACCTCCACGGCCGCCGGGCTGGTTTCGTTTTCCAGCCCCTTTCTGAGAGCCGCCAGCACGTCTTCGGGCAGGTCGCGGTTGGCGTCCACGCACATCTTGGCCACGGCGTCGACGACCGTTTGCGCGGCGATGGTTCGCATGGCTCCTCCTTGCTTCACACTCTTCGGTCCCTGAGGACCTTCCGGCTTTACTCGGTTTCTCCCGAGACGAATCCTATTTCTTGAAATATCGACGGTTTTGTTTCCAGAAACGACTTCTTGCCCGCCTCTTGAAACGCCTGCGCTGCGGTCCCGCTTCAATCCGCTCGGTTTCCGCTTTGCGGCTTTCAGGAGCGCTTTCAAAGACGACGGGCTTCGGCCCGGCTTCACCCCGTGCCGTTTACTATCCCCCGAGCCCACACAACGTTTTTTGAAAGGGGGTCCGGGGGGAAACTTTTTTGAAAAAAAGTTTCCCCCCGGACTTCCTCCCCCTCTTTTCCCTCTTACTTCAACATCCTTTTCAGAAACTTCGGCAACAGATTCCCCGCCGCGGCCAGGGCCATCTTGCGGCGCAGGCGTCCCAGTTGCTCCTGCAGGGGCAGGTGTTTGGGGCAGACGTCCTGGCAGGCCAGCAGGCCCATGCAGCCGAAAATGCCGTCGTCGGTTCCCACCACGTCGAAGTACTGGTCCGTGGTACGCTCGTCGCGGGGGTCGAGCATGAAGCGGGCGATGCGGTTCAGGGCCACGGCCCCCAGAAAGTCCTCGCGCATGAGGGCCGTGGAGCAGGCGGCCACGCAGCAGCCGCACTCGATGCAGCGGTCCAGCTCGTATATTTGCTCGGCCAGGGCGTTGTCCATGCGCGCTTCCCGGGCCTCGGGGTCAAAGGCCTTGTCGGTGTGGCACCAGGATTCCACGCGCTGGTACATTTGTCGAAACCAGGAACCGGTGTCCACCGAGAGGTCGCCCACCAGCTTGAAGACCGGCAGGGGCATGAGGGTGATCGCGTCCGGCAGGTCCACGGTCTTGGTCTTGCAGGCCAGCCCGGGCCGTCCGTTTATGACCATGGCGCAGGCCCCGCAGATGCCGGCCCTGCAACAGAAATCGAACTGAAGGCCGGGATCGAGCTCTTCGCGGATGCGGTTCAAGGCGATGAACAGGGTCATGGCCCCGGTCTCCTCCAGGGAGAAGGCCTGCATGCGGGGCAGGCTTCCGGCGTCCTGGGGGTTGTAGCGAAAAATGTTGAACGTGAGCGTTCTGGGCATGTTCGGTCCTCGTCTCCCGGCTCAGGCCCTGGGCGGGGTTTCCATGGGGATGATCTTGCCCTCGCCGTAGCCCCGGTCGCCGGGCGGCAGCTCGAAGACGCGGGTGGCCGGTTCGTGGTCGAGGGTGGGCAGGTCCGCGCCGGGCTTCCAGGTGGCCAGGGTGCGGGTGAGCCAGTCGCGGTCGTTGCGGTCGGGAAAGTCCTCGCGGGTGTGGGCGCCGCGCGACTCGGTTCGGGCCAGGGCCCCGCTGGCCACGCACAGGCTGAGCTTGACCATGCCTTCGATCTTGAGGGCCAGGGCCAGTTCGGGGTTGGCCCCGATTCCGTCGCTGGCCAGCCCCACCTTGCGGGCCCGGTCCAGCACCTCTTGCAGGGTGTTCACGGCTTGTGTCAGGTCGCCGGCGTTGCGGAAGATGCCCGCGCCGCGCATGATGGCGTCGTACATGGCGTTGCGCACGGCGTAGACGTTTTCACGCCCGCGCGCGCCGTTTGTCAGGTCGGCGATGCGGGCCTTTTGCCGGTCCAGGGCGTCGCGCACGCAGGCCGTCTTGAACACGGCGTCTGTTCCCTGAAGGTATTCCACCACCTTGGCCCCCACCAGCATGCCGGCCACGATGGTCTCGGCCAGGGAGTTGCCGCCCAGGCGGTTGAAGCCGTGCAGATCCCAGCAGGCGGCCTCGCCGGCGGAGAACAGGCCCGTAAGGCCGTAGGCCGCGCCGTTTTTGTCCGTGCGCACCCCGCCCATGGAGTAGTGCTGGGTGGGCCGCACGGGAATGAGCTGCGTGACCGGGTCGACGCCCAGGAACGATTCGCAGATCTCCTTGACCTCGCGCAGCTTGGTGTTGATGTGGTCCGCGCCCAGGTGGCGGATGTCCAGCCAGAGGTGCTCGCCGTAGGGGCCTTGCACGCCCAGGCCTTTGCGCATGTGCTGGGTCATACGCCGGCTCACCACGTCGCGCGAGGCCAGTTCGGCCTTTTCCGGCTCGTAGTCGGGCATGAAGCGGTAGAGGTTCACGTCGAGCAGGGTGCCGCCGTCGCCCCGACAGCCTTCGGTCACCAGGATGTCGGTGGGCACGATGCCCGTGGGATGGAATTGCACGGCCTCCATGTTGCCGAGCGCCACCACGCCGGTGTCCAGGGCCAGGATCTGGCCCCCGCCGTCGCAGATCACCGCGTTGGTCGATTCGCGGTAGATGCGCCCGTAACCGCCCGTGGCGATGAGGGTGGCCCGGGCCAGGCAGACGCTCAGTTCCCCGGTCTTGAGACAGCGCACCACCGCGCCCATGCAGGCCTGGCCGTCGTGGATCAGGGCGACGGCCTCGGTCTTGTCGCGCACGTCCACGCCCATCTGGGCGGCCCGGTTGTCCAGGGTGTAGAGCACGCAGTGGCCCGTGCCGTCGGAGGTGTAGCAGGTGCGCCACTTGGCCGTGCCGCCGAAATTGCGCGAGTGGATGAGACCCTCGTTCTCCGGCTTTTCGTAGGCCGTAAAGGGCTTGCCGCCTTTGTAATAGGTCCGCTCGCCGGGGACCACGCGGTTCCAGGGCACGCCCCAGAAGGCCATCTGGCGCATGGCCACGGGGGCGTTGTCCACAAAGATGCGGGCCACCTCCTGGTCGGCGCCCCAGTCCGATCCCTTCACGGTGTCGGCAAAATGGATGTCCGGGCTGTCGCCCTCGCCCATGGCCGCGTTGCCCAGCGCCGCCTGCATGCCGCCCTGGGCCGCCGAGGAGTGCGACCGCCTGGCCGGAACCAGGGAAAGACACACCACCGAAAATCCGTGGCCAGCCGCCTCTATGGCCACGCGCTCGCCGGCCAGGCCCGCGCCGATGCACAAGAGGTCCGTTTGCGTTATCCGCATGAGCCCGTCCTTATTGGGTGGAGAGAAACACGAGTCGCGCAAGCGCCGCCAGGCCCAGGCACAGGGCCACGGCCACGGCCAGGGCGTCCTTTTTCTTGAAGCCGTCCCGTCCCCGGGGGGCGAGAAGGCCCCACTTGACCAGCACGCGGTACGCGCCGATGCCGGTATGGGCCCAGACGGCCGGGGCGAAAACCAGATAGAAGCCGATCCAGGCCCAGCCGTCCTGAAGGCGCAGGGCGTTTTTGCGGGCGGTGATGGGCATGTCGGCCAGCACGGTCCACACGTGGATGGAGCCCATGACCAGGATCGCCATGCCCGTGGCGGCCTGGACCACCCAGAACCAGGTGTCGGCGTGGCGCAGGCGGCGCGCCCCGGCCAAAAGCGCGCGCTGGCGGTCGGTGGCGAAGGGGATCTTGCGCGCGGCCAGCGCGAAGTGGGCCAGCAGCAGGGCAAAGACGAGCGTTCCACCGACCTGGGCCAGTCCCGAGGTCTCGAAAAACGCGGCCAGGCGGTCCATGGGGCCGGGGCCGACCAGCACGCTGGAGACGAAGGCCAGGTGCAGGACCATGAAAGCCGTCAGGCCGAGGCCCGAAAGCATTTGGAGCCAGTCCAGCAGGGCCGGCAGCCTGGAGGGAGCGGCGGACCCGTGGGTGACGGTGGAGGGCAGGGACATGTCGTTGCCTCCGACGAAGGGGTTGTGCCGGGCGGGAGCGGCGTTGTCTCTCGGGGATGGCGCGCGGAAAGCGTTCTTCCGGCGCGTCGCGACGTTCGGAAAAGCGGCGTCGCGCGTCTTGGAAAAACACGGTGTTATTACGCCCTGCGCAAATCGGGCGCAAGGCGTTTTGACAAAGAACCGGCGGGCCTGTAGTCCGCTTCGGGACCGGAAAGGGTTTCGCTTCGGGGGAGAGCCGGGTCGCGCCGCCCGTGGCGCGTCCGCCGCGGAGTTGGCAAAAAGACGGTCATGCGGCCTTCGGACGTAACCGAATCGGCATGTGCTTCGACACATCAGGCGGAGGAGACGTGGCCACGACACCGCACGACGACGCTGACGCCGTAAAGCGCGTTCTTGCGGGAGACACGGAAGCGTTCGACGTGCTGGTGCGCCGTCACCAGGATCATCTCTTTCGCGTGCTCTCGCGCCATCTGCCGCGCGCCGAAGTGGCCGAAGTGGCCCAGGAAGCGTTCGTGGCCGCCTATGTGGGATTGGCGGCCCTGCGCGATCCGGCCAGGTTCCGGCCATGGCTGTGCGCCATAGCGCTCAAGCGCAGCGCGGACTACTGGCGCGAAAACGCCCGACGCGGCGAGCGCAGCGTGGATTTTTCCGATCCGCGCGACCTGGCCTGGCTGGAAGACGTCTTGTCCCCGGACAGCGCCCAGGGCTATGAGGAGCTGGCCGCGCGCCGGGAGGCGGAAAAGCTCGTGGAGTTGCTCATGGCCGAGGTTTCGGTCGAGGACAGGCTGGCCCTGGAACTCTACTATACGGAAGAATACGCCGTGGCGGAGATAGCCGACATGCTCGGCTGGGGCGAATCGAAGGTGAAAGTGCGCCTGCACCGGGCGCGCAAGAAAATGGCGGCCAAGGCCAGGGAGCTGGTTGGCCGCGAGGGGGAGCGGACATGAAGGACCAAACGCGATTGGACGCCGTGTGCGCGGCCGTGGTGCAGGCCCGGCCGAACGTGGAGGTCCCGCCCTGGTTCGCGGCCAAGGTCATGGCCCACGTGCGCGAACGCTCCGCGGACATGCTCGACAGTTGGTTCTTGCGCCGGGTGGCCGCGCCGATCATGGCGGGCGGCGGCTTGGCGTCCGCGGCAATGGCCTGGGCCTGGGCCTGGTTCGGCCGGACCAGCGCCCTGGGCGACCTCTCCCGACTGTTCACCGAAGCCCACTGGCTGGGATTTTAGGCGTGAGCATGGACAAACGCAAACTCGCATGGGCCGGCATCGGCATTCTGCTGGCCGGCGTTCTGGCCGGAAGCACCGGCACGGCCCTGTACATCCGGGCGGCCCACCCCCTGCTGGGCAAGAAGGACAAGATGTCCGCCCAGGCCATCTTCATGGAACGCCTCGACTCGGCCCTCGACCTTTCCGAGCGGCAAAAAAGCGCCATAGGCCCCATCCTGGCGCAAACCCTGGACGATCTGCGCCGGGTGAAGGCCCCGTGCCTGCCCGAAGAGGAGCGCGTGCTGGCCGAGGGAGAGGCCCGCATCGCCGCCCAGCTCGAACCCGGCCAGGTGGAGAAGTTCAAGGCCCTTACCGAACGTTTCGCCGCCAAGCGCAAGGGATGGCGAACGCCCGACAAGTGAAGACATTTGACGGGTGCGGGTACAATTTGTCACCATACCGGGAAGCTCAACCCGAACCCGGTGGTATCCATGCCCACGTTGCCCGTTTTTCCCATCATCAAAAGGGCCTTTGTCTTTCTCGCCCTCAATCTGAAGACCCTGATCAAACTTTACGCCACTGCCCTGGGACTGGTCTTGGCGGCGGCCGCGTTGGGAGCGGGCGGCTACGCCCTCACCAAAACCTGGCTGGCGACCGTTCCCTGCGTGGTGTTTTGCGTCTTCGCCATAACGCCCTGCATGCTGCGCACCTATCAGTTGGCCGCACTGGGCGAGATGGACCCCTCAAGCTACCTGTCCGCCGTCTTCACCAGCCAATCCCTGCGCTACGTGGGCTACTGGCTGTTCGCGGGTGTTACCCTGACGGTCGGTCTGATCCTGGCCCTTTTGCCGGGGATGTTGGCCGGAGCGGTGGGAGAGGTCACGGTGATCAACGCCGACAAGGCCTTGTCGATTATGATTTCCGTCGGGCTCGTGATGGCTTTCTTGGTTCTGTTTTGCCCGGTCTACCTGGCGTTTCCCGCCGCGGCCCTGGAGCGCGCGCCCTCGTTCTCCCAGGCCTACGCCCTTGGGGCGCACTGCAAGATGCGCTTGTTCCTGCTCATGGCCATGCCGTGGGCGCTTTTCAGCGTGCTCGGGCAGGTGGTGGAAATGATCGGCGGTCACTACGGGGCCGCCGAGGACCTGCGCAAAACCCTGCTGCTGGCTCCCCTGAACCTGATTCTTTTTTTCATGGCCTCGGTGATCAACGCGGCGGTGTTCGCTTTGGCCTACCGGTTCTTGCGGGGCTTGCCCCATCACGACTCCTGCGGCCCCCTGCCAGGAGAGACGACGTTCTGGCCCGCGAATGTCGGTCCCGGCGGCCAGGACCAACGGAGCGCTCCGATTCCGTCCGACGCGCCGAAGCCGGACCCGGCCGATCCCGCCGCGGACGCCACCCGTTCCCCGGGCGAAGACCCCTCCGGGACGCCAAGGCACTAACGCGGGGCCCACGAAAAAACGCTTCTTGTTTTCGGGAGCGGCAACCTTCGGGCGTCCTCGCGGAGGGCGCCAGAAGGGTCGCGCGGGGTTTCCCCGCCATTGCGGGCCGGGCAGGAGCGTGCTTTTTCCTTTTTCATTCGGCTGAAAACAAACCGAGGGCGCTTTTTTCCCCCATATAGCCCTATGTGGGGTGCGGGCGGCCAATCCCTGCGTAAGATGCGGGCCATCCCCTGGCAGGGAGGCCTATGGCGTTTACGCGCAACACCGTCATCGACGCTTCGCCGTCGGGCGATTCGGTCAAGCAGGCCGTGCTCGACCTGGATTGCGACCTTACGGCGGCTTTTGACGGGCTCAACCAGATTCAGTCCGGGCTGGCGCTCAAGATCGACCAGTCCGTCTACAACCAGCCAAGCGGCGTGCCCCGTCTGGACGACGAAGGGCTCATCGCCACGTCCCAACTTCCTTCCACCGCGCCGGATCTTCCCGTGGGCCTGGTGGCGACCTTTGCCGCCGAATCCCTGCCCACGGATTGCAACTGGCTGGAATGCGACGGTTCCCAACTGCTTATCGCCGACTACGAGGCCCTTTACGACGTGATCGGCAACGCGTTCGGCCTGGGCGATCCCGGCTATTTCGTGTTGCCGGACCTGCGGGGGCGCTTCCTGCGCGGATGGGATCACAGCCGGGGGCTGGACCCCCAGGCCGCGTTGCGCCACGGCGGCGATCACGTGGGCAGCACTCAGGACGACAGCATCAAGAAACACAACCACCCCCTGGGCAACGGCGGTGGCGCGCAAGGGTCGAGCGCGCTGCTCGACTACCAGGCCTGGAACAAGTCCGGCGCGCCCTACAACGTCTACACCCTGGATATGACCATTTCCAGCGACGGACTCATATCGAGCGCCTTCGCCAACGTGCCCCAGGGCCTGGAAACCCGCCCCGCCAACATCGCGCTGCTCTACTGCATCAAATGGAGATAACCGCATGATCCTCTATTGCTACAACGCCGCCGGGGCCTACGTGGGACCGGTGTCCGCTCCGCTGTCCCCGGCGCGTCCCTTTATCGACGGGCGTCCCAACTATCTGCGACCGGCCGGAACCACCGACCAGGCGCCTCCACAAGCCGAAACGGGCCGGGCCGCGCGTTTCGACGGGCAGACCTGGACCCTGGTCGAAGACCACAGGGGCTCCCTGGTCTACGACACGTCCACCCGCTTGCCTCGGGTCATGGACGCCGTGGGTGCGGTTCCCGAAGGCTTCACCCTGAGCGTTCCGCCCTCGGACTGCCACGTCTGGGACGGACAGGCCTGGCAGGCCGACCTCGCCTTGCAACTGGCCGCCCTGCGCCGGGAGCGCAACGTCCGCCTGGCTGACACGGACTGGACCCAGATGCCCGACGTGAACATGCCCGACGAAACCCGCCAGGCATGGCGCGCCTATCGCCAAGCCCTGCGCGACCTGACCGAGAACTGGACGCCCGAAACCCCCTGGCCCGCGCTTCCCACGGAGTAATCCATGGCATACCGCTACGATCTTCGCATTGACCAGGGCGCGTCCTTTGGCCTGGACATCGAGTGCCAGGACGAAAACAGCCAACCCGTGAATCTCGCCGGATACCGGGCCGCGGCCCAAATCCGCTACCGTCACGCCGACGACAACGCGGCCGCCGTGTTTCTCTGCACGGTCAACGCCGAGTTGGGCGTGGTAAACCTGGATCTCAACGCCGCCCAGACCGCCGCCCTGGTCAGATCCGTCGGGGTGTGGGACTGCGAACTCACCGCTCCGGACGGCACGGTCAGCCGCCTGGCCGAGGGCAAGGTGGCCGTCAGCCCGGAGGTGACCCGCTCATGAGCACGCAGGTCAAGCGCATCGTGTTGCGCACCCCGGCGAGCATTGGCAGTTACGGCCAGTACACCGCCCTGCGCCAGTGCCGGGAGTACGCCACGTCGGCCCAGTCCGACAGGACCGCTTCGGCCGCCTCGGCCGCTTCGGCCCAGTCTTCGGCCACCGTGGCCCAGGCCGCCCGCGACCAGGCCGTGGCCAGCGTGGGCGCGGTCAAGGTGAGCGTGGCCGACACAACCGCCTCCACGCTCTCCGAGGCCTTGGACGTCAACGCCCCCATGGGCATGGCCATCGAGAACCCCGGCGGGGACGAACGGCTGACGCTTTCGGTTTCCGATCTTGCCGGGGCCGCGGCGGACCAGGGCGGAGCCGCCGGTCTGGTGCCGGCTCCCGCGGCGGGCGACGAGGCGAGGTTTTTGCGCGGCGACGCCACCTGGCAGTCCCTGGACGCCCAGACCCTCGGCCTGGACCTGGTGGAGAACGTTCCGGCCGTGGATCGGCGCGTGGGCGAGGCCAAGGGCGACCTGATCGCGTTCAGCGCCGCCGGGACGCCGGCCCGTCTGCCCGCCGGAACGGACGGCCAGGTGCTCGTCGCCGACAGCGGCCAGGCCTGCGGCCTCAAGTACGTGGCCCCCAGCGCCGGAGCCTGGACGACCTTCGACGCCCTTCCCGCCCGCACCGATGATTCCACCGTCTCCGTCGCAGACACCGCCGATAATCAGGCGGTTTTTGTGGCCGGGCGGCCGATCCGGTTTCGCGCCAATTCGTCCACGTCTTGGGTCTACGCCCTGGTCACGGCCTACAACGCGGGCGTGGTAACCATCGCCGGAGCGCCCTACACGGAAACCATTGGTGGTGATGCCGCCCGCGAGATGCACTCCGGCGACATGGCCCGCCTGGTACAGGAGACCGTCGCCTTTGCCGGACGCTTCGCGGCTGTGGCCACCACCCAGGCCATCCAGGATATGCTTTTGCTCCGGTACGTCTGGACGCGCGGGGCGGCGCATTGCGTGGGCTTCCGGGTGCGCCCGCTGGTGGACGATTCCGGGGCAGACCAGCCCCACGTCAACGTCTCGTGCAACGGCGCGCTGGTCGGGACGGCCAACGCGGGTGCCGGCCTGGCCGTGAGCGATGCGGCCTGGACAGCCACCACCACGGACATCTCCGCGGCCAACGCGGCGATTGGATTTGGTCAGCCGCTCGAAGTGGTCATCGACGCGGCCGGGACCAACGACGACGCGCGCGACCTCACCGTAATCGTCAACCTGGTGTTGGAGTAGATTATGGGTGTGATCGTTTCGCCTCCCAGTCAACGCGGGCGCGATCCCTACACAAAGTTGCTTCTGACCGGCGACGCCGTGGCAGACGCGTCCCTGTCGGGCCGGACCCTGACCAACAACGGCGTCACCGTGATGGACGCCACCGGAACGGACAAGCCGGCCGGTGTAGCCAAGTCGCTGTATTTCAACGGAAGCAGCGCGAAGCTGGCGATTCCGTATTCCGACGACTTCAACTTCGGATCTGGCGACTTTACCCTTGACGCGTGGGTATGCCCGTACAATGCGTTGCCAAACAACTATGCGCTGTTCCAACAGTACGTTGACAACAACAATCGGGTTGACTTTATGATTCTTGCGGGGAGTTCCCTTCGGTGCATGCACGAAGTCGGCGGGTCGCAGCATTATGTAAGCGGACCTTGTTCCGCTCTGGCAGCGAATACGTGGTCGCATCTGGCGTGGGTGCGGTCTGACGGCGCGATGCGTATATATAAAGATGGAGTGGCCATTACGTTCAGCGCCAACACGCTCACGGGGAATGAGTCCTTTTCAGTGTCTAATTCTACAGTGTATGACATAGGCTACTGGACTGTCGGCTCGTACTACTTCCCGGGCCAAATCGCCACTATGCGTGTTTCCAAGGGAATCGCCCGCTGGACGCGCGACTTCACGCCCCCGCAAAGACCCTCGTGAACGGTTTGGGCGTGCCTGGCCTGCCGGAGGGATGAAAAAGGCCCCGGAGACGGTTGCGCGTCCCCGGGGCCTTTTGCTTTCGGAGGGGTGTCTCAGCCGGCCAGGGCTTCCACACGGTCGGCCAGGGCCGGGGCCAGGGCCATGGAACTGGTGAAGGCCGGGGAGATGGCGTTCAACACGTGCAGTTCCGCCGGGCCGCTTTCGGTGAGAAAGTCCATGACCAGAGCGTTTGTTTGGCGATCCACCAACTGGGGGCGAATGCCGGCCTTGGTTGTGGGAGCCAGGTGTTCGGGCGAGAGTCCGCGCACCAGTTTGGCCGCCTCGCGGAAGAAGAAGGAGGGGCAATACTTGCGCGGTTCGGTCAGGGCCACGGAGCGAAACGTCTTGTCGGCGAGGAACAGTCTGGCGTCGCGCCAGAGAAATTCCGGGGCCTGGCGGTCGAGACCGGAAAGAATGCCGTAGTTTTCCCTCCCGAAGGCGGGAATCGCCGTGGGGCCCACGTACACGTCGCCCTTGACCGATCGGGTGAAGTGCACGCCCAGAAAGGGGGTGGCCGGATCGGGAACGGGATAGATGCTCGCCCGCACGAAGTGGTTCACGCTCGGGACCAGCAGCCGGTAGATTCCCTTGAAGGGAATGAGCATATAGCGCTTGGCCAGTCCGAAGGCATGGGCCACTTCGTCGGCGTGCGCTCCGGCGCAGTTGACCAGGCGCTTGTACCCCACCTCGCCGGCGCTAGTGGCCAGGCGTCCCGGCCCGGCCGGTCCCTTGGCGGTCACGCCGAAGCGCAGGCGCACCCGACCCGAGGCTTCCATGTCCTTGCGCAGGCTGGCCATGACCGCCTTGGGATTGACGACCGCGGTCAGCGGGGAGTGCAGGGCCTTGGACCGGGTCATGGCGAAGGGCTCGATGTCGGCCAGCTCCTTTTCGTCGATGAGGCGCACTTCGGCCCCGTTTTTCAGGGCCTTTTGATACAGGTTTTCCAGAAGCGGGATTTCGGACTCGTCCTTGGTCACGATGACCTTGCCCGAAGCGAAGAGCGGCAGTCCCCGTTCCTGGCAGTAGGCGCGCATGAGCCGGTTGCCGGCCAGACAGGTGGCGGCGCGGGCCGACCCGGGCGCGTAGTAGATGCCCGCGTGCAACACGCCCGAGTTGCGTCCCGAGGCGTGACGGGCCACGGTGTCTTCCTTGTCCAGGACCAGAATGTCCGACGCGCCCCTGGCGGCCAGTTCCCGGGCCAGGGTGAGCCCGATGATTCCAGATCCCACAATGACGATTTCGGCCTGGTCCATGAACGATATCCTTTATGTTCTTCATTGGGTGGCGTGCAAAAAGACATTTGTGCTCCCAGGGGGAAAAAAACGCAACCCCGGCTGGTCCGGGGCATTTTTCATTCGTGGTCGGGTCATATCTATGCTAGGTTTCGACTGTCATGTTCTTCCTCCATCAGAAAATCAGGCAAGTAAAGCAGACGTTGGCCCGGTGGTTCGAGGCCGTGGGACGGCTTTGGCGCGGCGCCGGCTGGCCGGTCGCGGCGGTCCGCAAGGCGCGTTCGATCCTGTCGGGCCGCCTGGGCGCGGCCTGCCTGGTGGCGCTGCACGCCCTGGTCGTCTACACCCTGTGCGGTTTTTTTCTGGTCCCGCCCGTGGCCAAGGCCATGCTGGAAGGCCGCTTGGCCACCAAATTGGGACGCCCCGTCAGCGTGGAGCGCATTCGCTTCAATCCCCTGACCTTCGACCTGATCGTGGACGGTTTCATCATGCGCGAACCGGGCGGGGCCAAGGTGTTTGTCTCCTTCGAGCATTTCGAGGTGAATCTGGACCCCTCGGAGCTTGTGGCCAGCCGTGTGGCCGTGGACCGGCTGCTGGTGCAAAAACCCTTCGTGCGCCTGGCGCGGGACGAAAAGGGTCGGCTCAACATCGCCGACCTGCTGCCCGAACCCCAGGCCGAGGATCAGGCGGCCTCGAACGCCCGGGCGCAAGACGCCCGGACCGAGAAGACGCCGGACCGGGACGCCCAGGGCGGCGGTTCTCAACCCGAGGCTTCGCAAGACCGGACCCCGTCTCCAAGCGACCGCAAGGCCGACTCCCGGCCGCAGGGGGATGGACAACCGTCCGGCGCGCCACCCACGGCTTCTGAAAACCAGGCCTCGCCACCCGCCGGCCAGTCCCGGCAAGCCAGCGCCCAGGAGGGGCCGCGAACGGTGATTTTCGCCCGTCCGGGCCTGGGATTTCGCCTGCGCGATGTCTTGCTTGCCGACGGGGGGGTGCTCTTCGAGGACGCCTTGACCGGATCGAGCCAGGAACTGACCGCCCTGCATTTTGGGATCAAGTCGCTCACCAGCGACGAGCCCGGACTGCGCGATCTGTTTTCCTCCGGCGGGGTGATCAACAAGTCCAGCGTGCAGCTCACGGTCAAGGCCGATCCCTTTGGTCCAGCGCCCGAGGCCAAGGTCCGTCTTTCGGTCAAGGACGTGGACCTCAAGCCCTACGCTCCCTACCTGAAGACCGCCGACAACCTGGAATTTCATCTGGACCGGATCGGCGTCCTGGCCGGGGTGCGCTTTCCCCACCTGGCCCAGGGCGACCGCAGCCCGGTGGTGGATGTGGACGCCCGGCTCGACGGCCTGCAACTGGCCGTGGAAGGCAACCCGGCTTTCGGCCTGGAATCCATGTCCGTGCACGGGGCCGAACTCGACCTGGGCGCGCCCGGGCTCACGGTGGAGCAGGTGGAGATTTCGTCTCCCACCCTGCGTTTCGTGCGCGACGAAAACGGCCGCACCACCCTGGACGCCCTGCTGGAATCCGTGGACCTGCCGCAAGAGCAGTCCAAGCAGCCGGCTCCCCCGTTCGGGGTGAAGGTGGCCCAGGTGGAGGTGAAAAACGGCCTGGCGACCCTCAAGGACAAGGGACTTGGGCTGGAGGCCAGTGTGGAAGGCCTGCGCCTGGACCTGGCCGATTTCGACCTCGGCGCGGGACGCCTGGGCAAACTGACCCTCAAGGGGCAGGGCAGCCATTTCGAGTCCCTGGACTGCGCGGTTTCGGGAGGGTTTTCGCCCCTTGACCTCTCGGGGAGCCTCTCCCTGGACGGCGTGGACCTGACCAAGCCCGGTCCGGTGCTGCGCCGGCTTTTGCCCAACCTGGTCCTGGCCGGCAAGGCGCAGGGCAAGGCCTCGTTCCAGGTGGGTGAAAAGGCCGGCTCCCCCACGGGCAAGATCACCGCCGATGTGTCCGCGAGCGACCTCAGCCTGTCCGGGACCGGGGGCGACAAGCCCCTGGTGGTCTTGCGCGGGCTGCGTCTGGGCGGCGTGCAGACCGACCTGGCGGGCAAGTCCGTGAACGTGGACAAGGTCGAGGTCCGTGACGCCGGGTTGCGCCTGGTGCGCGACCAGGCCGGCGATTTTACGTTGGAGCGCCTCTTTTCCACCTCTCCGGGCGGCTCCGGGGCTGCGGCGAAGCCCAGGACCGCTTCGGGCGGTTCCGCTTCGGATCAGGGGGCGGCCGCGTCGACCGCCCAGGCCGTCGAGCAGTCTCCGGGAGCGAAGGACCAGGGGAGCGCCGAAGCCAAACCGGGCGGATACAAGAACGCCAAGTCGGCCAAGGGCGGAAACGCCGCCGGCCAGGGCGCTTCCTCCGGCGCGGGGCGCTACGCCGTGCGGGAACTGGCGGCATCTGGCCTCACGGTGGACTATCAGGCCGACACCGCCGCCAAGCCGGCCCAGGTGCGGTTCGACTCGCTTTCCGTGCGGGGCGCGGGGTTTCCCTTGGCCGCCCCGGTGGAGTTCGACGCCAAGGGCCAGGCCTTCGCCAAGGGAAGTTTTTCCGTGTCCGGCCGGGCCGATCCCGTTGGACACAACGGGGCCGTGAAGCTCAATCTGGCCGGACTGTCCCTGCCGGACGCGGCGCGTCTGGTTCCCGGCCTGCCCGTCACGGTGGCCGGCGGCCTGCTCACGCTTTCCGGCGAGCTGTCCTCGTCGTTTTCCGACCCGTCGCCTTCGGCGCGCTATGTCGGCGACGTGGGGCTGAGCGGCATTTCCGTGACCGCGCCCGGACAAACGGCTCCCCTGCTCGGGCTGACGGATTTTTCGGCCCGGGGCATCGACTGCGCCTGGCCTTCCGCCGTGGTCAAGGCCAAGTCCGTGAGCTTGACCGCCCCGGCCCTGGTCCTGACCCTGGACAAGGACGGCAAGCCCGTGCTGCCGGGCGAGGCCGCAACCGGCAAGCCGGCGGCCGCCAAGACCGGCGCGACCAAAGCCCAGACGGCCAAGAAGGAAGCGGCGCACGCGGCCAAGAGCAAAGCCCCCGCCAAGGGGGAGGCGCGGGCCGAGGCCAAGGACCAGGCGTCCCTGACCCTGGATCTGGGCGAATTTACTCTGCAAAAAGGGCGTCTGGACGTGAGCTTTCTGGGGGTGAATCCTCCGGCGCGCCTGGATCTCTCCGACCTGAACGTGCAGGCCAAACCCGTAAAGACCGGCCAACCGGGCCAGCTGACCCTGTCCACGGTGGTGGGAAACGCGGGACGCCTGTCCGGCCAGGGCCAGGCCGGCTGGGTGGGCGGAGAGCCCATGCTCGACCTCAAGGCCAAGCTCGACAACCTGGACCTTACCGAACTTTCGTCCGTGAGCCGTCAGTTCACCGGCTTTCCCATCACGCGGGGCAAGCTGGGCCTGACCCTGGACTACAAGGCCGGCAAGAAGCTCTTCGACCTCAAGAACCGGGTGGTGGTGCTGGGCATTCAGCTCGGCCCCAAGGCCCGGGTCGCCGGCGGCAAGGACATTCCCCTGGACCTGGCCGTGAGCCTGCTTACGGACAGCAACGGGGTCATCACCATGGACATTCCGGTCAGCGGCGATACGGACAACCTCAAGGTGGACCTGAGCGGCGTGATATCGAGCGCCATGGCCGGGGCCTTCACCAAGATTCTATTTTCGCCTCTGGCCTTTCTCAACGTGGCCAAGACCGACGGGCGCACGGCTCCCGTGCCCTTTGAGCCGGGCACGGCCCAGCTCACTCCCGAGGGGGCCAAGACCCTCACCGAACTGGCCCAGGCCTTGGCCCAGCGCCCGCGTCTGAACCTGGAGCTTTCCAGCTATGTGGACACGGCCACGGAGACCGGAGCCTTTTCGGTGGCGCTGGCCGAGGGACATTCCGGGCATGACGGGACGGAACCCGCGCCCGGCAAGGCAAAGCCCGGGAAGGGAAAGGCCGGAGAGGAAACGTCCCCGGCCAAGGAGCCCCCGACCCCGGCCCAGGCGCAGACCGTGATGCCCCTGCCCGACGACTGGCGACGGCTGGCCGCGAACCGTCTGGAAGCGGCGCGGCGGTATCTGGTGGACGTGGCCAAGCTGAGCGAGTCCCGCGTGTTCACCATGACGGCCGATCCCTTCAAACCGCCCAAGATCAAGGGCGTCTCCGGCGCGCGGGTGGACGCCAGCCTCAAGTACTGAGGGGCGCCGCGCCCCAACCGTCGGCGCCTGGGGAGGGCGCGCGGCGCCGGGATGTTCGAAGCCGGGCGCGCGACCGGGCTTGCCGGGGCGCCCGGGCGTCTGCTAGCAGGGCGCATGTCCGCCGTGGTGCATTCCTTCGCCGTGTTCGACACCTGCCTGATCCGGGCCTACGTCCGGCCCACGGACCTGTTTTTCCTTCTGGCGGCCAGAGTCCTGCCGGACCGATCCGTCCGGGAGGACATGCACGAGTTCGTGCGTCTGCGTCTGGAGGCCCAGCGCACGGTCCAGTCCCAGCTCAAGGTCGAAACCGCCGGCCTGGGACTGGTCTACGAACGCTTTCCCCGGGACAATCCCTGGGGGCTCGATCCCGAGCAACTCCTGAGTTCCGAACAGGACCTGATCGTGACGCAGGTCGCGCCCGCGCCCGAGATCCTGGCCCGCGTGCGCGGACTTGTTCGACGCGGCGAGCGGGTGGTGTACGTCTCGGGCAGCCAGATTCCGGCGGCGGCGCTTCGGCGGCTGCTGGAGACCCACGGCTTCGCCGGCGAGGTCTATTGCTCGGGCGACACGGGCAAGGCCAAGGAAACCGGCTCCCTGTATCGCCACGTGCTGGCGGCGGAGAACGTTCTGCCCGAGGACATGGAGCACACCGGGGCCGATCTTCGGGCGGACGTTCGGGCTCCCCGCGAGCTGGGGGTGCGCGTCGCGCCCTTTGCCGAAGCCCGGCTCACCCGCCACGAGTCCAGGCTCCTGCGCTTGCACGAGGACTGCCGACCCAGCTTGTCGCGCACGGTGGGGGCCTGCCGCCTGGCCCGGCTGCGCGCTCCCGAGACTCCGGGGTTTTCCGGTCTGCGCGCCCTGGCGGCCGACGTGGCCGCGCCGGCCCTGACCGCGTTCGTGGCCTGGGCCCTGGAGGACGCCGGAGGCCTGGGCGCGCGCAGGCTCTACTTTCTGGCTCGCGAGGGCCAGGTTCTTCATCGCCTGGCTCGTATTCTTTCGCCCGTGGTGGGCGGCCCGGAACCGCGCTATCTGCACATCTCCCTGGGCGCGCTCAACGCCACGGGGCTCGAAGGCCTCACGCGAAGGGATTTCGACTGGTTGGCCCGAGCCGAAAAGGGCAAACCCGTGGGGGAGCTGCTGACCAGGCTGCGCCTGACCCCCGAGGAGGTGTCCCAGGCGGCCGGAAAGTCTCTGCCGGCCTTGTATTCCGCCAAACCGCCGTTCCGGGAATCGCTCGACGAGCTGTGGCGGATTCTCGAATCCCCCCCCGGTCGGGAGCTGCTTTCGCGCAAGTCCCGCGAGGCCGGCACGGCGCTTCTGGACTACCTGAAAAGCCAGGGGGCGCTGGACGAGCCGGTCCTGGCCGTGGCCGACATGGGCTGGACCCTGACCACACAACAGGCCTTGCGCGCGGTCCTGGCTCCCCAGGGAGCCGATGTGCGCGGCTGGTATTTCGGTTTGACCAACAAACGCCTGGGCCGAAGCGAGGCCGGACCGCACCGGGCTCTGTTCATCGAACGGGCGGCCCAGGCCGTGCCCGGATCCCTGGACAGCCTGCTTTTTCGCAACGTGTTGTTTCTCGAACGCATCTTCACCAGGGCCGACCACGGCCGCGTGCTGGGATACGCCCGGCGCAGCGGCGCGCCGGTTCCCCTGTTCGGACCCGCGCCCATGGGACAGGAGCACACCCAGGAGCTGCAGGAGACCGTCCTGGCTTTCGCCCGGAGCCTGGTCCGATTCGGCTGGAGCCAGGAGGTGGCGCTGGCCCTGCGCGAAACCGCGGTGCAGTCCCTGCGCCGTTTCCTGTCCCTTCCCGAACCGTACATGGCCCGGGCCGTGGCCGAGTTGCCCGGCGAATCGGGCCTTGGCTCCCTGTGCCGGCCCCTGACCCTGTCCGACGCCCTGCGGGCCTGGTTGCGCGGCCGGCTGGGGCTCGGATTTTCCTCGAAAAGTCCCCCCGCCTGGCTGGAGGGTTCCCTGGCCGTAAGTTCCGGCCCGGTGCGTCGTCTGTTTCAGGGCCGCAAAGGGGCCAAGCTTCTGCGCGCATACTTCGGCCTGTGAGGGCCGCGTTTCTCGAAAGACAATCAGCGAGCCAGGGCGGAGGCGCCGGCGTGCTGCTTGAGAAGAATCTTGAGCAGCGTCGCGCACATGGCGTCCATGCGGGTGAGGAAGTAGGCGGCGGCTTCCTGTTGCCGGTTCGGGTCTGGGCTGGCGAAAAATCCGGCATGGAAGCGTTTGTTGTCGAAGTCGGCGAAACGCTGGACCATGAACGAAAAGTTGTCCGCGTCGCACTGGGCGATGAAAGCCCTGGCGGCCTCGAGGCTGGTTCCCGCCTGCCTGGCGGCCAGTTGCTTGGTTTTGATCCGGGTCATCTCCTGTCGGATGTGATCGATCACGCGGTCGCGACGCCCGGAGAAGTCCGCGCGGGGCAGGGCGGCCAGGCGTTCGTCCAGCCCGTCCAGGGGGGGCAGCGCCGGATCGGGATCGAAGAGGATGGAGCGCCCCGCCAGGATGCTGGTCGGACAGAGGTTGGTCACGGGCAGGGTGGCCTGGGCGATGCGGTCGGCGAACCACTGGGCCGCGTCGAAGAAGTTCAGGGTGGTGTAGTGGAGGTGTCCGTCCAGGGTGCGCGCCGGATAGAGTTGGGGCCAGCGGCCGGGCAGGGCGGTCTTGTCGGTCGATCCCGAGCGGTGGGCTTCGTGCATGCTGCCCGGGGCGTAGTTGAGGGCGAAGGGATCGGGCGAGGAAAGTTGCACGCCGGCCAGCACGGCCTGGGAGCAGCCCAGGAGTTCCGCCAGGGAGAAGGCCGTGGTGATGACCGATCCGTGCAGGAGGAGGGACGCCCGCCTGGGAAAGGGTTGGCCGGGAAAGTTGCCGAAGAAGTAGGTTTTCGCGAAGGCGCCGCGTCCGCTGCAGGACTGGCAATGGGCCACCAGCACGCAGTGGGTGAGCTTGGCCAAGTCCGCGAAGCTCCGCTCGGACTCCACCGAGGTGTCGTTGATCACGGTGAAATGGGGCTCCACGCCGGCCCGCAGCAGGGGCTTGAGGGCGTTGTTCACCGCGATGACCACGGCCCGGTCCCGGTTGCGGCGCACGAAATCCACGCTGTCGGTCAGGGCCGGGCCGGCGGCGCACAGAATGGCCGGATACCCCGCGCAGGCTCCGGTGAGGTCGGTCAGGGTCCCCGAGGTCAGGCAGGGCAGCAGGTTCTCGTAATGGTGCTTGAAGCGGTCGTAGATGGCTTCGCGCAGCATGGGCCGGATGGGCAGGCCGCGTACGTGTTCCTGGCTGTCCAGGGGATAGATGACGTTGCGGTAGTAGAAGAGTTCAATCATCTCCTCCACCCGGCGGACGTATTCGGGTAGGGCCTCGGCCAGGCCCTCCCGGGCGAAGAACAGGGGATAGCCTTGGTCGCAGATGTCCTCGGGCAGCAGAAAGAGCAGGGGCGGAATCATGTCGTCGGGGTCGCCGGTGACGAAGAACACGTTCCTGCGGGCCAGCAGGGTGTGCGGTTTGACCGCCGAAAGGTAGGCCTCCATGCGTTCGGGGTCCGGCTCGAAGACCAGGCAAACGCCGTGCGGCCTGGCCAGGGCGGCTTCGAGCTGGGGGGTGTGGGCCGCGCCCAGAAAGACGAGCAGTTGGGTGCGGGCCATGGCCTGGGCCAGGGTGGTTCCCGCCGGAGGTTCGGCAAAGACGTCGGGCAGTTTCTCGTTTCCGGCATAGGGCCTGGCCAGGCCGGGATGGCAGTAGGCCCACAGCGGCGTGTGGTGATGAAAGGCGTGGACCTGTCCCTGGGGCGCGCTTCCCCCGCGGGAGCAGGACCTGACCAAGAGTCCGAGCTGTTCGAAAACCGCCAACGATTTCATGCCCCCCAGGCTTAGCCCATGCGGGCGTCCGGGGCAACAGCGAGGAACGCTTCGGGCGGACTTCGGGTTCGTTTCCTGCCTCGGGTCCGCTTGTCCGGGACGGCACGTCCCGGGGCGGGGAACCGGCGAAGTCCGGCCGTCTCCCCGTTGCGCCAGGCCGGGCTTTGCCGTACCGTAACCGGCCACCAGGCCGGTCCAGCCGGCCCAACCCCAACCGGACCGGTCCATGAAAGTCTCCGTCGTCGTGCCCACCTACAACCAGGCCCAGTATCTGCCCGCCTGCCTCGACTCCCTGTGGTTCCAGGACCATCCCGACATGGAGATCGTGGTGGTCGACGACGGCTCCACCGACGGCACGGCCCGGGTTCTGGAGGGCTGGCTTGCCCGCGTGGGGGCGGACACGGCTTCCTACGCCAGCCGCTACGACGAAACCTCGGACACGCTCCTGCGCGTGCATCACCCCCGCTATCCGGCCCGGGGACGCGCTGTGCGGGTCATCGCCTTCGAGACCAACCGGGGGCTGGCCGCGGCCCTCAACGCCGGCTTTCGCGCCGCCACGGGCCAGGCCGTGACCTACGTTCCTTCGGACGACTGGTGCATGCCCGGTCTCTACGTCGAACTCGTGCGCGCCCTGGAGGAAACCCCGGCCGACTTCGTCTTCGCCGACATGCTCGTGGTCAACGACGCCTTCGAGGTGGTCCGACGCTTCGACCTGCCCGACTACAGCTTCGCGCGTTCGTTTTGCGACTGGTATCTGTGCGGAGACGCCAAACTCTATCGCCGCAGTCTGCATGAGCGCCACGGCTTCTACGACGAGTCCCTCCTGGCCCACGACCACGACCTGTTCTTGCGCTTCGCCCTGGGGGGGGCGCGGTTCGTTCACGTGGGCAAGGCCCTCTACGCCAAGCGCGACCACGCCGGCGAACGCGAGGTGCACATCCACGCCCCGGAAAACTGGCGCCGCCTCATCGGCGAGTCCAAACGCCTGGTCCTCGAAGCCCGCCGGCACCTCGACTCCTTCGGGAACGGGCGGTGACCGGGACAAAACGCCATCCTTCAAGCGTCCGGCTCCCGGCCGGCGGTTTGCGAAAGCCGCGCACCCGGCGTCGCGCTTTTGACGTCCGCGCGTCCCTCGCATGCGGCCGCTTGCGCGCAACATTGCCGCGAAGCCGCGTCCCGGGACGTTCGGCTCGCCATTTGCAAGAATTTTCCGCGCCGGAATTTTCCGCCATCCGCCCCCGGCCGGAAGCCCGGGCCGATACCAGGCCGGCGGCGCGAAACCTCAGGGAGTCGAAACGGTGAGCAACCATCCACCAGGCCAAGTCTACCGGCATCCCCCCGGCGCCTTGAGCCCGCGCGGCATCCTGGACGTGGGCCTCAAATGCGTCCATTCCTGCCGGTTCTGCTACTACAGTTTCTGGGACAAGTCCGACGACCAGTTCCGGGCTTTGCGCCGAGCCGTTTTTCGGTCCGGAACCGATTGCCGGGCCATCCTGGACGGACTGGCCGACCAGGGACTTTCCTTTTACGACGTAACGGGCGGCGAACCCTCGCTGCATCCTGAAATCGTCGAGATCGTGGCCCATGGCGCCAGGCGGGGTCTGTCCGGTCGGCTCATCACCCTGGGCCAGTTCCTGGACGGACCCGACGACCTGCTGGGCCGGCTGCTGGACGCGGGCCTGACCGACTTCCTCTTTTCCATGCACAGCGTGGAGGAGGAGTCGTTTGCGCGCTTTACCGGCGGGTCCTGGTTCAGGCTGCGGCGGGCGCTCGATCGTCTGGACCGGGCCGGCGTTCCCTACGGGGCCAACACCGTCATCTTCGAGGGAAACCTGGACCAACTCGAAGCCATCGCCAGGGAAAGCGTGTCGCGCGGCGTGTACGTACACAACTTTATTCTTTTCAACGCCTACCACGAGTGGAATTCCCAGCACCGCGTGGCCGGCGTGCAGGCGCGTTTCGCCGATATCGCCCCCCGCATCGCCAAGGCCGTGGCCCTTCTCGACGCGGCCGGAGTGGCGGTGAACCTGCGCTACATGCCGCTTTGCGTCTATCCCGGCCTGGCCCGCCACGTGGTGGGGGTGCTCGGACTGCCCTACGACCCCTTCGAGTGGCGCAACCGGGCCTGCAACTTCGACCGGGGGCCGGGATTTTGTTCCGAGATCTTGCCCATCCCCGAGACCGGAGTGCGCGAAATCTTCGCCTACCGCGCGGTCGACGAGATCCTGCCCGGCGGAGAGCGCGTCGTGGGCATGCGCGGCCAGCGGTTTTCGCTCTTCCCCGGCCCCTGCGCGTCCTGCGCGGCCCGCGCGGCCTGCGACGGCATGGCTCCCAGCTATCTGGAACGCCTGGGCTCGCGCGAGCTGCGCCCCTTTGACCGGGCCGACCTGCGCGGACCGCTGCTGCGGCAACGGCTGGACTACGCCCAGGCCCACGTGGTGAAGGCGGCCCAGAAGGCGCCGCTCGCGGCCCTGCGCGGCCCGGTCCGCAAGGCGTCGGCGGGGGAGGACGCGTGAAGGTTCTCTTCGCCAATCCGCCCTGGAAAAAGGCCGAGGGCCGTTTCGGCGTGCGCGCCGGGTCGCGCTGGCCCTTCACCATGCCCACCAGGGACGAAACCACTCTGCCCTATATTCCCTTTCCCTTTTTTCTGGCCTACGCCGCCGCCCTGGCCGAGGAGCGAAGCGACGCCGAGGTGCTGGCCGTGGACGCCATCGCCGAGGGCCTGACCGTCCAGGCCTACCGGAAGCGGGTGGAAGACTTCGCCCCCGACGTCCTCATCGCCGAGACCGCCCTGGCGTCCTTCGACCACGACCTGGCCCACGCCCGCGCGGCCAAGGCCGCCCTGCCCGGGGTGGTGTCCGTCCTGGCCGGCCCCCAGGCCAGCGTGGACCCGGCGGCCCTTCTGGCCAAACACCCGGAGGCGGACTTCTGCCTGGTGGGCGAATACGAGTGGACCGCCCTGGAACTGATCGAGGGCCTGTCGCGACCCGGCTTCGACCCGTCGGCCGTGGCCGGCCTGGCCTGGCGCGACGCCTCGGGCTCGCCCAGGGTGAACGCCCGCCGGGCGCTCGGGGACCTGGCCGACCTGCCCTGGCCCGCCTACCGCCATTTTCCCATGACCCGCTACAAGGACTACTTCTGCGGCATCTCCGGCCTCATGGTGAACATGGTGGCCAGCCGGGGCTGTCCGCATCGCTGTTCGTTCTGTCTGTGGCCCGAGGTCATGTACGGCGGGCACGCCTACCGGGTGCGCGACCCGCGCGACGTGGCCGACGAGATGGCCCACCTGGTGGCGACCTACGGGTTCAAGACCGTGTATTTCGATGACGACACCTTCAACATCGGCAAGCGGCGCGTGCTGGCTCTGGCCGAGGAGATCCGGCTGCGCGGGATCGAGGCGGACCTGGCGGTCATGGCCAGGGCCGACTCCATGGACGGGGAAATGCTGGACGCCCTGCGCGCGGCCGGTCTGGTGGCGGTGAAATACGGCGTGGAATCGGCCAGCCCGGACATTCTGGCCCGCTGCGGCAAGGGCCTGGACCTGGAAGCGGCCAAGCGCACCATCCGCCACACCCGGTCGCTTGGGGTGAAGACGCATCTGACCTTTACCCTGGGCCTGCCCGGAGAGACCGTGCGAACCATGGGAGACAGCTTGCGCCTGGCCCTGGAGCTGGACCCCGATTCCCTTCAGGTCTCCCTGGCCACGCCGTTTCCGGGCACGCCTTTCCACGCGTTCGCCGTGGCCAACGGTTTTCTCGAAGCCGACCGGGTCGACCTGTTCGACGGCAGCAACCGGGCCACGGTGCGTACCGAGGCCCTGACCAGCCGGGAGTTGGAACAGGGCCTGCGCGTCTTCCAGGAGACCTGGAAAGCCCATCGCCAAGCAAAGGAGCGGACTCGTGCCGGGGGTTAGCCTGTACATTCCCTGTTACAACGCGGCCGCCTACCTGGACCGGGTGCTGGCCGCCGTCATGGCCCAGACGCATCCGATCGAGGAGGTGCTCGTGGTGGACGACGGCTCCACCGACGCCACCGCGGCCCTGGCCGAGCGCTGGACAAACGCCCGCTATCCTCTGCGGGTGGTGCGTCATCCTGGCAATCTGGGCCTGGCGAGCGCCCGCAACACCGGAGTGCGCGAGGCCAAATGCGACCTGATCGCCGCCGTGGACGCCGACGTGGCCCCGCAGCCCGACTGGCTGGAGCATCTGGCGGCCGAGATGACCCCGGACGTTTCGGCCGTGGGCGGCGAACTGCGCGAGACCTACCGGACCGTCCTGGCCGACCGCTGGCGGGCCCGGCACATGCTCCAGCGCCGGGGGCCGGAGCGCATTTGGCGTCCGGCGTTCGTCTGGGGCTCCAACTCCCTTTTTCGCCGCCAGGCCATCGTGGACGCAGGCTACTACAACGAGCGGTGCCGGACCAACGCCGAGGACGTCAAGCTCTGCGAACTCATCCGCGACCGGCACGTGCTGGTGTACCAGCCCAGGGCCCGGGCCATGCACCTGCGCCGCGACACCGTGCCCTCGGTGATGAAAAACTTCTGGAAGTGGTACTATTACGGCTGCTTCAGCGCGCCTCGGGTCGGGCGGGCCGCGCGTTCCAACCTGCGCCACGCCGGACGGCTGTGGGGCATCCTGCGTCGCGACGTGGCGGACCGGGACTGGGGATGCCTGGGCGTGACCCTGGCCCTTTTCCCCTACGCCCTGGGCATGGACTGGATCGACCTGGCCCGCCGCGTGGGCGAGGAGGACTGATGCCCCGGCTCCTGCTCTACGACCCCCTGGCCATGGGCCACCACCTGATCTATGCGGAAAATTTCGTCGAGTGGGGGCTTTCGCGCGGGTTCGAGGTGCATTTCCTGGGGCTGCACTACGAAGGCGGCCTCTTTCACCGCCGCTTCGCCGACCATCCGCGCGTGCGTTTCCACGCCTTCGACCCGGGCCGCTTCGCCCACCGGGCCGATTTCAAGGCCCTGGTGCGCGAACTCGGGGAGACCGGCTTCTATTACGACCGGCTCAGGACCATTCTCTTCGACGACGACGGCCCGGCCGTGCAGGTGGCCGCGCTCAAGGACATGCAGGCCCGGCTCGAACCGGACCTGACGCTTGTGCTCTACGGCGACGAGATGTGGGACCAGTGGGAAGCCATGGTCGGCCGGGGCGAGGGGTTTCCCCGCCCCACGTATTTGTGGCTGCTCTACGCCTCGGGCCTGCGCTACGACCCTTGCGGGCTGCATTCGCGCGACCTGCCGGATTTTCTCGCTCGCCAGCGACTGTTTACGGCCGTGGCCACCAGCGACGAATACCAGGCGGCCGCCCTGGACACCCCGGACGGCGTTCTGCGCTACGTGCCCGATCCGTACCGCCGCCTGGGACCGCCCGAGGACCTTGCGGACGAGGAGCGCGAGCGCCTGGCCGGACTGCGCGCGTTTCTGGAAGCCGGAGACGGCCCGGTGCTGCTCGTGCCCGGCCTGTTGGAGGCCCGCAAGAACGCTTCCTGGCTCTTTGATCTGGTGGAAGAACGTGACGACCTCTCCCTGGTGGCCCTGGGCCGGCGCAACCTGCCTTTGGAAGAAGACCGGCGGGCAGCCCGGCTTTTTGCCCGCCTTGCGGACCAGGGCCGGTTCTTCGGACTGGCCGACTATGTGCCGGACGCGTTTCTCGAAACCGCCCTGCAAAGTCCCCGGGTGCGCATTTTGCCCCTGCCGTACCGCCGCCACGACATTTCCTCGGGCATCCAGCTCATGGCTCTGCGGGCCGGTCTGCCCTGCCTGGTCCCGGACAACGGGTTGACGGCCCGGCGCACCCTGGAGCACGGCCTGGGCGAGGTGTTCGCCCACGAATCGGCCGAGGATTTTTCCCGGGCCGCCCGGGCGCTGGCCGACTACCCCAGGGAAGAACGCGCCCCGGCCTGCCGGGCCTTTGCCGAACATTTCACTCGCGAGGCCTTTTTCACCGGCGCGGACCGCTTCTTCGGCCTGGGCGCGCCGGCCGGTCCTGACCCTCTGGTTTTTGACGCCGCCCGGCGCAACCAGGCCCTGTTGCAAGCCGAACCCCACGGCCCACGGGCGTCGGCTTGGTATTTGCATAAAGCCCTGTCGTTGCGCGAGGCGCGCCGCTCCGAAGAGGCCCTGGCCTGCCTGGACAAGGCCGCCAGCCTGGCTCCGGAAGCCACCCGGCCCACCTACCTGCGGGCCGCGCACCTCGAAGAGGCCGGACGCGCCGGCCTGGGGCGTCCCCTGCTGGAAACCCTGTGCAGGGCCCGGCCCGACCACCCGGATGTCAAGGCCTGGATCGACGTCCAGAGCGACCTGGTGGTCAAGCGTTTGGCCACGAGTCGCGCGCGCGTCGAACATTTGGCGGGTCTGGCCCGCGACCTGGGCCGGGAGGAGGCGTTCGTCGCCCTGCTGGACGTGTTGAGCGACCGGGTGTGGTATCACATCCACCGGGGTCGCCACGACCTGGCTCAGGCCGTTTTGCTGGACGTGCTGACCGTCGCGCCGCGAACCGCGCCGGCTGTTTCGATTCTGGCCCTGAACCGGGTCGTGGCCGGACCCGGCGCTTCGGGCCTGCTGTCCTGGGAGCGGCTTGAGCATCTTTTGGAGGAAATCTTGGCGCACAACCCCGAAAATATCGCCTGCCTGCGCACCAGGGCCGAGCTGCTGGTGGGATCCGGCCGGCTGGAAGAAGCTATCGCGATCTTCGGCCACCTGGCCGAAGATCGCGGGGAGCCCTCGGCCTATCTGAACCAGAGCGACATATTGCGCCGGGCGCTGCGTTTTGACGAGGCCGAGGCCGCCTTGGACAAGGCCGTGGCCCTCGGGGTGTGCGATCAGGCCTTGCGGGCGCAAAAGGCCGAGCGCATCGCGGCCGCCAGGCTGGAGGCCGAAGCCAGGGCCGGCGCAGCCGAAGGGGCGGACATCCTGCTGCCGGGCACGCTTGCGCCCGGACCGGGCAAGAAGATCGCCGTGGTGGACTTGCTCTTTGGCTGGCCGCCCCACGGCGGGGCTCCGCGAGACATCTACGAGGTCTTTCGCCACCTGGCCAAGACCCATCACGTGCGCTTCATTCTGCCCGCCGTGAAGGACGGCCTCATGACCAGGGGCCGAATCGAGGCCCGGCTGCCTTTCGAGACCCAGCTCGTGGCCATGACTCCCGAAGAATACACCGACGCCACGGTGGGCCGAAAGCTGCGCCAGGCCGTGGACGCCTTCGCGCCCGACGCCGTGTACGTGGGCGACGGCTGGGCCATGAAGCCGGCCGTGGTGGCGGCCCTGGCCGACTACCGGCCGGTGGTGCGCTTCTATGCCTACGAGGTGGCCTGCTTTCGGGGGGCGGGCGAACGCTTCCGCCAGGGCGAGCCCTGCCCGGACAGTTGGCTTCAGACCCTGGACCCGGCGCATCACCGCCGCTGCATCGAGTGCTGCCTGGACTATTTCACCCAGGAAAACCCCCGCGAGGCCTTTTTTCGCCGCGAGCTCGTGCACGCCGGGGCTTTCGAGGCCGGCTACCCCGAATTCGTGTCCCGCACGTTGGGCAAGGCCTCGGCCATTGTCTGCTACAACCGGGCCATGGCCGACATCCTCTCGCGCCACAACCCCGAGACCCACGTGGTGCCTTCCGGGGTGGATCTGGAACGCTTCGCGCCCGTGGACCGGGCCGAAGTGACGCCCGGACAAATTCTTTTCGCCGGCCGGGTATACGACGCCAAGAAGGGATTTTCCTGGGCCCTGGAGGCCTGCGACCTGCTCGCCGCGAGCGGGGTGGAGTTTTCCCTGCTCACCACCGGGGTGGGCAAGCCCGTGACGCGCGACTACCTGGAAAACGTGGGCTGGATAAACGACGACGCCAAGCTGGCCGGGCTCATGGCCCGTTCGGCGGTGTGCCTGGTTCCGTCGCTTTGGCCCGAGGCCCTGGGCATGACGGCCATCGAGGCCATGTCCTGCGGTCGGCCGGTGGTGGCCAGTCGCACGGGCGGACTGGGAGAGCTTTTTACCCACGGGCGCCAGGGGCTCTACGTGGAGCCGGGCGACGTGCGCGGTTTGGCCGCGGCCCTGCGGGAGCTTCTGGAAAACCCGGAGCGCGGCCACGCCATGGGCCTGGCCGGGCGCGCCCTGGCCGAGGAGCGCTACGGGTGGGAATCCGTGGTGCAAGGCGGGGTGCTTCCCCTGCTGTTTCCCGACCGGACACGACAGGCGGAGGATTGAGATGTTCGAAAAAGAGTTGGCGGCCATCCCCGACAAGCGGTTGCGGGGCGCGCGGGCCGCAGGCTAGGAGAATATTGGCATGAAAAGCGGCCTGCCCGTGGTCTTCGTGGGACTCACCGACTACACCAACGCCCCCACCCGCATACGGGCCTACAATTTCGCCCGCGCCCTGGCGCAGCGGGGCGTGGACGCGCGGGTGTTTTCTTTTCAGGACGATTTGGCCCCCCCGGCGCTCAAGGGCCTGGAAATGACCGCCATGCTGTACGTGGCCGAAGAACTCAAGCAGGAGCTGACGGACAGGGCCGTGGCCCGGCTTGAAGCCATGGGACCGGCGTTTTTCGTCATCCAGAAGGTCCACTACCATGCCGCGGCCGTTCTGGAAGTCTGCCGACGCCACGGCTGGCCCTACGCGCTGGACTACGACGACGACGACCGGGGCCGGTCTTCGCTCTTCAAGGACCCCGAGGTCAACGCCCGCCGGTTCGGGGTCGTCGGCCAGGCGCAAACGCTTGGCGCGGTGGCTTCCGGCGCCCGCTTCTGTCTGGCGTCCAGCCGGGCGCTCGCGCCCATCCTTTCGGCCTTCAACGACCGGGTGCACCTGCTCGAAACCGTGGCCGACACGGAGCGCTTCGTCCCGGCGGACCGCCCGGAACGCGCCGCGTCCAGCGCCGTTCCGCGCATGGTCTGGCTGGGCCAGATCTGGGGCAAGCGCATCCTCGACTGCCTGGATCTGGCCTGCCGGGCGGCCCGGAGGGTCCACCGCAAGGGGATTCCCTTCAGCTTCCACATCGTGGGCCGGGGCATGGAGGACGTGGTGCCCGAACATTTGCGCCTGAATTTCCCGGGGCTGCCCGTGTCCTACGACGGCTGGGCCGCGCCCGACCGCGTGCCCGGGCTTCTGGCCGGCATGGACGTGGGCGTTGTGCCGCTTGAGCCCGTGAGCCTCGACTACGAGTGGATGCGGGCCAAGAGCCCCACCAAGCTTTTCGAGTACATGGCCGCCGGCCTGCCCGTGGTGGCCACGCGCATCGGGGAGGCCGCCGGCGTGGGCGTGGACGGGCAGGAAGTCTTTCTGGCCTCCACCGAGCGCGAAATGGCCGACAAAATGGAGCGCCTGTTCACCGATCCGGCCCTGCGCCTGGAAATGGGCCGCAAGGCCCGCGCCCTGGTGGAGCGGCGCTACAGCCTGCGCGCGGCGGCCGGCCGTCTGGCCGGGCTGTTGGCCGGGGAGCGCGACGTTTGGCAAACCCCCGGCAAGGCCGGGGCCGGGTCCTTGACCCTTTGCGGGGAATGACCGACATGGATTACCGTTCGCACCATTTCGCCGAGGCCGTAAGACGCCTGGCCGCAACGCTGCGGGAGCTCACGGAGCGGGGTCTGCCCCTGGCCGTGCTCGGCGCGGGGGAGCACACCCGGCGCGTGCTCGAACGTCTGGACCTTTCCGCCTGGACCGACCGCCTTTACGACCATCTGGACGAAGGCGAAGAGTCCGAGCCCCTGGCCTTGCCGGTCAGCCCCCTTTCGGAACTGGACCTTCAGGGATCGGCCCATTTCGTGCTCTGCACCCACTTTCAGCAGGAAAACCTGCGCGAATGGCTGCTGACGCGCGGGGTGGAAGCGGAACGCATCCACGACATGTACACTCCGGCCGACCGGGTGCGCCAATTCGTCCGGGTGGCCTACGATCCCCTGGCGGACCTGCGCATTCCGCCGACCCCGGGGGACGCTCCGGGACCGGGCGTGGCCCGGTCGCGGAGCGGGTCGCGCTTCGTCAACCGGGTGCTGCTGGTGCATCCGCCCTTCGCCCGGGCCAACCGGCGGCACAAGAAGACCATGCCCATGGGACTTCTTGCGTTGGGCGGGTGGCTGCGCAAGCGGTTTCCCGACATTCAGGTCGAGCTTGTCGACGCCCACATCACCGACACGGCCCCGGCCGAGGTCATCGCCCACATCCTGGGCCGCCACTACGACCTGGTCTGCCTCACCGCCTGGACCGCCCAGGCCCCCATGGCCTTCGCCATCGCCGACGCGGTGCGGGCCAAGGGCGAGGCCTATGTGGTCATAGGCGGAGTGCACGCCACCTTGTGCCCGGACGAAACCCTGGAGCACGCCGACTTCATTGTGGCCGGAGAGGGCGAGCTTCCGCTGGGCGACCTGGTGGAGGCCCTGCGCGAGGGCGGGGACCCGTCTGGAATCGACGGCGTGGGCGTGGCCAAGGGGCAAGATCCCGGGCGTCAGATGATCAAGGACCTGGATATTCTGCCCTATCCCGCCTGGGAGCTTCTGCCCGACTGGCGGCTGTACAACTATCCCCTGCACGTGGTGGGCGGATACCGCTTTCCGCTGATGGGGTCGCGGGGGTGCCCGTTCGCATGCACGTTCTGCTCCTCGCCGCTCATGTGGAACCGCCGGGTGCGCTGGAACAGTCCCGAGTACGTGGCCGGTCAGATGTTTGCCGCCCATCGTCGCTACGCAGTGAACCAGTTCCACTTTTGGGACGACAACCTGCTGCTCAAGCCCGGACACATGGACCGGGTATGCGAGCTCGTGCTGGAAAGCGGGGTGGAGTTTCGCTGGCTGGGGCTTTCGCGCGCTTCGGACATCAACCGCCGCAAGGAGCTGTTGCCGCTCATGAAGCGGGCCGGATGCGTGGGCATGGAGATCGGCATCGAGTCCTTCACTCAGCAGAGCGCGGACCTCACCCACAAGGGGGAGGAGATAGACGCCATGGCCCAGGCGGCGGAAAACCTCATGCGGGCCGGCCTGGCCCCGCTCTACACCCACATGCTCTTCACTCCGGGCGAAGACCTGGCCAGCTATCCGGCCAAGAAGCGCTTTCTGGAGCGCATAAACTCCAAGGTGCCCGAACACTTGCGTTCCGACGGCGGGCTGGGCCAGCTCACCACGCCCCACCGGGGCACGGAGTTCGCCGCCGAGGCCCTGACCATGGGCACGGTCATGAGCCGCGAGAACGCCCACTACGTGCACCACCGGGTGAACTTTCTGCCCGACAGCCTGCTCGACGATACGCCTCGTCGCCTGACCGCCACGTCCGGCTCGCCGTATCCGCATCTGCATCTGATCGCGGGCTACGTGCACGACTGGACCCTCGAAGACATGGAGCGCTACGTGCTGGCCCACGCCTTTCTCTGGGACGCCATGGACGGCAAGCGCACCATTCGCCAACTGGCCGACATGGTGGCCAGACACCAGCCCTGGCTCAGCCGGGACCGCGCCATGGTCTTTACCGCCCTGGTCATGGTGGGGCTGGCCAAGGACAACCGCATCACGGGAGAACGAAATGACATCCGCAGCGCCCTGCAAGATTCTGCTGGCCAACGCTTCGTGGCATGACGAAACGCGCCCCTGGCTGTGGGGGGTGCGGGCTGGCTCGCGCTGGCCGCACATGGAAGGCTGGCGGCCCGACCAGGCCCCGCCGCCCTACCTGCCGTTTCCCCATTTTTTGGCCCAGGCCACGGCCCTGCTCGAACGCATTCCCGACTTGCGGGTGCTTCTTGTGGACAGCGTTGCCCAGGGGGAGAAACTGCCGGCCTTTCTGGGCCGGGCTTCGTCCTACGCCCCGGACGTGATCTTTCTGGAGGTCTCCACCCCGTCCATCGACTGCGACCTGGACACCGTGGCCCAACTCAAGGCCCTGCTGCCGGGCGTGACCGTCGGACTGGGCGGGGCGCACGCGCCGCTGGGCGATCCGGCCTGGCTGGCCGGGCATCCCCTGGTCGACTTCGCCTGCTTCGGCGAATACGAGCTCACCCTCGAAGCCCTGATGCGCGCCCGCCTGTCCGGCTCGCACGCGCCGGTGGCCGGCGCGCACGTGCGCCTGGACGACGGGACGGTCCGGGCGGGCGAGCCCCGTCCGCCCTGCGACGACCTGGACAGCCTGCCGCGCTACGCCTACCATCACCTGCCCATGCATCGTTACAAGGACAATCCCTTCGGCCTGCCCGGCCCTTCGGTGCAGGTGTGGGCCAGCCGGGGCTGTCCCTTTGGATGCACCTTTTGCGTGTGGCCCCAGGTGGTCTACGGTCAGCGCCGTTTTCGGCCCAGGAGCGTCGAAAAGGTGGCCGACGAGGTGGAGTGGCTGGTCAAGACCTACGATTTTCAATCCTACTATTTCGACGACGACACCACCAACGTGGGCCGCGAACGCACCCTGGCCCTGGCCCGCGCCCTGGACGCCAGGCGTCTGGGCGTTCCCTGGGCCATGATGGCCCGGGCCGACCTCATGGACCGCGAAATTCTCGAAGCCCTGCACGCCGCCGGCATGCGCGCGGTGAAATACGGGGTGGAGTCGGCCAGCCAGTCCCTTCTCGACGGCTCGGGCAAGGCCCTGGGACTGGATAAGGTCAAGCGGGCCTGCGACATCACCAGGGAGCTCGGCATTCGCATGCACCTGACCTTCATGCTGGGCTTGCCCGGCGAGACCGAAGCCAGCGCCCGGGCCACCATGGACTTGGCCCTGGAGCTCGATCCCGACGAACTGCAACTGTCGCTGTGCACGCCGTTTCCCGGCACCCGTCTGCACGAACAGGCCCTGGCCAACGGTTGGCTGGTGGAAGGCGGCAGGCTGGACGGCTTCAACGATTGCGCGCTCGACCTGCCCACCATCAGCGGCCAGGCCCTGGTGGCCGCCCAGCGCAGGGGCATGGAGGCGTGGCGCGCCCACCGGGAAGCGCGCGAGGCGCGCCGCAAGGCCGGGGCGTAACCTGACGCGTCGATGTCTTCGGGGGAGGCCGATATGAGCCGAGTCGGAGTCGATATGCCCGGCCAGGAGCCCGAAGGGGTCAAGATCCTGGCCCTGATCCCGGCCAGGGGCGGTTCCAAGGGCATTCCGGGAAAGAACCTGGCCGATCTGGGGGGCAAGCCGTTGGTGGCCCATTCCGTGCTGGCCGGGGTGAACTGCCGTTTTTTCGATCGGGTGGTGGTCTCCACCGACAGTCCGGAAATCGCCGAAGTGGCCAGGCGTTGGGGCGCGGAAGTCCCCTTTCTGCGCCCGGCCGAGCTGTCCCACGACACCGCCTCCCTGGACGACGTCATCTCCCACGTCCTGCAAACGCTCAAGCGCACCGAAAACTACGAACCTTCGGCCATGGCCATGCTCTATCCCACGCATCCGTTTCGCACGCGGGCCCTCATGGATTTGCTGGTCTCCAAGCTGGCGCGGGGCTACCGCTCCGTGCGCACGGTGCGGGCCATGCCGGCCGGAGACCGGAGCCATTACGTGCCCGGCGCGGGAGGAGGGCTTTTGCCCCTGGCCGGACCGGGCGAACTGTCTTCGCGTTGTTTTTTCAGGGAGTATGGCCTATTTTCCGGGTTCTGGCTGCAACCCGGAGGTCTCCACGAGTTCTACATCCATCCCCTACGCGCCGAAACCGAATTGCTCGACATCGACGAACCCCATCACCTGGCCCGGGCCAACGAGCTCTTCGCCCGCTGGGACCCGGAGGAGGAAACGCCCCATGCGCCGTAGCCGTGCGTTGAAAAAGCCCGTCGTGGGCTTTTTCAACGTGAGATCCGCACTCTCTCTGCTTGATGCGCGCGTCTGTGGAAACCGCCTGGCCGGGCGGCATCCAGGGGGCGCGAGGCCAGACGCCGGCCGAAGGGGGCGATTTTCGTCGAAAACGCGCCCGCCTGGGCCATGGAGCCGGGCATGACCCTTCTCGTGGCCATTCCCTGCCTCGACCAGGGGGAGGATGCGTCCGAAAACGGGCTGGAAACGGTTCTCGAGATGGTGCGGGCGGCTACGGACGCCGAAATTCACGTTTTTTTTCCTCCAGGTCGGCGGATCGACCCGCCCGCCGGGGTCATGGCGCATACGGACCCCTTGCCGGACGAACCGGATACGCCCTTTCCCGCCGGATGGCGGGGCGCCGTGCGCGTCCTTGCCCGGCAACGTCCCGGAGCGGCGGTGCTCGTGGTCCGTCCCGTCGCCGCCTCCTTGAACCGGGACCTGGTGGCCCGGGCGGCGCAGGCCTTGACCCAAGGACCGTTTCAGGCCGTGGCCGCCATGACCCCCAGCCGCGACCACCCCTGCCAGTGGGAGGAATTCTTCGACGTGCTGGCCAGCCGGGCCTACGTTCCGGTGGACGACGAGGCGCAGGGCGCGCGGGAGCTTCTGGCCCGGGCGGTGGGAGCGTCGGGGCCGGCGCGGGTGAGTTTGCCGGTGCGCATGCCTTCCTCGGCCCCCTGGCCCCAGGGGGATTTTTCCGGTCGGGTGCTCGAATGGCTGCCCGACGAAGGCGTTCTTCTCGGAAGCGCGCGGGCGTCCCATGAGACCGGCCGTGATCTTGGCGACCGGGTGTTCCTCGTGCTGGAAGAGGACGGCCGGGTCCGCCAGGCGGCCTTTTCCGCGTGCGATCTGGCGGCGCTGCCCCTGTTTTGTTCGGTGGGTCGTGCCGAAGCGGTCTTTCTGCGCGGAGCCGAGGCCTGGGACACGCTCGTTTCGAGTCGGGTCCGGGGCGCTTGCCGCTATCACCTGTTCGGGCTGCCCACCCGGGACGCCCCGCGCGGCGAAGGCGATCCCGGGGGCCTGTTCCCGGTCCGTTCGGAAAAAACCGTGGTCCTGGAAGGGCGTTCGTATGTTCTCGCCGGTCGCGCCGCCCCCCTGGCGCGCTCGCGGGTGGCGGTGTTCAACCTGCTGGCCCAGGCCCGGCTGCCCAAGGCGGACATCGCCGTGCCGTTCGAGACCCCTCGAGGCGGGTGGTGGCGCGACGACTGGAACATGGCCACGCGCAACACGGGCACGGGCGAGTGTATTCGCGGCCGGCAGAGCTTTCCCGAGGTGTACGAGCCCGAGGGCTCCCTGGTGGGATTTCGCGGTCCAGCCCTGGAAAGCCCCGAGGATTTTCTGGCCGGGGGGGGCGAGGTGTTTCCCCTGGTGATCGACCAGGCCCGCGCCCGCCTTGCGCGCGAGGGGCGCGTCCCCACGCCCGTTGCGATCCCGACCCCCGGCGAGGAGCCGGAGCGCACGGCCCCGGACGCGTTCGAGCATCCCGGGCTCCGGGAGTTTCTCCACCGCCGCGCGGCCCTGGACGCGACGCTAGCGCGGGCGAGCCAAGCCCTGGACACGATGGAGGCCGATCCGGCGTCCCCGGACCCGTCCGGGCGCGCCGCGTGCGAAGCCGACCTGATTCAGGCCCTGCGGCTGCTTGCCGATGTGGCCGACCGGCAGGCGGCCTTGACCCTGGAGCGCGCGACCGTAGCCCAGGCCGTGGCGGACTACGACGAGCGCGCGTTCGGCCTGCTGCCCCTGCGCGTGCACACGTTTCATCAGTCCCGTTCGTTTTGCCGCCGGGAAACGCTCCTGGACGAGAAGGCGCGACAAAAGCCGAGCGAAGAACTGCTCGCCCTTTGGGTCCGGTCACGCGGCGGGGACGTGGCCCGGGGGTACGCGGCCCTGCGCGACCAGGCCCTGGCGCTGGGCCTTTCGCCTGTCTGGTCGGCGGATATCGCCGTGTCCCTCGCGGTGCGGGGATGGCGCGACCAGGCCCTGGAGCTGGTCGGATGGCGCTATGCGGGCAGCCCCTGGCTGCGGGACGAGCATTCCCGTATCGGCGCGCTCTGCCTGCGTCCCGTGTTTCTTTTCGACCAATACCTGGACTGGATGGAACGCGACGCCTCCCCGGGAAGAATGTCCGCTCGGTGGACCGTCCATCTGTGCGAGGCCCTGGCCGTGTGCCGCCGGGACCGGGAGGCCCACGCCGTGGCCGAGGCCGCCTATGCCCGTTACCCGTATTTATACAATCTGCATGCCGTGACGAGTCTTTGGCGCTTTCAAACCAGAGATTACGACATGGTCAAGGCCCTGCCGGGATTTGAGAGGGACGCTCGCCAGGATCGGCTGACGGGAATTTTCGTCATTTTGCACGCGGCCGCCCTGGCCGCGGCCGGAAGGTGGGAGGAAGCCTCCGATACGGTGGAAAGGGCCTATGCCAAGGACAACTCGGTCGGCAACGGTTTCGCCATGATCGGATGGCATGGCGATTTCGTGCAACGCCGCGACGCCGAAGCGGCCCTGCTCTGGTTCGAGCGCGACAGGGCGCTTGGTCGCCTGGATATCAGCTGGAAGGGGTACGAAGCCGCGCTCTGCGCTTTTCAGGGCGACCTGGACAGGGCCTCTGCCTTGGTCGAGGAGGTATACGCCTATTTTCCGGCTTTCATGGGCTTATACGCCCAGGTCGGGCTCATGCGCTGGCTGCGCGAGCGGGACCTGGACGCCTGCCTGGCGGGGTTTTCCCGGGATGCGGCCCTGGGACGGCTGGAAAACCTCTCGTTTCAACTGGCCTGCCGGGCCGTTTTCCTTCTGGCCGGTCGGCCTTCCCAGGAGCCGCCCCTGCCCCTGCTGGACAGCGTCGGCCCCACAGTCATGTCCTGGGACCTCTGCATGGCCTGGCTCAGGCTCATGGGATTGCGCGACCGGGACCTGGAGGAACTGATGCCCGAATCCTTGCGGGAACGGTTTTTGGCCCAGGGGATGGCCGGACCGGCCAAGGTCCAGGGGTGAGAAGGATTTTCGCATGAAGCCGCTGATCGCCATCGTCCAGGCCCGCATGAGTTCGCGCCGGTTTCCCGGCAAGGTGTTGGCCCCGTTTCTGGGCAAGCCCCTGCTGGCCCGGGTGGTGGAGCGCCTGCGCGCTTTCGATGCGGCCCTGCCCGTGGTGGTGGCCACCAGCGACCAGGCCAGCGACGACCCGTTGGCCCTGTTCGCCGCCAGCCTGGGTGCGGCCGTCACGCGCGGCCCGCTGGAAGACGTGCTGGGGCGTTTCATGCTCGCCCTGGACCGCCATCCCTGCCGGGCTTTTTTTCGGGTCTGCGCGGACAGTCCCGTCTTGGATCCCGCCCTTTTCGCCTGGGCGGCCGAGGTCTTCGCCCACGAGCCGTGCGACCTGGTGACCAACGTGCTGCCGCGCACCTACCCCCCCGGGCGCAGCGTGGAACTGGTGCGGACCGAGACGTTTCGCGCCGTGGAGCGCGCGGCCTCGCTCCCGGAAGAACGCGAACACGTCACGAAATATTTTTACGCCAACGCGGGGCGCTTTCGCATCGTGAGCATCGCCAACCCGGAGCCGGCCCCGAGGGGGTTCAGCCTGGCCGTGGACGAACCGGGGGATCTGGCGCGTGTCGAGGACTGGTGCCTGGCGAACGAGGAGCGGACGTGTCGCGGCGCGCCCTGTGGGGACGGATGGAGTCGCCGGGGGGAGCCGTGAACGCGGGGCTTCTGGGAGTGGCCGTGGTCGGGCTGGGCGTCGGCGAACGCCACGCCAGGGTCTACCGGGCCGAGGGCGGCTGTCGTCTGCTCTGGCTGTGCGACCTGGACCGGGACAAGGCCCGGGCCACGGCCGCGGCCCTGGGCCAGGGACGCCCCACGACGGATTTTTCCCGGATCCTGGCCGATCCGGAAGTGGACGTGGTTTCCATCGCCACCTACGATGCCCAACATTTCGGTCAGGCGGTGGCGGCGCTGGAGGCGGGCAAGCACGTGTTCGTGGAAAAGCCCGTGTGCCGCACCCTGGCGGAAGCCCGTCTGCTGCTCGCGGCCTGGAAGGCGTCGGGGACGCCTCCGCGCGCCCTGGGGTGCAACCTCGTGCTGCGCGCCGCTCCGCTGTATCGCCGCCTGCGCCGGGCCGTGCGCCAGGGCGAACTGGGCCGCATCTACGCCCTGGACGGGGAATACCTTTACGGCCGATTGGAAAAGATTCTGACCGGCTGGCGCGGACGCGAGGACGACTACTCGGTCATGGCCGGCGGCGGGGTGCACATGATCGATCTGGCCCTGTGGATCACGGGCGAACGTCCCGAATCGGTTTTCGCCCTGGGCAACCGGATCTGCACGCGGGATTCCGTTTTTCGCTACGACGACTTCGTGACCGCATCGGCCCTCATGTCCGGCGGGGCCGTGGCCCGGTTCACGGCCAATTTCGGCTGCGTGCATCGCCATCAGCACGTGCTCAGACTCTACGGAACCCAGGGGTCCTTTCTCTACGACGACTCCGGGGCGAGGCTGCACGCAAGCCGCGATCCCCGGACGCCTCCGGTGGCGTGGCAAGACGATCCCGTGCCCGCCGACAGGGGGGAATCCCTCTCCCGGTTTCTCCTGGGAATCCGCCAGGGACGCGACTGGGCACGGGACGTGCATTCGTATCTCGACGTCATCGCCGTGTGCGCGGCCGTGGAAAAGTCCCACGCCGAGCGCCAACCCATACAGGTGGACTACGCATGAACCCTTCCCGCACCATTGCTTTCGGCCGACCCTGGATCGGCGACGAGGAACGTCAGGCCGTCCAGGAGGTCCTTTGCGGCAACATTTTGACGCACGGCCCCCGGTGCCGGGCCTTTGAGGAGCGTTTCGCCCGCTGGCTGGGCCAGGGCGCGCGCTGCGTGTCCATGAGTTCGTGCATGGCGGCCCTGCACATGGCTTGGATCGGGCTGGAGATCGGACCGGGCGACGAGGTGGTGACGCCGGCCATGACCCACGTGGCCACGGCCCACGCCGTCATGGCCGTCGGGGCGCGGCCGGTGTTCGTGGACGCCGACCCGGCCACGGGCAACATCACGGCCGAAGCCGTGGAAAAGGCCCTGAGCCCGCGTACCCGGGCCGTCACCCTGGTGCATTTCCTGGGCATTCCCTGCGACATGGAGTCCATCATGGCCTTGGCCCGGGATCGGGGACTGGCCGTGGTGGAGGACTGCGCCCTGGCCGTGGGCGCGCGTTTTAACGGCGTCCACGTGGGACTCTGGGGCGACGCGGGGTGTTTTTCCTTCTATCCGGTCAAACATATCACCACGGCCGAGGGCGGCATGCTCAGTTGCAAAAGCGAAGAGCTGGCCGCGCGGATCGCCCGCAAGCGGGCCTTTGGAGTGGACCGGTCCCACGCCGAGCGGTCCGAGCCGGGGGTGTACGACGTGGTGGATTTGGGGCTCAACTACCGCATGAGCGAGCTTCAGGCCGCGCTGGGCCTGGTCCAAATGGACAGGCTGCCCGAAATCCTCAGGCGACGCGAGGAGAACTTTTCCCGGCTCAAGGCGGGCCTTTCGGGCCTGGAGCACGTGCGCGTGCTCGACGCAACCGATCCCCGGGCCGAAAGCGCGCACTACTGCCTGGTCATGGTGCTCGAAGGCCCCCTGGCGACCAAGCGTTCCGCGGTGGCCAGGGACCTTGGCGAGGCGGGCGTGGGCACGAGCGTCTACTATCCCCAACCCGTGCCGCGCATGCGCTACTACCAGGGGTTGGCCCCCTATGCGCGCGAGCGGTATCCCGTGGCCGAGGCGATAAGCGATTGCGGCGTGGCCCTGCCCGTGGGGCCGCACCTGGGCCCGGACGACATGGACTACGTGGCGGACCGGGTCGTCGCGGTCGTGCGCCAACACCTTTAGCCCTTCGAGTGAGGCCTATGGACGCCAATACCATCGACATCAAGAATCGCAGGATCGTCCTCATCGGCGGGGCCGGATTCATCGGCCACAACCTGGCCCTGGAGCTCAAACGACGCGGTGCCGAGGTGTCGGTCATCGACGGACTGGAAGTGAACAACCTGCTGTCGCTCTATTGCTCGAACTACACCGGGCAGGAACGCGACCTCTATTTGAGCATCGTGCAGAATCGGCTCAAGCTTCTGCAAGACGCCGGAGTGCCGCTCTACGTGGAAGACGTGCGCGACTACTTTCGGCTGGCCTTGCTTCTCGAAAGGATCAAGCCCCATGTAGTGGTACTTTTGGCGGCCATCGCCCACGCAAGCAAGTCCAACAAGGACCCCTACAGCACCTTCGACCACAGCTTCCGCACCCTGGAAAACGCCCTGGACCAGTCGCGGGGCAAGGTCGAGCAGTTCATCTACTTTTCGTCGAGCATGGTGTACGGCAATTTCGAGTCCGGCACGGTCACCGAGGAAAGCCCCTGCAATCCCCTGGGCATTTACGGAGCGCTCAAGTTCGGCGGCGAGAAGCTGGTCATCGGGTACAATCAGGTGTTCGGCCTGCCGTATACCATCATTCGCCCTTCGGCCCTGTACGGGGAGCGCTGCATCAGCCGCCGGGTGGGGCAGGTGTTCATCGAAAACGCCCTGCGCGGCCAGGATATCGTCATCAAGGGCGACGGCGAGGAGCGCCTCGACTTCACCTACATCGGCGACATGGTGCAGGGCGTGTGCAAGGCCATCGAACGTCCCGAGGCCCGCGACCAGATTTTCAACCTCACCTACGGACAGGGGCGCAGTCTCAACGAAATGGCCGCTATGGTGCAAAGCCGTTTTCCAAGCGTCAAGGTCCGCCACATGGAGCGCGACGCCCTCATGCCGGAACGCGGGTCGCTTTCCGTGGACAAGGCCCGCAAACTGTTGGGCTACGAGCCGGCCTATCCGCTGGAGAAGGGCTATCCGCGCTACATCGACTGGTACGAACGGCTCTTTGCCACGCTCAATCCCCAGGCTCGGGGCTGTTCGCCTCAGGTGAACGACTAGGTCCGGTCCGCCATGGAGGCTTCGCCCGTCGTGTTCGCCGGCGACGCCTGGCTGTCCGGGCTGCTGGGCAAGCCGTGCCACGTCCTGTCTTCGGGGCGCGGGACCGTGACCCCGGGCGATTTGCCGCCCGGTCCCTGTCTGGTCTGGACCAGCCTGGGGGCGGAGCGCCGGGACGCGTTGGCCCGGTTGCGGTCCGTGGGTTTTCGCGTGGTCGCCACGACCTTGACCCTGGCACGCGAGGCCGCTCCCCTGGACCCGGGACCGCTCCGGGTCCGCTTTGCCCGTCCGGGCGACGAGGACAGGGTGCGGGCCGTGGCCCGTCACGGCTTCGCGCATGACCGGTTCCACGCCGATCCCTTGATCGGGGACGAGGCGGCCGGGCGGATCAAAGAGGCCTGGGCGGCCAATTTTTTTACTGGAAAGCGCGGAGACTGGATGGTGGTGAGCGAGCGCGAGGGCCGGGTGGAGGGCTTTCTCCAGCTTTTGGCGACCCAGGACGCCACCGTGGTCATCGACCTGGTGGGCGTAGACGGCCCGTCGCGGGGCCTGGGCGCGGCCCGGTCCATGATCGCCTTCGCGGCCCGGTCCTGCCGGGGGGCCTGGTCGCCCTTGCGCGTGGGCACCCAGCGGGGTAACACGCCGGCCATGCGGCTTTACGAGGGGTTGGGCTTTCGCTTGGTTTCGGCGTCGTACTCTTTACATCTGCACCGGCGGGGGGAACAGGCATGAAAATCGGGTCGTTCGACACCGATGAACAGGTCTTCATCGTGGCCGAGATCGGCAACAACCACGAGGGCAGCTTCGCCCTGGCCCAGGACTTGGTGGGTTTGGCCGCCGAGGCCGGAGCCGACGCGGTGAAGTTCCAGACCTTTACGCCCGAGCACTACGTCACCCGCGCGGACGCCGAGCGCCTGGCCCGCCTGCGCTCCCTGCGCCTTGGCGGCGAGGAGTTCGCCAAGCTGGCCCATCAGGCCGCCGATCTGGGACTGATCTTTTTCTCCACGCCCTTCGACCTGGGCAGCGCGCGCCTGCTGCGTGACATGCAGCCGGCGTTCAAGATCGCTTCGGGCGACAACACCTTCTGGCCGCTCATCGACCTGGTGGCCGGTTTCGCCAAGCCCATGATCGTCTCCACCGGTCTGGCCGACTTGGCCCTGGCCGGGCGGGCGCGCGACCGGGTTAAGGCCGCGTGGCGCGCCTTGGGCGTTGACCCTGGCCTGGCCTTGCTGCACTGCGTGGCCAGCTACCCCACGCCCGGCGACCAGGCCGGGCTCGGGGCGATACGCGTGCTGCGCGAGGCCTTTCCCGACGTGGAGGTGGGGTATTCCGACCACACCCTGGGCGTGGAGGCGGCGATATACGCCGTGGCCGCGGGCGCCCGCATCGTCGAGAAGCACTTCACCCTGAACAAAAAACACTCGGATTTCCGTGACCACCAGCTTTCCGCCGACCCGAGGGACCTGGCGCGCATGGTGCAGGCCATCCGCGAAGTGTCGGCCATGCTCGGCGCCCCGCACAAGGCCCCGCAGCCCTGCGAGGCCGCGACGGGCATGGCGGTGCGCCGATCCATCGCGGCGGGGCGCGGCCTGAAGGCCGGGCGCGCGCTCGCCTTGGACGACCTTACCTGGGTGCGTCCCGGTTCGGGCATGGCGCCCGGCGAGGAAGGCCGCCTTCTCGGGCGCGTGTTGCGCCGGGACCTGGCCCTGGGCGAAATTTTCTCCGAAGAGGACCTGGAGCCGTGAAGATCGTCCTGCTCACCACCCCGACCATTCACCACGCCTATTTCGCCAGGGCCATGGCCCGCCGCTTCGACAAGGTGACGGCGCTGTGCGAGACGCAAGGGCCGAGTTGGCCCTTCGAGACCGCGCACCCCTTCGAAGAGGAGCGCGAAAGGCTGGAGCGCGAGCGCTGGTTCGGCGGCGTCGAGACCGCGTTCGAAGACGTGCTGCCTACCCGGCGTTTTTCGAACCTGAACGCCCCCGAGGCCGTGGCCGCCCTGGCCGAGCAAAAAGCGGACTTGGCCGTGGTGTTCGGCGCGGGCCGCCTGGGCCGGGCCGTGGTCGAGGCCGCGCCCGGACCGCTTCTCAACCTGCACGGCGGCGACCCCGAGGACTACCGGGGCCTGGATTCCCACCTGTGGGCCATCTACCACGGTGACTTCGCGGGCTTGGTCACCACCCTGCACCGGGTGGACTCCGGTCTTGACACCGGCGACATCGTGCTGCAAGAGGCCCTGCGCCTGACGTCGGGCATGCCCCTTTCCGCCCTGCGGGCCGTCAACACCGAGGCCTGCGTCCGGCTGTGCGTGTGCGCCGCCGACATGATGGAGCGGCAAAACGACGTGCTCTCGCGGCCCCAGCGGCGCACGGGCCGTTATTATTCCGCCATGCCCGGCGTGCTCAAGGACCTCTGCGTCCAGCGTTTCGCCGCCCACACGCGGGGGCTTGTCCCATGACGCGCGCCGACCTCGACCTGCCCGAGCGCCTGGAGGCGCGTCTGAGCGAAGATGCGCTGGCCATCTTTCTTTTTCACGGGGTCATCCCCAGGCAGACGAGCGCGGTGCGCAACGCCAACCTCAAACACCTTGAGGCCGCGACCTTCGCCCGCTGCATCGAGCGGCTGGCCCGCGCGGGCCGGGCCGTCACCATGGACGAGGCCTTGGCCGGCTGCCGGCCGGGTGGAAGCTTTCCCCCCCGAAGCTTCGCCGTCACCTTTGACGACGGGTTCGAGAACAACCTGAGCGTGGCCGCTCCCATCCTGGCGGATTTCAACATTCCGGCCGCCATCTACGTCACCACGGGGTTCGTCGAACACAACGCCATGTCCTGGATCGACCGGATCGAGTCCGTGGTGGAGGACGTTTCGGCCCGCGCCCTGCGCGTAAACTGGCGGGAGGAGCCCTTCCGTCTGGACGACGCCCAAAGTCGCGTCGCCTTTCTCATGGCCGTGCGCGACCGGGTGAAGAACGACCCGGCCTGCGACGCGGACCTGTTCGCCGACGCGCTGTGCGCCGAGCTGGGCCGTCCCGGTCGTTTGTCGTCGGACCATCCCCTGGACCGCAAGCTCACCTGGGACCAGGTGCGCCAGGCCCGGGATTCGGGCCTGTTCACCATCGGCGGCCACAGCCACACCCACGCCATCCTGAGCCATCTGTCGCCCCGGGCCCTGGACGCGGAGCTGGGCGCCTGCCACGACCTGCTGCGCGAGCGCGCGGGCGTCGATCCCACGCATTATTCCTATCCCGAGGGGTTGGCCCACTGCTTCTCCCCGGCCGTGTCGCGGGCCCTGGCCGAGCGTGGCGTGCGCTGTTGCCCCACGGCCATGGACGGCGTCAACCGGGCCGGAGCCGATCCTTTCGGTCTGCTTCGGGTGGCGGCGGTCTGACATGTGCGGCATAGCCGGCTATTTCGGCTCGCGCCCCCCGGACGAAGCGGCCGTTCGCCTCACCCTGGAGCGTATGCGCCTTCGGGGGCCCGACCGGCAGCGGGCCGTCCGCCTGGACGCCGGGGGAGGGCGCACGGCTCTGCTTTTGCATTCGCGCCTGTCCATCGTGGACCTGGATTCCCGCTCCGACCAGCCCATGACCAGGGCAGACGCCACCGTGGTCTTCAACGGCGAGCTTTACAACCATCCCGAGCTTCGCCGCGACCTGGAATCTTTGGGCGAGACGTTTTCCACCCGGTCGGACACCGAGGTTCTGCTGGCCTGCTGGCGGCGGTACGGGGAGCGATGCCTGGACCGTTTCGAGGGCATGTGGAGCTTCGCCGTGTTCGAGGCCTCCACGGGCCGCCTGACCCTGGCCCGCGACCGGTTCGGCGAAAAGCCCCTGCGCCTGCTGCGCGTTCCGCACGGGATCTATTTCGCCTCGGAGGTCAAGTTCCTGGCCGGGCTGTCCGGGGTCTGGCCCCGGCCCGATCGGGAGCAGGTCCGGCGCTATTTGGCCTTGGGCTACAAGGCCCTGCACAAGACCGGGCGCACCTTTTTCGAAGGCGTGGAGGAGCTTGCGCCCGCGCATGTCCTCACGGTCGGTCCCGAAGGCGCGGGCCCGGCCCGGCGTTTTTGGGCTCCGGTCGTGCGCCAGGACCCGTGCATGACCCTGGAAGAAGCCGTGGACGGGGTGCGAACCCGGCTCATACGAAGCGTTTCCCTGCGCCTGCGGGCCGACGTTCCCGTGGCCCTGTGCCTGAGCGGCGGCGTGGACTCCACCGCCTTGGCCAGCGTGGCCGTGAAGGCCCTGGGCGCCCGCCTGGAGACCTTTTCCATCGTCGATACGGACGAGCGCTACGACGAAAGGGACAACATCCTGGCCACGGTGCGCGACCTGGGGTGTCCCCACCAGTTGTTGCCCGTCTCCAACCGGGGCGGGCTGGACCGCCTGCGGGGGCTGGTGTCCGACCACGACGCCCCCCTGGCCACGGCCACCTATTTCGTGCATTCTCAACTCTCCGAGGCCATGGGCCGGGCCGGGTATCGGGTGGTGCTGTCCGGCTGCTCGGCGGACGAGCTTTTCACCGGGTACTACGACCACTTTCTCCTGCACCTGCACGTGCTCAAGGGGACGCCCGAATACGGCCGGGCCCTGGACGATTGGCGACGCCACATCGCGGGCCTGGTGCGCAATCCCGTGCTGCGCGACCCAGGGTTGTACGACGCCCGCCCCGACTTCCGCGACCATGTCTACGACGGACGCGACGAATTGGCCGCCTTTCTGGTCGACCCCTGCGACGAGCCCTTTGTCGAGGAAGCCTATACCGACGACCTCTTGCGTAACCGCATGCTCAATGAGCTGTTCCACGAGGCCACCCCCGTGTTTCTTGACGCCGACGATCTCAACTCCATGCGCTGCTCCGTGGAGAACCGCACCCCCTTTCTCGACACCGAGCTGTTTACCTTCGCCAACGCCATCCCCTCCCGTCACCTGATTCGCGACGGATACGGCAAGTACGTGCTGCGCCAGGCCGTGCGGGGCCTGCTCTGCGACGCGGTGCGTCTGGACAGGCGCAAAAAGGGCTTCAACACCTCGGTGCGAAGCATCATCGACTTTGACGATCCCCAAGTGCGCGAGTACCTGTTCGATCCCTCGGCGGCGGTGTTCGACCTGGTGCGCCGCGAATCCATGGACCGGCTCTGCCGCCAGGAGCGCCTGCCCAACCACTTGAGCAAGTTCGTTTTTTCGTTTGTCAACGCCAGGATTTTCCTGGAACTTTTTGGCCAGGGCCGCAGGTCGGAGTAGCGCGTGGTCATCTGGCTGATCGGACTTTCGGGGGCGGGAAAAACCTCCATCGGGCGGGCCCTGCACGGGCTGTGGCAGTCCCGCGAGCCGGCCACCGTGCTGGTGGACGGCGATCAGGTGCGCGCCATCTTCGGCCAGGACCGCTCCCCGGCGGACTACACCGTGGAAGGGCGCAGGGTGAACGCCGTGCGCCTGTTCGAAATGTGCGCCTGGCTGGACCGGCAAAACATCAACGTGGTCTGTTGCCTGCTGTCGATCTTTCCCGACATCCAGGCCCGGTGCCGGACGACCTATTCGCGCTATTTCGAGGTGTTCGTGGATGTTCCCCTGGACGTTCTCGCCGCGCGCGACGACAAGGGCCTCTACGGTCCGGCCCTGGCCGGCAAGACCCGCGACGTGGTGGGGGTGGATATCGCCTTTCCCCGTCCGCCCCTGGCCGACATGGTCCTGGACAACTCGGGCTTCGACGTGGCCCCGCGCGAGCTGGCGTTGGCCGTGGCCCGCCGGGCCGGCTTGGCCTGCGGGCCGGACGCGCTGTCGCGCGCGCACTTCGCCACGGCGCAGGACGCGGAGGGCTCGTCTCGGGCCAGACCGGGAGGCCGGACGCCGGTCGGAGCGCACGACCGGGAGTCGGCCTCGGGCGCTGGGGACCCGGACGGGCAGGGTTGGCCATGAGCCTGGTCCTTGTTGGGGCGCTGGCCGGTCTGGGGCTGGCCGAGGCCGGGCTTGAGGTCCTGGTACGTGGTCTGCGGCATGATTTTCAATGGCTGGTGACCGAAGCCGACGACCTGCCCGACTTCGACCGGGCCGCGTTGGAAAAGTATTTCGCTTCCAGTTTCGACCCGGCCCTGGGCTGGACACGCCGACCCGGCCAGTCCGGCCTGGAGAGCGGCCGTGACGGACCGGCACCCTGGAGCATAGACGCCACCGGCTCGCGCGCCAGGAGCCGACCCGAACTGGACGAAGCGGTTTCGGTCTTCGGCGATTCCTACGCCTTTTGTCGACAGGTGGCGGACCACGAGACCTGGGAGAACGAGGTGTCGCGCATTCTGGGCGTGGGCGTGGGCAACTACGGGGTGGGCAACTACGGGGTGGACCAGGCTCTGATGCGCTACGAACTCCAGGCGCAGGCGCGAAGCGTCAGGGCGACGGTGCTGGCCTTCGTGCCCGAGACCATCTGCCGTATTCAGAGTGTTTGGAAACACTACCTGGAATTCGGCAACACCTTCGCCTTCAAGCCGCGCTTCAAGCTTGTCCCGGGCAACCGCTTGGAACGCGTTCCCTGCCCGGTGAACGGGATTGAGGACGTGTACGCCCTGGCCGACAGGCTGGAGTCGCTCCAGGCCCAGGATCGCTTCTATCGCGAGAAATATCGTCTTCTGCAGTATCGCAGGCCGTATCTGGTCAGTTTCTTTCGCCGCCCCGGGCGACAAGCGCGCCTGCTTGGGCTTTTGATCCTGCGCCGGGTGGCGCGAAGCCTCGGACGGTCCGGCCCCGGCGTCGAGGCCGCCCCCTTCGCCGAGGTCATGCGGGCGAACATCGCCCAGGCCCACGCCATGTACGACGACGCCGAAGCCACGGCGCTTTTTCGGGCCGTGCTGGCGCGATTCGCCGCCACGGCCCGGTCAAGGGGACAGGTTCCCCTGGCGGTGGTGCTGCCCCAGCTCCTGGACCTGAAAAGCCCCAAGGCCGGCGTCGACCGATACCGAAAGTTTTTCACGAGCTGTGCGGACGCGGTTCCCGTGCTGGACGCCACAGAGGCTTTTTTCGGCCGGGACCTGGACGAACTGTATGTGGAAGATGTGTACGGCGGGCATTTGAGCGCCAAGGGCAACGTCCTGGTGGGTCGGCTTGTGGCCGATCGGCTCGGTCCAAACCTGTAAGCGAGGCATTCATGCGCATCACCTATCGTCAGGCTTCCAACAAGGACTACTGGACCCGCCGCTGGGCCGCGGTCGAGGCCGACGACGCCTCGGAAAACCCGGACGGCTATCCCCTCAAGTACGCCCGGATCACGGTGGAGGACGAACCGGGGCGCGTGCTCGAAGCCGGATGCGGAGCGGGCAGGGTGCTTCGCGCCTATCACGACCGGGGCCGCGACATCGTGGGCATGGATTTCGTGGAGTCGGCCTGCGCCAAGCTCAAACGCGCGGACCAGACCTTGCGTCTGTCCGTGGCGGACATTTTGCGCCTTCCCTTTCAAAGCGGGGCGTTTCGCCACGTGCTGGCCTTCGGGCTGTACCACAATCTGGAGACGGGCCTGGATCAGGCCCTGGCCGAGACCCGGCGCGTGCTCCAACCGGGAGGACGGGTGTGCGCCTCGTTTCGCGCGGACAACTTCCAGACCAGGCTCACCGACTGGCTGGCCGCCGCGCGAGCCCCGTCGGGCTCGCGCACGTCCGGGACCCGGTGTTTTCACAAGGCGAATCTGACCCGCCAGGAGTTCACCACCGCCTTCGAGCGGGCGGGGTTCGCGGTGGAGAGCCTGTTTCCCGTGGAGAACATGCCCATCTTCTACAAGTTCGCCATGTTTCGCGCGCAGGGGCACAAGGTGTTCGACGAAAACATGGCCCGCCGGGAGGGGTACAGGTTGTCGCGGCTGGGGCAAATCTTGCAAGATGCGCTCATGCGGTTTTTTCCGGACCAGTTTTGCAACATCTACGTGATCGTGGCCCGAAAGCCCGCCGGCGCGTAAGCGACCCGCGCGGACCCGGACCCGGACGAGGCGCTCCATGACCGCGAACCTGAAATTCGGCACCAAGGCGGCCACTCTCGAAGCCCTGGCCCCGGTGGTGCGTTCCGCCAGGGTGTTGCCCCTGGTCCGCTTTCCGGTGACCCGCTGGCGGGCCGAACCCGAGGCCGTGTGCGACGAGGCGCTGGCCCGCCTGGGCCGGGAAGCCACGCTCATCGTGCGTTCGAGTTGCCAGGCCGAGGACGCCCGGGAGGCCTCCTGCGCCGGACAGTTCGCCTCCGTGGACAAGGTGTCGGGCCGTGGGGCCCTGCGCCGGGCCGTGGACACGGTGGTGGCCTCCTACGGCGAGCGGAGCGCTCCGGGCGACGAGGTGCTGGTGCAGCCCTCGCTTTCTGGCGTGGTGCGGGCCGGCGTCTTCTTTACCCGCGATCCGGCCTCGGGCGCGCCCTACGCCCTGGTGCAGTGGACCGAAGGCCGGGACACCGCGGCGGTCACCGCCGGCCAGGCCGGTTCGACCTGGTGCCGGCACAGCCGGTCCGAGGTCGCGGCTCCCCCGCAATTGGCCGGTGTGGCGGCCCTGATCGACGAGCTGGAGGGACTTTTCCCCGACGTGCCCCTGGACGTGGAGTTCGCCCAGGACGAGCAGGGCGTGGTCCTCCTTCAGGCCAGGCCCCTGGTCATGCGCGCCAGCCCCCGGGACCCGGCGCGGCACGCCGCGCTGGTGCGGGCCGTGGCCGCCAAGGCGGCCGAGGGGTTCGCGCCGCATCCCTTTCTCCACGGCCGGCGGACGATCTACGGCGTGATGCCCGACTGGAACCCGGCCGAGATCATCGGCGTGCGGCCCCGTCCCTTGGCCTTTTCGCTCTACCGCGAGCTCATCACCAACTCCACCTGGGCCTACCAGCGCGACAAGTACGGGTACAAGAACGTGCGCAGTCATCCCCTGCTGCGCGACTTCGGCGGCCAGCCCTACGTGGACGTGCGGGTGAGCTTCAATTCGTTCATTCCGGCCGACATCGAGGACTCCCTGGCGGACCGGCTGGCCGACTACTACCTGGAGCGGCTGCTGGCCAATCCCCATCTGCACGACAAGGTCGAATTCGAGATCGTGTTCACCTGCTACAGCTTCGACCTGGAAGCCAAGCTCGACGCCCTGCGCCAGGCCGGGTTTTCCGAGGCCGACCGCACGACCCTGACCGAGAGCCTGCGTCGACTCACCAACCGCATCATCAACGCCAAGAGCGGCCTGTGGCTCGACGACGCCGAACGCATCGAACGCCTGGGGCAACGCCGGGCCAGGCTCTATCAGGGGGCCACCGATCCGGTCACGCGCATCTACTGGCTGCTCGAGGACTGCAAGCGCCACGGCACCCTGCCCTTCGCCGGGCTGGCCAGGGCCGGGTTCATCGCGGTCATCCTGCTGCGCTCCCTGGTGGCCGAAGGGGTCGTGAGCCCGCAGGAGCGCGACCGGTTCCTCAACAACCTGGACACCGTGTCCAGCCAACTGCCCCGCGACTTCGCCAGCCTGGAGCGCTCGGTGTTTCTGGCCAAGTACGGTCACCTGCGCCCCGGCACCTACGACATTTTGTCCCAACGCTACGACGAGGCCCCGGACAGGTACTTCGACTGGAACGCGCGCTTTCCCCGCAACCACAAGCGCGAGCCCTTCACCCTGAGCCTGCCCCAGATGCGCGAGATCGCCAAGCTGCTCAGGCACCACGGGCTCGACCATGATGTCATCGGCTTTTTCGACTTCCTCCAGGCCGGCATCGAGCTGCGCGAGTCCGCCAAGTTCAAGTTCACCCGCAACGTCAGCGATGCCCTGGCCTTTCTGGGCGACCTGGGCGAACGCCACGGCTTTTCCCGCGACGACCTCTCCTACCTGACCGTGGATACGATATACGAGTTGCATCGCTCTTCGGCGGACATTCGCGACGTGTTCAGGCGCTCCATAGCCGAAGGACGTGAAGGTCACGAGCGGTGCCTGAGCCTGCTTCTGCCTCCGCTCATCACCAGCGAGCGGGACGTGTGGAGCTTTTGTCCGCCTCCGACCCAACCCAATTTCGTGACCCTGGGCCGGGTGCGGGCCGAGGTGGGCTCCCTGGACGACCCAGCCGGCCTGGCCGGGCGCATCGCCTGCGTGTCCAGCGCGGACCCCGGTTTCGACTGGATCTTTTCGCGGGGGGTGGCCGGTCTGGTCACGGCCTACGGCGGGGCCAACAGCCACATGGCCATTCGGGCCAACGAACTGGGCGTGCCCGCCGTGGTGGGCGCGGGCGAGGGCTTGTACCAGGTGTGGTCCAGCGCGGCGGTTTTGGACGTAGACTGCGCCAACCGCAAGGTGGAGGTGCTGCGGTGAACCGCGCGCTTTCCGGGGAGAGGGCGGCGGGACGGCCTGCGTTCCGCGACGGGGTACGGCCTTGAAGCCGGTGCTGGTTACCCAGCGGGTGGACGTGGTTCCCGGCCGGGGCGAACGGCGCGACGCCCTGGACCAGCGGATGGTCCGCTTTCTGGCCGCGTGCGGCTTTCTGGCCGCGCCCGTCCCCAACGACGTTCGCGTGGCCCTGGCCCTGTGGCGGGCGCTTGCCCCGGCGGGCCTGGTGCTTTCGGGCGGCAACGACCTGGCCGCGCTCGGCGGGGACGCGCCCGAGCGCGACGAAACCGAGGCCGCCCTGACCGAGGCCGCCTTGGCGGCCGGGTGTCCCGTGCTGGGCGTGTGTCGGGGCATGCAATTTCTGCTGGCCCGGGACGCGGCGACGCTCACGGCGGTGGACGGCCATGCCGGGACGCGTCACCGTCTGGTCGGGGCCGTGGAGCGCGAGGTGAACAGCTTTCACCGCTACGGCGTGTCGGACCCCGGTCCGGCCTGGCGAATCCTGGCCACGGCCCCGGACGGCAAGGCGGAGCTGGTTCGCCGCCGCCACGCCCCGCTTTGGGGCATGCTCTGGCATCCCGAACGCGAAGACCCCTTTCACCCCGAGGACCTGGCCCTGGTGCGGGCTGTGCTTGAAGGTCGGTCCCGGCTTTGAGCCCGCCAGTGGCGACGGGTATTTTTGAGGAGAACCATGTGATCAAGGCCGTGATTTTGGCCGCCGGCCGTGGCAGCCGCATGCTTTCGCTCACGCAGGACAGGCCCAAGTGCCTGGTGGAGTTTCTCGGCCGGCCGCTTCTCGACTGGCAGCTCGCCGCCCTGCGTCAGGCCGGCGTGGAGGACATCGCCGTGGTGACCGGCTACCGGCGCGAGGCGCTGTCCGGATTCGGGCTCACCGAGTTCCACAACCCGGACTGGGCCGACACCAACATGGTCAGCTCCCTGTCTTGCGCCGGCCAATGGCTCGCGGCTTCGCCCTGCCTGGTCTGCTACGCCGACATCGTCTATCGGGCCAGGGCCGTGCGCGAGCTCCTGGCCTGCGACGCGCCCCTGGCCGTGGCCTACGACCCGGACTGGCTGGCCCTGTGGCGGACGCGCTTCGACGACCCCCTGGCCGACGCCGAAACCTTTCGCCTGCGAGACGGCCACATCGTGGAAATCGGCGGCAAGCCGTCCACGGTGGAGGAGATCGAGGGACAGTACATGGGGCTTTTGCGCTTCACGCCGCAGTCCTGGCAAGCCCTGGAGGCCCTGCGCGCCGGGCTGGACCGGCGGGTCCGCGACCGGTTGGACATGACCGGGGCCCTGTCCCGGCTTATCGCCCGGGGCTATCCGGTGCGCGCGGTGGCGGCCCGCTTTCCCTGGGCGGAATTCGACAGCGCCCGGGACCTCGAACGGGTGGAACGCTGGGTGTCGGACGGGGGGGCCCGCTTCCAGGGAGGACAAGACGCATGATCGCGGTGATCAATAGCGCCGTGGCCAACATCGGTTCGGTGGTGTCCGCCTTCGGTCGGCTGGAGGTTCCGGTGCAGGTGGCCGTCGGCCCCGGGGACCTGGACAAGGCTTCGGGCATCGTACTGCCCGGCGTGGGGGCTTTTGCCGACGGCATGGACAGCCTGCGTCGTCTGGGCTTGGTGGAATCCTTGCTCGACTTCGCGCGTAGCGGCCGGCCGGTGCTGGGCATTTGCCTGGGCATGCAGCTTCTTGCCGACGAGAGCGAGGAATTCGGCCTGCATCGGGGCCTGGGATTGGTGCCCGGACGGGTGCGCCGCCTCGCGCCCGTTGATCCCGGAGAACGGGTGCCGAACATGGGATGGTGCGACGTGCGTCAAACCCGCCCGAGCGACCTGTTCGCCGGCGTGGAGGACGGCGCGTCTCTGTATTTCGTGCACAGCTATCACCTGGAATGCGCCCGGTCCTGCGACTGCGTGGGGGCCATCGCCTTCGGCGCCGGGGAGGTGTGCGTGGCGGTCGCGCGCGACAGGGTGTGGGGGGTGCAGTTCCACCCGGAAAAGAGTCAGGACGCGGGACTGGAGATCTTGAACAACTTCGCGCGGCTGGCCAGGTCCTGAAGCGCGGGAGGCTTTACATGACAGCGTGTTTCCAGGCGGAACGAAAGATCCACAAGGGGGCCAGGCCGCGTCTTGTTCCCGTGTTGCTGCTCAAGAACGGACTGATCGTGCGCAGCCAGGGCTTCCGGGTGCATCAGGTCATCGGCAATCCCATGAGCACGGTGGAGCGGCTGTCGAGCTGGAACGTGGACGAACTGGTGGTGCTCGACATCAGTCGCGACACGCTCGGTCGTCACGACCTGCGCCGTGACGACTTGCAACAGCACTACGCGGGGAGTTCCGTGCTCGACGTGCTGCGCGAAATCGCCAAGGTTTGCTCCATACCGCTGACGTTCGGCGGACGCGTGCGCACCCTGGAAGACATTGAAAAGCGTCTGGTCGGCGGCGCGGACAAGGTCACCCTGAACACGGCCGCGTTCGACGATCCCGACCTGGTGGAGCGGGCCGCCAAGCGTTTCGGCTCCCAGTGCGTGGTCGTCAGCGTGGATGTCGGCAAGACGCTCCGGGGATACGAGGTCCTGGTGGCGGGAGCTTCGCGGGCCACGGGCCTGGACCCGGCGGACTGGGCTTGGGCCTGCCGGGAACGGGGGGCGGGCGAAATCCTGCTCAACTCCGTGGACCGGGACGGCTCGGGGCTCGGCTACGATCTGGAGCTCATCCGGCTGGTCAGCGACCGCGTGGATGTCCCCGTGGTGGCCTGCGGCGGGGTGGGGACCTACGCCCATTTTGCCGACGCCGTGCTCAAGGCCGGGGCCAGCGCGGCCGCGGCCGCCAATATCTTCCATTTTTTCGAGCTCAGTTATCCCCTGGCCAAGCAGGCCTGCCTGGACGCCGGAGCGTTCATGCGGCCGATGGGGATCGGTTCGCGCCATTTTCCGAGGGAACCGCGCTACGACAAGGCCAGGGAGGACAAGCGCCTGGCCGAGCGGATGCGCCGGGCCCGGTCGGGCCGGTCCCTGGAGCCTCCGGCGGGCGGGGCGCCCGGGGCGCGCTGGTGTGTGCGTTGCGTCTATCCGTCGCTTTCCGCCGCCCCCATGGACTATGACGAACAGGGCGTCTGCACGGGGTGCCAGACCGCGGAGGCCAAGGCGAACATCACGCCGGGCGAGTGGGCGAGACGCAAGGAGCTGTTGCGCGCCATCGTGGAAAAGGCCCGCTGCCCGGACGGCGCTCGCCACGATGTGGTGGTGGCCGTGTCCGGCGGCAAGGACTCGTATTTCCAGGTGCATGTGCTCAAGGAGGAGTTCGGACTCAATCCCCTGCTCGTGACCTACGACGGCAATAACTGGACGCCGCCGGGTTGGCGAAACCTCCTGCGCATGCGCGAGGTCTTCGACGTGGATCACGTGATCGTTCGCCCTTCGGTAGGTACGCTCAAGAAGCTGAACCGGTTGGCCTTTTTCATTATGGGCGACATGAATTGGCACTCCCATGTGGGCATCTCCACGGTTCCCATGCGCGAGGCGGCCCTGCGGGGCATTCCCTTGGTGTTCTACGGCGAACACGGCTACACCGACCTCAGCGGACAGTTCTCCATGAACGACTTCCCGGAGATGAGCTACCGTTACCGGCTCGAACACTTCGCCAGGGGCTACGAGTGGACCTATTTCGTGGGGCGTGACGGCTTGAGCGCGCGCGATCTCTCCCTGTGGCGCTATCCAAGCGACGCCCGCATCCTGGAAACCGGCCTGCGCGGCCTGTATCTGGGCAACTTCATTCCCTGGGAAGCCAATGAACACATCAAGCTGGTGACCGAACGCTACGGATTCGAAATCGCCAGCGAACCGTTCGACCGCACCTATCGCACCATGTCCAACCTTGACGACATGCACGAAAACGGGGTGCACGACTACCTCAAGTACGTGAAGTTCGGCTACGGCCGGGCCACGGACCACGCTTCCAAGGACATTCGGGCCGGGCTGCTCACCAGGAACCGGGCCATCGAGCTGGTCAACCGCTATGATCCGGTCAAGCCCAGGGATTTGGCCCGTTGGCTGGAATACGTGGGCATGGAGGAAGAGGAGTTCGACCGGGTGGCCGACACGTTTCGCGACCCCCGGGTTTGGCGGAAGGAAGGCGGACGCTGGACGCGCGACGTGCTGGAGCCGGACCCGGAGCGCGATGCCGACCCGCGGTGACGCCGGGCGCGAGACGCCCCTTTCGTTCGGCCCGCAACGGTGCGCTCCGCAGCGCCGAAAGGGCTTTCGTCGGGGTCCCGGCGCGAGCGGTTCGGGGCGGGCGGTCCGGGCCGCGGCGTGTTCAGGTCTTTTCGGGCGTCTCGCGCGGTTCGGGCGTGAACCGCTCCTTGTCCTGGTTTTCGGCGTAGGGCCCCTGCTTGACCTCGATCATCACCGTGTCTTCGAGCATTTCGAAGTCGTGTCCGCCGGAAACCAGCAGGATCACGTCTCCGGTTTCGAGAATGCGGGTGTCCAGGTAGCGCTTGGACTCGTCGTAGAAATTCACCTTCACCCGGCCTTGGCGCACGAACAGGGTTTCCTGGGTGTAGAGCACCTGGCGCGGCACGGGCTTGTGCAGATGGGCCTGGATGGTGTGCCCCTTGGGGTGGCGCATGGCCGCCAACTGCTGGGAAAAGTTGCTGGGCGTGAAAAAGGCGATGCCCGGCCGGTCGTAGGCGGCGCGGATGATGATGGCCACCATGCGGTAGTCGTCGAAGAGCTGCTCCACGTGGGCGGTGTTCATGACTCCTCCCGGACGGTTGCGGTTTCGGGGGCCGACTCCGGGCCCGGGGCGCGGGAGAACAGGGCGTCGCGCAAGACCTCCAGGTAGCGCCGGCCCCACTTGAGGTCCGGCTCCAGGTGGTTGCCTTCGGCCCACTCGTTCCAGGACTTGAGAAAAAGGATGCGTCGGCTGGCCGGGCGGTCCTCGATTTTTTTCAGCAGCGATTCCAGGTGTCGGGCGAAGAGCTCCGGCGAAGACCCGTGCAGGGCGTGGCCCCGCGCGCCGCTTCTGGGGGTGTTGTCCCAGGCGTTGACGCCCAGGGGGTGTTCGTCCGACCCGAGGGGCTTGGTCTCCATGTGGCGGACGTAGGCCGCGTAGTCGCGCACCGTGGGGGCGTTTGCCGCGTCGAAGAATTCCACGCGCGACCTGGCCTGGCAGAAGTCGATGAACGGGGCGTTCTCCACCCTGCTGTCGAAGCCGCGTCCCACGAATTGGGCGCTGCCGTGCTCGATGAAGTGGAAATCCGGCAGGCCGTGCGCCCTGGCCATGTCGCGCCACTGCGCGGTGAAACCTTCGGGATCGGGCAGCCCGGCCGGATTGTAGACCAGGAAGAGGTTTCGCCCCTCTATCTTGAAGTGACGCGGATCGGCAAAGGCCGGCAACAGGGCTTCGAAGTGGGCGCGCACGTCCTTCGGGCCGGGGTAGGTCTGCTCGATGAGCACCCGGTCGGGCGCGCCGTGCCACACCCCGGACCAGGTCTGGTTGGCCCAGCCCAGGCAGAAGGGAAAGTCCGGCCGCCCCGAGCTCACGATCTCCTCCACCGGGCGTTCCAGAAGCCTGCGCCCGCCCCCGAACCAGTAGTGCCAGTAGAGAAAGCCGTCCAGGCCGTACTCGGCCGCCAGGTCGGCCTGGGCCTGCCGGGCCTCCGGCAGGCGCAGGTCGTAGAAGCCCAGGTCCGCCGGCACGTGGGGTTGATAGTGGCCGGCGAACAGGGGCACGGCCTTGGCCGTGTTGGTCCATTCGGTGAATCCCTTGCCCCACCAGGCGTCGTTTTCTGGAATGGGATGGAACTGGGGCAGATGAAAGGCCAGGGCCATGGACCGCTTGGTCGGGGAGTCGGAGCGGTCCGTCCGGACCGTGGACCGGGGCGATGGGGAAAAATCCGGCATGACGTGCGTCCTCATGGCGTCTTCCGCCGGGCCAGGGCGGTCAGGTTGCCCAGGTCCACGTCCGGGCCGCTCAGGGTCGGGTGGGACAGCGCCTCCAGAAGCGTGGCGTGGCGAGGGTGGTCGGGGCGGTGCGCGGCCAGGGCCTTCCAGGTGGATTCGTCGCGGGTTCCCCAGTTGTCCAGGGCCGAAAACACGATCCGGTCGGCGTGGAAGGACCGGGCCAGGTCCGCGAAGGCCGCCATCTGGTCCAGGTTGTCCTCCTGCACGATCATGCGCAAAGCCAACCGCATGGAGGGGTGTTCCAGCCGGCGCGCCCCGAGAAAGGCCAGGCGCTCCAGGAGCCGGTTCCAGTCGCCTCCGCGGCGCAACAGGGTGTAGGTCCGGGGCTCGGCCGCGTCCACGGACACGGCCAGGAGCGTCACCCGCTCGGGATAGCGGCCCAGGTGCGCGCCCACATCTTCGGGGTGAGCAGGTCGGCGTTGGTGTCGATGCGCAGCCTCAGGCGCGGCCGGGCGGTCGGGTCGAAAGTCTCCAGAAAGTTTCGATAGGCCGGGCTGGCAAAGGGGTCGCCGGCCCCGCAGAGCCAGAGTTCGCCGCCGGCCCGGTCCAGCCGGTCGGCCAGGTCTTGGTGGATGGGCGACAGGGCCAGGCTTTCGCCGGGGTCCAGTTTCAGGGGGGCGGTGCGGCACGAGGGGCACGACAGGGTGCAGGTGGGGTCGTCCTCCAGGGAGACGATACTCGGCGCGGGAACCGGGGCCCGGGGGTCCAGGCGGATCAGCCAGCCGAGCCCGGCCGCGTCCAACTCGCTTGCGCGCATCAGTTCGTAGGGCGTCTGGTAGGCCCGGGCCACGGTTTCGCCGCGAAGCCCGGCCAGCGCCTTTTGCATGCCCGCGCACCGGGCCGGGTCGCAGAAGCGGTAGGAGCCGTCCAGGATCGAAGCCCGAAGCGCCTTGGCCCGGGGCGAGTTCCAGACCGTTTCCAGACCGTCCCGGCGGATGTCGCCGGCAAAGGGCTCCAGGTAGCAGCAGGGCGCTATCCGGCCTTCCGGGCGCAACTCGGCGTAGACGAAGGGATTGGGGCAGACGAAACCGGAAAGGACCGGGGCCTTGGTCGGAGTTTCGCCCCGGGCCAGGGACACGAGCAGGTCCACCGCGCGTTCGGGGCGTCCCATAAAGGTGTCCAGCAGGTGGCTTCTGGCCGTTTGGGTTTCGGCTCGGCTCCACCACGCCTGGGGATCGTCCCAGATGCGTTCGAGAAAGGCGGCGGCCTCTTCGGGATCGTCGTGCACGATGCCTGCGCGCTTGAGCTCGTCCATGAGCGGAACGAATTCCGGGTCGAACACGTCGCTGTCGTGCAAAAGAACCAGGCTGGGCCGGTCCAGGACTGCGGATTCGATCAGCGAGGTGCTGAACTGGTCCGTGAGCACGACGCCGGAGCAGGCTATGGCCTGGCGCGCGTTCAGGCTGTGGTCGTCCAGGGGGCAGAGGTCCAGCAGGGGGGACATGACGGCCGCGTCGTTCCAAAACAGGGTGGCCAGTCTGAAGAAGTCGTCGTAGGGGTAGCGCCGGTAAACCAGGCCGAGCCTGACCCGCTCGGGCAGGGCGGCGAAAAAGCGCCGCTTGAACGCGAAGTAGGGTGGAGCCCAGGCCCCTCTGGCCACGGCGCAGTCCTGGCCTCCGTGGACCACGGTGCGAGCCAAGGGGTTGGCGCTGAAGTAGGTGGCCTTTCGCGCCGGGGCCGGTTCGGGAGCGGTGGCGGCGAAGTCGTAGAGGCTGCCCGTGGGCAAATAGGCGGGGTCCTGAGGCCGGTCCACGGTAGTGTCGGCGGCGTAGAGGTCGCAGCGTTGCGCATGCAGGGGAAAAATGGAGCCCCGAAAGGGCGCGCAGCTCATGACGTGTTCGTTGTAGACGTGGCGGACTCCCCGGCGCTCCAGCACGGCCAGGGCCAGGCATTCGTAGGACTCGCCGATCCAGAATTCGCTGACCACGTGGGTGAGACGCGTCTGTGGGGCGAAATCGCGCTCGATGGAACGCTCCAGGGTGGCGAAGTTCTCCAAGAGACTCTTGGGCAGCAGCCAGGGCAGGCAGGCCCGCAGATAGCGGTCGAAGCGGTCGCGCCCCCGGTCTTGGGGCAGAAGGTCCAGGCGACGGGGGATGTCGGCGGGCGTGGTCTGGAGCCCCAGGTCGCGTCGAAAGCCTATGCGGTCCACATCGCCCCGGGAGCGTCGGGTCATTTCCCTCTGGAAAGGCTCGGCCGGAAAGGTCCCCAAAAGGCCCACCACCGGATTGCTGCGCGTGGGTTCGCCCACGCTGCGCACCCGGTAGGGGTCGTGGTAACGCAGGGCCGCGAGGCGGCAGGGCGTTTCGGGGCGCAGGGCGCGCATGTAGAGGGAAAAGGCCTGCTCCATGCCGAAGTCGGAATGCTGCAAAAACCAGCGCAGGGCGTCGAAGTCCAGGGGGACGTGGTAACAGGCGGGGTCGAGCGTCAGGGCTTCGTGGCGTTCGGGATCGAAATGGGTCTCGAAGAGGGTGAAACAGTCGTGAAGCACGTGGGCCGCTTCGAAAAGCCCCAGCCCGAGGGCCTTTTCCCAAAAGCGCTCGCCGCGCGGTCCGCCGGGGTGGTGGGCGTCCAGAGCCCGTCCCAGGTCCCGGCCGAGCGACTCTGCCGCGGCGTTCGCTCGGTCGTTGATCGCGGTGGCCTTTGCCGCGGACCAGTCGGGCCAGGGGGCGGAGGGCTTTCCGGCCAACCGCGACAGGCCGGGGTCCCAGTGGGCGCGTTCGGCCAGAAAGGGATCGGCCACGAACAGGGGCGTTTCGTCGTTGCCGTCCGGGAGGTCCAGAAATAGGGGGCTGACCACGAAGCGTGTTCGCAAGGCGGTGCGCCGGGTGAGGGCTCGTCTGGCCGCTTCGAGTTCGTTTCGGCGGTCCTCCTGGCGTCGCCTGTCTTCTTCCAGCCGTTGGGGTAGGCCGTCGGTGTGAAAAAATTCGAAGGGCAGGGTCCGAAAGGCCGCCATGAGGCGCTCGCGCTGTTCGGAAGTGTGTCGGTGGGCGCTCCAGGCCATCAGGCCGATGAGCCGGGCGGGCAGGAAACGGACGCACCAGCGCTTGATGTCGGGCAACATGTCGTCCGGGAGGTCGCCGGTGGGCGCCAGGCGGTGGGCCTGCGCCAGGTGCTCCACGGCGGTGAGCCAGGTGTCGTCCTCTCGCGCCGGATCGGGGTAGACGTGGGTGATGATGGCCTTGGCCGCGTAGAAGTGGACCAGGGCGGAGTCCGGCAACAGCCTGGCCGCGCGTTCGCCCAGAATGGGAATGAGCACGTCGCGTCGCAGGGCCGTTTCCACGGCCTGTCGGACGAACTCCCGGTCGGTCATGCCTTCCGGGGTCGGGTCCAGGGGCAGGGTCCGCCACGAGGGAAGAACGCGCCCGGCGATCAGGTCCGGTATGGCGTCGAGCACGCGGGTCAAGGACTGGCCCAGATGCGGGTACTTGGTCTTGCGCCAGGCCGCAATCGCCCGCGTCTTGGGGCAGTCGGGGGCCAGGCAGCGATCCAGGGCCGCGAAGAGCTGCTCCCGGTCGTGGACCTGGTAGCCGGTCGGCGTTTCCAGAATTTCCGGGCGGTGCGGCTCGAAGAAGTCGAGCTTGATGGAGGGCCGGCCCGAGGCGGCGCTGAAGATTTCTGCCGAGCTGCCCCGGTGGTGGATGAGCGCCGCGCCGTCCGCGTAGTCGTCGATGTAGGTTTCCGCGGTGCTCCAGAAAAAGCGGGGGTGGCCCAGGTGGGGCTGGATGTGGGGTTTTACCTGGTCTTCGTTGCCGGGAAAGCAGCGAAACACCAGGCGGCGGTCGCCGTGGCGGGCCAGGATTTCGCCCAGCAGGTCGGTGAGTCCGCTCTTGATCGCGGGGTGTTCCAGTTGCCAGGACGAGAGATTGTAGATGATGTCCGAGGGCGTTCTTTCGCGGCAGCGTCTGGCGAAGCGTTCCAGCTTGAAGGAGCCGACTTCGAAGGCGGTCAGGCGGTCCCGGTCATGGTCGGCCAGGCAGCGCGGGAGCAGGCCCCGGTAGCGCTCGCGGGCGTCCGGCCGGTAGAGTCCCGGGACAAAGGAGGGACTCATCAGGCAATCGAAGAGCAGGCCCGCCCCGTAGAACTCCACGGAGTAGTCGAACAGAATGTCCGTGCCGTGGGGTTGGAGCAGACGCACGGAGCCCGGGGGCAGGGCCGTGTCGTAGAGGCAGTCGATGGCCCAGAACACCGAGGCGAAATCGATTTCGCGCACGAGTTCCCTGTCCGGCAGATAGAGCGGATTGTGCCCGCAAAAAACCGGGTCGGCGTGTATGGCCTCCAGGTCGGGCCAGCGGTTGGTGAGCAGAAACACCACGGGAAAACGGCCGTCGCCAAGAATTTCGTGGGCCAGGTCCACTTGTTGCGTGGTGGAGAGAAAGTCTTCGAACACCCAGAAGACGAGGACGGTTTGGCCGGCGAGTTCGCGCCGATAGTGGGCGAGTTGCAGGTCTACCGCCTCGCGGAGCCGGGCTTTGGGCGACTTGGAGGACGGGGCGAGCAACGTTGCCCCGGGGGCGTAGCCCAGATGCTCCAGGGTGGCGGCCATGACGGCGAAGGCGACGGCGTCGCGCCCGGTCAGGGAGGGCAGGGCGGTGTGGACTTCGTCGAGCCAGTGGGGGATGCGGTGCTTCATGGTGTGGTCATTTTCTTGACGGGTCCTTGGACCTGGCGGAGTCCGGTCCCGCCGGTCCGGTCGGCTGTCCTGGAGCGCGCTTCGCGTTCCAGGCATGCGAAGCAAGATGCGCGCCAAACCGCTCTGGCCAAGGTTTGGGAGGGGGACGTCAGGGGAAGAGGGCGAAGGCGAATAGGGTGAACTTGCCCGAAGGCTCGCGCAGACGGCCGCTTTCTCCCGGGGTGAATCCGGCGGCGCGTATCAGGCACTCGGTCGCCCCGGGGGACCAGACAGTCACATGGTCGATGAAGAATTCCTGGCGTTGCGGGCCTTTCTGCGCCAGGGCGGCCTCGCCGTCGGGCAACGCCACGTAGACCGCGCCGCCCGGCTTGAGCCTGGCCCGACAGGCGGCGAGCAAGGCCACGGGATCGTTCACGTGTTCGAGCACCGTGTTCCAGGTGATGAGGTCCAGGGATGGTCGGTAGGCCAGTCCGCTATGGAGCCGGCCCGGGCTGAGCGCGCGCCGGCCCGGCGCAGGGCGTGTTCGGCCGAAAGGGGCGAGGGGTCGAGATAGTGACAACCGTATCCCCGCCTGGCCAATTCGGCTGCGAAGACGGCAAGCCCCGAACCCACGTCGAGGATTTCCAGTTCGTCCACCCCGGCCTGGTTGTTGGCCTGGGCGTACAGGCCGGACAGGTCGAAGGCGTGGGCGTTGTGGTACACGCCGCACTCCGGGCACGGAAGAATCTCACGCCGATAGGGCTGAAACCCGAAATCGGTCTCTCCGGGGGGCGGGGCGTGGAAGACGCGCACCGACCGGTGTCGACGGCAGCCGCACAGGGGACAGGCGGGCGCGAAAGGCGCGTCGCGAGGCGGTGTCACGGCTTGAGCCCGGGAACGGGTGCGGTCGCACCCAGACTCAGGATGCAGTTCTCGCACGCCAGGGGATACTCGCCCGGGGTTGTCATGGCGCGCCGCAGTTTGGCAAGTTCGTGTCCGTTCCAGATTTCGGCCAGGGACTGGGTGTTGAAGTCGCCCACGGGGATGTGCTTGTAGAATTCGCTGCAGCAGGGAAAAACCACCCCGTCCCAGCGTACGAAAAGCATGTTCCAGGGATAGGCGCAGTCCAGGCGTTCCACATGGAGGTCCTTGAGGGAGTCGATGATCCGCACGTCCATGAACTTCTGGATGTCCACGATGTCGGCGAGTTCGGACCAGCGGCGGCTGAAGCGGTCGCGTTCGTGGCGGGTGAGGTTGTATTCCAGGAAGGTGACCCGCAGCACGGGCAGGCGTTGGCCGCGTTCGCGCCTGCGGTCGAGCAGATAGTGGAGCAGGCGTTCGAGCCGGTGGAGGTCGCCGCCGCGCACCGTGGCGTAGGTCTCGGGCGTGGCCGCGTCGATGCTTACGGTGATGCGGGTCAGGCGCATGTCCAACAGGGCCTCGATACGTTTTTCGTCGAGCAGTTGCCCGTTGGTGGCCAGAAAAATGTCGAGAAACTCGGGCTTGTCGCAGGCGTGGCGAAGGATTTCCATGGCGTCTGGGTGGGTGAAGTACTCTGACGCGGTGCCGAAAAGCATGGCCGGGGTCCCCATGGCCGCGCACTGGTCGATGAGGCGCTTGGCCTGGTCCGTGGAAAGATGATCGACCTCGGCGTGGAAGGGATCGTACTGCCGGTAGCAGTGGGGGCAGCGCAGGTTGCAGGCATCGCGCAGGCCCACGTTGACCGTGAGGGGGTAGGGCAGGACCGTTCGGTTGCGATTCACCGCTTCGAAGCTTTTGCGGTAGGCCAGGAACTTCTCGGCCATGTCCTCGCCGTAAAGGCGCAGGTACTCTTCGTAAATGATCCGGTTGGGGTCCACGCGGCAGTAGGGGGTCAAGTGGCCGCGAAAATCAGTCCGCTCCACCAGCGGGTCGGTCTCTTTGGGCAAGCTCATGCGGGCTCCGTGGACGGTCGTTTGGCCACCGTGACGAGGTGGGAGGACAGGCCGCTTTCCGCGAGAAAGGCTTGAAAGGCCCGCCTGGTCTCCTCGCCGGCTTCGAGAAGAAGATGGGTGAGAAAAGGGTCCTTGGCCATGTCCGGGCGGGCGAGCCACTTTTTGCGCACCAGCTCCACGTCGAGCTTGCCCGGAGTGGCGTTGGATACGAATTCCAGTCCGGCCCGGGCCAGGAGCAGGCGCAGGGAGTCCGGGGTGAAATAGTTGAGGTGCTCGTGGTCCACCGAGTCGGACTCGGGCCCCAGTTCGAGGATGTCGAACCCGGCACCGTTCGGGCAACTGAGCACGACAAGCCCTCCGGGACGCAGGGCCCGGCGGGCGCTGGCCAGGAAGGCCAGGGGATCGAAGGTGTGCTCGATGACCTCGAAAGCCGCCACCAGGTCGAAGGGCTCGTGTCCGTCCAGGTCGTCCATCAGGTCGCGGATCACGGCGTCGGCCCCTCGCTCCAGGCATTTTTCCGCCAGTTCGCCGGTCTGCACGGCCACGATGCGGCCCAGGAAGTCTCGCTCGCGCACGGCCCTGATGAAGGTGCCGAACCCGGCCCCGATTTCCAGAAGGCTTGCGCGGGCCATGGCGTGGTCCCGGCAGAGCTGTTCCACCAGGGCGGCCCGGGGGCGGAAGATTTTTTCGAACCGGGCCTGTTCGGAAGCGGGAAAGATGTGGGCATTGAAAAACGCGTAGTTGCGCGACGTTTCGTAGAAGCGGCGCAGCACCTCGTGGGACGGACGCGGGCTGACGAACACGGTTTGGCAACGCGGGCAGCGACGGTAGGAGAATCCGTTCTTGTCAAAAACGTGACGATGATCGGCGTCGGAACAGGCGGGGCAGTCCACCGCAACCCAGGAGTCCTTGCGCGAAAGCAACCAGGCGATGTCCTGGTCGAGGAACTCCTGCTGTGCGGTGCGCAGTCTGTCCGGGCGGATGTCGTCTTCCTTCACGTGGTTCTCCCGCGCCAGGGGCGCCATGGCGCTTGTTTCCTCTAAGAAAGCACAGAAGTTCGGGGTTGTCCATTGTCGCGTTCGGCGGCCGCGGTCACGGGGCTGGCCCAGGGGGCCTCTTGGGAGCGGCTCGCGGCCTCCTTCGCCCAAATGGCCGTCTGCGGGGGTGGCCTTCCGGTCCGGGGAGGGCTAAACGAAAGGGCTGGTTCGAAATTTGCTTTACCGCCGCACGGCCTCCTCGGTTCGCGAAGCGGCCGGAAGCGTCAGACGTATGGTAAGGGAGAACACATGGACTTTCGTTTCGTCATCGGCTGCTGCTGGTTCCGCGAGCGGGACATGCGCGAGCTTGGCGACATGCTGCGGGAGCGCCCGGAAATAGGCTCATGTCCCGACGTGGGGAGCATCGACCTGGAGCGCTTCGATCCGGGGACGTTTTCCAAGTCGGGGTACGACAAGATCTTTTACGGCAACTTCTCCCTGTCCTCCATGCGCCACGCGAGCCGCAAAAGCCGCGAGGCTCCGCTCATCACCACCATCGCCGAGCCTATGGCCCACGCCGGCTTCGGGCTGGAAAACATCACCGAGTTCGGCGCGCGAGAGGTGCGCGACGCCTGCCTGCGCCTGCTCGGGCCGTCGGTGCGCGCGTTTCTGGACGCCGCGCCGCCCGCCGATACCGTATATCCCCTCAACCCGGACGTGGAGAAGGGCGGCGTGCCCGGCCGGCCCCGTCACCTCGTGCTGTTTCTGGGCAACTATCTGCTGGCAGGATCGTCCAAGGCGGCCGTGCCCTACCTGCTCGGCCAAAGGAAGCGCGACACCCACGTCCACACCCGGCACTGTTCCTTCGAGGAGGCCCTGGACCTTCTGGACTCCCTGGCCAAAGACCGGGACCAGTTCGGACGCATCAAGGCCGTAATCGGCACGGATTGTCCGCCCGAGTCCCAGGGCTGGGCCGACCAGAAGGCCCGGGTGGACGCGGTAGCGGCGTCCCTGGCCGGGCGCGACATGGACGTGGAGCTTTTCGACGTATCGGCCCTGTACCTTTTTCCCCTGGCCGACATGCTGACGTACAAGATCCGGGGGCGTCTCATCGGCCTGGACCGCTGAGGCCGGCGCGCGCCCGTCCACGAACTCGCAGCGAAACGACCATGTCCCCACGCCTCGCCGTTATCCATCCCGAGGGGAATTTTCCCAACAATCCGCACCTGGACGGGCTGCTCGAACTGCTTCTCGAACGCGGCCACGCCGTGGACGTGCTGTGCCGGCCCCATGTGAGTCATGCCCAGGCCTCCAGGCGCGCCGACCTGCGCGTGCTGGCCCTGCCGGTTCCGCCCGGTCCGGTGGATCCGCCGCGCTCGGCGCTTTTCGGGCCGGGGGGATCGTCCGCGGCGGCGGCCCTGGCCGGGCTGCCCCGGTACGATCTGGTCCTGGGGGTGGACCTGGGAGTCGTTGAAGCCGCCTGGGTGGCCAGGGCCCAGGGGACGGCGCACGGGCTCATCTCGTACGAACTTTATTTCGCCGACGAATCCCCGCGCGGCTTCAAAAACGAAGAAATCGACGCCTGCCGCGACGTGGCTTTCGCCGTGTGCCAGGACACCTTGCGCGCCGGGCTCCTGGCCCGCGAAAACGCCCTGGACCCCGCGACGCCCCTCTTCACCATGCCCGTGGCCGGTCGGGGCGCGCGTGCGGGCAAGCGCTCCTTCGCCCTGCACGAGGCCCTGGGACTGCCCCGTTCGGTCAAGCTGGCCCTGGCCATGGGCAGCGCGGACGCCCCGTGGACCGGCACGCGCCAGGTGTTGGCAAACGTCGCGCGTTGGCCCCGCGATTGGGTCCTGGTCCTGCACCACCGTTTCGATCAGGCCGGGGTGGCCAGGTTGCGCGAAGGGCTGTCCCCCGAAGCCCGGAACAAGGTCTTTGTGTCGCCCTTCCCCAGCCTGCCCGGCCGGGAGCTCGGCCGTTTGCTCCACGCCTGCGACCTGGGCCTGGCCTTCTACACGCCCACCTACGACGCGCCGCTCCTGGGCAAGAATCTGGAGCACATCGGCATGGCCTCGGGCAAGTTTAGCACCTGTCTGCAACACGGCCTGCCCGTGGTCGTGAGCGACAGGGGCGAGATGGGACGCCATGTGGAACGCGAGGGCCTGGGGTGGCGGGTGGACGGCGTGGACCAAACCCATAGCCTGCTCGAAGGCCTGGACCGGGAGCGCCTGGACGCCCGTCGCCCCGCATGTCTGGATTTTTTCTCTCGCGCCTTGGACCTGGACGCCCTGGCCGGGCCGTTCCTGGACGCCGTGGACGCCGCCTGCGCGGCCCGGGCGCCACGGCTGTTTGCCGGGACCGGCGCGTCTGGCCGGACCCCGGGCGATGCCGACGAGCCGGGCTCGGTCGCGCTGTTGGCCCGGGCGCGCCTGGCCTTGGCCCTGGACCGGCCGGAAGAAGCGGCCCAGGCGCTGGGTTTGGCCGCGCGCCAGTCCGGGAGCGATCTGGAAAGCGCGCACCTGTTGGCGGTGGAGCTCGCCCGGCGCGGGCGTCCCGATCTGGCGGTCCCCGTGTTTCGGATGGTGAGCGACAATCCGGAAACCGGAGCCCGTCTCGCGGCCTGGGCGCTCTTCAAGGAAGGCGAGACGGCCGAACAGGCCGGCGACCCCGACCGGGCCCGCGCGCTCTACGGAAAAGCCCTGGCCCGCGACCCGGCCCACGCCAAGGCCGCCCTGGCCCTGGCCCCGCAAGGCGAGCCGCTTCGCGTGCGTCTGTGCGGCGGGGAAGGGGCCTGCGCCGTTTGCGCGGAAGGAGGGCCGGGGCTTGATCCCTCGGCCCCGGAGCGCGCCCAAGCCGTGTCCTGGCTGAACGTCCCCATGGACCCGCTGGACCAGGGCCTGTGGGACTATTATTTCGCCCGGCGCGCCCCGGACCATGTGGTCTTGGGGCTGCCGTCCGGGGCGGGCGCCGCCGACCTGGCCCGGCTGGCCGCGCTGTTGGCCCGGGGCCTGGCCCCGGCCGGGCGCGCGCGGGTGCGCCTGGGAGGCGGGCGTTCCGGGAGCGGCCCGGGTGCGGAGGCGGCGCGCGGGGCCCTGTCGCGGGCCGGATTGGTGGTGGAGCGCCTGGAGTCGCTGACCGACGGTACGGTCGCGGTGGACGTGCGAGCGCCGGGGGGCGCGCTCCCGGAGGGGGAGGTCGCTTCGGGCCGCCCTCAAGATTCGGGGAGGAACCGCCGATGAGGGAGGCGGGCGGCAAGACGTCCGGGTCGAACTTGATTTGTCCTGCGCATTGATTAACAAATACGGCCCGGCCTCGGGAGCTCCGAGCGCCACGCGGCCCGGAATCATAATGGAGCAGAGAGCCTTGCATACCACCGTCCAGAGGCCGCTTGGGGCCATCCGTCCCACCGAGCGGCACAACTACGTGGCTTTTTTTCTCACCCTGCGCTGCAATTTGCATTGCCCCTGGTGCATCAATCTGCACGACGGCGGGTCGCGGGCGGACATGAGCAAGCGGACCATGGACGCCGACGACTGGATTCGGGCCGCCAACCGCCTGGCTCTGCGCCCGGATCTGCCGCTTACCCTGCAAGGGGGCGAGCCCACGCTGCATCCCGGATTCTACCGCCTGGTCAACGAGATCAAGCCCGAGATCAAGTGTGATTTGCTCACGAACATGCGTTTCGACGTGGAGGAATTTATCGCCAACGTCCCGCCCGAGCGGTTTACGCGCGAGGCTCCCTACGCGCCCATTCGGGTGAGCTACCATCCTGGGCAAAACGACATCGAGGAACTGCTGGCCAAATATTTCCGCCTCGTGGAAGCGGGATTTCGGGTGGGGCTCTACGGCATTCTCCATCCCGATCCCGGGAAACGCGGGCACATCGAGTCCACCATGGCGCGTTGCCTGGGCCTGGGGGTTGATTTCCGCACCAAGGAGTATCTGGGCGAGTGGGACGGCGCGCTGCACGGGCACTATCTTTACCCCGGCGCGGTCATGGGCGGGCGGCGGCGGTCGTGTCGCTGTCGCACGGGCGAGCTTCTGGTGGACCCGGCCGGCGGGGTGTACAAGTGCCATTCCGACCTGCTCGCCGGACGCGCTTCCTACGCGCACATCCTGGACCCCGACTTCACCGAGGCGAACATCGACGAGTTTCGCGACTGCGCCTGCTTCGGAGAGTGCAACCCTTGCGACGTGAAGGTCAAAACCAACCGTTTTCAGCAATTCGGGCACACCTCGGTGGAAATCGTGGATCTGGAGGACTAGGCGCCGGTGAAAATTCTGCTCATCAAGCTCGGCTATTCCGAGACGTTGGACCCGGAAATGGGCAAGGTGACCAGTCTGGGCGACGTGCTGCGCACCACGCCCCTGCTGCCGGCGCTGCTCGAACGCCATCCCGGTGCGAAGATCGCCTGGCTGGTGGACGAGGCCGCGTCCCCGCTGCTGGCGGGCAATCCCCTGCTCGACCGAGTGCTGGTGGCCGATGCCTTCACGCCCTTTCAGCTCATGCGCGAAAAGTTCGACATCGTCATCAACCTGGAAAAGCACCCCGGCGTGTGCGCCCTGGCCGACATGACCGACGCCTGGGCGCGTTACGGCTTTCGTTTCGACGCCGCCACCGGGAGCTACCTGGCCTATGAAAAGGGCCAGGCCTTTCTCGACTATATCCGGGACAAGGCCAGGGAAAAGGACGAAGACCAACCGTCTTCCGGGGGGGCTCCCTCCAACGAGCCCGACAGGGGCCACGTCTGCTGGCAGCAAAACCTCATCGAGATGCTCGGGCTCCCCTGGCGGGAGCAGCCCTACGTGCTGGGGCCGCGTCCGGCCGTGGAGCCGGTCAACGACGTGGGGCTCAACCATCTGGTGGGAGCCAAATGGCCCACCAAGCGCATGGCCGAGTCCAAATGGGTCGAGGCGGCCACGGCCCTGGAGGGGCTGGGGCTGCGCGTGAGCTGGCAGCGGGGCGCGGGCGACCTCAGGCAGTACATGGACTGGCTGGCCTCGTGCAAAGTGGTGCTCACCCAGGACAGCCTGGGGCTGCACCTGGCCCTGGCCCTGGGGCGGCGGGTGGTGGGCCTGTTCGGACCCACGGACCCGTGGGAGGTCCACTTCTACGGCCGGGGCGTGATGCTCAGGCGCGAGGAGTGCCCTCTCATGCCCTGCGGGCGGCCCGAATGCCGCTTCGAACGTCCCTGCATGGACGCCTTGCCCCTTGAACGCATCGTGGCCGCCGTGCGCGATCAATTGGACCGGGAGGGAGCGTGACCAAGACCTTTGAATTCGCCGTGGACGCGCGTTTCGATCCCCTGGCCCCGTCGGGAATGGTGGAGGGCGAGGTGATTCGCGCTTGGCTGCTCTCCAGAGCCGCCGACATGGCCGACGCCGCGCCTGGCGAAAAGGACTTCGCCGCGCTTTCCGAACGGCTGCTGCTTGAAGGGCGAAAGGACCTGCTGGTTTGGGACGACCTGCTCAAGGCCGCCGAGATGACCTACTACGCGGACCAGACCCCGCTGGTCGGCCCCAGTCTGGACCTGTGCTGCGGCTACGCCTTCTGGACCAGCCGCATTCTGGGCAAGATCGACCTGGGCGTGGATCTGTTCCCCCGGGAAGGGGCCTTCCGCCGTTCCCTGGCCGGATTCGTGGAAAACGGGTTCATCGGCGGGGCCTACAGGGCGGTGTTGCGGGCCGATGTGACCGGGGAGATGCCCCTGCCGGACGACTTTTTTCAGAGTGTGGTCTCGGTCTGCGCCCTGGAGCACCTGGACCGGGCCGACCGGACCCTGGCCGCCATCGCCAAGGCGCTCAAGCCCGGCGGCAAGGCCTACCTGAGTTTGCAGACCCGGCGCTACATCGAGACGTTTGCCGAGATTTTTCATCCCGACTACGTGCGCCACGTGCGCGAGGCTTTTTCCATCCATGTGGACCGTTCCTGGCGCGAGTGGATCGAAATGGCCGAGGCGGCCGGACTGCGCGTGCTCGAAAAACGCTTTGTGCTGGACGGCCGTCAGACCGCGCTCAAGGCCCTGGCCTACTGGAAGGACCCCTTCCATCCGGTGCTTGGCGACCTGGGCCTGGAGGACGCTGTGAAGGAAATTCCCGAACTGCGCCGGCGCTACTACGCCTGGGTGCGCCGCCTGTGCGAAAGCCTGGCCGAGCCGGACGACGCCGCCATCGTCTGTCTGACCTGTGAAAGGAGCCGCTGATGGGCGAAAACACGCGATTCTTTCAGGGACGGCGAACGCTGCCCGAGGGGGAAGCACCCGACCGCGCGTCCCTGGCCGAGCGCCTGGCCCGCGATCCCGCCGATTTGGAGGCCGGGCTGACCCTGGCCGGGCTGCATGTTCGGGCCGGGGAGAACGCGGAGGCGGTGGAAGTGCTCGCCGCCTTGTGGCGGACCACCAAGCGCGCGGAGGCGGCCCAGGCCCTGGCCGAGGCGGCCCAGGCCCTGGCCGGGGAGAACCGCCGTCTGGCCCAGGCCCGCGAGCGGGACAAAGGCAGGGACGACGCCGTGGTCGCCCGTCTGGCCGGGCTTTTGCGCGCGTTGCTCGGCCCGCAAGGCGTGCTGGTGGACACGCTGGAATACGACATCGTCGGCGGTCTGGGCATTGACGCCACCTTGCTCGTGCCCATCGTCAAGGCGGGGTTTGTCGAGCGGGCGGGCAAGCCGGTGGTGTTTTTTTCCGGGAAGTCGGCCAATCCGGCGCTGGTGGAGATGCTGGCCCGCGAGTTGCCCGTGTTTCGCGACGAAGGCTTTCCCCGGCTCATGCCCTACTGCGGGTACGACTGGGACAAGGGCCGCTACACCCTGAGCCCGGATTTCGCCCGTGATTTTTTCGGTCGCCACGTCGCCCTGTTCGAGGGGCTGGTGGAGTTCACCCACTCCACCAACGGCCGGGCCTTTTGCCGCACCCCCGAGGAGGGGGCCCTGGGGCTGGGGCTGGCCGAACCCTCGCTGCGTTTCACTCCCGAGGAGTTGGAGCGGGGAGAGCGCTTCCTGCGCGAGGCGCTCGGCATGGGGCCGCGGGACTGGTTCGTATGCGTCTACGCCCGGGACGGGGCCTATTACGGCGAGACGCCGGAAAGCCGCAACTGGTTTCGCAACTCGGACATCGCCACTTTTTTGCCGGCCGTGGACGAGATTTTGTCCCGTGGCGGCCACGTGGTGCGCATGGGCGAGCGGGTGAACGGCCCTCTCGAACACCCGAGCCCCAAGTTTCTCGACTACTCCAACTCCCCCTGGCGGGAACCCTTTCTCGACATCTACCTCCTGGCCCACTGCCGCTTCCTGCTGGGCACGCCCAGCGGACTGTGCCACGTGGTCCACGCTTTTCGCCGGCCCGAGCTCATGGTGAACTCCATCAATCTGTGTACCATTCCCTCGAGCAGTCTCTACATTCCCAAGATCGTGCGCGACGCGGCCACCGGACGCCGCCTGCCCTTCGCCCGGTTTCTCGAACGATTTTACGGCGCTGGCGATCTGGGGCGGTTTCTGGAAAACGGCATCAATCAGCGCGACCTGCTGGGCGTGGTCTACGAGGACAATTCCCCCGAAGACATCCGGGCCGCCACGGCCGAGATGTTCGATCGGCTGGAAGGCCGGCATGTCCCTTCCGAAAAGGCCTTGTCCCTGCGCCGGGCCCTGCGCGAGATGTGGCGGCCCTGGTCGCCGGCCCACGGCAAGGCGGAGTTGGCCTCGTGCTTTCTGGAAGCCCACGGCGAATTGTTCGATCCGCGAGGGAGGGAATGATCGCCTGCCCGGTGTGCGGCGGGCCGAGTCGGGTCCTGTTCGAGCGCGGCGGCCAGTCGGGCAGCGTCCACATGCCCGCGGGCGACACCGTGACCCTGGCCCTGGCCCTGTGCCCGGACTGCGGCTTCTGCTTCAACCGGGACGCCTTCGCCGACCCGGGGGCCTTTTTGTCCTGGCTGGCTCCGGCGTACCGTTCCTATACGTTGCTGGACAACGACCTGCACGGCTTTCCCCTGGTGGACGAGCGCACCCGCGCGGCCGAACGGTTTCTGGACGCGCATTGCCCCTGGCCCGAGATGGAAAATGTGTTGGAAGTCGGGTCCAACAGGGGGGATTTTCTGGCTTTTTTGCGTCAGCGCCACGCGGGTGTTCACCTGCTTGGCGTGGAAAGCTCCCCGCTGGCCCTGGTGGGCGTGCCCACGCTTTTTCACGACGTGCGCGAACTCAGGTTCTCTCCCACGTTCGACCTGGTGATCGCCCGTCAGGTGGTCGAGCACGTGGCCGATCCCGTGGACTTCACCGCTCATCTGGCCGGGTTTCTGCGGCCGGGGGGGAGGCTTTTCTATGAGTTGCCCCTTCTGGAAAACGATCTGGACGAAGGCGTGGATCCCTTCGTGGTGGAGCATGTGGGCTTCTGGTCCGAAAGGTCCCTGGCCCGGCTGGGGGCGCGCGCGGGTCTGGTCCTGGAGGCTGTGGATTTGACCTATCAGATGTCGGCCCTGTTTCGCCGCCTGGGGCCGGGAGAAGTTTCGCCGGGCGACGCAATGGAGCGGTGGCCTGACCGGGGGGCCTTGCGCGCCGGCCTGGTTCGCCGTTTTTTGGACGGGGTGGAAAAAAGCCAGGAACAGTGGCGAAAATGGGTGGAGCAGGGGGGAGAGATCCGTTTCTACGGGGCGAGCAACGTGTTCCTGGCCGTGCACGGGGTCCTGGCCGAACGCTGGGGCCGCGATGTTCCAGACGCCTGCCGCCAGAGCCTGGCCGACGACTCTCCGAGCCGCTGGGGCTCGCTGGTGGGGGGACTTGCCGTGACGCCCTTGGAAGACCACGCCCCCAAGGGGCCGGTGCTTTGGGTGGTATGCGCCATGTACCGCTACCACCGGGCCACGATGGTTCCGCGCGTGCGTCAGCGGATGCGTCCTGGCGACCGCCTCTTCACCATGTGGACGGAGCTGGGGAACTGATTTTCCCGGCCCGGGGGGCGGCCCTGGGCCTTTGTCCCGGCCGGCTCATTTCTCCAGGACCGCGCCCATGACCGCGAACCAGGTGTCGCGCTCCGGGCGCTGGTCCGTCATCCAGCGCAGGCAGAACGCGGGGCGAAAGCCGAAGCGGGCGAGCAGCTCGCGCAATTCCAATTCGAAAAAGTAGCGCATGGCGTGCGTTTCCTCCAGACGCCGGATGGCGCCCGTGGCCTTGTCCTGGTCGAAAAGGGTATAGCGCACGTCCACAACGTTGCGCTCGGCGCGCACCGTGGGTTCGGCCAGCCGGGTGAGGCGAAGGCGGTCGTTTTCCAAGTGGCGCACCGCCACCTTGGGCGGATCCGAAAGCACGCCCGGCCCGTGCCAGAAGTCGAAGAGAAACACCCCGCCCGGCGCGAGATGCTCGCGCACCGTGGTCAGGGTGCGGGCTAGGTCGTCGGCCGTGGTCTGGTAGCACAGGACGTGAAAGAGCGCGGCGGCCGCGTCGAAACGTTGGCCCAGGCGCGCCTCGCGGATGTCGCCCCGCACCAGACGCACCCCGGCCCAGGCCTCCGGGCAGGCGGACTGCTTGTCCCGGGCCGCCCGCAGGCTTTCGTCCGACAGGTCCACTCCGGTCACCCGCCAGCCCAGCCCGGACAGGGGCAAGGCATGGCCGCCGGTGCCGCAGCCCAGTTCGAGAAGCGTTGTCGCGCCTGGACTCAGGGAGCGGAGAAGCCCATGCACGTAGCGGGCTTCGCCCGCGTAGTCCTTGCCCTGATAGAGCAGGTCGTAATACCGGGAATATTCTTGGAAGACGCTCATGCGAGCACGCTCCTGACGGCCTCGGCCGTGCGCTCGATCTGTTCCTCGGTAAGGGCCAGGCCGCTGGGCAGGTAGAATCCCCGCCGGGCCAGGCGTTCGGCCTGGGGGTGGCGGTCTTGCGAAAACAGTCCCATGCGTCGAAACACCGGTTGTTCGTGCATGGGCCAGAAAAAGGGACGCGTGCCCACGCCCTTTTCGGCCAAACGGCGCGAAACCTCCTCGGCGGTCAGCTCCAGCTCGTCGTCGAGCACCAGGCCGAAGATCCAGTAGAGGTTTTCGGCGTCCGGCGTGCGCTGGAGCGGCAGGGTCACTCCGGGCAGTCCGGTCAGCAATTCGGTATAACGCGCGCCCATGCGCCGCTTGCGCAGGAGAAATTCGTCCAACCGCTCCAATTGGGCCAGGCCCAAGGCGGCCTGCAGGTTGGTCATGCGCAGGTTCCAGCCCAACTCTTCGTGCACGAAACGCCTTCCCGGCTGAAAGCAGAGGTTGCGCAGTGAGCGCAGACGCTCGGCCAGGCGGGCGTCGTCGGTCACCACCATGCCGCCCTCGCCCGTGGTGACGTGCTTGTTGGGATAGAAGCTCAAGGCCCCGAGCGTCCCCATGCCCCCGCAGGGCCTGTCCCGCCAGGTCTGGCCGATGGCTTCCGCCGCGTCCTCGATCACGGCCAGGCCGTGGCGCTCGGCCAGGTCGAGCACCGGGGCCATGTCCACGGGCAGGCCGTAGAGATGCACGGGCATGATGGCCCTGGTGCGCGCGGTGATCGTGTCGGCCAACCGGGAAACGTCCATGTTCCATGTCTGGGGATCGGAATCCACCAGCACCGGCGTGGCCCCGGCCCGCACCACGGCCGCGGCGCATGAGATGATGGTGAACGCGGGCAGGATCACCTCGTCGCCGGGTCCCAGTTCCAGGGCGGCCACGGCGGCTTCCAGGGCGGCGGTGCCGTTGGTCACGGCCACGCCGTGGGCGCGGCCCAGGCGCGCGGCCATGGCCTGTTCGAACCGGGCCACGAAGGGGCCTTCGGAAGAAATCCAGCCCGTTTCCACGCACTCGGCCAGGTAGCGGGCCTCGTTGCCGTCGAGCAGGGGGGTGTTGACGGGAATGAAACCGCCGGAGTCGGGCATGGCGTGGGTCCTTGCGGGGTTGGGGGTGGGGCCTGTGCTTCAGCTATAAACCAACGTCCGGCCCGGTCAAGGCGTGGCGGGAGGACCCGCCCGGACGCGAGCTTGCGCGCGCGTCTTGACTTTTGCGTCCCGGCGCACAATGAGCCAAACAACAGGACGCGCCCCCGCGTCCGCCCAGGAGGACCACCATGGTGCGCACAGGACTTATCGCGGCGCTGCTCACCGCGCTGCTCTCTGCGGGATGCGGCGGACAGGCCGAAAAAAAACAAGCCCCGCCGGTCAAGGCCGAACCGGGCGTGAACTGGAATTTCGCGGCCAAGGCCTTGGAAATCACCTTCGTATCCGACCCGTTTCTCAACGAATACCAGGGCGTCTCCCATGCCCTGGATGTCTGGGTCTACCAGCTTGAAGACGCCGAGGGCTTCCGCCGCATGGCCGCCACCGCCCAGGGGATGGCCGCCCTGGCCGAAGGCCGGGGACCGGACGAAGGCGTCGTGTCGGGCAAGCGCGTGACCGTGAGACCCGGGCGAAACGAAACCCTGGTCTTTGATCGCAACGAAAAAACCCGCTTCCTTGGCGTGGCCTGCGCCTATTTCGGATTGGACCTGGCCTCGTGCGCCCGGGTCTACGAAGTGCCGGTCGAAGCCAACACCTCGGGCTGGCTGTGGTGGAAAACCACGACCTATGCCCCGGACAAGCTCTCGCGACAGATTCTTCTCGGAAAGAACGGCATCGTGGGAGATGGTTCCTAGGGCATGTGAAGACGAGGGAAGGAAAAAAAGAAAGATCGGGAGAGCGCCTTTTGTGAACAAACGGTCGCTCCCTGGCCCCCCCCTCCAAAAAACGTCCATTTGGGCACGGCGTTCGGCGTGACCGTGGCGATTGGAGCGCGTTTCTCGGGACAGGAGAGAGGGGGGCGTCCTCGTTCACTCGGGGGGGGACCCTCCGACCGTTTTCTGGCGACTGTTTTTCCTCTTCCACACGGGCCGAAAGCGTTGGCCGTCCACCAGCTCGAAGCCGGGGCCGGCCTGGTAGGTGTGCAGACAGAAGCTTTCCGGTATCAGTCCGGCGTCCAGACGGGCGGCCGGGCGTTCGGCGTAGCCGTGGGCGTCCAGGCGGGTGATCTCCATGAGGGCCAGTCCCCGGCCGTACCAGCCGGAGCAGTCCTGCCCCGGTCGGTAGAGCCGGCCCGCGTGGCGAAAAACGCGCCCGGCCGGCCTGGCCCGGCGTACGTCCGAGACCACGGGATTGTGCGGGTGCGGCGTGTAGGGGCCCAGGGGGTCGGCAGCGCTGTAGAGATGCAGCTCGTCCCAACTGGAGCCTCCGGGTGGGCGCAGGTTGACGAACATCCACCAACGATTGTCGTGTTCCACCAGGGTGGCGTCCACGGCCGTGACCCCGGAGAGCAGTTCGCGTTCCAGCACCCAGCCGCCGGGAAAGTCCGTGGCCCGGTAGAGGCCGACACGGCCGGCCTGTCCGGTCTCGGGGATCATGTACGTTTGGCCCTGGTGGGTGAAGACGAAGGGATAGGAGAGGTGAAAGGGCTCTTCGAGCACCCTGCGCGCGGGGGACCAGCTGCCGTCGCCGAGGCGTTCGCGCACGGCGATGACTCCGCGTCCGTTCGGGGGGATTTCCTCGAGAAAGCACCAGGTGCGTCCCTCGTGAACGAAAACGAAGGGATCGGCTTGGCCTACCTTCGCGGGCAGGGGCACCGGGACAAAGGGGCGGGAAGCGAAATCCGGGGCGTCGGGTCCGGGGACGCATTGGCGTTCGGCCAGAAACCACTGCCGCCGGCAGGCCAAATCCTGCCAGGCCCGGCGAAGCGTCTGGACCGCCAGGGCCGCCAGGGCGTTGGCCCACAGTCCAAGGCCGGAAAACGGCGTGGAGGCCGCTGGCCCCGGCGCGCTCCCCGATCGCCCGGCGCAAGGCGCGGGGGGACAGGCGTCCCAGTAGGCTTCCCCTTCGAGCCGGATGCGTTCCAGGGCGCGTCCGGGCAGGCGGCAGGCCTTGGCGAAGTGCTCCCGCACGCAGGAGCCCAAAAACGGTCCAGGCAGGCAGGTGACGGTTTCCAGGGCCAGACGGGCGGGAGCCTGGCCGCGTTTCCAGAGCAGGCGACCCGCCACATGGCCGGGAAAGAAGCCCGTGAAGACCGGCGGCTCCAGGACCAGCATGCCCAGGGGCGCGGCGTCGCACAATTGCCGGATCGGATCGGCGAAGGGGGCGCCGTGGCCGGCCCAGACGATGAGGTCGAACCGTGCGCGGGCGGCGTGCTCCAGGGGATGTCGGAGCGTCGCGGGCGGGGCCTTGGCCGGCCGAATCTTGGCCAGGGGGTTGCGGCTTGCGGGGCGCAAGAGGGCCTGCGGGGCGTAGAGCGCCATGGCGGGCCGGGGCAGCTCGGCCTCGGGGGCGTCGGTCTGGGTCGGGGCGAACAGGGCGAGGTCATGGCCGCGAGCGGACAGATCGGCCGCCAGGTCGGCGCGCCAGCGGTGCAGGGGGCCTCGGGGCAGGATCAGGGCGATGCGAAGGGGGTGGGTCACGGGCTTCTCCGGCCGTTCACGTAGTGCGCCGGGGCGGGTGTTGTCAAAAGGGCCGGCATCGGGTAACTGACGCGCACCCAGCCGGGCGTTTCCCAATAATCGACCAGCAAGGCTCCGCACGACACCATGGTTTTCAGCTCAGCTTCGTTCCTTTTCTATTTCCTTCCCTTGGTTTTGGCCCTGTACTTCGTGGTGGCCAGAAATCTGGTGATGCGCAATGTCGTGCTGTTGGCCGCCAGTCTCATTTTTTACGCCTGGGGCGAGGGCGCGTACACGCTGGTGATGATCGTCTCCATCCTGGCCAACTACATCTTCGGGCTCTGGGTTTTCAGGGCCCATGAACACAGCAACGCCAAGGTGCAGGTCGGGCTGTCCATCACGTTCAACGTCGCGCTGCTGGTGGTGTTCAAGTACACGAACTTTCTCGTGGACAATATCAATCTCTACCTGGCCTCCCCGCTCGGTCTGCCCCACATCGACATCGGCCGGGTGCACCTGCCCATCGGCGTGTCGTTTTTCACGTTCCACTGCATTTCCTACCTGATGGACATCTATCGAAAGCAGACCCCGCCCAATCGCAGCCTGCCCACGCTTTCGCTCTACATCGCCCTGTTTCCCCAGTTGGTGGCCGGTCCCATCATCCGCTACAAGGATATAGCCGCCCAACTCACCGCCCGCGCCGTCACCCCTGAACGCTTCGCCAGCGGAATCAACCGGTTCGTGACCGGACTGGGCAAGAAAGTGCTCGTGGCCAACGTGCTGGCCTTGCCGGCGGACAAGATTTTCGCCATCCCCCACGACCAGCTCACCACGCCCGTGGCCTGGCTGGGGGCCATCTGCTACACCCTGCAGATCTATTTCGACTTCTCCGGCTATTCCGACATGGCCATAGGCCTGGCCCACATGTTCGGCTTCAAGTTTATGGAGAACTTCAACTATCCCTACATTTCCAGGTCGATACGCGAATTCTGGCGGCGCTGGCACATTTCGCTCTCCACTTGGTACCGGGACTATCTCTACATTCCCCTGGGCGGCAACCGGTGCTCGCACGCCCGCACCACCTTCAACCTGGTGCTGGTCTTTTTTCTGTGCGGCCTGTGGCACGGCGCGAGCTGGACCTTCATCGTCTGGGGCCTGTATCACGGCTTCTTCTTGGGGCTCGAACGCACGGGCTTCGGACGTCTGATGGACCGGGCGTGGCGGCCGGTGTCCCACCTCTACGCCGTGCTGGTGGCCATTGTGGGCTGGGTGTTCTTCCGGTCGGAAAACATTCACCAGGCCAAGGAGTTCCTCAAGTCCATGGCGGGATTCACCTCGGCCAGCGGGCTGGAATGGCACGTCGGACTGTTCATCAATCCCAAGGTGTCGCTGGTGCTGGCCATCGGGATCATCGGCTCCATGCCCATCATTCCCTGGCTGGCCTCCTGGCGGGAAAAGCGCCTGCGCGAGACCGGGCAGGCCTTTTACGGTGCGGGCCTGGACGCCGTTGTGGGCCTGGTGCTCACGCCCGCCATCTTGTTGCTCTCTTGCATGTCGTTGGCCAGCGGCACGCACAACCCCTTCATCTATTTTCAGTTCTAGGCGGGAATGGTCAGGTCGTCAGGGTTCCGGTTGCGCACGGCGGTAGCCGCGTTGACCATCGCGGTCTTTATGGTCGCGATCTGTGTGCCGGGGGTGGCCCACATGCTCAAATATTCGCCGGACGTCCCTCTGCAGGACTCCGAGCCGGCCACCATGCCCTCCTTCCAGCCCGATTTCGCGGTCATTTCCCAGATCATCTACAAGCTCAGAAGAAACTGGCTGGAAAAAAATTTCGCCCTGCGCAAGGTGCTGGTGCGCTGGCAGGCGGTGCTCGACGTCCTGCTGCTCAAGTCGTCCACGCCGTTCGACGTGGTGTTCGCCGCGAACGACCAGTGGCTCTATCTGTCCCAGGAAAACCCCAATCTCAACGTCATCAACGACTACCGCAGCATCGATCCCCTGACCAAGGAAGACCTGGCGCACTGGTGCCGCCTTTTTCGCGAGCGCCGGGACTGGCTGGCCGCCCGGGGAATCGCCTACCTGGTGGTGGTGGCCCCGAACAAGGTCACGGTCTATCCCGAACATCTTCCCCACCGGTTCAGGCGGGTGCGGGAATGGTCCAAATACGACCAGATGATCGCGGCCCTGCGCGCCGCCGGCATCGACGTGTTGGACTTGCGCCCGGCCATGTTCAAGGCGCGCACCGAGATGCTCACCTATTACAGGACCGACACCCACTGGACTCCTTTCGGCGCGTTTCGGGCCTACCAGGAGGTGGCGCGCCACCTGCTTCCGCGTTTCCCCCGCATGCAGCCCAGGCACCTGGACGACTTCACCATAAGCGAGGAGCCGGGGCTTTTGGGCGGACTTTCCTACATGATCGCCTTGGGCGACTTGTTTCAGGAAAAACGCATGGTCTTCACGCCCAAGTTTCAGCGCAAGGCCAAGGAAGTGGAAGGCACGCTCGCTCTTCCCAATCAGTTTCAGCCCCTGGCGGTCTATGAAAACGCGGACCGCACCCTGCCCAGGGCCGTGGTCATCCGCGACTCCTTCGCTCATGAGATGATTCCCTTTCTTTCCGAGCACTTCAGCCGCGTGCTCTACACGTGGCCCTACCCCACGGACGCGGTGAGCGAACGGGAGTTCGACAAGGCGATCATTGAAGCCGAAAAACCCAACCTGGTCATAGACGAATTCGTGGAGCGCTACTTCACCGAGAAGCCGCCCCCGCAGCCCGTAAAGGCGGAACGCTAACCATGGATACGAAGCTCGAAGCGCCACGGCTTTTCACGCCGGAAGAATTGGCCGCCCTGCCTCAGGCCCGCTACGAGGGCGAGATTTTCGTGGCCGAAACCCTGGAAGAAGGACTGAAAGCCCTGGAAGCCCTGCAAGGCGAATGCGTGCTCGGTTTCGACACGGAAACCCGGCCCACGTTCAAGAAGGGCGTGCGCTTTACGCCTTCGCTGGTGCAGTTGGCCGGCGAAGGGGTGGTGGTTCTCCTGCGTTCCGGGGCGTTCGCGGCCTGGGAGCGACTCGCCGTGGTCCTGGCCGACCACGGCGTGGTGAAAGCCGGCGTGGCCGTGCGCGACGACGTTCTGGGACTCAGGAAAATCGGACCCATCGAGCCGGGGGGATTCGTGGACGTGGGGGAATGGGCCAAGAAATTCGGCTGGCCCGTGACCGGTCTTCGCAACCTGGCGGCTTCGCTTTTGGAGCTACGCGTCTCGAAAAAGGCCAGACTCACCAATTGGGAGGCCAAATGCCTTTCCGCCGCCCAGGTCAACTACGCGGCCACGGATGCCTGGATCAGCCGCGAACTCTATCTGCGCATGCAGGGCCTGGGCGAAAAAAAAGGGCTTGTCCCGTCGCGCCGTGCCGGATGACCGGCCGGGCCTGGCGGAAAAACGCCATGGCCGCAATGCGTTGGGACAAACCCGTGAGGGGCGCTCAGTCGCCCGGTATGGGGAAGGGAGTTAACGGGAGCTACCCTCCGTTGGAGTGTCGCCACCTGCCGAAGACCTTCTTCAACATTGATTCCATTCCTAGCCGTTTTTGTTTTTTGTGCAATAAGAAAATATCCCATGGATTCGCCATGTTGTGTGGCTATGCGAAAAAACGTCATACTTTTCGCGGGGTAGGGCGGCATTCTCTGCCCACCCGGGAGGGATGCGTCCGGCCCGGCCCGGGGGCTGTAGGCCTTTGCGGCGGAAAGCGCGCCTGGCCGGGCGCGATCGGTGCGGGCGGGGGCCGTGGGGGCGCCCATGACGCGGCGCTTCAGGAATCTTCATGCGTGCGCTGACGGAATGGCGCCTCGCCGCCGGGTTGGACGTTGTCTGGGAAGCCCTGGCCGATCCTTCCGACTGGCCCCTCTGGTGGCCGGGGCTGCTCGGTGTCGAGACCCTGGAGCCCGGCGACGCCCTCGGGGTGGGGGCGGTGCGCCGCTTCACCTGGCGGGGACTTCTTCCCTACCGGCTGGGCTTCATCATGCGCACCACGGCCATCGAACCCCGGAAGCTGGCGGCGGGCAGGGCGTTGGGCGACCTGAACGGCACGGGGCAGTGGCGTTTTACCCGCGAGGCCGGGGTCACGGTGGTGCGCTACGCGTGGCTGGTGCGCCTGGACCCGCTCTGGCTGCGCTTTCTGGACGCCTTCGGCGGACCGTTGCTCTCCTGGAATCACGATCTGGTCATGGCCTGGGGCGGACGGGGCTTGGCCAAGCGCCTTGGCGTCCGGTTGGAGGGGATGCGGTTTTCCCGCCTGCCGGTCGAAACGCCGCCGGACCATCCTTTCGGGCGCGGCGACGCCTGATCCCGCGGAAAATTCGCGTCCCGCACGCCCGGACGCCCCTTGCCGCCGAGGCCCGAGCGGGCTACAGCCAGCCCATGCGACACGAGACGTTTCTTACAGACGACGGCTGCGCCCTGAACGTGCTGTGTGGCGGACAGGGAGAAAAGGCCGTGCTCTTTGTGCACGGCAATAGCTGCGACCACACGTTTCTGGCTCCGCAGATCGAATATTTCGCCCGCACCCATCAGGTGGTGGCCCCGGACCTGCGCGGCCACGGGAAAAGCGACAAGCCCGAGGGCGACTACAGTTTCGCCCGCCTGGCCGACGATTTGGCCGGGGTCTGCCTGGGCTTGGGGTTGCCGCCCGTGGCGGTGGTGGGGCACAGCATGGGCGGCGTGGTGGCCCTGGAGTTTTCCCGCCGCCATCCCCGCCTGACCGCGGCGGTGGCCTGTCTGGACACCACCGTGGTGAGTCCCCCCGGGCGCCACGGACGTCTGACCGCCCTGCTCGAAGGCTTGCGTTCGGAAAACTCCCGCTCGTACTTTTTGCGCAATTTCGAGAGCGCGTTTCTTCCCACCGACGATCCGGGCCGGCGGCAGGCCATCCTCGAACGCATGCTGGAAACCCCCCGCCACGTGACCGTGAGCCTGTTCGAACAGTGGCGACTGGGCGACGGCCAGGCCGCCTTGTCGGCGCTTCGCTCCCCGTTTCTCTACGTGGCGTCGTCCAACGGTCGGTCCCAGGTGGAGGATCTTTCCCGCCTGCACCCGCACGTGAGCTACGGCCAGGTGGTGGGGTCCGGCCATTTCCTCACGCTCGAGGTGCCCGACCAGGTCAACGCCATGCTGGGGCGGTTCTTCGAGTTGTTCGGGCTCTAGGGCGGCGTTTTGGAACACGCTGCGAGCAGCTCGCGAAAAGGGGAGTTTGGGAAGTCTCTGGCGGTTCGCAGCCCGCCCAAACAGTCGATTCTTGCAGCCTGTTCAAAAAACGTGCTGGCAGGGCGCGCAAAAAAGTCAAGCCTGAGGCGGAGTTGGCATCCGTTGAGGGGGTGCTTGTTTTTTGCAGCAACGCAGCCAGCAAGGCCTGTTTTCAACAGGTTGTTAGGGGGCGTGCCCCCCGGACTTTCCGTCGGCTTCGCGACGTGAGCGGCCGCCTTGCGGTTTGTTGCAAGCCCCGAGACGACGCACATCCCTCGAACGCCTGGCCGGGCATGGGGCGCTCCAAACGCGTCCGCGAAGCACGGCGAGCGTGTTTCGCGGACAGCGTCGTGATGGGGGCGTATGTTCGGAAAAAGAGCCTCGCGGCGCCGCGTCAGGGGCGCACGTGGCTGAGCAGGGTGTCGAAGACCTGTTCGAGGGTCATGTGCGAGGTGTCCACCTCGATGGCGTCCGGGGCGGGCTCCAGGGGGGCGATGGCCCGGGTGCGGTCCTGGTGGTCGCGCTGGCGGATGGCCTGGGCTATGGCCTGAAGGTCCGCCGGCTGTCCGGCCTGGCGTAGTTGCAGGGCGCGGCGTTCGGCGCGCACCATGGGGTCGGCGTCGAGGAAGAATTTCCGGTACGCCTCGGGAAACACCACCGTGCCCATGTCCCGGCCTTCCACCACCAGGGAGGTGTCCTGGCCGATGGCGCGTTGGGCCTTTTTCTGGAACTCGCGCACTTCGGGCCGGGCGGCCACCTTGGAAGCCCAGGTGCCAACGCCCGGTTCGCGCACTTCCGGGCCCACGGGGCGGCCGTTGAGGAGCAGGGTGGAGTTTTCGCCCGTTCCGCTCAGGGCGAAGCGCAGGGGAGCGAGTCCGGCTTCCAATTCCGGTCTGGTCCGGTCCCACGACCCCTCGCCCAAAGCCAGGGCCGTGGCCCGGAACATGGCCCCGGTATCCAGGTAGGCCAGGCCCAGGGCCTGGGCCAGCATGCGGGCCAGGGTGGTCTTGCCCACCCCGGCCGGTCCGTCCAGCGTGACGATGCGCCGCGTGTCAGCCATGGACGGTTTCCCTGGCGACGGCGAGGATTTCGGTCAGGGCCGCGATAAAGGCTTCGTTTTCGGGCTGGCTGCCCATGCTCACCCGCAGGCTGTCGGGCAATCCGTAGCTGGCCAGGGGGCGAATGATGATGCCGCGTTCAAGCAGGCGCTCGAAGACATCCTTGGCCTTGGCCGGGGGCGTGAAGAGCAGGAAGTTGGCCTGGGACGGGGCCACCGTGCAGCCGAGTTGGGTCAGGCGTTCGGTCAGCCAGGCCCGGCCTTGGCGCACGGTCTCCCGGGTGGCCTGGAGAAAGTGCAGGTCTTCCAGGGCGGCAAGCCCGGCGGCTTCGGCCAGCAGGTTGACGCTAAACGGCAGGCGCACCCGCATGACCAGGTCGGCCAGCCAGGCGGGCATGGCTCCGAAGCCCAGGCGCAGCCCGGCCAGACCGTAGAGCTTGGAGAAGGTGCGCAGCACCACCACGTTGTCCAGCGAGTCCAGGCGGCTCATGATCGAGTATTCCTGCTCGTCGTCGCTGAAATCCACGTAGGCTTCGTCCACCACGAGCATGGCCCGCTTGGGCAGGGCCTTGGCCAGAAAGGCCAGTTCGGCGGCCTTGACGGCGTTTCCGGAAGGGTTGTCCGGGTTGGTGACGAAAACCAGGGCGGTGTGGTCGTCGCACAGGGTCAAGAGCTTTTCGAAGGGAAAGCTGAAGTCCGGCCCCAGTTTGACCTGACGCATTTCCACGCCGCACAGCCTGGCCTGGAGTTTGTAAATGCTGAAGCAGGGGTCGAAGGCCACCACGTTGTCCACGCCGGGACGGGCCTTGACACGCAGCAGCAGGTCGATAATCTCGTCCGAGCCGTTGCCCGGGGCCACCTGGGCCGGGTCCAGTCCGTGGACGCGGGCGATGGCCTCCACCAAGCGGGGGTTGCCCGATTGGGGGTAGCGGAACACGCTGTCGGCCCGCCGGGTCAGCACGCGCGTCACCAGGGGCGAGGCCCCCAGGGGATTTTCGTTGCTGGCCAGCTTGATGACGGACTGAAGGCCGTAGCGGGCCTTGATCTCGTCGATGGAAAGGCCCGGGGTGTAGGGCGAAAACGCCAGAACCTCGGGCCTCAAGGTATCCTTGGGATTCATCTCGAAATTATTCCTGTTCGGGTTCGCTTTCCGGCCGGATGGTCAGCACGGGGCACCGGGCGCTCTTCACCACCCGTTCGGCCACGGAGCCGAACAGCAGGCGGTCGATGCCCTTGCGGCCGTGGGTGCCCATGATCAGGATGTCGGCCTTTTCCTCGTCGCACAGGTTGAGCAGCTCTTCGGCGGGGTAGCCCACAAGCACCTTGCCCACGGCGTCGATACCGGAAAAATTGGCGGTCATGAACTGGGCCATGGTCTTGTCCGCTCCGGACACGATCTCGCCCACAAAGGACTCGATGGAGCTCGGAGGCACATGAAAGCCCACATACTGGGAAAGCGAAGGGGCCACGTACACGCACAGCACGTTGCCGCCGGTGCATTCGGCCAGGCTCTTGGCGTAGTCGGCGACCTTGGCGCTATGCTCGGAAAAATCCACCGCGCAGATGATCTTCTTGAATTGGGCCATGGTATTCCTCCACGGATAAGTTGCTGCCAGAGCTTCTTTTAGCCAATGGAAACGAGAATAGACAAGAAATTTCGCGTGTACTAGAACCGAGCAAAATCGCAGGCCGGAAAAAGCTTCCGGGGGGCATTTTTCAAGAGTTGTTTTATTTCAGCATGTTGTAAGAACTCTGTAAGGTTGGCAAGCCCTTTGCTTACACAGGACAAACGTCAGGGCGAGGAGTCAGGCACATGAAGATCCTACCGGACCAGACGACCCCTGTCACACAGGTCACGCAGACCAGGCAGGTTGCGTCCTCGCAGAGCGCTTCCACGCAGAATTTCGCGGAAATTCTGGCTCAGGAGGTGTCGAGCTCCCAGGCCACGAGCCAGACGACACAGTCGGCTCCCAGCGCCGGAGTGGCGGGACTGGCCCAGGCCATGGCCGTGCAGGCGGCCACGTCGGTCTCTGAAACCAGCAGCACGGATCAGGCGGTCATGGATACAGTCGACAACATGCTCGGCCAATGGGAAAATTATGCCGGTCAACTGGCCGCTGGCGGGCAGACGAACCTGCGCCAGGCCTACGGCACCTTGGAGAGCATTCAGAGCGGGGTGGAGAAGCTCAAGAGCGACAACCCCGATCTGGCGGAACAGAACACCCAGTTGTCCTCGCTGGTCAATGAACTCGACGTGCTGGCCACCACGGAAAAGATCAAGTTCAACCGGGGCGACTACCTGTAGCCTTTGCCGGAAGGACGCCCACGCCGGCGTCCTTCCGGGGCCGTCCTGCCTGTCTTCCCGATCCTTTTCCCCGGTCGTTTCGGCTTTTTTGCGCTCGCGCGGCCGGGTCAGGCGTTTCGCCTTTCGTGGTTCATTCCTTTCCGATTTTTTCCGTTCGAACCGTTGTCCGCGCTCATGCGTTTCGCGTGGCGCGCCGCCGCGTCGACCGCTTGGGCAACGCGACGCGAGCCCGGCGGCGCAGGGGCAGCCAGGGCGTCGGATGGCACCGGGCGCGCCCGTGAACGCCGGAGGGCCGGGCGGCGGGTCCGGGACTCAGGCGGGAGGGGATTCGTTTGCCGTATCGGCCGCGAAGACTCGCAGGGGCAAGTGCTCCGGGCCGCTCAAGCCGCACAGGGCGATGTTCGGGTCGCCGGCCAGAAACGACCGCCACAGCACGAAGCGATCCGCGACCGCCGCGGGCAAGCCCTGCGCGCCGGCTTTGGCCAGGAGGGGCGGCCACCCCCCGGCGCGTGCGGAGCCGGGCGCAGGCCGCTCCGTGTCGCGTCGGTTGGCTTTGACCCTGGCCAAAGTGAGATGCGGGGTGAAAGGGCGCGTTTCCGACGAAAATCCGATCCCCGTCAGGGCGGTGTCCACCGATCGGGCCAGGGACGCGCATTCGGCTCCGCCTTGGGCCAGGGCCAGGGTGAGCACGCGGGGTCTTTTGCCGGGGGGAAAGGTCAGGGCCGGTCCAGGGCGCAAGACAAAGGGAACAAAGCGCACCCCGGCCAAGGCGCTTTCGATGTCCGCGACGCGCTCGGCCGGGGTGTCGCCCAAAAACTTGAGCGTGATGTGCCAGGAGCCCGGTCTGGTCCAGGCGCACGGAGCCGGGGCCAGGGGGCGCAGGACGCGGGTCAGATCGTCCAGCGCCCGGACAAGATCGGACGCAAGCGGCACGCCCACGAAAAGGCGCTGTCATTGTCTGGGCTCCATGGGCGCTTTCGGGCTTTCGGTCGTCCGGTTCAGGCCTGGGCGCCTTGTCCCGGTTCGCCCGCCCGGGGCTTGGCGCCCGCGTCCCGGGTTTCGGCCGTGTCGTGGACCAGGCTTACGATCTGGTCCAGGGCCTTGCCGGGGTCCGGGGTTTGAAAAATGTTGCGGCCCACGCACAGCCCGGCGGCCCCGCAGCCGAGGGCTTCTTCCATGGATTTGAGAAAACCCGCGAAATCCCCCTTGCCCGCTCCCCCGGTCACCACCACCGGGGCGTCGGACCCGGAAATGGCGGCGGCGAAGCTGTCCGCGTCCCCGGAGTAGGGCACGCCGGTGACGTCGGCTCCCAGCTCCGAGCCCAGGCGGATGCAATGGGCGATAAGGCTGGGGTCGTACTCGTTGACGATGTGTCCCCCGCGCGGGGCGATGATGGCCAGCACCGGCAAGCCAAGCTGATGGGCCTCGTCGGCCATGGCCCCGAAGTCGCCCAGCATGCGGTCTTCCAGATCGTTGCCGATGTTGATTTGCAGGCTCACCAGGTCCGCTCCCAGGCGCAGTGCCTCGCCCACCGAGCAGACCACGCCCCGGCCGTAGGGGGGCAGGGCGTGCTTGGTGCCGCCGGAAAGCTGCACGATGAGGCTGGCTTCCAAGGGCAGGCTGGCCCCATGCGCCCTGGCCGGCCCCTTGTTGAGCACAACGGCCTGCACGTTGCGTTCGCGGGCCAACTCCATGAGCTTGCCCACGGCCTCCAGGCCGGACAACATGCCCTCGCTCAGGCCGTGGTCCAGGGGCAGGATCACCGTGCGTCCGCTTACCGCGTCGAACAGGCGGCCGAGCCGCCGATACACTCCGATCATAGATTGTCCTTGCTCATCGGTCGGACCAGAGGGCCCGTCCGTTTTTTACGGTCAGAAATCCCAGGGGCAAGCCGCGAAAACTCAGTCCCAACACCCCGGACCGGGTGGGCGCGTCCAGACTTTGGCCGGAGAGCAGGGCCGCCAGGGGAGCCGGATCGTCCAGATCCAGGCGCGCAGCCTTCGGATCGACCAGAATCCTGGCCCGTCCCCAGGGGCGGAACCGTCCGCCTTTCATTCGTCCCAACCGCCAGCCCAGCATTTTTGGAGGCAAAAGCCCGCGCGCCCGGTCCGACACGAAATACGCCACGTCGCCGCGCGTCTGGATTCGCCCCGGCGGCAAGGCGTCCCAGGCGAATCCCTCGTCGCATGGGACTTCCGCCCACTCGTCTTCTCCCTTCTTTTCCCCCCGCCTGCTTCCCCGCTTCCCCGAAGACCGCCCCGGCAAACCGTCGCCCCCCAAATCGCGGGGGGCCGGGGGCGAGTTTCGCCCCCGGCCGCCTGAGGCGTCTTCCGCTTCTTCTCCCGACTTGACCAAAAGCGCCAGATAGAACCCCTGCGCCTGGGAGCCTTCCTGGTCCACGCGCAGCGATCCCTCGGCCTGGGCCAGCGCCGGCTCGTGAAAACAAAACCCGGCGAATCGGGGCAGGGGGCGCAACTCAAGGCCCAGTTCGTTCACCGCGAACGCGACCTGTTCTTCGTTTTCGGCCGTGTTGGTGGTGCAGGTGGAGTAGAGAATCCTGCCGCCCGGGGCCAGCAGGTCGGCGGCCTTGGCCAGCAGCAGGCGTTGCAGGGCGGTGAGGGGGGCGGTTTTTTCCTCGCGCCAGAGCGTGAGCACCTTGGGATTTTTTTCCGCCGTGCCCCAGCCGCTGCACGGCGGATCGAGCAGAATGCGCGTCCAGCGCGCCTGTCCGGCGGGCAAATCCTGCCCGGGATAGGCGCACGTGGCCGCCTGGGCCAGGTTCATGCGGGTCAGGTTCTGGCGCAGGGTGGCCAGGCGGTCCTGTCCGGGCTCGTTGCCCAGCACAAAGCCTGTGGGGCCGGCGAGTTGGGCCAGAAACGAGGTTTTCCCGCCGGGACTGGCGCACATGTCGAGCACGGCCGCTCCGGGTTCCGGGGCCAAGGCCAGGGGGGGCAGCATGGAGGAGCGGTCCTGAATGTAGATGAGGCCGAAGCGGGCGGCGAGACTGGCGCCAAGCGGAAAGGGCTCGTCCGTAAGTCGCCGGCACCAGGGGGAAAACGGTTCGGGTTCGAAACGAAATCCTTGGCTCGCCAGCAACGCCTGGACGAGGGGAGTTTCCGCCTCGCGGCACACCAACCTGAACGATCTGCCCACGTGCTGTTCATGGCTTATGCGCGCGGCCTTTGCAAGAGGCGTCGTCTGGCCCGAAAATTGCTATGTGATGTGGAAAGATGTGAAAAAGGAGGCCGCCATGACGAACGAAGCAAGTCCGACCCTGGTAGACGCCTTGGCCGCCACAAGGCGTACGACACCCGAACGAATCCACGCCCTGGACCAGGACGACGTGGCCCTGACCCGCGAAGGCGTCGAGTACCTCAAGAAGGCCGCCCAGGTTGCGCTCACCCCGCGTATGGACCGGGAGTCCCTCAAGAACGTCTCCCTGGCCGAAGCCCTGGTGCTCTTTTCGCAGCACATGTTCTGGGACGAAGGTGATGGCCGGCTGCTTTTGTGCGCCAACCTGGGCGGCGAAGCCGTGTGTATTCCCATCGAGGCCGGGCAGTGGACCGTCACCATTCGCGGGTCCGTTCATTAACGGCCCTCGCGGCGAACGGGTGCGGCGGAAGGTGTGACAAAAACGAAGAAGGTGACGACTTTGTAGCTGGTCTACAAAAATGTATACAAAATTGAAGCCCCGTCCGGTTTACCGAACGGGGTTTCTTCGTTTCGAGACGGGGGCGAACGTAGAAGTCGGGAAGGCGTGGACCGCAAGCGCGGGAGCGTGTGACCGGGCGCAAGGTCGAGGTCATGCGTGTTCCCTCGTCGGGTAAAGAGATGCCTCCGGCGGCCAAAGGGGGGCCCCTTTGGAATCCCCTATTTTGATTGATCCTTTTGACTATTTTCAAGTTTCTTCCCACATAGCCCTATATGGGGGGCGACGTTTGCAATGGAATGGCGACCCTTTCGCCGCTTCGATGACGTGGCCCGCCTGCTGTTGAGAGACCCCTCGTTTATGGCCCACTTTCGCGGAGCCAATCACGCATGACCCGCTCTTCGAGCGCACATGGGACATGCTGCGCATCTACCGCACCTCCCTCACTCCAACTTGCCACCGGCGTCTCGATCACGCCTGCGAAACGAATCCGCATGCGTTCATGGAACTGTATAGCGATATACGGGAGGAAGCAGAGCGTATGGAGCACATACTTGAAAGGGAGGGAGAGAGCAGAGAATAACAGTAAGATTTGGCAGTGAATCCGACGGGGTCTACTGTGAAAAACATTGGAGTCAAGCCTCAGAGTTTTTCTCTTGAGGCTGCGCACAAGACAAACCTTTCACACGCGGAGACAACATGGCCGAGCCGTACGAGACCAATAAAGTGTCTTTGCCGCCAATGACGCCATTCGGAGTGGCTTACCAAGAATACCTGCGCAAAGGCCAAGACCCAGCGGCAGGAGTTGCCCGAGCGAAGCAAAATGGGTTGGATACTGGCGATGGTTCAAAGAATATCGTCAGGGGAAAGATCATCAGAACAGAATAGACTGACCCAGAATTGATGACAGTAAGTGAGCCAGAGATCCCAACTCGTAAAGCCACTCCGGAGGAGAATAAGCCGTTTGCTGAAGAGATGGGGAAAGCCTTTTCCATAGCAGGGGATGCCTTGATACTGGGTAGCGTAGGAGCTTTAGGTACTTCAGGCCTACAACATGCGGCTCCAGAATTAGCAACCATCGGCACTGTTGCTTCAGCAATAGGAAGTCTCATAGAAAATGGTGGCGCTTGGGTTGGGGATCATCTTGGCAGGCGGACTGTAGACATGGACAGAGTCCCAAAACGTATACAAGAGCATTACGACAAATACGAAGGAAGCTCGCAAGACGACACGGCAAACATGATCTACTAACCAAAAGGCCGCTCATTCCTTTGTTATGAGCGGCCTTCAATTACATTTTGTGAGATACGGAATTAATATTTTGGCTGAAAAATTGTATATATTAAAGCACGCAAATAGTATATAACAAAAATTTATCAATAAACGTCTCTTCTTTTCATAATCATTACCTACAGCGAGAGTTGTCTGCCCTCAGTTGAATATGCCACTGATGCTTTTATAGAGCTCGCAGAGGTGAATTCGCTTTGCAAAGCCATCAAAATGTTTCTCCGCGAGTTCATTCATAGCCCAAGTCGCAACAGCAAAAAACGCAAGAAGAAGGACGGTCCATGGAACTCTATACTTCATGTTGGCCTCGATCTTTGTGTCTTCAAGTCACTTTTCCAAAAGGTGTTACCTCCAATGCAAGATCGGACTCTATGCAAAATGCAAGGGGGCATGGCGCTATATTTTGCCCAGAGCATTCGTTGAAGATGCGGTAAGACACATCACCTGAGAGAGAAGCAGAGCCAGGGGCCAGTTGGCTTGTTATGTGTAAAGTAGTAAATGCGTTGTTTATGTATTGGCCGTACGATATAATGTCAAATAAAAAACATTTCATCGTTTAAGAGGACATCGGTCTTCGTCCGCTTTTCAGCAATTTGGGGGTCTGGGGGCGGGCTCCGCCCCCAGCGGGGTTCCACGGGCGGCGCCCCGTGGCCGCCGGAGGCGCCTTCCTTACTTCTCTTCTCTTACTCTTCTACTCTTCGCTTTCCCCGGCCTTCACTTCGTCCCACAGGGCGTCCCAGTCGGCCAGCTTGAACTGCGCGGTGTCGAGGCCGCGTTCTTTGGCCAGGCGTTCCACGGCGCTGAAGCGGCCCAGGAACTTCAGGTTCGCTTTTTCCAGGGCGGCGTTGCACTTGACGCCCAGGCGGCGTCCGTATTCGGCCAGGCTGAAGAGGTAGTCGCCAAATTCTTCTTCGACGCGGTCCTTGTCGCCGGCGGCGACGGCCTGGCGCAGCTCGTCCCACTCGCGGGCCAGGCTGTCGGCCTGGTCCTGGTCGGTGTCCCAGGTGAAGTTGTGCCGGGCGGCCTTGGCGTTGATGCGGTAGGCCTTGAGCAGCGGCGGCAGACTGGGCGGCAGGGAGTCGAACACGCCGCCGGGGTCTTTTTTCTCGCCGCGTTTGATGCGCTCCCAGTTTTTGAGCAGTTCGTCCTGACCGCTTACGGCCAGGCCGTCGAAGACGTGGGGGTGGCGGCGGATCATCTTGGCGGTGTTGGATTCCAGGGCCTGGCCAAGGGTGAAGTCGCCGCGTTTTTCGTAGAGAACGCCCAGGAACACGAGCAGGAAGGCCACGTCGCCGAGCTCTTCCCGGGCTTCTTCGGGGTCGTGAGCCCGGATGGCGGTGACGAGTTCGTGGGATTCCTCGATAACGTAGTCGCACAGGGTTTCGGGGGTTTGTTCCCGGTCCCAAGGACAGCCGTCCGGGGCGATGAGGCGGTTTACCACCGAGACAAGTTTTTCCAGGGCCTTTGCGGCGTCGCTCATATCTTGGTTTCCTTTTTCTGATGGCCGGCGGCGGGCTTTTGCGGGGCGTCCGGGGTATGACGTTTGGGCACGGCCAGGGGCGGCGGGGTCAGGGTTTTGAGTTTGCCTTTCCAGTCGGGCGGAATGTACTGCGCGAGATATTGGTCCACCCGTTCCACCAGGGGCACCAGTCGCGACTGACGCATGAAGTCGGGTTTGGTGAGCAGCGCGGTCCACACCCAGAGGATGAGCGCCGTGATGAGCACGCCCTTGGTCAGTCCGAAGGCCCCGCCGAAGAATTTGTTGGCCCAGTCGATGAGGGTGAGTTTCATGGCCGCGGCCAAGGCCATGACCAGCACCGAGCAGGCCAGCATCACGGCCGCGAAGATGATGATGAACGCGGCCGGGCCGGCGAAGGCCGGATTGGAAACCATGGGCGCGATGTGCGGAGAGAGGGCGGGCGAATAGGCCACGGCCAGCTTGAACCCGAGAATAAGGGAGAGGATGGAGGCCGCTTCCTTTACCAGGCCCCGAAAGTAGCCGCGAAAAAAGAAGAAGGTCCAGATGATGAGCAGGGCGAGGTCTGTGATGTTCACCCGGTGAGGCTAGCAGTTTTTTTTTCGAAGGGCAAAAGTCGGTTGGGTGACGCTCGCGCGCGGCGGTCCTGGCGTTCGAACCGCCGTCGCGGGGCGTTTGTCGCGGGTGGGCTTTTCCGAAGCGGCGCGCTGGGCAAGAACCGGGCGACGGGGCGCTAGGCTTCCTGCAGGGCCGAGGATCGGACCGGCGTCAGGGGGGTGATTTTGCCCGACTCCAGGGCGAGCAGCCATTTTTTCATTTCCAGTCCCGGGCCGTAGCCGCCCAGTCCTCCGCCCGAAGCCAGCACCCGGTGGCAGGGATAGACCAGGGGGAAGGGATTCTTGGCCATGGCTTGACCCACGGCGCGGGCGGCCTGGGCGCTTCCCGCGCGCTCGGCCAATTCGGCGTAGGTCAGGGTCTGGCCGTAGGGGATCTTGGCCAGCTCCTCCCAGCAGCGGCGATGAAAGGGGGCCGTGTTGGAAAATGTCAGGGGGAGGTCGGGCCAGTGGGGGTTGCGTCCGGCCACGTAGTCGGCCAGACAGCGGGCGAGTTCGCGCCCCGCGTCGGAGCGGGCGTCCGTGGGGCCGACATTTTCGGCCCAGGTGAGATCGAGACGCCAGATTTCGTCGCCGCGCCAGAGGATGCGAATGGCCAGGGGCGGAGCGGAGACGGTTTCCACGCGGGCGGGTTTGACGGCTGTCTTCATGGTTTCGCCTTGTATTCGAGTTCTGGGGAAAGGGTGAGGCTCATGGCGGCGTCGTGCAGGACGCTTTCCCATTCGGCCAGTTGGTCTGCGGGGCAGAACCAGGCCACGCGCAAAAAACCCTGGCTGGTCAGGTAGGTGTAGACGCCCATGGCCACGGGTTTGCCCATGGCCTGGTTGTGGGCCATGTCCTTGTAGTAATGCATGCGCTTGAGGGGCAGGTGCTCTTTTTCCAGAAAGCGGTAGGACTTGTCGCCCGGCGCGGCCGCGCTTTCCGAGTCCTTTTGAGACATCACGTGGTCCATGAACAGGTCCTGCGGGGTGCGGGAGCGTCCGGTCTCCAGGGTGATGATGACGTAGGGCGGAGTGAACCACTTTTCGGCGGGCTTCTGGAAGCCGAAATGTGTTTTCTTGAACCGGGCCATGACCTCGGGGGACACGGGGCCGGTCTTGCCGCCGCGCCCGGCCATGTAGAGCTCCAAGGCCGGAATGCTCACGAAGTCCCCGGGCAGGGAAATGGAAAACGACCCGTCCGGGGCGGTGAATTCGGCCAGGGCCGGGGCGGGTCGCAACGCGGCCAGGACGGCCAGGACGATCATGGCCGAAACGATGCGCGACGTGTTCATGAGTCCTCCTGGTTCGGACGTTGCGGGAAGCGGGGGCCGCCGGCCTGCGCGCCCCGTTTCGGGCGGGAGAGCGTCGCGGAGGCGCCGCGGCCTGGGCGGCGGGCCGGGTGCTGTCCCGCGTCGCATGGGGCCGGGGCCGCGTCCCCGGGAGCGCCGGGCGCGCCCGGAAGGGACAGGGCCGAGCCCTGCCGAACGCCCGGGCGGGCCAGGGCGGCGGAGATGGCGTTGAGCACTTGGCGTTTTTGTCCGGCCCAATCCGGGGCCACCAGTTCGCCCTGGTCCGGGTCGGCGTTCAGGCGGTGGACGACCACGTCCGGACGCAGGTGGGTCAACCCCAGGATCAGCCACTCCACGTAGTCTTCCCGGCTGAGCAGGGTCAGCGAGCCGCAGTGGTGATCGCGTTCCAGGGTCGATCCCCTGGGCACGAAGAGGTTATGGAATTTCACTCCGGCTACGGGTAAGGCATTCATAAAAGATAGAGAGCGCAGAAAGTCGTCGACGGTTTCACCCGGAAGCCCGATTATGAGATGGGCGCAGATATTTATGCCGAACGAGGCGGCCAGCTCGGCGGCCCTGGCGAAGCTCTCCGGGCCGTGCCCGCGATTGATCCGGGCAAGGGTTGCCGGATTTGCGGATTGCAAGCCCAGTTCCAGCCAGAGCTCGCGGGCGGGAAAGTCGGCCAGGAGGCGGGTTTTTTCCCGGTCCAGACAGTCGGGGCGGGTGCCCAGGCACAGCCCCTCCAGCCCTTCCAGGCCGGCCAGCTCGTCCAGGACGCGGGCCAGCTTCCGGGCCGGACCGTAGGTGTTGGAAAAGGCCTGCAGATAGGCCACCAGGGCCACTGGGCCCCATTTGGCCAGGCGGCGGGAACGCCACAAGGTCCACTGCTCGGTCAGGGACAGGGCGGACAACCCGGTCCCCGATCCTCGGGCGTTGCAGAAGGCGCATCCGTCCACCCCCAGGGTCCCGTCGCGGTTGGGGCAGGAAAAACCCGCGTCGAGGGGGACTTTTCTGGCCCCGCGCCCGAAGAGCGCGCGCCATCTGGCCGAAAGGGCGTTGTAGCCACGCTCGGTCAAGGACCGGCGGGCCGCCTCGTCAAGGGGCGTGGTCGCTTCCATAAAAATACCGTTGACATTGAAGCGGGAATCGCACAACACCAGCGTCGAACCGGGCATCACGGCGGAGCTTTTTCTCCTCCTGGCCGCCCGCTGGGGCCGGCCTTTCGCGGCCCGGCTTTTTTTGTCCGCCGAAGCCGGCGGCGCGGCTTTTTGAGAATATCGTCTCGGCTCGTTTGTGAGTCAAGGAAGGGGCTATGTCCAGATTTTTGGATTCCGCGCTAGGGTTTTTCTCCAACGATTTGGCCATCGACCTTGGTACGGCCAATACGCTGGTTTACGTCAAGGGCAAGGGGATCGTGCTTTCCGAGCCGTCGGTGGTGGCCGTGAAAAAAGACGCCAGAGGCGTCAACAAGGTGTTGGCCGTGGGGGCCGAAGCCAAGAAGATGCTCGGCCGCACCCCGGGAAACATCGTGGCCATCCGCCCCATGAAAGACGGCGTCATCGCCGACTTCGAAGTGACCGAAGCCATGCTGCGCCACTTCATTTCCAAAGTGCATAACTCGCGCCGCCTGGTGCGCCCGCGCATCATCATCTGCGTGCCCACGGGCATCACCCAGGTGGAAAAGCGCGCCGTGAAAGAATCGGCCCAGTCCGCCGGCGCGCGCGAAGTCTATCTCATCGAGGAGCCCATGGCCGCGGCCATCGGCGCCAATCTGCCCATCACCGAGCCCACCTCGAACATGGTGGTGGATATCGGCGGCGGCACCACGGAAGTGGCGGTCATCTCCCTGTCGGGCATCGTGTATTCCAAAAGCGTGCGCGTGGGCGGCGACAAGATGGACGAAGCCATCATGCAGTACGTCAAACGCAAGTACAACATGCTCATCGGCGAATCCACGGCCGAGCAGATCAAGATCCACATCGGCAGCGCGCACACCTCCACCAGCCTGGGCGACATGGAGGTCAAGGGCCGCGACCTGGTGACCGGCATTCCGCAGAACATCGTCATCACCTCCGACGAGGTGCAAAAGGCCATCGCCGAACAGGTGGAGTCCATCGTCCAGGCGGTGCGCATCGCCCTGGAGCAGACTCCGCCCGAACTGGCCGCCGACATCGTGGACCGGGGCATCGTCCTGACCGGCGGGGGCGCGCTCCTGCGCGGACTGGACGAACTGCTGCGCGAAGAGACGTCTTTGCCCATCACCATCGTGGACGATCCGCTTTCGGCCGTGGTGCTGGGGTCCGGCAAGGCGCTGGACAACCTGGACGTTCTCAAAGAGGTCACCATCGATTAAGCCCTCGCCCCAACGCATCGCAGCCGGTCTGCTGGTGGCCTTGTTCGTCTATCTGGGGTTGTTCACATGGAACATCCGCACCGGATATATGGACAGCCTGGCCAGCCATACGGGCCTGGAGCTCACCCGGTGGGTGCTTTCACCCGGGAGGTGGGTGGGGAGTCGTGTTTCCGCCTTCTGGGAGCGCTACGTCTACTTTGTGGGCTTGCGCCAGGAGAACGAAACCCTGCGCCAGGAGCTCGCCCAGGCCCGCGAGGAACTGGTCTCCGCCAGGGAGAACGCCTCCCTGGCCAAGCGCTTGTCCGACCTCCTGGCCCTGACGCCGCCGGCCGAATGGAAGCGCGAAGGGGCCAGGGTCATCGCCCATCGTCTGGGGCCCAACGCCGCCCTGGAAACCTTTGTCATCGACAAGGGACGCCGTCAGGACGTGGACGTCAACACCCCGGTGGTGGCTCCCGAAGGCGTGGTGGGACGCGTGTTGCGGGCCAGCATGAGCGCGGCCACGGTGCTGCTGGTCACCGATCCCAACAGCCGCATTCCCGTGGTGTCGCAGACCACCCGCACCCAGGGCATTCTGGCCGGGCGGGGGCCGGGCGCGCCGCTTACGCTTCTCTACGTGTCCCTTTCGGCCACGGTGGAACCGGGCGAAATCCTGGTGACCACCGGGCTTGAGGGCATTTTCCCTTCGGGCCTACCCCTGGCCAAGGTCACGGCGGTCAACCGGGAGGGGGCGTCCATTTTTCTCAACGTGCAGGCCCAGACCCTGTTCGATCCCAAACACCTCGAAGAGGTGGCCCTGCTCAAGAAAGTGTCGCAGCCCAAACCCGCGGACGAGCCCGATGACGCCATGCCCGACACCTCGACCAGGCGCCCCAAGGGCGGGTCGGACAAGAAGGTGGAGTCCGGCAGAAAACGCAAGGCCCAGTCGGCCCCCGGGGGCGTCCAGGAAGGCCAACCGGAACGCAAGCGCGCTTCGGGAGGACAGGGGCAGTGAATTTCGCTCTCATCGTCTTCTGGACGGGATTTACGATTTTCGGCCTGTGGATGCAGAGCTTTCTGCCGGGGGTGGACTTTCTCGCGCCCGGACTCATCTTATGTCTGCAAGAGGAACGCGTCCGCGACACGGCCATACTGGGCGTGATCTGGCTGCTGCTTCAGGAAGGGACGGGGTCCCTGGCCTTCGGAACGGCCATTTTGTGGTATGGAGCCCTTATGAGCCTGTTTTTTTTCGGACATTGGTTCTTTGAGGGACGCAACTTCTTTTTCATGACGATTCTGGGGTGCTGCCTGGGAGTGCTGCATTTCGGGCTGACCCATGTTATGGCTTCTCTCCAGGACTGGCTGGTGGCCCCGGGCCGGGTGCTGCTGGAGAGCATGCTCCAGGCCTTGGTCTTCCCCTTGGAATGGGGCCTCGTCTACATCATCCACAACCACCTTCCCAAAAATGGCCAAGACGTATGAGCCCGATGGGCAACCGAATTCGCGCTCGGGCCTGATTCTGCTGCAAGCCCTCATTCTGGGGATCTTTTGCCTGTTCACGGTGCGCCTGTGGTATCTGCAGGTGCACAAGGGGGAACAGTTCGCGGAACAGGCCAAGGACAACCAACTGCGCCAGGCCTCCATACACGCGGCCCGGGGCATGATCACCGACCGCAACGGCAAACCCCTGGCGGTGAACGAGCCATCCTTCGCCCTGGGACTCATCCGCGAGGACTGCCCGGACATCGCCGGCACCCTGCACAAGGTGTCGCAGTGGACGGGCATCGAGTATCAGGTGCTGCTTGATACCTTCATCCGGGGCCGCAAGCGCGTGAAGTCTTTCGAGCCGCTGGTGCTGATCTCCAACCTCTCCTACGAGCTTCTGGCCAAGATCGAAGCCAACGCGGTTTCGTATCCCGGGCTCGACATCCTCGTCAGGCACAAGCGATACTACCCCGACGGGTATCTGTTGGCCCATGTCATGGGATACGTGGCCGAAGCCAACGAGGAGGAGCTGGAAAAAGACTCCAGCCTGGCTCTGGGCGACCAGGTGGGCAAGGGCGGACTGGAATACACGCTCGAACACCGCCTGCGCGGGGAAAAAGGCCTCAAGCAGATCGAAGTGGACGCCTACGGTCGCGAGCACAACGAACAGACCCTGCTCGAACCCAAGGCCGGCGGCAACCTGAGCCTGTCCATCGACGCCGATCTCCAGGCCTTTTGCACCAAGCAGCTCGAAGGCCAGGCCGGGTCCGTGGTGGTGCTGGAACCCAACACGGGCAAGGTGCTGGCCCTGGTTTCCCAGCCCAGCTTCGACAACAACCTCTTCGTGCTGGGCATCCCCACCCGCAAGTGGAAGGAACTGCGCGACGACCCCATGCATCCCTTGCAAAACCGGGTGGCCCAGTCGGTCTATCCGCCCGGGTCCACCTTTAAGCTCCTCATGAGCGCGTGCGCCCTTTCCGAAGGCATTCGGCCTACAGAAACCGCCTTCTGCTCGGGCTCGTACCGGCTGGGCGAGCACGTTTTCCACTGCTGGAAAAAGGGCGGACACGGCACCGTGGACATGCGCAGCGCCCTGGTGCAGTCGTGCGACGTGTTCTTCTACCAGCTCGGCGAAAAGCTGGGCATCGACCGCATCAACCGCTTCGCCCTGGCCTGCGGATTCGGACAGCCCACGGGCATCGACCTTCCTCACGAACGGTCGGGACTCATCCCGTCCACGGCCTGGAAAAAGCGTCGCTACGGCGAGAACTGGACCCGGGGCGAAACCCTCAACTGCTCCATCGGGCAGGGCTATGTGCAGGTTTCGCCGTTGCAACTGGCCAAGTTCGTGGCCGCGCTGGTCAACGGCGGCAACCTGATGCGGCCGAGCCTGGTGCTGAGCGACGAACCCGTGGTGCAAGGCAAGCTGCCGCTTTCCGACAAGGACCGGGAATTTATTTTGAACGCCATGAACGACACGGTCAACGCCGGCACCGCCGGGAAGCTGCGGCGCAGCGACGCCCGCATGGGCGGCAAGACCGGAACGGCCCAGGTGGTGAAGCTCCAGGTGGCGGACAACAAGGTCACCAAGGCCACGCCCTACAAATACCGCGACCACGCCTGGATAGCCAGTTGGGGCGTCAAGGGCGACCGGTCCTACGTGGTGGTGTGCATGGTCGAACACGGCGGCCACGCCGGCGAGGCCGCCGTCCCCGTGGCCAAGTACGTCTATGATTACCTGTTCGGCGCGGGCGGCAGCCTGGTGAAACTTCCGCCCAAGGGCGACGCCGCTCCCCCGGCCCCTTCCGGCAGGCAGGATTGACGTGGGCATCGACAGAAGGTTGATCGCCCATATCAATTGGCCCCTGCTCTCCATCATCGCCGTGCTCTTCGGCATCGGGGTGCTGAATCTCTACTCGGCCAGCGGCTTCCGCATGGGCGAGGGGGTTTCGCTCAATCCCTACTATCAAAAACAGTGCATCTGGGGCGCGGCCGGCCTGGTGTGCATGGTGCTGGTCACGCTCTTCGACTATCGTCACTTCCGGCACGTGGCGTGGCCCCTGGCCGTGGTGACCATCGTGCTCCTGGCGTTGGTGCCCATCATGGGCAAAGCGGTGTATGGGGCCAAACGCTGGCTGGACTTCGGATTCATGAGTTTCCAGCCCTGCGAGCTGGCCAAGTTTTCCACGCTGCTGGTCGGCGCCACCATGCTCAGCAAGGAGTCGGGAAAGCTGGGCTGGGGCGGGCTCCTCACGGTGCTGGCCGTGGCCCTGCCGCCGGCGGCCATGGTCATCGTGCAACCGGACTTGGGATCGGGGCTTAACATCCTGCTCCTTTTGGCGGGAATGATCCTCTACCGGGGCGTGGCGGGAAGGGTGCTCAAGGTGCTCCTGGTGGTGGTGCCGGCGCTCATTCCGTGCGGCTGGTTTTTTCTCAAGCCCTACCAGAAGCTGCGCGTGCTGACCTTGTTCAATCCGGAACGTGACCCGTTGGGCTCGGGCTACCACATCATCCAGTCGCAAATTGCCATCGGTTCGGGACAGATGTGGGGCAAGGGATTTCTGGAGGGAACGCAAAGCCAGTTGCGATTTCTTCCGGAAAAGCATACCGACTTCGCGTTGGCGGTGTTCGCCGAAGAGTGGGGCTTTGTGGGGACCATGGTCCTGTTGTTCCTGTTCTGCCTGTTCCTCTACCTGATCTTCACCACGGCGCGCGACGCCAAGGATCGCTTCGGCTCATTTCTGGCCGCCGGGGTCTTCTTTTATTTTTTCTGGCAGATTCTCATCAACATGGGTATGGTTCTAGGTCTCATGCCGGTGGTGGGCATTCCCCTGCCGTTCATCAGCTACGGCGGCAGCGCCACCATCGTGAATTTCTGCCTGTTGGGCATCGTCCTCAACGTTTCCATCCGCCGTTTCGTCTTCAAAAAGACGTAAAGCACGGCCAAAACCCACCACGGGAGGGGCAGGACCTTGGCCAAGGAAGACATCAACGCGTTTCTCGGCGCGGAAACCTCGTACAAGGGCCGCCTCGACTTTTCCGGGGCCGTGCGGATCGACGGCGCGTTCGAAGGAGAAATCGAGTCCGACGGCACCCTCGTGGTCGGGCGCGAGGCCGTGATTTCCGGCCAGGTGCGGGTGGGCCAGCTTGTACTGGGCGGAACGCTCACCGGCGACGTGATCTGCTCCATTCGGACGGTTTTCCACAAAACGGCGAAATTTTGCGGGACCCTGAGCACTCCGGCGCTCAACGTGGAGGAAGGAGCGATCCTGGACGGATCGCTTCGCATGACGGGAGAATCCGCGGAGTGCGGGGAAAAGTAACCTGCGGGCTTGTTTGTGAAATGTTTTACAAGTACCCTCAAAATCCTTGATTCACGCGGGTTTCGCGAGCTTAAAAAGAGAATTTCGGCTGGACACGACGGAGTATTTCCGGTAAGGACGCCGCAGTTTGAAACAAAATTCACAATTGGAGGGGCGGCTGGGCATGGACATTCTTGTTCTTGATCGCTGGTTCTTTGTGCAACTGGTGAATTTCCTCGTCATGCTGGTCATCGTCAACTACGTGCTGATTTCCCCGATCCGCCGCATGTTGCGTTTGCGTGCCGAGCGCATGGCCAGCCAGGCGGAAGAAATCGACGCCTTCAGCCAGGCGGCCGAAGGCAAGCTCGCGGCGTATCAGGCCGCGCTGGAAGAAGCCCGCCGCGAAGCGGGTCAGGTTCGCACCACTTTGCGTGAGGAGGGGGCGGCCACGGAAAAAGGCCTGCTGGAGACCGCCGGGGCCAAGGCCGCCGAGTCTTTGGGGGCGGCCCGCGCGCTGATCGTGCGCGAGTCCGAAACCGCCAAGCAGGCGATGTTGGGGCAGGTATCGGCCATGGCCGCCAAGGCGGCCGGAAAAGTGTTGGGCAAAGCCCTGTAGCATCGGCAGCCCGAAGCAAGCAAGGAGGATGGCATTGAAACGGACGCGGTTGATTCTTTCGCTTGCGGCCTTGTTCTGTCTGGCCGCGAGTGTCGCCTGGGCTTCGGGCGGTCACGACGAACCTCCCAACTTGATGAATCTCGCCCTGCGCACGGTGAACCTGATCATCGTCGTGGCTTTGTTCTGGCGTTTCGCCGGGGCGAAGGTGAAGGGCGCGTTCGTGGGACGTCAGCAGTCCATTGAGAACGGCTTGGCCGACCTGGACGAGCGCAAGCAGGCCGCCCAGAAGCGTTTGTCCGAAGTGGAGGCCTCCATCGCCTCTCTTGAAAGCGAGAAGGCGCAGATCCTGGCCGAGTACAAGGCCCAGGGCGAGGCTCTCAAGGCCAGCATCGTCGCCGCTGCCGAGGCCCAGGCCGAGCGCATCGCGGCTCAGGCCCAGGCGAGCGCGGCGCTGGAAGCCAAGGCGGCGGTGGACACCCTGCGCGCCGAAATGGCGGAAAAGATCGTGGAGGCGGCCGAAGCCCTGCTCGTGGCCAAACTCGACGACAAGACGCAGGACAAGCTGGTGGATGACGCTCTAAGCAAGGTGGTGCTCAATTGAGCGGGAACATCGCGGCACGCAGGTACGCCAGGGCGCTCTTCGTTCTGGGGGAAAAAACTGAGGCAGCCGGAACGTTCGGCAAGGATCTCGCGGATTTGGCTGAATGCATGGACAAAAGTCCCGAGCTTCTCAAACTCATTCGCAGCCTGAATTTCGGCGCGCAGGAGAAAAAAGCGGTGCTTGGCGAACTGGTCGCCAAGCTGGGCATGGCCCCCACCACCGCCAATTTTCTCAACCTGCTGGCCGATAAAGACCGGCTGGCGGCGCTTCCGGACATTCAAAAGATATACGCCGAGCTTCTCGACGAAGCCCAGGGTGTCGTGCGGGGCAAGATCATCACGGCGGGCAAGCTCTCCGCCGCCCGGCGCAAGGATATCCAGGCCAAGCTCGAAAAGAAGAGCGGCAAGAAACTGGTGCTCAGCTACGAGGAAGACAAGGCCATTCTGGGCGGAGTGGTGCTCAAGGTGGGGGACAAGGTGCTTGACGCGAGTCTTCGGGCGCAGTTGAAGCTACTGAAAGAACAAATCAAGAGGGGTGAGTAGGGCCATGCAGATCAAAGCCGAAGAGATCAGCAAGATCATCGAGCAGCAGATCCAAAACTACGACTCGCGGGTCGAGATGAGCGAGACCGGCACGGTGCTCTCCGTGGGCGACGGCATCGCGCGCGTCTACGGCTGCCAGAGCGCCATGGCCATGGAGCTCCTGGAATTCCCCGGCGGCGTCATGGGTCTGGTGCTCAACCTGGAAGAGGACAACGTGGGCGTGGCCTTGCTGGGTGAAGACACCCACATCAAGGAAGGCGACACGGTCAAGCGCACGGGCAAGATTTTTTCCGTGCCGGTGGGCGAGGCGGTTTCCGGCCGCGTGCTCGACCCCCTGGGCAATCCCATCGACGGCCTGGGACCCATCATCACAGAAGAATACCGTGAGGTGGAAATCAAGGCTCCCGGCATCATCGCCAGAAAGAGCGTGCACCAGCCCATGTACACGGGGCTCAAGGCCATCGACGCCATGACGCCCATCGGTCGCGGCCAGCGCGAACTCATCATCGGCGACCGTCAGGTGGGCAAGACCGCCGTCTGTCTGGACGCCATCCTGGCCCAGAAGGGCGGCGACGTGCACTGCTTCTACGTGGCCATCGGCCAGAAAAAGGCCACCGTGGCCCTGGTGGTGGACACCCTGCGCAAGTACGGCGCCCTGGAATACACCACGGTCATTTCCGCCACAGCTTCCGAACCCGCGCCCTTGCAGTTCATCGGCGCCTACTCCGGCTGCACCATGGCCGAGTACTACCGCGACTCGGGACGTCACGCCCTCATCATTTACGATGACCTGTCCAAGCAGGCCGTGGCCTACCGCCAGATGTCGCTGCTGCTTCGCCGCCCGCCCGGACGCGAAGCCTTCCCCGGCGACGTCTTCTACCTGCACTCGCGCCTTCTGGAACGCGCCTGCAAGCTTTCCGACGAGCGCGGCGCCGGGTCGCTGACCGCCCTGCCCATCATCGAAACCCAGGCGGGCGACGTGTCGGCCTACATTCCGACCAACGTCATCTCCATCACCGACGGTCAGGTGTACCTGGAGCCCAACCTGTTCAACGCGGGCATCCGTCCGGCCATCAACGTCGGTTTGTCGGTCTCTCGCGTGGGCGGCGCTGCCCAGGTCAAGGCCATGAAACAGGTGGCCGGCACCCTGCGCCTGGACTTGGCCCAGTACCGCGAACTGGCCGCCTTCGCCCAGTTCGGCTCCGACCTGGACAAGGCCACCCAGCTCAAGCTCAACCGCGGCATGCGCATGGTGGAACTGCTCAAGCAGCCCCAGTACCAGCCTCTGCCCGTGGAAGAGCAGGTGTCGTCGATCTTCGCCGCCGGTCGCGGCTTCATGGACGATGTGCCGGTCGACGCCGTGCGCGCGTTCGAAGAGCAGTTCCTCGACTTCATGCGCTCCTCCAAGGCCGACGTGCTGGGCGCCATTCGTGAGAAGCAGGCCCTGGACGACGCCATCACCGGCAAACTCATCGCGGCCATCGAAGAGTTCAAAAAGGGCTTCCGGGCCGAAGGTTAGCAGGGGAGCGGACACATGCCATCCCTGAAAGACGTCCAGGTAAAGATCGCGGCGGTCAAGAAGACCAAGCAGATCACCAAGGCCATGAACATGGTGGCCTCGGCGAAACTGCGTAACGCCCAATCCCGCATTGAACGGTTCCGGCCGTATGCGGACAAGTTCTACGAAATGCTCGGTAGCCTGGCCGCCGGCGCCGACAGCTCGATTCATCCGCTGCTCGAACGGCGCGAGGTGGTCAAGAACAGCCTCGTCGTGCTCATTACCTCCGATAGGGGCTTGTGCGGCGCGTTCAACGGCGGTTTGGTTCATACGGCCATGAAGTTGGCCCAGCGGAAGCAGGCTGAAGGCAAGACCGTGAAGTTCGTCTGTGTGGGCAAGAAAGGACGCGACGCCGTCCGCAAGAGCCCCTACGAACTGCTCGCCGCCTACGCCGACCAGATGGGCACCTTCGACTACTCCCTGGCGGCCAAACTCGGCCAGGAAGTGATCGGCGGGTTCGTACAGGGAGAGTTCGACGAGGTGGACCTCGTATTCGGCAAGTTCGTCAACATCGGCCGGCAAGACCCCACGCAGCTCACCGTGCTGCCCATGGCGTCCGAACCGGAAGAAAAGGAACAGACCGGGCCCACGTCGGAATATCTCTACGAACCTTCGGTTGAAGGACTCTTGGCCCAGCTGTTGCCCCGTTTCGTCAATGTCCAGCTGTATCGCGGCTTGTTGGACACCTCGGCCTCGGAACATGCGGCGCGCATGCGGGCCATGGATAACGCCACCAAGAACTGCGACGAAATGGTGAACACCCTCACCCTGGTCTACAACAAGGCCCGACAGGCGAGCATCACCAGAGAGCTGATGGACATCGTCGGCGGCACAGAAGCGCTAAAAGGATAAAGGGGGCGAATTCCCATGAGCGTAAAAGGCAAAATCGTCCAGGTCATCGGCGCGGTGGTGGACATGGAGTTCCCTGAAGGGCAGCTCCCCTCCATCATGAACGCCATCAACTTGCAAAATACGAACAACCCCAACGCGCCCGAACTCGTCCTCGAAGTGGCCCAGCACCTGGGCAACAACGTGGTGCGGACCATCGCCATGGACTCCACCGACGGTCTGGTGCGCGGCATGGAAGGCGAAGACACCGGAGCGCCCATTCAGGCCCCGGTGGGACGCGCTCCCCTGGGTCGTATCATCAACGTCATCGGTCAGCCCGTGGACGAGGCCGGACCTCTCGGCTCCACCGAGTTCATGCCCATCCACAGGGCCGCTCCGGAGTTCGTCGAGCTGTCCACCAAGGTGGAAGTGCTCGAAACCGGCATCAAGGTCGTCGACCTGCTCATCCCCTTCCCCAAGGGCGGCAAGATGGGCTTGTTCGGCGGCGCCGGCGTGGGCAAGACCGTTATTCTGATGGAGATGATCAACAACATCGCCAAGCACCACGGCGGCCTTTCGGTCTTCGCCGGTGTGGGCGAGCGTACCCGCGAGGGCAACGACCTCTACTACGAATTCAAGGATGCCGGCATCCTGGATAAAGCCGCCTTGGTGTACGGTCAGATGAACGAGCCTCCGGGAGCCCGCGCCCGCGTGGCCCTCACCGCCCTCACCGTGGCCGAGTACTTCCGCGATATCGAAGGCCAGGACGTGTTGCTCTTCATCGACAACATCTTCCGGTTCACCCAGGCCAACTCCGAAGTGTCGGCGCTTCTGGGCCGCATGCCCTCCGCGGTGGGTTACCAGCCCACCCTGGGAACTGACCTTGGCGGCCTCGAGGAACGCATCACCTCGACCAACAAGGGATCCATCACCTCGGTGCAGGCCGTGTACGTGCCCGCCGACGACTTGACCGACCCCGCGCCGGCCACCACGTTTTCGCACCTGGACGGCACCCTCGTGCTTTCGCGCCAGATCGCGGAACTGGGCATCTACCCCGCGGTGGACCCGCTCGACTCCACGTCGCGCATCCTCGACCCCCTGGTCATCGGCCAGGACCACTACGGCGTGGCCCGCTCCGTGCAGTCGATCCTGCAGAAGTACAAGGATCTGCAGGACATCATCGCCATCCTCGGCATGGACGAACTCTCCGACGAAGACAAGCTCACCGTGGCCCGGGCGCGCAAGATCCAGCGCTTCCTGTCCCAGCCGTTCTTCGTCGCCGCTCAGTTCACCGGCAAGGAAGGCCGCTACGTCAAGCTGGAAGACACCATTCGCGGTTTCAAGGAAATCATCGAAGGCAAGCACGACGAGCTGCCTGAAGGCGCCTTCTACATGGTCGGCACCATCGAGGAAGCCGTCGAGAAATCCAAGGAGAGCTAAGCCCCATGGCCAAAGAACTTCGCCTGGAAATCGTCACGCCGGATCGCATGGTGCTCTCCGCTGACGTGGAGTACGTCGGCGCTCCCGGTGTGCTCGGCGAGTTCGGCGTGCTGCCCGGACACGTGGCCTTTCTCTCCGCCCTGGGCATCGGCAACCTGTTCTACAAGAAGGGAGGCAGGACATACTACGTCTACGTCTCCGGCGGGTTCGCCGAAGTCAGCAACGGGGAAAAAGTCACCATCCTGGCCGAAGTGGCCGAACGGGCCGAAGAAATTGATGTGGAACGCGCCCGTCGCGCCGAGGAGCGCGCTCGTCAGCGTATCTCTCAACGCCAGGAACAACTGGACCACGCACGGGCTCAGGCCGCCTTGCAACGCGCAATCGCCCGCATGAGCTGCAAAACCCACGCCCAGTCCGCCGGCACCCTCGGCTAGACGGCGTTGGCATTATTCGCCCCCAAGGCAGGTCGCATCCGCGGCCTGCCTTTTTTTTGGGGCGTGTCTCGCAAAGGGACAAGAAACGCCTTGCCGATTCGGGAAAACAAAACGAAAATCAAACGTGAGGCGACAACGCCTGCAGAGAAAAATCAAGACGGAAAGCATGTTGCGAACCGTGTGCGTCGAGGATTTCGGCGGGGTTGAATATCGGCCAATGATGTGACAAACCGACCACGGTGATGAGCGTGTGAGTCTTTTCAGAGAGTTCGAGGTGAACGTGATCGACGCATCCATTGGCGCGGTGGTGATGGCCGCGGGCAAGGGCACGCGCATGCACGCGGGAGGCCCCAAAGTGTTGCGCCGCCTACTGGGCGAACCCATGCTGGGTTACGTGTTGGGCGCACTGTCCCCCCTTTTCCAGGACCGGGTCCGCGTGGTGGTGGGCCACTGCGCCGGGGACGTGGAAACGTCGTTTCCCGACTTTTCCGGCCGTTTTGTCCTGCAGGAGCCGCAACTGGGCACGGGACATGCCGTGCAGTGCGCTTGGCCGGAGATCAAGCGTTCCGGGTGGAGCCATGTCCTGGTGATCAACGGCGACGTGCCCCAGGTGACCAGCGCGCAGGTGACGGCCTTTGTGGCAGAAGCCTTGGACGGCGGATCTGATCTGGCCTTTCTGAGCATCGAGGTAGACGATCCCGGCGCATACGGCCGCGTCTGCCGCGACACGGCGGGCAGGGTGCGCATCGTGGAGGCCAAGGACCACGACCCCGTCCTGCATGGCCCGGCTTCGGGCGAGATCAACGCCGGGGCCTATTTGCTCAAGGTTTCGGCGGTGGAACGGGCCCTGGCCGGACTGACCAACGCCAACGCCAGCCAGGAGTTTTACATAACCGACCTGGTGGAGTTGGTGGGCGACCAGGGCGGAAAGGTGTCCGCGGTCAATCGCGGGCGCGAACAGGACTTGCTTGGGATCAACACGCCGGCCGAGCTGGTGGAGGCCGAAGAGGCCTTGCGGGCGCGCATTGTGAAACACTGGCTTCTCTCCGGGGTGACAGTGCGTTCCCCGGGCCAGGTTCGCATCGGTCCCCGCGTGCGTTTGGAGCCCGGCGCCGAAGTCTGCGGGCCCTGTGACCTGGTGGGCGATACCACGCTGGGTGCGGGATGCGTGGTGGGACCCAGCGTGTGGATCGAGGACAGTCGCTTGGGGACGGACTGCAAGGTGCTGCCGTTTTCGCATTTGCAGCGGGCCGAACTCAAGGCCGGCAGCGACGCCGGTCCTTTCGCCAGGCTGCGTCCGGGCGCGGTTCTCGAGGAAAAGGCCCATGTGGGGAATTTCGTGGAGATGAAGAAGGCCACCCTGGGTGTGGGGGCCAAGGCCGGCCACCTCACCTATCTGGGCGACGCCACGGTGGGCAGCGGAGCCAATGTGGGGGCCGGCACCATCACCTGCAACTACGACGGTGCGAAAAAGTGGCCCACGGTCATTGGGGAGGACGCCTTCATCGGGTCCAACACGGCCCTGGTGGCTCCGGTGACGGTGGGTGCGGGGGCCGTGGTCGGCGCCGGGTCGGTGATCACCAAGAATGTGCCGGACAAGGCCCTTGCCGTAACGCGGGGAAAGTTATTTACACGGGTTCGTAAGTGAAAACCTCTCTTGATTTTCCTGTCCAGACACGATAGGAGTCTTGTATGGATATCTTCGACACTCTAGAAGACCGTATCGCTCAACTGGTGAGCCGGTTGCGTGCGGTTGAAGAAGAGAATAAAACGCTCAAGGCCACCCTTGAGAGTGAAACCAATACGCTCAGGGACGCTCTTGAGCAGGAACGCCAGAAGAAAGATGCAGTTCTCTCACGGGTCGACCAACTCTTGAAAAAGCTTCAGGAGGAGTCCATCTGACGTAAGGACCGATGCCCAGCTACATGAAAGACATTCTTGGTCTTGAACTTTCCTTCAAGACCGACGCGGAGCCGGACCGCGTGGACCTTGCCGCCGGGTTGGTGGAAGAACGGTATCGCTTGCTTCAGTCCGGTGGCAAGAATCTCAGTAAGGAGAAGTTGCTGACGTTTGTGGCCCTGGGTTTGGCGGACGACTTGCTTATGGCGAACCAGAAGCTTGACGAGATGGAAAACAAGCTCGATAAGCTTTTGAGTCGAATAAAAATGCCGGAGCTTTGATTTTCCGGCCATTATGCGAAATCTCCCTGGGGTGTGCGTGATCGTCGATCGATTTTTGAGCCGATAGCGTACTATCGGGTGACGCTTCGAAGCGATTGGTGTGCAGACCCGCCCGCGGGTAGCCTGAAGGTCGCTCAGTATCGCCCACCTTGCGAATGCAAGGTTCAAAATCCATTGCCGACACGGCGCTCCGGGGGTTTTCGAACCGCGAGTCCCTTGACGTGCGCCGGCGGCGCTAGCAGGCGCGGTGCGCCCCTTCCTGCCGTCCTTTCCCCGCCTCCTTTTCGGTCGCAAGCGTTGTTTACGCGCGAAACGCCGCGTGGGCCCACTCCAGGCCCCGGGTGTTTACCGGGCCATGCCCGTGGACCATATAAGGAGTCGTCATGGAAATCGTTGACATTGTCATCGCCTTGTGCGGCGTCGTGGCGGGCGCGCTGGGCGGCTGGCTCCTCAACAGGTGGGTCTCCGCAAAATCATTGGCGGAATCCAAGACCCTTGCCGAAAGAATACTTGAGGAAGCCCGCAAGGAAGCCCAGGCCCACAAGAAGGAGCTTATCCTGCAAACCCAGGATGATCTCTACAAACAAAAGCTCGAACACGAGAAGGAATTCAAGGAACGCGAGGCGCAGTTCGTACGCAAGGAGTCGGTTCTTCAGGAGAAGCAGGACAAACTCGAAGTCAAGCTCGAAAAGGTCACCCAGAAGGAATCCGACCTGGTCAGCCAGGAAAAGCGCCTGAACACCCAGGAAAAGCACCTGGAGGAAAAAGAGGAGAAGCTCGAAACCCTCGGTCAGGAGCAGGAGCGCAAGCTGCAGGAAATTTCCGGCATGACCGCCGAAGAGGCGCGCAAGCTGCTTTTGGCTGAGATGGAGAGCCGCACCCGCCACGAAGCCGCACGGATGATCCGCCAGATCGAGTCCGAGGCCAAAGAGGAAGCGGGCAAGAAGAGCAAGGAAATCATCGCCCTGGCCATTCAGCGCTACGCCGGCGAATACGTGGCCGAGCAGACCGTCACCGCCGTGACCCTGCCCAGCGAAGAAATGAAGGGACGCATCATCGGCCGCGAGGGGCGCAACATCCGCGCCCTGGAAGCCGCCACCGGCGTGGACCTCATCATCGACGACACCCCAGAAACCGTGGTGCTTTCGGCCTTTTCCCCCCTGCGCCGCCAGATCGCCAAGCTGGCCCTGGAACGTCTTATCACCGACGGCCGCATCCATCCCGCCCGTATCGAAGACATTGTGCGCAAGGTCGAGCAGGAATTCGATGTCAAGCTGCGTGAAATCGGTGAGCAGGCCACCTTCGACGTGGGCGTGCACGGCATCCACCCCGAGCTGGTCAAGCTGCTCGGGCAGTTGCACTACCGCACCAGCTATTCACAAAACGTGCTGCGCCATTCGCTGGAAGTGGCCTCGCTTTGCGGCATCATGGCCGCGGAGCTGGGCCTGGACGTGAAAAAAGCCAAGCGCGCCGGATTGCTGCACGACATCGGCAAGGCCGTGGACCACGAGATCGAAGGCCCGCACGCCATCATCGGCTACGACCTGGCCAAGAAGTTCGGCGAGTCCAAGGACATCACCCACGCCATCCAGGCCCACCACGAGGATGTCCCGCCCCGCACCGTCATCGCCACCCTGGTGCAGGCCGCGGACAGCCTTTCGGGCGCGCGCCCAGGCGCTCGCAAGGAACTGCTGGAAAGCTACGTCAAGCGCCTGGAAGAACTGGAAAACATCGCCGTGGACTTTGAAGGCGTCAGCAAGGCCTACGCCATCCAAGCCGGACGCGAGATCCGCGTCATGGTGGATTCCGAGGCCGTGGACGACGACAAGACCCATCTGATCTGCAAGGACATCGCCAAAAAGATCGAGGACAACCTCACCTATCCGGGACAGATCCGGGTCACGGTCATCCGCGAGCGGCGGGCCGTGAGCTACGCGAAATAACCAGTCGACCCCGCCGCGCCGGTGACCCTCCGTGTTCCGGCGCGGCGTTTTGTCGCCAACATCCAGACGCGAAGCCATTTCATGCGCATCCTTTTTCTCGGAGACATCGTGGGCCGGCCCGGCCGAAAAGCCGTGACCGAAACCCTGCCCAGGCTGCGCCGCGAGCTTGGCCTCGACCTGGCCCTGGGCAACGCCGAAAATGCCTCGGGGGGGATCGGGGTGAACGCCAAGGCCGCCCGGGAGCTTTTTTCCGCGGGTTTCGACGTGCTTACCAGCGGCAATCACATCTGGAAATACAAAGATATCTATAACGTCCTCTTGGAAAATCCCCGCCTTTTGCGTCCGGCCAACTATCCCGAAGGCGCGCCAGGAAACGGACTCGGCCTGTACGAGAGCCCGGGCGGCGAGCCGTATGCGGTGATCAACCTCATGGGGCGCACCTACATGGAGGCCGTGGACTGCCCGTTCCAGTGCGCCCAGAGCCTTTTGGACCGGATTCCCGGCGACGTGCGGGTGCGGCTGGTGGACTTTCATGCCGAGGCCACCTCGGAAAAGCGGGCCATGGGGTATTTTCTCGACGGCCGTGTGAGCGCGGTGCTGGGCACCCACACCCACGTCCAGACGGCGGACGCCCAGGTGCTGCCGCGCGGCACGGCCTACCTGACGGACCTGGGCATGTGCGGACCGGCGCGGTCCGTGCTGGGCATGGACGCCACGATCATCATCAACCGGTTCCTGAGCCACCTGCCCGCGCGGTTCGAAGTGGCCAAGAATCCCGCGAACCTGTCCGGCGCGTTGCTCGACATCGATCCCAAGACGGGCCTGGCCCTGGCCGTAAGCCCCTGGAAAGGAGAATGACCGTGAATATCTTCGACGAATTGGCCTGGCGCGGCCTCATCAACCAGACCTCCGACGACGTGGGGTTGCGCGCCCACCTGGCCACCCCCGGCCGGGTGATGTACTGCGGCTTCGACCCCACCGCTCGTAGCCTGCACATCGGCAACATGGTGCCCCTTTTGGCCCTCATGCGCTTTGCCAAGACCGGACACAAACCCCTGGCCCTGCTGGGAGGAGCCACCGGGTTGATCGGCGACCCCAGCGGCAAGGACAAGGAACGCCAGCTCAACACCATCGAAATCGTTCACGCCCAGGCCGAACGCATCAAGGCCCAGGTGCTCAAGCTCTTTGCGGATAACGACGCCGAAGTGGGCGTGGTCAACAATTACGATTGGACCAGGAGCCTGACGGCCATCGACCTGTTGCGCGACGTGGGCAAGCACTTCACCATCAACTACATGCTGGCCAAGGACTCGGTGAAGGGCCGCATCAACCGCGAAGAATCGGGCATCTCCTACACCGAGTTCAGCTACATGATTTTGCAGGCCTACGACTTCCACTACCTGCGCGAGACCAAGAACTGCACCCTGCAGATCGGCGGCGGCGACCAGTTCGGCAACATCACCGCTGGGCTGGAACTTATTCGGCGCAAGACGGGCAAGGACGCCTTCGCCCTGACTTTTCCCCTCATCACCACGGCCAGCGGAGCCAAGTTCGGCAAGAGCGAAAAGGGCGCCATCTATCTGGACCCGGAAATTACCTCGCCCTACGCCTTTTACCAGTACTGGGTGAACGCCGATGACCGCGACGTGGTGAACTTCCTGAAGTATTTCACCTTCCTGCCCAAGGAAGACATCGACGCCCTGGCCGTGGAAGTGGCCGAGCGTCCGCACCTGCGCCAGGCCCAGCGCACCCTGGCCGCCACCATGACCGACATGGTGCACGGCAGCCTGGAGACGGCCAAGGTCATGTCGGCCAGTGAATTTCTCTTCGGCAAGGGCGAGCTGGACAAAGTGGACGTGAAGACCCTGAAGGCCGCGCTGGAAACCGCTCCGGGCAAGACCTACGCCTCGCGTACGGCCCTGCCGGACCTGGTGACCCTGCTGGTGGAGCTCGGCCTGTGTTCCTCCAAGGGCCAGGCCAGAAAGGACCTGGCCGCCGGAGCCATCACGGTCAACACCAACAAGGTGGCCGACAGCTACGATTTTCCCGATCAGGATTTCCTGGGTGGCGAGCTTTTGCTCGTGCGCAAGGGCAAGAAGAACTACGGAGTGGTGACGCTGGGCTGAGTCGGCACAGGCCCCCGGCCTTTCCGCCTGGGCTCCGCCAGGTTTGCCTCGCGAATCCCTTTGGCGGTTCGGGCGTTCTCCGCCCGGACCGCCTTTTTGGCGTTGCGCGTACCGACCCGGAGCGCGGTCGAAGCCTCCCGGGCGGGTCAAGGGAATTTCGCAAGGGGGCGCTTGCGCGGCAAGGCGGCGTCCCGAGGGCTTTGCGCTCGGTTCGAGCGGCTACCGCGTGCGTCCGTCGTCCAGCAGCCGCTTGATCTCACTCGCCAGCACGTCGAGGGCGAAGGGCTTGCGCAAACAGCAGGCCGCGCCCAGGTCCATGGCCCGGCGCATTTCGTCCTCGCCGGCCAGCCCGGTGAGCACCAGGGCTGGAATCCCCGCCAGACGGGGGCCGGCTTCGCGCAGAAAGGACAAGCCGTCGCGTTTGGGCATGCGAATATCCACGATCAGAAGACGGAATCGGCGCTTGTCCAGCAGGTCCAGGGCCTGTTCTCCGTCGGCGGCCAGGGCGACGGCGTACCCTTCGGCTTCCAGGGATTCCTTGAGAATGTCGCGAATGTGGCGTTCGTCGTCCACTACGAGAATGGCGTTTTCGGTTGCGCCCAGCCCTGACGGTTCGGGCAAAGCGTCGGCGCCGGTGGCCTTCAGGGGCAGGCGCACCCGCACGCGCGTGCCTTGGCCGGGCTCGCTTTCCACGACGATTTCACCATGGTGCTTGGTCACCATGGCGTAGCTGGTGGAAAGTCCCAGGCCCGTGCCCTTGCCTTCGGGCTTGGTGGAGAAAAAGGGGTCGAAGATTTTTTCCAGGTTCTCCTTGGCAATGCCCACGCCGGTATCGGAAACGACCACTTCCACCCGGTCGTGCTGCGGGTCCTGGGAGGCGGACAGGGTGAGGCGACCGCCCGAAGCCTCCATGGCGTGTTCGGCGTTGATCACCAGGTTGAGAAACACCTGCTCCAACTGGCGGGCGTCGCCCTGAACGGGGGGCAGGTCGGGGGGGACGTCCATGGCCACGTCGATGTTTTGCTTGACCAGTCCGCCGCGCACCAGATCGAGCACGCGGGTGAGCACGTCCGCCAGGCGCACGGTTTCCATCCGCAGGGGGGCGGGGCGGGCGAAATTCATGAGGTTGGAGAGAATGTCGCTTATGCGTTCGATCTGTTCCACCATCTGGTGAAAGCCGCGTTTTTTCTCCGGGTCGGTTTCCTTCATTTCCAGCAGTTGCGCCCGGGCGCTGATGATGGCCAGGGGGTTGTTGATCTCGTGGGCCGCCCCGGCGGCCAACTGTCCCACAGCGGCCAGGCGTTCGGTCTGGAGCAGCTTGGCGTTCAAGTTTCGCATGGAAGACATGGCCTCGGCCAGGTTCTGCGCCCGGGCGTTGCTCTCTTCGAGCAGGGCGATGCGTCGCAACGCGCCGGCTCCCAGCAGGGCCAGGTGGCGCAGGGTGGCATGGTCGGACGACGCGGGCGGGGCGGCGTCTTCGTCGGGCGGGGCAGGACTCGGGGCCAAAGCGGTCGTGGGGGGGCGCAGCAGCAACTCCAGGCTGCCGCCGTCCTGGCCGAGACGGGCGGTGGCGATGACAAAGCCTTTTTGCAGGTGCAGGCAGGCGCCATCCTGGGCGGGAACCGCGCCAAGGCGTACCGTAGCGCTTTCCAGCAGGTCGGGATAGGGGGGACGCAGGACCTTGCGCTGTACGGCCGGTTCCTCGGGAAGGGTTTGGGGGGCGCGCAAGCCCTTGTCGTCCCAGAAGATGGCCTGGCCGGCGGAAGTCTGGTCTTCGCGCAGGCGGATCATGCCCTCGGGGCAGGCGAACGCGGTGGAAAGGCTGCGAGCCAGGCGCACGAGCACGTCGGTGGTGTCGCGGGCGTTTTCGAGCAACGCCCCGGCCTGGGCCACGCCGGCCAGGCTGCGCGCCTGTTCGGCCTGGGTGACGGTGACGCGTCGCAGATCCAGGGCGGTGCGTCCAAGCACGGCGTTGGCGCGTTGCAGGGCGTTGAAGTAAAACGCCGCCGGGTCGTTGTCGAAGTTGAACAGCACGGCCTTTTCCAGGAACCGTGTTCCCACCTGCGCGGTCAGTTCCGTGACCGCGCGTTCGTTGGGCAGGGCGCACGCCGCCAGAAGCTGGCTTCGGTCCGGATCGCCGGGATCGGGCGGGGCGTGGCCCATGGCCTCCAGGGCCATCCGGTCGGCCAGGGCCACCAGGGGCAGGGGGTCGCCCCGGTCGAGCAGCCCCGTAAAAAGGGGCGCGTCCTGGTGGTGCAGCCAGGCCGCGTTCACGAACAGGGCGGGCAAACGCCAATGTTCCAGGAGCCACTTGCCGGCCAGACAGTGATCCGCTCCGAAAGCCTGCTGTTCGGCTTCGACAAGGCCGTGGCCGTGAAGATCCCGGGCGAGCAATGCGTCGTAGTCGTCGGGCAGGGCGGAGAGCATGACCAGTTTGCCGCAATCGTGCAGCAGTCCGGCCGCGAAAGCGGCCCCGCTCAGGGCGGGGCGCGTGCGTTGGGCCAAGAGTTGCGCGGCCACGGCGCAAGCCAGGCTGTGCTCCCAGACCTGGCGAATGGGGCCGTCCGCCGCGGCCTGCTTGGCGAAGAGGCCGTCGCGTACGGCCACGCACAGGGCCACGATGCGCACGGTGTCCAGGCCGAGGAGCATGGTGGCCTGGCGCACGGTAAGCACCGCGCCGCCCTTGATCGGGCCCTGGCTGGCCAGGTTGGCCAGCTTGAGCAGGGAGGCCCCCACACAGGGGTCGACTTCCAGAAGTTCGATCAGGTCGGCCAGGGAGACGTCTTCGCGTACGGCCAGTTCGAGAATGCGTCCGGCCACGGCCGAGGGAGAAGGAAGGGCTTCGATGCCCGCGACGAGACGCTTGAGCCCGGCCTGTGCCGGACCGTGGGCGGAAGAGTTCATACTGGCGATCCCGAAGCGCGGCCCGACCGGGTCGGACACGGTAAGAGCGGAGAACAACCGCCAAGAACGCACAGACGGCGACGGGACTTTTTCATGCCCGTCCCGGTTTGGCAAGCGGGGCGCGCCTGGACAAGGGCGGATTCCTGCTGTAGCGAATAGAAAAATACATAAGACCCGGGCTTGCACGTCGGGCGCTTGTCCGTCCACAAATCCGCGGTCGTATGGCGAGGTGGACACCACGCTGTAACCGCAAACGTTTACGGACCCGCACCATGAACACGCCCGTGATCCTGTTGGCGGACGACGAACCTGAACTGGCGGACGTCTGTCGGGAGGCCCTGTCCGGTATCACCGACCGCATCCTCGTGGCCAACGACGGCATGCGGGCCTACGACATGCTGCGCGAGGGCGGCGTGGATTTGCTCTTGAGCGACCTGCGCATGCCCGGCATGGGCGGCATGGAACTGCTCTCCAGAATACGCTCCACGGGCGTGGACACCGACGTGATCGTGCTCACGGGGTACGGGACGTTGGAAAACGCCGTGGAATGCGTCAAGCTCGGCGCGGTCAACTATCTGCTCAAGCCGTTTCGCATCGGGGAGTTGCTCGGGGCCGTGGACAAGGCCCTGCGCGAGCGCGCCCTGCGTCGGCAGCAGAAACGGGTGGGGAACTTGTCCACCATGCTGCGATTTAGCGGCGTGCTTTCCGAGCAGGCGGACTTGCGCTCCCTGGTGAAAGAGTTTTTGGCCCAGGTGCGCGAGGTGTTCGAGCCGGACGGCATGGTCATGTTTCTCACCGGCGAAACGCGTCGCCAGGTTGGCCAGCATGTCCTGGTGGGGCCGTTTTTCCGAAAAAACGAAGCCGCGCGCGGGTGGTTCGGCCAGTTCGCCGCATCCTTGCTGGAGCGGGGGCGGCCCATGCTGCTGGACCAGGCGCTGTTGCGTCAGGCCCTGGGGCCGCTTGCCGGCACGGTGGCCGCGCCGGTATCGGCCATTAGCGCCGTGGTCGGAGCCGGTCCCGCGTCCGCCGGCGTGGTGGTGGCGGTGCGCGGGGAAGGGCGTCTGCCCTACACCCTGGACCAACTCCAGTTGCTGACCCTGTTTTCCGCCCACACCGCCCTGTGCCTGGAGAGTTGCCGCGCCTGCCAGACCCTGCGCGCCATGAACCGGGAAATGGTGCATTCGTTCGTGAGCGCGGTGGAGGCCAAGGACCCCTACACCCGGGGCCATTCGGAGCGGGTGAGCGAGTTCGCCGCCTTGCTGGGCCAGGCCCTGGGCCTGCCGAAGGTGGAGACGGACCTCTTGCGCACCGCGGGCATGCTGCACGACATCGGCAAGATCGGCGTGCCCGACCTCATTCTCAACAAGCCCGACAGCCTCGAGTACGGGGAGTTGGTCATCATGCGCCAGCACGCCGAGATCGGACGCAACATCCTCAGGAACGTCTCCAGCCTGGAGGACGTGCTGCCGGCGATCTTCCATCACCACGAGCACCTGGATGGTCGCGGCTACCCCATGGGGCTCGTCGGGAGCGAAATCCCCCTGGCCGCGCGGATCATCAGCGTGGCCGACGGCTATGAAGCCATGACCTCCAATCGGGCCTACCACCCGGCCAGGACTCCGGCCGAGGCCTCGGACATCCTGAGACAGGGGGCGGGCGCGCAGTGGGATCCCCAGATCGTGGACGCCTGGCTGGACGTGCTCAAGCACAAGGGCGTCTTGTCCCGTTCGGGGCCCGACCCCGGCACGGTGTTCGCCACCTGACCGGCGCATGCGCGGGACGGGCCAAGACTCTTCCGCTTTCGAAAAACCGCTTCGGGAAGAGCCTGTCGTGCGCGACAAGCCCTTCCCCCGCGATTTCAGCACCGCTGGGAATCAGCAGATTCTTTCGCGCGGGGGGGCGATTTCCCCGCACAGGCGCTGTCCGCGTTCCGGTCCGGGGCTGGCCAGGACCGGCTCCGGGAACTGGTCGGCCGGACAGTCGAAGGCCACCGCGGTGATCATGTGATTGAGTAGGCCCATGGCCGAGGTGTGGGCGGAAAAGAGATGCTTGGACATGAAGGCGGCGGCCACCTGGAAGCTCGCCGGGCGTTCGTCGGCCTGCCAACGCCGCAACAGGTCGTAGGAGGTGTCGGCGGCCTCGCGGAAACGACCGAGGCGGGCTTTGAGCCGCTCCCAGACCGCTTCGAGGTCGGGGTCCTTGTCCTGGCGGTCGATGCGGCCGGCGGCGCGGCAGCTTTCGTTCAGGGATTTGATCAGACATTGCCCGGATTCGGGCAACTCGGACGAGACGTCCAGCACCATGGTCCTCAGGCTGGCCACGGCGTTGCGCAGGTGCTGGCGCAGGACCAGCAGATCGTTTGGGCTGTGCATGGCGTACCTTCCGCGTTGGGGTTTCGCATGGCGTCCTTCCGGACCATGCGCGACCCCCTGGTAGCAGGGCCCATGCGGCGAGCGTATTGCGTTGCCGAGACGAATGGCTGACACCGAACGTGCGGTTTTGTTGCGAGGTGAAGCGAAAAAGCGCTCCGGCGGCGGTTGGCGGGGCGGCATCGACACCCGAGGGGGGCGTGACGCCCCTTCGGATTCAGGCGGGGACCTGCGGCTCCTGGTCGATCACCACCACCTTGTTGCGGCCGGTCTGCTTGGCCCGGTAGAGCATGCTGTCGGCCAGGGCCACCAGATGCTCCCAGTCCATTTCCGGCGGCGTGCAGCCGGCCACGCCCACGCTGATGCTCAGCCGGGCCAGTCCATCCTTGCAGGGCACGCGCAAATCGCCCACGGCCAGGCGGATGCGTTCGGCTATGGCGGAGGCCTGCTTCAGCCCGGTTTCGGGCAAAAGGGCCACGAACTCCTCCCCGCCGTAGCGCGACCAGGTGTCCTCGTGGCGCAAGAGAGACTGGGCGCAGGCCGAAACCCGTTGCAGGGCCGCGTCTCCGGCCAGGTGTCCGTGGGTGTCGTTGAAGGCCTTGAAGTTGTCCAGGTCGAGCATGAGACAGGCCACGGGATGGCGGTGGCGCAGGGCGCGTGACCACTCCTTGGCCGCGATTTCCTCCAGGGCCAGGCGGTTGGACGCGCCGGTCAGGGCGTCGTGGCGGGAGAGGGAGAAGAGCTCCTGCTTGAACTTTTCCGATGTGAGCAGAATGAACAGGGACGTGAGCGCGGAAGTAATCAGGCTTGAGATCAGGTAGAATTGCACCTGAAAGAGTTCGGGGGAAAAGATCGAACCCAGGGGGGCCCGCAACGCGCCGGTTCCCCGCCAAATCAAGGAAACGTCGTGCACGGCCAGCAGGATGCCGATTACGCGGAAGGTGTTGGCCAGGGATTTGTCCGCACTGGTGAAGCAGGCCCACAGCGCCACCAGGTCCAGGGCCACGGCCGCGGCCGAAAAAACCGCCACCCTGGCCGAGAGGTTGGGTTGGACGAGAAGAAACCAGGCGATGGCCCCCAGAAAGGTTGCGCAGACCGCGGAGCCGTATCGCCAGGGCAGAGTCTTTCCCGCCGCCAGGACCACGCCGAATTTGATGAGCATGATCCCCGGCATGAGCAGGGCGTTGGAGGTGAGCACCAGGAACCAGGGAGCCCCGGGCCCACGGGCGCCGACCAGAAGCGAGCCCATGGCGGCCAGGCAGGCTCCGATTCCCCAGAGCTTGGCGTAGAGAACCTTTTGGTGCGTCCGCCACACATAGGCCAGGATCATGCCTTGTATAATGTTGCACCAGGTCAAAACGACCACAAGGGTGCGTATATCGAGTGCGATGGCGATTTCTCCGGCCCGGCGTCTCCATGATGACGGGCTGTTGTGCGTCAAGAAAGTCCGTGCCGTCTTTGCCTCGGCATCCTGGAAGCAGGGACTGCAATATCGAATAGTCGGCGTACAAGGGAGAGGGAACGGGACCACGCCGAGGACTGGCGGAATCCCTCCCGATAAGAACGGGTACACTCTTAACCCGCGCCGTGGCAAGGCTGGATCGAGGTTTGCTCAGGAAGGGGCGGTCCTGGCGAGGCCATTGCCAGGCGTTTGGCAATCGTGCTACCTTTATACTGCGTGAAATGGTGTTTCGAGCGGGCACGAATGCCAATGGACCGGGTTCCGACAGTGTGAACATCATGAGATATTGCCTCCCGTTGTGTTTCTGCCTCGCGGCGGCCGTCGCGCTGTCGGCGTGCGGAGAACGGCCGGAGATCCTGTTGGGATTTTCTGGCCAACTGACGGGGATATCATCCGATCTGGGCGTGCAGGGGCGAAACGGAGCCACCTTGGCCGTGGAAGACGTCAACGCCGGCGGCGGCGTGGCCGGACGCAGGCTCAAGCTCCTGGCCGAGGACGACGGCAACACGCCGGAGGGCGCTCGAAGAGCCGATGAAAAGCTGCTCGACTCCGGGGTGGTGGCCGTTGTCGGGCACATGACCAGCGCCCAGACCCTGGCGGTGATCGATCTGTTCGAGGCGCGCCGGGCCGTGCTGGTTTCGCCCACCACGGCCACGCCCTCCCTGACGGGAAAGGTGGACCAGTTCTTTCGCGTGATTCCCGACAACAGGTCCTGGGGCGTGGGCTTGGCCGAATACCTGGCGAGCCATGGGCCGCACAGGGTTTTCGTGCTGGGCGACTCGGACAACGCCTCGTACGTGGACGCCTTCAACTCCGCCTTCGTCGAAAGGTTCACCCGCGACGGCCGGGGCCATGTGGTCGGGCGGGAGTGGTTCTCCTCCCGGGCCGGACCGGACTGGAGCCGGGAAGTCAAGCGCATACGCCAAAGCGGGGCCCGGGGCGTGGTCCTGGCCGCTTCGGCCCGGGACGTGGCCGCCTTCGCCAAGGCCAACGGCGTGGCCGGGACCGGCTTGGCCATCTTCTGCCCCACCTGGGCCTACACGCGCGAGATTCTTCTGGCCGGCGGTCCGAGCGTGGATGGCATCGTCTTTTCCACCTGCTATACCGAGGAAAATCCCTCGCCGTCCTTCAAGACCTTCGCCGCCCGGTACGAACAACGTTTCGGTTGGCCGCCCAACTTCGCCGCCGCCTACGCCTACGAGGCGGTCATGCTGTTGGCCAAGGCCCTGGAAAAGACCGGCGGCCTGCGGCAGGGACTGGAATCGGCCCTGGTGTCCCTGGGGCCCCAGGCCGGCGTGGTCGGCACGTTCTCCCTGGACGCCTACGGGGACGTGCAGCGGGAAAGCTTTCTCGTCACCATCGAAAACGGCCGTTTCCAGAACGTGGACCATGACCGCTGATCCCCAGGCCAGAGGGGTCGCCGACATCATCGGCCGCAGTCTGCTCGCGCGGTCGTTGGTCCCGGCCGTGGCCTGCCTGGTGCTGTTCACCGGCTACCTTTGCATGCAGCAGAAGGCCGAGGTGGAGGCGCAGGACGTCAAGTACGCCCAAAGCCTGGCCGCGTTCGTCCAGGGCAACATGAGCGCCACCTGGACGGCGCTGGGCCATTTCGCCGACCAGGCCCGACCCGACTCCCTGAAGGACATGCTGGCCATCATGCCCTCCATGGAGCGCCTGTTCTGGGTGGACACCCGGGGCAACATCCTGGCCGTGGCCCCGCCCGAGGCCATGGAGCGCAACTTCTGTCTGCACTTCGACGAAAGGCCGGGCCGGCGTCTTCTGCTGTCCAGGCCCCTGCCTTCCCCCGACGGCCACGGCATGAACCTGCTCGTGGGCGTGCGCAACGAGTCGGGCATGGTGTTGGCCGCGGAAATGAGCCTGCGGGAGATCACCCAGTACCTGACCGAAATCACCGGGATCTGGCCGGACGAGGTGATCGTGTGCGACAGGTTCGGCAACCTGATCTCGCATCCCGACCAGGGACGGGTGCTGCGCCAAGAGAACATCGGCGATTCGCCCCTGTTCAAGGCCGCCGTGAACGACAGACGCAGCCTGGTCTACGGGGAGGACGGCGCCTACTATCTGGGCGCGGCGGCCAAGGCCCCGGAACTGGGCTGGCTGGTGCTGGTGCGTCGTTCGGCCTGGCGAGCCCTGGCTCCGGCCCTGATCCGGGTGGCCAAGGGCGCCACGCTCATGGCCGTGGCCCTGGTGGCCTTTACCCTGGTGGTGCGCCGCGAACTGGATATCAAGATCGCCAAGCCCATGGAGCGCTCCACCGCCAGCCTGGCCCAGGCCGACGCGGGGCGTGGAGTTCGGTTCCCCGAGCGCCCGGTCTTTTCCGAGTTGCGACGGTTCGAGCGGGCCGTGCAAGACATGGCCAACCGGTTGCAGACCGGCGCGCTCAGACTTCAGGAAAGCGAGCAGCGATTTCGCGCCATTTTCGAACAGGCCGGGGTGGGCATGGTGCAATGCGACGCCACAGGGCGTTTTCTGCGCGCCAACGCCTTTTTCCTGAAACTCACGGGCTACGACGAGAGCGCCCTGACCGGTTTGACCTTCACCGAGATCACCCATCCGGGTGATCTGCCCCGGGACTTGCAGTTGCGCAAGCGCTTGGCGCAAGGGACCATAGGCCCCTACGCCCTGGACAAGCGCTACCTGCGTCCGAACGGCGAAAGCGTGTGGGTGAACCTGTCCGTGGCCGCGGTGCGCGACGCCCGGCAAGAGGTGGATTCCTACATCGGCGTGGCCGTGGACATCACCGCCCGCAAGTTGGCCGAGCAGGCCATCGACGCCTCGCTGCGCGAGAAGGAGACCTTGCTGCGCGAGATCCATCACCGGGTGAAGAACAATCTGCAAATCATTTCCAGCCTGATCAGCCTGCAGTCGGACCGCATCCGGGATCCCTGGGTTTTGGAGCAGTTCGCCATTTGCAGCAACCGGGTTTCGTCCATGGCCCTCATCCACGAGGAACTGTACGGCTCGACCAACCTGGCCCAGGTGAACGTGCGCCATTACGTGGAACGTTTGGCCCCGAAGCTGGTGGCGACCTATCAGGCGAAACGGCCCGTGGTCTGCCGGGTGGAGGCCGACGACGTGACCCTGAACATCGACCAGGCCGTGCCGTTCGGGCTGGTCGTCAACGAACTGGTGACCAACGCGGCCAAACACGCCTTCAGGGAAAACGGCGGCACCATCACCGTGACGGTCCGGCGGGTTGACCGAACCGTTGAAGCCGGCGTATCCGACGACGGGGTGGGGCTGCCCGAGGGATTCGATCCGGCGGGCGCGACCACCCTGGGGCTGTCCCTGGTCACGCAGCTCGTGCGCCAGTTGCACGGGGAACTCGTCATGGGACAGGGCCCGGGCGCTTCGCTGGGATTTCGTTTTCCGGTCAAGGAGACCTGACCATGTCCATGCCTCGGGTGATGATCGTGGAGGACGAGGCCGTATCCGCCATGGCCATGCAAAGCATGGTGAAAAAACTCGGTTGTCTGGTGTGCGGATGCGTGCCCACGGGAGAGGAGGCTCTGGAAGTCGCGGCCGCCCAACACCCGGACGTCATTCTCATGGACGTTCGTCTGGAAGGGCGACTTGACGGCATCGAGACCACCTCCCGCATCAAGAAGATGGGCGACGTGCCCGTGATTTACATCACCGCGTTCAGCGACAGCGCCACGCGGGACCGGGCCAGGGCCACCAATCCCCTGGCGTTTTTCGTCAAGCCCCTGGACATGTGCCTGCTCAGGAACATTTTGGCCCCCGTGGTCGGCCTGGACGGGTGCCTGTCGCCGTGCCCGGAGGACAGAGGCTGAGCCGGGACCGCGAGGCGCCCGGAAACCGTCCCCACGCCGCAAGTCCCGGACCGTTCGGAAACCGGCGCGTCGGGCTCGTCAGGGCGTCGGAGTCCCGGGACCGGGGGGCTGGTCCGGTCTGTCCGGCGGGGGAAACCAACGGCTCCAGGCCACGAGCGCCCCGGCCGTGAGCGCCGACAGCGCAAGCAGTGTGCGCCCCAGGGCGCGCCCCCGCCAGAGCCCGCCCCACCAAAGACGCAGTTCGTAGAGCATGATGCCGGTCTTGCCCTGGTAGCGCTCCAGGTTGGCCAGAAAAGCCTTGGAATCGGTCGGATCGACCGGATAGGCCGTCTCGCCGGCGATTTCGTAGCCTTGCGCCGGGCTGGGCTCGTCCTTGCCGCACAGATCCAGAATGACGAAGGCGCATACGCCGGCCAGGAGCAGGGCCAGGGCCAGGCGTTCGAGAGGGGCGGTGGGCATGTGGGCTCCGCGTTGTGTCCCGATCCTGCAAGAATCGACTTTTTGGACGGGCTGTTACCCCCTCAAGGCCGGCCTTCCGGTCCCGGACGCAAGGGTTCTGGCGTCTTCGCCTCGGCTGGCGTCCTTCATCTGTTCGATCAGGCTCCTGAGCACTTGAGACTGGTGCGCGAGTTCGCCCACGGCCTGGGCGGACTGGCCCATGGCGTCGGCGGTCTCGGAAGAGATGCGGCTGATGTCCTCGACGCTGCGGTTGATCTCCTCGCTGGCGGCGGACTGCTGCTCCGAAGCCGTGGCGATGGAGCGGACCTGGTCCGTGGTCAGGTCGACCAGGTTCACGATTTCGTCCAGGGATTGGCCGGATTTGCCCGCGAGATCCGTGGCGGAGTCGATTCGTTCCACGGCCTGGTCGACGTTTGCGATGTTCGTGCGCGCGCCCTCCTGGATGCCCTGAATCGCGTCGCCGACTTCCTTGGTGGCGTGCATGGTCTTTTCGGCCAGCTTGCGCACCTCGTCGGCCACCACGGCGAATCCGCGTCCGGCCTCGCCGGCCCGGGCCGCCTCGATGGCCGCGTTCAGAGCCAGCAGGTTGGTCTGGTCGGCGATGTCGGAAATGACTTCCAGAACCTGTCCGATGCCTTCGGCGCGCTGGCCGAGCGTGGTCATGTCGGCCTTGAGCGCCAAGGCCGTGGCCTGCACCTCGCCGATGCCCCGCACCACCTGCGTCACCACCTGGGACCCCTCTTCGGCCTTGCGCCTGGCCTTGTCGGCGGTGTCGGCAGCCTGGGAGGCGTTCTTGGCCACTTCCAGCACGGTGGCGTTCATCTCCTCCATGGCGGTGGCCGTTTCTCCCACGCGCTGGGCCTGGTGTTCGGTCCCCCGGCTGGACTCTTCGATCTGCGCCGACAATTCCTCGGAAGCCGACGTCACCACCTCGACCACGCCTTCGAGCTCGTTTGCGGCCTGCAGCATGCCCTCGGCCTTGGCCCTTTCGGCCCGGGCCTTGGCCGTTTCCGCTTCGCCGGCGGCCAGTCGGGCCTTTTCGGTCTCGCGCGCGGCCTCCTCGCTCTTCAGGGCGGCCTCCCCGATTTTGTTTTTCAAGGTGGCCACCATCTTGCGCAAGGCGTCCGCCAGCACACCGATTTCATCCTTTTGGTCGATGTCCAGGGTCTTGTCCAAATTGCCGGCCGCGATTTCCGAGGCGAAGTCCACGCCCTTCGACAGGGAGGCGACGATACCCCGCGCGATGAATCCGGCAAGCACCGCCGAAACCGCGATGGCCAGAACGCACAGGAGAATGGAGCGCGTTCGCGCGGCGTCGGCTTCCCCGTTGAACAGCGCGACTTTTGCCTCGCTACGTGCGTTGAACTTTTCTCCAAGGATGTCGAGGCTCTTCATCGCCTCGTCTCCGGCTACGCTCGCGCTTTGGCCGTAGGTCTTCAGCTCTTGCGCAATGTCTGGCGGATTGTGTTGCAGAAAGGGCAGGGCCTTGTTTTCCAGAATGTCGATGAGCGTGGCGGTGTGCTCTTCGTAGGACCGGACCAGGTTTTTTTCTTCGGGGGTTTCCGCCGCCTCCATGGCCTTGGCCACGTCCTTCCGGAACGCGGCCTTGATTTCGGCGAGGTCTTTTCGGACCTCGTCGAGGCGTCCGCTTATGAGCGCCGCGCCCAGCAACGTCCCCAGATGCTCCAGGCGGCTGTCCGCCTCGCCCTGGCGCAGGGCTTCGTCCTTGTGTTCGATGGCCTCGCCGGAAAGCACCTGCAGATGCCCCATGGTGGAGAGGAGAAGGAAGCAGAGCGCGATCATGAAAAGAAAGCTCAAGCCGAAGGCCAGGCCAAGACGGACGGATATCTTCATGTCGTTGAGCATGAGGTGTCCTTGGAGAAAAGATATCAAGGGAAAGCGATGTGCATGCCACGCGAGAGAAAGAACAGATGTATCCTCTATCCATCTTTCTCGCGGCCGGCGTCAAGAACTGAATGCGGCATTCGCGCCGGTCACGGACGCAGGGCGATCAGACGTGCGGTTCGACGCGTTGGGCGGCCAACAGGTCTTCCACGCGCAACATGCCGAGCACCCGGTCGGGATTGTTGGTGTCCACCACGGGCAATTGGCTCAGTCCGCTGTCCACGAAGGCGGCCAGGGCCTGGCGCAGGTCCTGGTCCGGGGTGAGCAGGGCGAGAGGGCGGGCCAGGTCGTGCACCACCACCAGGGGAAAAAGACAGTCCTCGAACATCACCCGGCGCACGTCCTTGAGGCTCAAGAGGGAGGTGAGGTGGCCTTCGGCGTTGCGCACGGCGAAGGTCAGGGTGTCGGTGTTGGCGATGATGTCGGAAAGCGCGCCCAGGGTGGTGGACTGCTCCAGCACCACGTAGCCGCCGGGCTTGTAGGCCTGGCCCACGGTCAGGGCCCCCAGGGCGATCATGGCGGCTTCTCCCCGGTGGGCCGGGGATTGGTTCTTTTCGTGCAGTTGGTTCTCATAGAGGCATCGCTTGCCCGAAAGCATGAGGGCGATGGCCGAGGAGAGCAGCAGGGGGGCCAGCAGGCCGTATCCCTGGGTGATCTCGCACACCATGACCACCGGCCCGATGGACGCGTTGGCGGCCGCGGCGAAAAAGGCGGACATGCCCACCAAGGCGAAAGCGCCGGGCTGAGTCACCACGTCGGGGCGCAGGCTGTGTCCCAACTGGCCCACCACGCCTCCGGTCATGGCCCCCACGAATAGGCCCGGGGCGAACATGCCGCCGGAAAAACCCGACCCGATGGTGAGCGAGGTGGCCACGATCTTGCCGAGCAGGAGCGCGGCCAGGGTCAGGGCCGGCAATTGGCCCAGGATGGCCAGTTCCAGGCTTGTGTGGCTCGATCCCATGAGGGAGGGAAAGGCCATGCCCACCAGTCCGGCTCCGAGTCCGCCCAGGGCGGTGGTGGCGGGCAGGCCGAGCCGGGCGCGCAGGGGGGCGAAGATCTTATACTTGGTGAAAAAAAATCCCCGCACGTAGAACCAGGCGCTCAGGGCGCAGGCGCCGGCCAAGACCAGATAGAAGGGAATCTCCAGAAAGCTCGACAGGTGCATGGAGGGCGCGTCAAACACCGGCTTGGCCCCGAAGAACAGGGTGACCACGGTGTAGGCCGTGACCGAGGCGATGACCGAGGGCAAAAGGGCTTCGGCCTCGAAATCGTCGGAATAGAGCACCTCCACGGCGGTCAGGGCGCCGCCCAGGGGGGCCTGGAAGATGGCCCCCAGGCCGCCGGCCGCGCCGGCCAACAGGAGAATGCGCCGATCCTTGGCGGAAAGTCCCCGCTTCTGGGCCAGCCAGGAGGCCGCGCCCGCGCCCATGAAGGCCACGGGACCTTCCTTGCCGGCGCTGCCGCCCGCGGTCATGGTCAACAGGGAGCTCACGGTGCGCAGCACCGCCGCCGCCGGCCGGATGCGGCCCTCGTTGCGGTGGAAGGCCCGAATCATGGCGTCGGTGCCGTCGGTGCCGGCTTCGGCGGCTTCGGGGGCGAAACGTTCGATGCACAATCCCGTGAGAGCCCCCACCAGGGTGGTGCACAGGGGCACCAGCCAGGGACGGGTCAGGCCGAACAGGTCGTAGGCATGGGCCGGCGTGTATCCGAACGCCTTGTACTGAAAGAGCTTTTCGAGTTCCGTCAGGGCCACGGAATATCCCGAAGTCAACAGTCCCGCCACGGTCCCGGCCATCACGGAAAGGGTCAGCCAGCGCAGGATGCTGGAGCCGAACAGTCTCTGGCGAATCCGCCAGGGAGTGAACGATCGGTCGACCACTCCCCTAGAGCTCCGCTTCGGCCGCGTCGAGAATGCGCCTGGCCAGGGCCACGTCTTCGGCGATGCGGGCCTTGAGCTCGTCCACGCCGGAAAATTTCTTTTCCGCGCGCAGGCGCTGGACAAAATGCAAGTCCAGGATTTGGCCGTAGAGATCTTCGTGAAAATCCATGATGTGGGCTTCCACGGTAAGATTCTCTCCGTCGAAGGTAGGGTTTTTGCCGATGTTGGCCACGGCGGGCAGGGCTTCGCCCCGCAGGCTGGCCCAGCAGGCGTAGACTCCCGTTCGGGGAAGCATTTGGTCCGGGGCGTCCAGGTTGGCGGTGGGAAAGCCCAGGAGGGCTCCGCCGCGTCCCGCGCCGCGCACCACCATGCCCCGCACCTGATGAAAGCGTCCGAGCAGGGGCTTGGTGTCCCAGACATCGCCGGCGGTCAGCATGTCGCGCACGCGGGTGGAGCTGACCACCGCGTCATCGATGAGCACGGGGCTGATGCGCTCCACACTGTAGCCGTACTTTTGGCCCAGGGCGCGCAAGGTCTCGTAGTCGCCGCGTCGTCCTTTGCCGAAAGCCCAGTCGTGGCCGATGATGAGTTCGCGCGCGTCCAGGCCTTCCACCAGGTACTGGCGCACGAAGTCTTCAGGCTCCAGCGAGGCCAGGGCGCGGGTGAAGGGCGCCACGAAACAGGCCTCGATGCCCAGCTCCGCCATCAACTCGAGCTTGATTTCCAGGTTTGTGAGTCGGGGGGGCGCGTCCTTGCCCAGAAGCACGCGCCGGGGATGGGGCTCGAAGGTCATGGCCACGCTGGCCAGCCCGGTGACCCTTCCCCGTTCGCGAGTACGGCTCAGAAGCTTCCGGTGAGCCATGTGCACGCCGTCGAAGTTGCCGATGGTGAGGCAGCATCCTGCCAGAACGCCTTCCAGTTCTTCAAGCGAATAGGCCACGATCATGAGGGATATCCAAAGCAAGCGGGTTTTTCGCAGCCTCGGTTACCTCAAACCGCGCCGGTCAGCAACCGGCGGAAATAAATTTCACCGGAACGAAAAAAACACTTGCCAAGCATGGCCGGCAGATGTACTTATTCGCTCCCGGCCGAAGTGGTGGAATTGGTAGACACGCTAGGTTCAGGGTCTAGTGGGGGTTCCCCCGTGGAGGTTCGAGTCCTCTCTTCGGCACCATCTTTCCAGAAGGCCTCTCGCGGCAACGCGGGAGGCCTTCTGCGTTTTTCCCTGTTTTTTCCCCGAGCGCCATCGAAAAAGGCCGGGCGTCCCGAAAGACGCCCGGCCCCTTCTCGCGTGGCGGACAGCAGGGAGGACTTATTCCGCCACCACTTCCAGAACGTTGTCCCCGTAGGGGTCCTGCACGGTCTTGTGGATGTGGAGCAGGTACACCCAGCGGCGCACGGCCCCGATGATGACCAGGGCCATGAGAAAGAGCACCAGCCCGGCCATGAAGGACAGCAGGTACAACTGCTTCGGCAGATAGATGGTGGTGATCTGCAAGAAGCCGGCATAGGCGGTGGTGCACACCAGGGCGAATCCGGGCACCGCGGTGAGCCAGGCGTAGCGGGCGTTGCCCATGCGGATGATCATGGTGGTGCCGATGATGAGGCCCACGGCGGCCAGCAACTGGTTGCTCATGCCGAACAGGGGCCAGATGGTGCCGATGTTGCCCGTGTAGACCAGATAGCCCCAGGCGTAGGTGAAAAGAAACGACGTGATGATGACGCCCGGCCACCAGCGCTTTTCATGGAACTTGGGCGCGACCACGCCGAACATCTCCTGCAGGAAGAACCGGCCCACCCGGGTGCCCGCGTCCACGGCCGTCAGGATGAACACGGCCTCGAACATGATGGCGAAGTGGTACCAATAGTTCATGAGTTCTTCCATGCCGGGCACGGCCGAGAAGATGTAGGCCATGCCCACGGCCAGGGAGACCGCGCCGCCGGTGCGGCCCACCAGGGTGGCTTCGCCCACGGCCTGGGTCAACTGGTCGAGTTCCACCGGGACCATGCCCAAGGCGGCGTAGGCGGTCGGCGAGGCGTTAATCGCGAAGTAGTCGGCCGGAATCATCACGCAGGCAGCGATCAGGGCCATGATGGCCACGAATCCCTCGGTGAGCATGGCGCCGTAGCCCACGAAGAGCAGGTTGCCCTCGTTGTCGAGCATCTTGGGCGTGGTGCCGGTGGCGATGATGGCGTGAAAGCCCGAGATGGCCCCGCAGGCGATGGTGATGAACAGGAAGGGGAACAGGGGGCCGCCGATGATGGGACCGCCGCCGCCGGCGAACTGCACGGCGGGCATGCGCAGGTCCGGATGCACCAGCACGATGCCCACGGCCAGAATGCCGATGGTGCCGATCTTGAGGTAGGTGGAAAGGTAGTCGCGCGGACACAACAGCAGCCACACCGGCAGCACCGAAGCGAAAAAGCCGTAGACTGGAATGATGATGGAGATGGACTTTTCGCTCAGGTCGAGCCCGTCGTACAGCCAGGGCACGGCGTCGAGGTGTCGGCCGGCTATGATGCACACGGCCAGCAGGGACACGCCGATGATGGTGGCCCCGCGCACGTCGCCGGGCCGCCAGAACTGCAGGTACAGGCCCATGAGGATGGCGATGGGCATGGTGGAAAGCACGGTGAAGGTGGACCAGGGACTGTGCTGCATGGCCTTGACGCAGGCGATGGACAGCCCGGCCAGGGTGAGGATGAGAATGAAGAGCACGGCGAACGAGGCCACGCCGCCGGTGAACTTGTCCACTTCGCGGGTGACGATGTAGGCTAGGCTTTGTCCCTTGTGGCGCACCGAGGCGAAGAGCACCACGGTGTCGTGCACGGCTCCGGCCAGCACGCAGCCCGCGAGAATCCACAGCGCGCCCGGCGCGTAGCCCCACTGGGCGGCCAGCACCGGGCCGATGAGCGGTCCGGCCGCGGCGATGGCCGCGAAGTGGTGGCCGAAGAGCACATACTTGTTGGTTTCCACGTAGTCGACCCCGTCGGCCATTTTCTTGGCCGGCGTCAGGCGCGATTCCTTGACGCCGAGCACCGTCTTGGCCAGGAACAGGCCGTAAAACCTGTAGGCTATGGCGAAGATGCACAGTGAGGCGAACACAAGGGTCAAGGCGTTCATACAGTCCTCCTGGGGGAATGATGGAACCGCTATAGCGTCTTTGTCCTTTTTTTCGCAACAACCGGCGCGAAAAGGGCAATCCGGGGCGTCAACGGACGATTCGGCCCCCTGAACGGAGCGCGGCGCAGCCTGTCCGGGCGTTGCCCGGGCCGCCGGCGACCCCGGCTCTTCGACTTTCCCGCCCTTTCCGATCGGGCGGGGGAGGCGGGAGGGTTTACTGGGGAATCCGCAGGGAAATGCTGGTGCCCGCGCCGGGGGCGCTCTCCACCAGAAGGCCGTAATCCGGGCCGTAGAGTTGCACCAGGCGCTGGTTGGAGTTTCTGGCGCCCACGCCTTCGGTGAGCGATTCGAGCTCTACGGCCCGGGTGATGGCCTTGACCTGGGAGGAGTCCATCCCCGCGCCGTCGTCGTGGATGTTCACCAGGAGATGCCCGCCGTCGCGCCTGGCCGAGAGCTTGACCACTCCGCCCTCGGGTTTGGCCAGGATGCCGTGGCGCACGGCGTTTTCCACCAGGGGTTGGATGATGAGCGGCGGGGCCAGGCAATCCAGGGCGTCCTCGGCCAGGTCGATCTCGGCGGTGATGCGCGCGCCGAAGCGGGCCTGTTCGATGGCCAGGTAGGCCCGGGTCTGTTCGATCTCGTCCGAGAGCCGGATGAGCCCCCGGCTGGAGTCCAGGTTGCGGCGCATGTAGCGCGACAGGTCGAGCAGCAGTTCGCGGGCCTGGGCCGGGGCGGTGCGGCAGAAACTCGCGATGGTGTTGAGCGAGTTGAACAGGAAGTGGGGGTTGATCTGGGCCTGGAGCCGTCTGATTTCGGCATGGGCCAGGAGCTGGTTCTTGATGCCGATGTCTTCGAGTTCGAGCTGGGTGGAAAAAAGGTCCGCCAGGCCCTTGGCCAGCTCGAAGAGGGTCTCGTCCAGGGGGCGGCGCCGGGTGCCGTAGAGTTTGAGGCAGCCCAGGATGGACTTGCCCTTGCGCAGCGGCACGATGATGGCCTCGGTCAGGGGACAGTCCGACCGGGAACAGGCGATGTCGTCCTTGCCCCGCACAAAGGAGGCCTCTCCGGTGGAGAGGGCCCGCCTGGTGGCCTGGGTGAGCACCCGGCCGCCGCTTCTGTGGTGGTCGCTTCCGGCTCCGACGTGGGCCAGGATGAACATGCCGCTGGTCACGGCCACGGCCGAGACCTGGGTTTCCTTGAGGATGATGTCCGCCGTGGCCTTGGCCGAGGCTTCGGTCAGTCCCGAGCGCAGGTGCCCCACGGTCTGGTTGGCTATGGAAAGGATCTGGCGGGCCAGGTCGCGGTTCTGGGCCTGGCGAAAGCTGGTCTGGAGGTCCAGAGCCTTGACGAAAAGGGCCGCGCCCAGGGAATTGAACACAATCATGGGCAGGGCGATGACCCGCACCAGGGCCAGGGCTTCGGGAAAGGGCCGGGAAAAAAAGAGCACCAGGGCCTGATGCACGGTCTCCCCGGCCAGGCACAGGACCAGGGCCAGTCGCCAATCCAGACTGTTTCCGCCGCGCCAGCGCGAAACCAGCCCCGCCGCGGTGCCTTCCAGCAGGGTGGCCAAGCCGCAGGGCAGGGCCGAGAAACCGCCGATGTCGATGAGGTAGCGGTGTCCGCCGGCGATCAGCCCCACGCCGAAGCCCACCAGGGGGCCGCCGAAGAGTCCGGCCGTGACCACCACCATGCCTCGCAGGTTGGCGAAGGATTTGAACACCGCGTTGCCCGTGTAGGTGCCCAGCACGCCGAACAGTCCGAACATGGCCACCAACAGGGCCGAAGCCCACCAGGGACGGTCGCGCCGAGGCCCCAGCTTGTCGATGGAGGTGAGGGTCATGATGGCGAAACCGCCGGCCAACAGGAGGCCGAACCGTTGCGACAGGGTGAGGAACAACTCGGGGACTTCGGGGCTGAGCAGATCGTTCATATGCCGAGTCTGGCCTTGAACTCGCGCACCCTGTTGCGGCTCACCGTCACTTCGGTGCGCGCGGCGTCGGCCATGACCACGAAGTATTTGCCCCCGATCCAGGGGGAAAACTCGACGATGCGCTCCAGGTTGATGAGCTGGGCCCGGTTGGCCTGAAAAAACGACAGCCCCTCCAGGCGCTCGGCGGCCTTGGCCAGGGAGGCCAGGCCGTGGCAGGGCACGCGGTCGGTGTCGGTCACGGCCATCACGTGTTTGTCCTCGGCTTCGAGCAGCACCACCGTGGACGTGTCCACGAGCCCGATGCGTCCGCCGTGGTCCACGGCCAGACGTTCCAGGGGGCGGGGGCCTCCGTGTCCGGCCGAGGCGAGCAGGCGCTCCAGGGCCTGGCTGATCCGGGGGGCCTGGGGGGCGGCCAGGAGCTTTCGCACCCGCTCCAGACTTTTGGCCAACCGGTCCGGCGACACGGGTTTGAGCAGATAGTCCACGGCGTTTTCTTCGAAGGCCCGGATGGCGTGACGATCATAAGCCGTGACAAAGACGAAAAGTGGCGGCCGGGGCAGGGCCTGGGCGCTGGCCAGGACGTGAAAGCCGTCCTGGCCGGGCATTTGTATGTCCTGAAAGACCATGTCCACACCGCCCCGGGCGATGCGTTCCAGGGCTTCGTCGGCCGTGGCGGCCTGCTCGGCCCGGATGTCGGGGTGGGCCTCAAGAAGGTAGGCCAGTTCGTCGCGGGCCGGGGCTTCGTCGTCCACGATGAGCGCGTCAAGGGTCAGGTAGGCCATGGGTTTCGGCTAGCGCCGAACCGGACACCTGTAAAGGGGCAAAGCGCCGTCTGTCGCGCCTGGGGAACGCATTGGCGCGCGACCGATCCGCACACTTTGTTTCCTCCGAAAAAATCCCGAGGGAAATGGTTCCCGTGGGGGAAAAAAGAGTCTATCCCTTTCCCGCTTTCCTGTGCGTTTCCCCGGAAACGTTTGGCGACAAACGCCGCTTGCGATCCGCCTTGCCCAATCCCGCCAGGACGACTACAGGGCATGGGAAGACGGTCGGGAGCTCTTTCATGGCAAGACTCGGACCCAAATCCATCGTGTCCCTCTACGCCCTGGTCGGGGCCTTGTGGGTTTTGTGCTCCGACCAACTGGCCGGCATGCTCTTTTCCGCGTCCCCGAAACTGTACGCCGAGGTGAGTATCCTCAAGGGATGGGCCTTCGTGGCCGTGACCTCGGCCATGCTCTACGACCTGCTCAGACGCTACGACATCTGGCGCGAGGAACAGCAACAGGCCCTGAGCGAGAGCCAGGAGCGCTTCCGCATCCTGGTGGAAAACGCCCCCGAAGCCATCGTGGTCTTCGATATGGACACCGAACGGTTCGTTGAAGCCAACCCCGTGGCCCTGACAATGCTCGCCTGCCCCAGGGACGAACTGCTCGCCTCTGCGCCGGGACGCTTCGATTCGATCCTGGAATCGCAAGATCCGGCCGAACGGGAGCGGGTCCAAATGGTTTTTTCCCGGGTGTTCGCCGGGGAATCCGTCCTGCTCGAACGTCCCTTGCGCCGCGCCGACGGCAAGCGGTTCCGGGGCGAACTGCGTCTTTCCCACCTCCCGCAAAAGGGGCGTCGCCTGGTGCGCGCCAGTTGTCTGGACATCACCGAGCGCAGCACGGCCCAGGAGAAGCTGCAAGCCGCCCTGGAAGAAAAATCCGCCCTGCTGCGCGAGATTCACCACCGGGTGAAAAACAACCTTCAGATCGTCATCAGCCTCGTGCATCTGCAAAACGCCTCCGGCAAGACGAGCCAGGCCTGCGCCGACCGCCTGGCCGGACGCATCCGCTCCATGGCGCTGGTGCATGACCAACTGTATGGGTCGCGGAACCTGGCCGCCATCGACATGGGGCGTTACCTGCACAGCCTGGCCCTGTCCGTGGCCCAGGTGCATCAGGGGCGCGCCACCCCCAGCCTGCGTTTCGACCTGGCCAGTCAGGATCTCGACATCGCCCGGGCCGTGCCCTTCGCCCTGCTGGCCAACGAACTGCTGTCCAACGCCTTCAATCACGCCTTTCCCCCGGATTCTCCGGGAATCATCCAGGTGGAGCTGCACGTCGAAAACGGCCGCCTGCGCCTGGCCGTGATCGACGACGGCCGGGGCATGGACCCCGGTCCGGACCTGAAACGCGCCGAAAGCATGGGCTTTGTGCTGGTGCGCGAGCTGGCCGGACAGCTCGGGGCCACGGTGAGCGCCGACACCAGCCACGGCTGCCGGTTCGAGGTGGAGTTTCCGTTGTAGGGCGGGGAACGAGAACCTTCTTTTTCCCTAAATAGCCTTCGATGGGGGCAACTTTTCCTGACCGTGGTGTTCTGTCGGGTGTTTTGCACCAGACATTTTCAACCAAGGCGGAAAGTCCCCATGCATGGTCCCCATTGCCGTACACAACTCAAAAGCCTGCGTAACGACGGGACAAACGGTATGGGCCGGCGACGTCATCGGCCACACCGGCACGGGTGCCTTTTTCGTCGAAAACATCATCCAGGCAACTCCGAATCGCCGTCACGCCTTCCTCGGACGAATACGTCGTCTCCTGCCCGTCGTCGAACTTCCCGCCCCACGGGTGGCCCTGGTGTTCGATCAAGCCCGGGGGCGAGTCCTGGCTGTTCTGCGACATGTTCGCCTACCGGTGACCGGGCGCGAGCGTTGCCCTTCTTCCCCCCTGGCCTTGCCGGGGGGACATCGTGTATGGAAGTCTGGCTTGGCCGGGCCTCGTGGCGACCCCCCTTGTGCGGGGTCTTTCGCCCAGGCCGGCGCGGCGGATAGTTGAAATGCCCCGCCTCGAACCGGCCAAAGTCCCACCCGCGCCAGGCGGAGCACACATCCATGTTCGAGCGACTCAGGCAACGCGCCAAGACCGCGCATCACGCCCACAGCGCGCCCCTCTATAGCGGGTCCGAAACCTCGGGCTCGCCCCGGGTGACCATGCTGCGCTACGACTCCACCGGCTCGGAACTGATCGCTCCGGTCCATGCGCCCGACTGCGTCGGCTACGCCGACAGCTCCCGCGTCACCTGGGTGGACGTGGCCGGCCTGGCCGACGCGGGGTTCATGGCCAAGGTGGGCGAGACCTTTCACATCCATCCCCTGGTGCTCGAAGACATCGTCCATACCACCCAGCGGCCCAAGCTCGACGAACTCGACGACGCCATCTTCGTGGTGGCCAGGCTTTTGCGCTACGACGACAAGACCCGGCGCATCGAGGACGAGCAGGTCAGCTTTCTTCTGGGGAAAAACTACCTGCTCAGTTTTCGCGAACGCCAGGGCGAAGGCCTGTTCGACGCGGTGCGCCGGCGCATCCAGTCCCAGAAGGGCCGGGCCTGGAAGCTGGGACCGGACTTTTTGCTCTATGTGCTGCTCGACTCCGTGGTGGACAACTACTTTCTGGCCCTGGAGCGCATGGGCGACGAAATCGAGGACGTGGAAGAGATGCTGCTCACCGCGCCCAAGCCGGTCGAATTGCAACGCATCCACGACCTGCGCCGCGAGGCCCTGTTTTTGCGCAAGTTCGTCTGGCCGCTGCGCGAGGTGCTCTCCGGCCTGGAAAAGGGCGGAAGCGACCTGATCGCCGATGGCACCATCTTCTACCTGCGCGACCTCTACGACCACACCATACAGGTCATGGACACCATCGAGACCTTTCGCGACATGCTTTCAGGCATGCTCGACCTCTATCTCTCCAACATCAGCCTGAAGATGAACGAGGTCATGAAGGTGCTCACCATGTTTTCGACCCTGTTCATCCCCCTGACCTTTCTGGCCGGGGTCTACGGCATGAACTTCAAGAACATGCCCGAGCTGGAATGGCACGACGGCTATTTCATGCTGCTTGGGTTCATGGTCGCCATCGCCGGCGGCATGCTGCTGTTTTTCCGCCGCAAGGGCTGGATCGGCAGAAACGACGATTCCGAGGAGGATTCCCAATGACCACCCGCTCCACCCACCGTTCCACGCGCCGGCGCCCCGGGGATTCCCCCCGCCAGCCGGCGATGCTGCGTATCGACGCCTGGATCGCCCTGATCGCCATGGCCTGCTACATTTATCTCTTGAGCTAGGGGGCCGTTGAAAAAGTCGATTCTTGCAGCCCGTTGAAAAATCACAGCTGGCCGCGTCGCTCCAAAAAACGCAAACCATCCCAACGGATGAGGACCACGCATCGCGCCTGACTTTTTGGACTCCGTGCCGGCACGTATTTGCAGCAGGCTGTAAGACTCGCCTCTGAAACGCCCCTCCAGGGGCCTTCCGGGAGAGTTCCTGGGGGATTTCGGGAAACAACAAATCGGACGCGGCGTCCGGGCGGAAAGGCAATCCAAGAGGTCGAACGGCGTTTTGGCGCAAGGACGGCGAAACGGAGGGACGCGGCGCGGTCTGGACGTTCGCCTGCCCGCCGGCGCGATGGCCCGCACATCCCGCGTCGAGGAGGCTGACCATGCACGGATGGTTTCGGTTCGCGTGGTCGACGGCCCTGGCGCTGGGCCTGGTCGTCTGTCTTCAGGGCCCGGCCCAGGCCAAGTTCTTCTCGGCCGACAAGCTGCTTCAGGAGCTTGATAGCGCCGACGGCCCGCGCAATTCCCTGGCCCGGGGGTACATTTTGGGCGTGTATGATTCGTTCGAGGGAACGCTGTACGCCCAGCACCAATACCTGACCCCGGACGATCTCATCTTGATCGTGGAAAAGTCCCTGCGCCAGAACCGGGAATACGGAGCCTATTCGGCCCAGGTCGCCATCATGCGCGCGCTGGAGGATCACTTCGGCAAGGAGAGTCGGCAGCGCCAGGCGGCGGGGCAGTCGGCCGGGTCGCCTCCCCGGTCCGGGGACCCCTTGGCCGGTCGCATCCGCCAATAGCCTGCGCCCTTGCGGGCAGCGGCCTTCGCTTTGCTTCCAGCCGGGCGGCTATCGGACGTCTTGCGGGCTGGCCCCGCTCGAACCGGGCGGGGGCGTGACCAGCACCTTGTCGATGCGCAAGCCGTCCATGTCCACCACTTCGAACCGGCAGCCGGCGTAGTCCAGGTGGTCGGCTTCCTTGGGCGGGCGACCCAGGCGGTGCATGAGGAAGCCCGACAGGAGCTTAACGTGGCCCACGGCTTCGCCCTCCGGCGTTTCCAGGCCGAGGCGCTCGAACAGTTCGTCCAGGGGGATGCTCGCGTCCGCCAGCCAGGAGCCGTCCTCGCGTCGCACCAGGCTCGGGCCGTCCGAGGCGTCTTCCTGAATGTGTCCGACCAGGGCTTCCAGCACGTCCTTGAGGGTGGCCAGTCCCTGGAGGCTGCCGTACTCGTCGTACACCAGGGCCATGGGCGCGCCGGAGGCGCGAAACATCTCCAACAGGGCCGGGGCGCGCACGGTTTCGGGCACGTACAACGGCTGGACCATGAGCTCCCTGATGCCGGCGAGCCCCTTGGGGGAACGGAAGAGATCCTTCACCCGAATCACCCCGAGCACGTCCGAAAGCGACTCCCGGCACACCGGATAGCAGGAATGAGGCGTGCGGCGTACGGTTTCGGCCAGGGTTCGGGGATCGTCTTCGATGTCGAGCCATTCCACCTGGGTGCGGTGGGTCATCATGGCCGAAACGCTGCGGTCGGAAAAGCGCAGCACCCGGCGGATGCGCTCCTGTTCGCCCTGTTCCAGGGTTCCGCTTTGTTGGGCGTCGTCCACCAGAGCCAGGATGTCCTCGTCGGAAACCCTCTGGGACGCGCGCGGGTCAACGCCCAGAATGCGGCCAAGTCCCGAAACGGTCCAGGCGAGCAGGGCCACCACGGGCAGAAAGAGGCGCTCCATCAGGCGCAGCACGGGAGCGATGGCCAAGGCCGACCGGTTGGGGTGCGCGATGGCGATCTGTTTGGGCAGCAGTTCGCCAAACACCAGCGTGACCAGGGTGATGGCCGTGACCACGGCGGCCATTCCCAGACCTTCGGCCCAGGAAAGCGGCAGGCCGGCCCGGACCAAATTGGCCGTGAGCAGGCCGGAAAGGGTGGCCCCGCTGTACACGCCGGTCAGTATGCCGATGCCTGTAATACCCACCTGCACGGACGAAAGCAGTTTTTCCGGCTGTTCGGCCAGATTGAGCGCCAACCTGGCCCGGCGGTTGCCGGAACGGGCCTGCTTGCGCAACAGGTGCTTTTTTGATGTGAGTATGGAAAGCTCCGCCATGGCGAACACGCCGTTGGCGGCGATAAGGGCCGAGACGACCACGATTTCCCAGACTATTTCGTTCACGACATTTTTGGCGGCGCTACCTCGGGAGCTTTTCGCAAACGGATTTCACGACCGGCCCCTGGCCGGCCGAAAAGCGAAAAGCTCCTCGGGTTTGGTTCAGGCCCTTTTGGCCGCGCTTCTGGCTTTGAGGAATTCCAGCAGTCCCGGCAGGATAGACACGAAGACGATCACGTAGATCACCACGCTGAAATAGCGTTTCACCCAGGGCAGGTTGCCGATGAAAAAGCCCAGGGCCAGAAACGTGCCGATCCAGAACATGCCGCCGCACACCGAATAGGTCAGGAAGCGGGCGTAGCTCATCTTGCCGATGCCGGCCACGAATGGGGCGAAGGTGCGGATGATGGGCATGAACCGGGCGATCACGATGGTCGCGCCGCCGTGTTTTTCGTAGAATTCGTGGGTGCGTTCCAGGTGTTTCTTGTTGAGGAAGCGGCTGTCCTCGCGGGAAAAGACCGCCGGCCCCACAATGCGGCCTATCCAGTAGTTGGTGTTGTCGCCCAGAACCGCCCCGCAGGCCAGCAGGCCGAACACGAGAAACGGGTCGAGCAGCCCCACCCCGCACAACGCCCCCAGGGTGAACAAAAGCGAATCGCCCGGCAGAAACGGCGTCACCACCAGGCCGGTCTCGCAAAAAATGATGCAGAACAGCACCAGATACGTCCAGACGCCGTAGTTTTCGATGATCATGTGCAAAGCCTGATCCACGTGACCAAGCATCCAAACGAGAGTGGACAACAATTCCATCATGCGGGAAACCTCACGGGGAGTGGATGGCCCGACACGGGGCCGCTCGGAAAATACGGGCACAACCTCCCCCGCGCAAGGAAAATTACGCGGGCAGGGCGGGGGGATGCGGGGGAGGAAGAGCCGGGGGGAGGAAACCCCTTTTGTGAACAAAAGGGGTTTCCTCCCCCCCAGACCTCCCTCCTTCCTTAAAAAACTTTATGTTGTTGGCGTGTTATGTTGCTAAGGAGTAAAGTGACGGACCGGGGTGGCGTGAGGAACAACCGGACACGGTCGGCTTGTGTGCACAGCGACCCCACCCCGGAAAAAGTTTTTGGGGGGATGGGGGTTTGGGGGAAGGAACCTTTTGTGAACAAAAGGTTCCTTCCCCCAATTCTTTTTCTCTACCCGACTACTCTTCCCCTTCTTCAGGGCGATTGATGATGAGCTGTTTGCCGTTGCCCGGATCGAACTGGTAGCGGGCGGTCTTTTCCCAATAGTATTTGCCGCCGACCTGCTTGATGGTCCAGAAGTCGAAGTCGTAGTCTTCCCGGCGGTCGGCCTTGTCGTTGAGGGCCAGCCAGCCGGTGGCGCCGTAGGTGTGTTCGGCGGTATCAATGAGGGCCTTTTTGAGCGAGGCGGTGTCCGTGGGGCCGGAAGCGGCGGCCAGGGCGCACAGCCAGGCGGCGTCGTAGGCGGCCAGGCTTTGGGTGTCGACAAAGGCCGAGATTTTTTGTTCCAGGCGTTTTTCCAGGTCGGAATAGGTCTTGGTGCCGGTTTCCCCGTAGCGGGCGAAGGCGATGCGCACTTGGGCGGCGAATTTGGCGACTTCCGGGTCTTGGATCACCGCGCCGCGCAGGGCGGAGTCGTCTCCGCCGTACCATTTGGCCTCACTCAGGCCGCCGATCTTGGCCGCCTCGCGCAGGATGGTGGCGGTCTGCCCGCCGCGGGCGACCACCACGATGGCCAGGTGCTTTTTGTTCTTGACGTTCTTGTCGATCTGGGCCTTCAGGTCGGCCACGTATTTGGCGAACTGCGTTTCGTTGGGACGAAACCGCGTACCGGGTATGACCTGCCCGCCCAGGTTGGCGAACTGGCCCTTGATGTGGGTGACGAGTTCGTCGCCGTACATGTCGCCCACCCAGATGGGAATGATTTCCGTGGCGCCTTCCTGGTTGGCCAGCACGGCCAGGGCTTCGGCCTGAAAGGCGTCCGAGGGGGCCAGGCGCAGCAGGTTGCCGGCGACCCGCTTGGACAGGTAGGGGCCGGCGCTCGTGGGCGACAGGAGGATCACGCCGTTTTTGCCCGAATAGTCGAGCACGGCGTCCACTTCGTCGTCGCTGAGCGGTCCCACCACCATTTGCACGCCGTTGGCGTGCAGGGCCTTGAGTCGCTCCAGGGCCTTGGCCGGAACGCCCTCGGTGTTTTCCACCTGCAGGCTCACCCGGTCGTTGGACCCGACGGAGCTGAAGTACGCGTTCAGGTCTTCGGCGGCCATTTCCAGGGCGGCCTTGGCGCTTTGCCCCTGGGAGGCCATGGCCCCGGAAAGCGGCAGCAGCGCGCCCACGGTTATCTGGGAGCCGTGGCCCTTGCCGCGCGCGGTCGCGGTCGCCTGGGCTTTTTCGGCGCGGGTCTTGCCCTTGGTGGCGGCGGGTTGGGGTTTGGCCGCGGGAGCGGGAGCCGGGTCCGCGGCGGCGGGCTCGGTCTGAGCGGCGGGTTGGGCCTGGGCGGCGGGCTGGGCCGGTTCGGCCGCGCTGTCTTCAAGGGGCATGACCATGCCGGCCTTGGGCGATGTCTTGGCTGCCGGGGCGCGGCGCATGTGTTTCTTGGCGGCCGGCTGTTCGGCCTGGGGTTGGGGCTCGGCTTCCTGGGCCAGGGCGTTCAACTGGGGAACGGCCAGGAACACGGTCAGAAGCGCGAGGGTCAGCAGGGTGTTGCGAAAAAAGTGTGGACGATGAAGGTGCATCCAGGTCCTCCGTGAGGGTTCAAGATAGGCGTGTGCCCAGGTAGTCGAGCACGAAGAAATAGACGTCCATGGGGCAGACGTTTTCGTCGACGGGTTCAAGATGGGGAAAGTCGGTTTCGGCGGCCTTGGAAAGCGCCTCGTAGACGCCCACCATATGGCCAGGGCCAAAGATTTCGACCACCAGGCGTTCGAGTTCGCGCAGGTCTTCGGGCGCGTGTTTGGAGAGCGCCACCGTGGGGGTCGGCCCCAGGTCGATGTCGAAGTGGTCGAGGTATCGCGAAGCCAGGGTGCGCATGCGTGCTGGTCCTTTCAGGCGTATAGCCCGGTCCCGATAAAAAATGAACAGGAAAAAACCGGTCCGGCTATTTGCCGATGCAAAACCGCGAAAAAATGGAGTCGAGCACGTCCTGGCTGGTGATTTCCCCGGTGATGGCCGCCAGGTTCTGGCAGGCGCTTTCCAGGCGCACGCCCAGAAGGTCCGGGGGCAGGCCGGAGCGGGTTTCCTGGAGCAGGGCGTCGAGTTCGCGTCCGGCCTCTTCGAGCAGGGCCGCTTCGCGGGCGTTGGGTGCGGGTTGGTCGTCCCCCGGCAGGTCCCGCCCGGCCAGCAGGCGGGCGCGCATGCGCTCGGTCAGCGCGTCCAGGCCCTGGCCGGTGCGCGACGAGACCGCCACGGTTTCGATTCCCAGTCCGGCCAGGGCCTGGGCGGGGTCGCGCCGGGCGCGGGGCAGGTCGGCCTTGCTCACCACGCCGAGCGTCCGGGCGGGGTCCAGGGACAGGGGGCCGTCCTCGCCGCTCAACCCGTGGTCGGGAAAGTCCAGGGAGCCGTCCGCCACCACCAGAACCAGGTCGGCCTCGTCCATGAGTTTTCGGCTCATGGCCACGCCGCTTCGCTCCACGGCGTCCGAAGCGACGCGCAGACCCGCCGTGTCGGCCAGACGCACGGGCAGGCCGGAAAGATCCAGGCGTTCTTCGAGAAAGTCGCGGGTGGTGCCGGGCTGGTGACTGACGATGGCCCGCTCCCGGCCGAGCAGGGCGTTCAAGAGGCTCGACTTGCCCGCGTTGACCGGTCCGGCCAGCACGGCGAGCATGCCCTCGCGAAAGGGCTTGGCCTGACGATGGGTGCGGGCCAGTTCGTCCACGCGTTTGGCCACGGATTCCACTTCGGCGGCAAAGGCTTCGGGGTCCAGGCATTCCACGTCGTCTTCGGGAAAGTCCACGGCTAGACAGACGTTTTGTCGAAGCGACTCCAGCCTGGCGCGAAGGTCGCGCACCCGCCGGCCCATAAGGCCTTCCAGTCGGGTAAGCGCCAGGGCGGCCTCCTGCCGGGTGGCGCTGGCGGCCAATTCGGCCACGGCCTGGGCCTGGGTCAGGTCCAGCTTGCCGGCCAGGAAGGCCCGGCGGGTGAACTCGCCGGCCCGGGCCGGTCGGGCTCCCAGGGCGAAACAGGCGGCCAGGGCGGCTTCCAGCACCGCCGGGGACCCGTGGCAGTGCAGTTCGAAGGTGTCTTCGCCGGTGTAGGAGTTCGGGCCGGGCATGAACACGGCCAAAACGTCGTCCAGAGGGCGGTCGTCCGCGTCCACCAGGGTTCCGTGGTGGAGCACCGAGGGGCGAAACCCGGCGAAGTCCGGCCGGGCGGAGCGAAAGAGCCGGATGGCCAGGGTCTGGCTGTCCGCTCCGCTCACGCGCACCACGCCCACGCCGCCGAACCCCGGCGGGGTGGCGATGGCGGCGATGGTGTCGGAATGGGCGCTCATCGGGGGCCTCGGGCGAAGGCGGGCCCGGACGGGGAGCGGCCGGCGCGCGCGGCGCTTTGAGCCCGGGGAGGGACAGTCCTGAACGCAACGGGCATGACGAAACCTATTTCGAGGTGTGCTCGAACACGCCGTTCCAGCCTTCGGCCGGCGGATTGGCCCGCAGCGTGCGGCAGCGTTCGATGTACAGGCTGTAAAGTTCGGAGCCGGTTTCGGCTTCCAGGACTTCGAGGAGGGTCAAGGCCTCCTGGAAGCGGCCTCCCCGGTAGTCGGCCAGGGCTTGGCTCCAGCGCGTCAATTCGTCGGCCATGGCATCGGCGCGCGACAGGGGGTAGACCGTGTGGATGGTCACGGGCTCGTGTTTGCCCTTGACCAGCACGCGGTCGACCTCCTGGTACAGGAAGCCGTCGCCCGCGCCGCGTTTCATGGAGTCGGTCACCAGGAGCTTCTGGTGGTAGTACTTGGTGAGCCCTTCCAGCCGGGAGCACAGATTCACGTTGTCGCCGATGAGGGTGTAATCGAACAGGTCCAGGGAGCCGAAGTTGCCCACGCGCACCGGCCCGACGTTCAGACCGATGCCGACGCGGATCTCGAACCCGTAGTGCTCGCGAAAGCCCACGTTGAGCCGGTCGAGTTCGTCCAGCATGGCGAGCGCGGTGGACACGGCCAGCCGGGGGTGGTCCGGCACGTCGAGCGGGGCGTTCCAGAAGGCCATGATGGCGTCGCCGATGAACTTGTCCAGGGTGCCGGAGTTGGCGATGATGAGCCGGGTCATGGGGGTCAGGTACGCGTGCAGCAGGGCCACCACCTGGCTGGGGGTCAGCTTTTCGGAGATGGTGGTGAACCCGCGCACGTCGCAAAACAGGATGCTCACTTCCTTTTCTTCGCCGGTCAGGGTGAGCTTGTCCGGTTCGGACACGATTTCATCCACCACCTTGGGCGACAGGTAGTGGGAGAACGCGCTTTGGATGAAGCGTTTCTGGCGTTCTTCGCGAATGAACTTGATGAAGGTAAGCAGGGTGAAGTTCGCGCCGAGCACCAAGAGGGGACTGAGCGGCGAGATGTAGAGGTCCTGGTGGTTGAGGGCCTCCTGCGAGCCCATCCAGATGGCGGCTCCGGCGAGCAGGCTGGCCACGCCGACCCACACCGAACGGGTGAGGATGAGCATGATCGTCACCCCCAGGCCGAGAACCAGGACCAACGCGCATTCGAGCACCCACGACTCCACGGGGTGGCGCAGGTAGCGCCCGGAAAGGATCATGTCCGCGATGGTGGTGTGAGCTTCCACGCCCACGAAGGACTGGTCCATGGGCGTGGCCCGGATGTCTTCCAGACCGCGCACTGAGGTGCCGATGAACACGATCTTGCCGGCCAGCGCTTCGGGCGGGATCTTGCCCTCGATAATGTCCACGGCCGAATAATAGGGGTAGGTCTTGGCCGGACCGCGAAAGTCGAGCAGCATCCTGCCGTTCTTGTCCAGGGGGATGACCCGCTTGCCGTAGGGGCCCAGGTCGAGTTGCAGGGTGTTGTCCTGGAGGCCGTATTCGTCGCGCTCCACGCGCAGGATCGCCGTCTTGTCGCCGAAGGCCCGCATGAGGGTGGCCACGGCCAGGCTGGGATAGGCGGTCCCTTTCCAGGCGATGACCAGCGGCACCCAGCGCACGATGTTGTCGTGGTCCGGGAAGGAGTTGAAAAAGCCCGCCCATTTGGCCGCCTGAACGAGTTCCGGCAGGGGGCACACCACCGAAAGCGCCTGGTTGATGCGCGGCTCCACCCCCACGGCCGAGGCCGAGCGGCTTATGGCCACCCGGGCCGGGGGCAGGGCGCAGGCTTTGGCCTCCGGGCCCATGACGTTGTCTTCCGGCCTGAAGGTGAAGAAATAGCCCAGCACGTTGGGGCCCTGGGCCAGGGTGTTGGCCAGCAACTGGTCGTTGTCGCGCAAGCCGGGATTTAATCCCGCGAAGTCCATGTCCTGGCCGAGAAATTTCTTGAGTTGCGTCTTGATGCGTTCGGGAGAGGTCTGATCCGGTTCGGAAAAGACGATATCCATGCCCACGGCGGCCACGCCGTACTGCTTGAGCCGTCCCAGCAGGTAGCCCACCATGTAGCGTGGCCAGGGCCACTGACCGACCTTGGCCAGGCTTTTCTCGTCCAGGTCCACCACCACGGGCAGCTCGCCCACGGGCGGATGCGGCCTGGCCAGCAACAGGGTGTCGTAGACCTTGTAATCGAGAAACGTGAGCCAACTGGGCGGGTCGTAGTGCAGATACGTGGCCAGCAGGGTCAGGGCCAAGCCCGGCAGGAAAAGCGCCAGCCACCCTTTGGCCCAGGTGGAGAGAAACTTGAAACGCGATGTCTTGTCGCTGGTGCTGGTCACGGAGCCGCCCTTTTATTTCTCGCCCGACTCGGCTACAATTGAGATTATGGCGAATATGCCCGCGCAGGACGCCTTTTTGTTCCACGAAGCCGACGACGCCCGCCCTGATTCGCCCGGCGCATCCGGCGGCGAGCGCTCGCGTTTTGTGTCATGGCTCACTCCGGAGTGCAAGATGAGCCTGGCCGCCGCGGTGGCGGGCTACCTGTTGTGTCTGTGGCAGGCCATGTGCGTGTCCTGGCCCCTGCCCCACCTGGGTCTGGTCCGGGGGTTCGACGAACCGGCCTGGCGCGGCCCCCGGGCCGAGGAAATTTTCGAGCAGAGGCGCGCCATGCTGGCCACGCTCGCCGCCGCGCCCCGGCGGGTCGGCGAGGTGCGCCACAAAATCCACAGCCACGTGGTGCGCCACGCGGTGGATTTCGACGACTTTCATCCCGACGACCCGGACGCCTGGGCCAAGGTGGCCCAGGTCCGGCTCTGGGGCAAGTCCCGCGCGGTGACCAGGCCTTCGCCCACCTACACCCTGGTCAGCCTTCTGCCCGCGCCCAGGCCGGACGGCAGGCCCCGCTTCACGGCTCCGCCCGGAGCGCTGGCGGCCAGGTTCGAATCCGGCCCGGACGGCGTGGCCGCCGTGGGACACACCCGGGGAGGCGGGACCAGCTACGGGGCGTTCCAGATCGCTGCGGGCACGCCGACCTTCAACAACTTTCTGCGCTTTCTCGAAGCACGCGCGCCGGACTGGCAGGCCAGGCTCAAAAAACAGGGGCCGGCCGACACCGGCTCCACCGCCGGAGACATGCCCGAAGAGTGGCGGCGCATCGCCCAGGAGGATCCCCGCCGCTTCGAACGCCTGCAATACGAGTTTATTTTGAACACCCACTACCGGCCGGCCGTGGCCGACATCTACGAAGAGACCGGCGTGGACATTTCGGCCCTGTCGCCGGCCACCCGCGAGGTGCTCTGGAGCGCCGTGGTGCAGCATGGCGCGGGCGGCGGAGCCGGCATTTTCGTGGCCGCCATCAATGTGCTCAAGAACCGGGTGGTGGACGAAAAACGTCTGTCCCTGTTCGAGCAGGCCCTTATCGAGGAAGTCTACGCCTGCCGGATCAAGTCCTTCGGGGGCAATCCCCGCACCATGCGCTCGGCCATGACCTCGCGCTACATGCGGGAAAAACGCCAGGCCCTGGGCATTCTGGAACGCCACTGCGATTCCGGCTCCTGAGCGATCCGCACGACTCGCCGTTTGGACTCCGGTTCACCCCGCTTTTTTCTTTCTGGGCCGGGGCGACGCCGGTTTCCTGCGTCCGGGCCTGGACCGGGACGCGCCCCCGACACCGTCTTTTTCGCCGACGGAGGAGGAGTCCCGCGATGCGGCGGACCTTCCGGGAGAGGCCGAAGCGCCTGTCCGGCCGGCCTTGCGCCCGGATTCGCGCCGGGCTTTGCCCCCGGTCGAGGTTTTGCGCGGCGGCCTGGCGCGCAAGGTCTTGCCTACCGGGCGTCCCTGGAGCGGTTCGTCGCCGGAAAGCGTGAGATTCACCTCCAGCCTGGACAGGCTGACCTCCGCCAGGGTCACTTCCACCCGCTGGCCCAGGGCGAACCGTCGGCCCGTGCGCTGGCCCAAGAGCATTTGACGCTCGGGAAACAGGGCGTAGTAGTCGTCGGTCAGGGTGGAGAGGCGCACCAAGCCTTCGGCCATCACCTCGGTCAGTTCCACCCAGAAGCCGAAATCCGCCAGGGAGTTGATCACGCCGGTGAAGTCGCGACCAACCTTGTCGCGCAGGAAAAGCACCGTGAGGCGCTTGTGGATTTCGCGCTCGGCCTCCATGGCCACGCGTTCGCGGCGGCTGATGGCCTCGCATACGGACTGGGTGCGCTTTGCCGCGGGGCCGTCGGGTTGCCCGGCCAGAACCCGCTTGAGCGCCCGGTGGACCATGAGGTCGGCGTAGCGGCGAATGGGCGAGGTGAAGTGGCAATAGCAGGGCGACGCCAAACCGAAGTGCCCTTCGTTTCGCACCGAGTAGCTGGCCTGCATCATGGTGCGCAACAGGAGCCGGTTGACCAGAAATTCCAGGTCCGTGCCGGCGCAGCGGGTCAAGAGGTCGCGAAGGCCCTGGGGGCCGGGCTTGACCGGCAGGCTGGAGGCCATATCCGTGGTGGTGAGCAATTCGAACAGGGCTTCGAGCTTGCCCGGATCGGGCTCGGGATGCACCCGGTAGGGAAAGGTGGCGCCGGCCTCGGTCAGCCGTCGGGCCACGGCCTCGTTGGCCGCGATCATGAATTCCTCGATGATCTGATGCACAAAGTGGCGCTGGCGGGGACGTATGTCCGCGATCTGGCCGCCGGGCTCGAAGAGGGCCACGGGCTCGGGCAAGTCGAAGTCCAGGCTGCCGCGTTCGTCGCGTCGGGCCTTTATGGCCCGGGCCAGCTTTTCGGCCGTTTCCAGCATGGGCAGAACCGGCGCCAGGTCGCGTCGGACCTCCTCGTCGCCTTCCAGAAGTCCCTGGTTCACCTGGTCGTAGGTCAGGCGGGCCTTGCTTTCGATCACGGCCGTGGAAAACCGGCACTGGCCGGGCAGTCCCCGGGCGTCGTAGTCCATTTCCGCCACCATGGCCAGGCGGGGCACGCGCGGGTTCAGGCTGCACAGTCCGTTGGAGAGCGCCTCGGGAAACATGGGCTCCACGGAGCGCGGGAAATAAAAGGAGTTGCCGCGTTCCTGGGCTTCGCGGTCCAGGGGCGAACCCTCGGGCACGTAGTGGGACACGTCCGCGATGGCCACGCGCAGCAGGTAGCCCCGACCCGTGGCTTCCACCTGGATGGCGTCGTCGAAGTCGCGGGCCGTTTCGCCGTCGATGGTGACGAAATCCAGGGCGCGCAGGTCCTGACGGCCGGCGAAGTCGGCCTCGCCCGGAACCTGGGGCAGGTCTCCGGCCTGGTCCAGGGCGGCCTGGGGGAACGGGCCGGGCACATCGTGGTTGAGTTTGACCAGGCGCTCCTGCACGTCGGCGTCGCCTTCGTCGCCCAGGCGTTCCAGGAGTTCGCCGGAAAACAGGCCCTGGTCCAGGCGGTCGCCGGCCTTGACCGTGACCACGTCGCCCACGGCCAGGTCCTGGCCGGATTCGGGCTCCACCAGGAAGGCGTGGCGGTGGCGGGGGTCGCTCGGACGGCAAAGGAAGAGCCGGTCCGACAGGCGGCGCTCCACCCGACAGGCGGCCACCAGGCTGCCACGTTCGAGAATGCGGGCCACCCGGCCTTCCTGGGTCTTGCCCCGCTGGCGGGTCAGGGCCACGGCCACCCGGTCGCCGTGCCAGGCCTCGCCCAGGTCCCGGGGATGGATGAACACGTCCTTGCGGCGTTTGTCGTCGCACAGGAGGTAGCCCACTCCCGAACGGCGCAGGTCGAGCACGCCGGTGATGAGATGCATGCTCTCGGCCAGGCCAAACGCGCCCTTCAGGCGAATGAGGCGGCCGGCCTCGGCCAGGCCTTCCAGGAGGTCTTGCACCTGGCCGCGATGAACCTTGGCCAAGCCCAGGCCCTTGAGCACGTCCCTGGCGGTGAGGGGTTTGCCCCGGTCCTTGAAGAGCTTGAGCACATGGGCCTGGTCCAGAGGGTGGGCGTGTCCGGCCTTGGACTGGCGTTTGTTTTTTTTCGCCACGAGGGCATCCTTGTTTCGTCGTATGCAAGCCCTTTAGCCCTCCCGGGCCGGTCCCACAAGGCCGCGCCCCCTGTGGTAGGGCAGTGACAGGGACGGGAAGCTTTTGTAGAAGAGGGGCGCAAGCGTCCGGCATCGGCCGCTCGCGAAACGCCAACGGAGTGATGGGCCATGACCGATGGATACGAACTCATCGGCGAAATCCTCTATGGGCACGACCTGTCCTTTGAGGAAGTCAGCGATCTGGAGACCGTACTCTGTGACCAACTGGAGGCCTCCCTCGAAGAGCTGGAGCCTTCGTTTCTCGACATCAAGCCCATGGGTGACGACCTGAGCTTCACCAGCAGCGTGAGCGCCTGCCTGCCGGGAGACTTGCGTCAGGCCTGCGAGCAGCTCGCCGAACGCATGCCCCCAGGCGCCAAGGGACGGCTGGTGGCCGTAGCCCGGGACTTCGGGCCGGTGTATGTTTGGCTCTTCACCGTCATGGGAGTGGAAGAGGTCGACTGCCTGGGCCAGGGGTAGCCTCGCGCGCCCGGACCGTTCGGGACCAGGCTTTCCCGGCAGGCCAGACGCCCACGCGTGGCCGGGCGGCGTCTTTTTGAGCCCGGCATTCGGTTGAGCCCCCGGGGGGCTTGACCAATGCGTGCGTTGCGGGCAAGCCCAAAAGGCCGCCGTACGGGCGGCGCAATCGTCAGCTCCTGAGGAATCCATGGTCTTCCCCCGCCGTCTCCGCTTCGTCGCCTCATGCCTGGCCTTGAGCTTCTTGCTCGGGGCGTGCACGTTTCAGCAGAAAAGGCCCGAAATTACCTTCGAGCCCAAGGTCGATTGGGGTGTTTCGAAAAAGCCCTTTGACGACCTGAAAGTTCTGAAACAGGACACATCCGCCTATACCGACAAGCTCAAGTCCGAAATCACGCTGCTGTCGCGCCAAGCGGCCACCGTGCGCAGCGAAACCTACGGCAAGCGGTTTTTCAACGCCTGGCGATGCTCCAGCCCGAGCTACGCCATGAGCAGCGCCAGGCGGTCGCTTTCGGCCTACGCCAAGCGACCGGGGTACGACGTTTCCGGCTCGCCCCATTCGTCGGGTTGGGTGGCGGGTCTTGCTGCCAACGCCAACCTGCGCCGGGCCAACACCAATCGTCCGGCCATTCTGGTGGCCAACTCCAACCTGCGCGCCCTGCCCACCCGGGAGGGGCGTTTCGGCCCTCCCGGAACGCCAGGACAGGGATACCCGTTCGACATCTTTCAGGTTTCCGCCCTGTGGCTCGGCATGCCCGTCTACGTGGACCACGTGAGCCGCGACGGGGCCTGGGCCCTGGTGGAAACGGCCATCGCCCCGGGGTGGGTGCCCACCTCCGACCTGGCCTATGTGGACGACGCCTTCATGAACGACTACATGCGCCGTCCCTTTGCCGCCGTCATCAAGGAAAACGCGGCGTTCGACGCGGGCGGACACGAAGTGCGCCTGGGCGTGGGCGCGGTGCTTCCCGTGGAGGACACCGACGGCGTGCGGCTCAAGCTCGGGATTCCCACGTCCGGGCCCGGAGGCATGGCGACGCTTTCGCCTGTGTGGGCCATGTGGGACCAGGCCGTGCTCATGCCCCTTTTGGCCACGCCGGCCAACGTCGCCCGCCTGGCCAACCAGATGATGGGCCAGGCCTACGGTTGGGGCGGCCTGGACGGCAAGCGCGACTGCTCGGCCATGACCCGCGACCTGATGGCTCCCTTTGGCGTGTGGCTGCCGCGCAATTCCTCGGCGCAGGCCAAGTCCGGGGCGTTCGTGTCCCTGGAGGGCCTGAGTCCGCAGGAAAAGGAGCAAACCATCCTGCGCGTGGGCGTGCCCTTCGCCACCCTGGTCTGGCTGCCCGGACACATCATGCTCTATGTCGGGCAGTATCAGGGACATCCGGTGGTGTTTCACAACATGTGGGGCATGCGCACCCTGGAAGCAAACGGCAGGGAAGGCCGCAAGGTGGTGGGCAAGGCCGTGGTGACCACGTTGCGCCTGGGCGAGATTTTTCCCGAAGTGGGACCGGACCGCATCATTCTCAACCGGGTGCGGGGCATCTCCACCGTGTTGACCGCTCCGGCCGAAGGCGAGGCGGGAACCGGCGGGGCCTTCTGCGTGGACCCCGGGTCGGGCGATCAGTAGAAGCGTTCCAGCGCGATGCCGAGCGGGCGGGGGTCCAGGCACTCCTCGATGTTCAAGCTGCCCGGCCCTTCCTTGGGCAGGTCGGACAGGGTGACGATCTTGGGCAGGCAGGGCTTGAGCTTGGGGGTGTAGATGACCTTCACCGTGGGGCGGGCCGGTGCGGCGGCGTTTGCGTCCACCACCAGGGCATAGCTGCGGTCCGAAAGGCGCACGAAGGATGACGGCGGGTACACCCCGAAGCACTGCACGAAGCGTTCGAGCAGGCCTGGGTGGAAGTTCTCGTTGCGCCAGGCGAACATGGCCTTGAGGGCTTCGTTGGGCGTTTTGGCCTTGTGATAGACCCGGTCGCTGGTCAGGGCGTCGAAGATGTCCACAATGGTGATGATGCGCGAGAAGGGATCGGCCTTGTCCGCGGTCATGTGGTGGTAGCCCTTCCCGTCATAGCGCTCGTGGTGGTTCAGCACGCCGAGCAGAATGTCTTGCGTCATGCCGGCCTGGCCCTTGAGCAGTTCATAGCCCAGGTCGCAGTGCCGCTTCATGATCTCGAACTCCCGTTCCGAGAGCCGTCCGGGCTTGTTGAGCACGTTGAGGGAAATTCGGAATTTGCCCACGTCGTGGTAAAGACCGGCCACCCCCAGGCGATGCAGTTCGTCCTCGCCCAGCCCCAGGTGTCGGCCGAAGATCAGGCTCAAAAGCGACACGTTCAGGCAGTGGCGCAGGGTGTAGTCGTCGTGTCGGTGCAGCTTGGCCAGCAGGGTCATGCCGCCGGTGTCGCCTTTCACGCCTTCGATCAGTGCGTCCACCGTTTCTCCGGAATGGCTCGTGTCCACGCCGTAGCCCTGGCGCACCCGCTGCATGACGTCGCTCACGTAGGAGAGGCATTTGGTGTACAGCAGGGTGCTGGCCGGAGCGACAGTCAGGCTCTGGCGGCTGGCGGCCGGCGTCGGCTCGGAGGCGGGAGACGCGGGCAGCAGCTTCTCCGTGTCCACCACGACCTTTTCCACGCCCTCGGCTTTCAGGGCCTTGATCCGTTCCGTGTCGAAGACGAACGCGCGGACGCTGCACAAGGGGTCGGCGAACGTGCCCGCGCCGTAGCTTTCCACGTACATGCCCACTTTGAGTTCGTTCAGGGGAATTTCTTTGAGCATACGGTCGTGCTTCTGCCTAAGAAGGAAATATTTGTTTCAATATACCACAAACGATGGAATTGAAAACCCCCTCGACAGGGTCGTGTTTCGATGAAGAATTACAGGAAAGTAAATTTCAAGGAGAGGTCCGCGGCCAAGCGAAGCGGACGGACCACATGGCCGCGCGGCGGGGAAGGCGGCTACTGCTTGAGGGTGGCCCCTTCGCTGGCGAAAAAGACGTACTGGCCGGAGATGTTTCCGCCCCCGTGCTGTCCGGTCGGAGTCTTGGGAGGTTTGGAGGCCACGAACATGCTTCGATAGCCGAAGCTCACGAACAGCTTCTGGCCCGGCAGGGTCTTGCATTTAAGAAAAAAGTCGAAGGGGATGCCGGTCTGGCCCAGCCGCCGGGGAAGGTAGGATTTCTGGTCTTTGGCCAGGACCTTGCCCTCGTCGTCGCTCAAGTAGACCACGATACTCAAGGTCTCCACGGCGTCGGCCCAGGGAGGAAGGTTTTCCCGCAGGGGAAAGGCTTGGCCTTTGACGCCGTATTGTTCGCTCAGGGGAATGCCCTGGTATTCGAAACGGAAAAACTTGGTCGCGATTTGCTGTTTGCCTTCGCTCCAAGGGGTACGGCGCAGATGGCCTGTATGCAGGGTGGCGCACCCTCCAACAAGCAACGCGAGCAGGAGAATCACTCCCAAGCGGCGTTTGAGGGCGAACGAAGAGCGGTCGCTCAAGGGTGGCATATTCGGTGCCTACTCCGAAAGGCGTTTCAAGGCAAGCGACAAAGAAAAAACGGCCGGAACATCCGTCCCGGCCGTGGATTTACGTCGAAGAAACAGAGCGCGAAGGCAAATCAGAATTTGTACTTGAAGCCGAAGGCCACCTTCCAGGCGTCGCCGTTGCTGGCGGCGTTGGTGAAGCGCCGGCCCCACACGCTCTGGGAAAAGTTGCCGTGAGACCAACCGGTCTCCATGACCAGGGCCAGATTATCGAACAGATTGTACTTGTTGTCGAAGTTGATGGCCAGCAGGCTTTCGTCGTCGGCCAAGTCGCGTCCCATCTGCACATAGTTGCCGGTGCCATAGACCAGGTTGGCCTGGCGCAGGGCGCGGGGGCTGTTGGTGCCCTGGGCGTAGGTGAAGGCCAGGCGGTGGGTCAGGTCCTTGACGAAGCTGATTTTGTCCAGGCCCACCACGATGCCCAGGCTGCCGATGGGGTTGGTGCCCATGAAGCCGTAGTTGAAGAGCTGGTTGCTGTCGAAGAGGAACGAGTTCATGGGGCCCCAGCAGTTGACGACACTGGGCAGGCGTTCGGACCCGTTGCCCATGGAGCTGTCTTCACCGGAGGAGTACCAGAACGTGGCCTTGGGAGTGAGCATGTCGAATCCGACATATTCGGCGGCCACGTCGAAGAACCAGCCCGATCGCTTGTTTTTGCTGCGGTCGTTGGCGTTGCCTTCGCCGTAGACCACGTCGGCGTAGAACTTGAAGGGGTCGAGGACCGTCACGGCCACCGTGGTTCCGGCCCACCAGAAGGTGTTCATGCTGTTTTTCAGGCTGGCGGGGGCCAGTCCGGTGCCGGCGGAAAACAGGTTATTGTACAAGTTTTCGCTGGTGAAGTCGCCGTTGCCCACCCAGGTCCCGGCGTAGTTGGCGTCGCGCCCGGCCAGGGCGAGCAGGGCCCAGGGCGTGGCTTCGAACCCTTCCACCGTGATGGGCAGGGCCAGGAAAAATCCGTCCAGGGTGTCCACACGCGATGTGGTGGTGGCCTGGAACAGGGCGCCCCCCGCCCGTGTGCCGTCGAGCAGGCGGGTGAAACCGGCCACGACCCTGAAGGCGTCGGTCACGGGCACTTCGACCACGGCGCCGGCGGCCCGGGTGCCGCCGAGCACGACGTTGCCGCCCAGCCAGTCGACGGAGATGGGCATGTCCATATCCTGCAGGCCCACGGTGAATTCGATGTTGGTCGCAGGCCACTTGAACTGGAGGAAGGCCTGGTACACGTCGATGACCACGGCCGGGTTGTCCACGGTGAAGGTGCTGTTGCCCCACGCCCGGTCGTTCACGCGCATGGACAGGCGAAATTTCAGGTTCGAATTGGCCCGGAAGTCCGTGCGCAGGCGAAAGCGCTCGTAGATTTCCATGGGGTCGGCGGTGCGGGTGCCGTTCCGGTTCCAGCCCGTGTATTGGTATTGCGACCAGTAGTTGGCGTAGATGCGGGCGTCGCCGGTCATTTTCACGGTGGTATCAGCGGCCGCCAGGGAAGCGAAACCGAGCGCCAGCGCGGTCAGCCAGCCAAGAACTGCGAGACGTTTCATAAACCTGTTCCTCCTCCTTAGGGACGCGACATGCGCCGGACGTGATCGGGCCGGGCCGGGGCGACGTGAATCAGGGCCCCCCCGACAGGTCATGGACCGGTCTTAGCCTTGCTCCCGTCTCGGAGCAAGGGAAAACGGCTGGGATTTTGACTCCGGTATAATTTTTTTTACCATTCTCCGGTCGCGTTCGTGGGAAGCCCTGGGGCGAGCGGTTCGGCTGTTCGCCAACAACGAAAAACGGCCGGGGCTTTCGCCCCGGCCGTGTGGTTTTTTTACGTCCGGTGAATCTGTACTAGAACTTGTACTGCAGACCGAAAGCGACCTTCCACACGTCGCCGTTGTTGGCTTCGTGGACCATGCGGTTGCCCCACACGGACTTCTGGAAGTTGTAGCCGTGAGCCCAACCGGTCTCAACGATGGCGGCCAGGTTCTCGTAGATGTTGTACTGGTTGTCGAAGCCGATGGCGAAGACGGACTCGTCTTCGGTCAGGTCACGACCCATCTGCACGTAGTTGCCAACGCCGCAGATCAGGTTGGCGTTGCGCAGAGCGCGAGCGGAGTTGTTGCCGTGAGCCCAGGTGAAGGTGATGCGGTGGGTCAGATCCTGCACGAAGCTGATCTTGTCCAGAGCCAGCACGACACCGTAGGAGCCCATGGGGTTGGTGGCCATGTAGCCGTTGCCGTAAGCCTGACCGGAGTCAAACGCGAAGCTGTGGGCGGCGCCCCAGTAAGCGGTGATGGTGGGCATACGTTCGGAACCGTTGCTGGTGGAGTTGTCTTCACCAGAACCGTACCAGAAGGCGATCTGCGGGGTGACCATGTCAAGGCCGGTGTACTCGGCGGCCACGTCGAAGAACCAACCGGAGCGCTTGTTGCGGGTGCGGTCGCTACCGTTGCCTTCGCCGTAGATCACGTCAGCGTAGAACTTGAAGGGGTCCAGAGCGGTCACGGTGAAGGAGCCGCCAACCCACCAGTAGGTGTTCATGCTGTTGCTCAGACCACGAGCGGTGTTGCCGTAAGCGGAAGCGGACAGCAGGTTGTTGCCCAGGTTCCGGTTGTCAGGCTTGGGCGAAGAACCGGTGCCGGTGCCGGCGTAGTTGGCGTCGCGGCCAGCCAGACCCAGAGCGGCCCAGGGCACGGCCTTGAAGCCGTCCACGGTGATGGGCAGAGCCAGGTAGAAAGCGTCGAAGGTGTCCACGCGGGAGGTGGTGTCACGCTGGAACAGAGCGCCGTTGGCGGCGGTGCCGTCGAGCAGGCGGACGAAGCCGGCGTTCACCGCGAAGTTTTCGTTCACGGGGGCGTTCAGGGAGAACTGAGCCGTGGGAGCGCCGCCACCCAGCACGGGGTTGGCGTTGAAGATGCGCGAGGACAGGGGCAGGTTGATGGGGGCCAGACCGGCGGTGAACTCAAGGTCGGTGCCAGGCCACTTGAACTGCAGGTAGCATTCGTACACGTCGATCGACACGGCCGGGTTATCCACGGTGTAGGTGTCGTTACCCCAAGCCCTGTTGTTCACACGGATGCCCAAGCGGAACTTCAGGCCTTCGTTGGCGATGAAGTCGGTGCGCAGGCGGAAGCGTTCCCAGATCACGAAGTCGTCGGCGGTCCGGGTACCGGTGGCGTTCCAGCCGGTGTAGTTCTGATTGTAGAAAAAGTTGCCCCAGATGCGGGCGTCGCCGGTCATCTTCACTTCGGTCGCGGCCGAAGCGATGACGGCGGAGCCCAGCACGGCCAGCATGAGGGCGATGGCGGTAAAGCGCTTCATGAATCTTCTCTCCTTTTGCTGTTCTGTTCAGATACCGGACGCTTTGACGGAAGCTGCAACGTACCAGGGAGCCTCTTCCGTCATTCCACGGCCTCCTTCTACGCTCGGGGAAAACCCTTGGCAAGGAAAAAACGCGGATTTTTTGACAAGGGTAAAAATTTTTTTACGGTGCAAAAATTTGAATTCGCCGGGGGACGGAGTCGTTCAGGCGGGCGCGCCGGGGCGCCAGTCGCGCAGGCGCAATTCTATGGAAGACAAGCCGTTGTAGGTGTCGAGCCGGGGAGTGAAGGCCAGGTGGATGCTTTGTCCGGCCGCCACGTCGCAAAGCTGCTCGGCCATGCGCCAGCCCTTGGCCCGCAAGGTCACGCCCGAGTCCTTGTCGCGCACGTCCAGAAACACGTGCCCTTTGCCGAAGTCGCGCCGGGAGCGCACGTTCACGGCCGGGGAGCGGAACACCGGTTCGGGATTGCCGCAGCCGAACGGGCTCAGCAGGTCGAGTTCCTTGAGCAGGGGTTGGTCTATCAGGCCAAATCCCAGTTCGCCGTCCAGGCGCAGGGTGGGGCGAAGCGGAGCCGCGCCCAGGGTTTGCGCCACGTGCGCGGCGAAGCGTTCGCGCAGGGCGGGCAGGTTTTCCGGGGCGAGGCTCAGGCCGGCGGCCTGGCGGTGGCCTCCGAAACCGAGCAACAGGTCGCTCAAGGCTTCCAGTCCGCCGTGCAGGTCGTATTCCGGGATGGACCGGCCGGAGCCCTTGAGTCTGCCGTTTTCCTCGGTGAGAATGAGCGTGGGGCGGTAGTGGGCCTCCACCACGCGTGAAGCCACGATGCCGATCACACCGGAGTGCCATTCGGGCGCATACAGCACCAAGCCGGCCATGTGGGCCAGTTCGGCGGCCTGTTCCCGGGCCTGGAGGGCGATGGTCTCCTCCTCGCGGCGTCTGGCGGTGTTGTAGGTTTCCAGGGACTGGGCCAGGGGGCGGGCTTCGTCCAGGTCCTTGGCCAGCATCAGGCGCAGGGCCTCGTCGGCCAGGCCCAGGCGTCCGGCGGCGTTGATGCGCGGAGCCAGCCCGAAAACCACCTGCGAGGCCGTGAGCGGGGCCTTGGCCGCGTAGCTGGCCGCCTCTTTGAGGGCCATCACGCCGGGACGGCAGGCCTGGGCGATGAGCAGCAGGCCGTTTTTCACCAACACCCGGTTTTGCCCGCGCAGATTCACCACGTCGGCCAGGGTGCCGAGCGCCGCCAGGTCGAGAAACTGGCGAATGTCCAGGGGGTCTCCGGGCAGCAGGCGATTGAGTTTGGCGGCCAGGAAAAAGGCCACGCCCACCCCGGCCAAGTCGTCGCCGGGACCGCTGCCCAGTTTGGGATTGGCCACGGCCAGTGCCTGGGGCAGTTCGGGACCGGGCAGGTGGTGGTCGGTGATGACCAGGTCGAGCCCCATCGCCCGGGCCTGGCGGGCTTCCTCCACCGCGGTGACGCCCAGGTCCACGGTGATCACGGCGTCCACGCCCTGGTCCTTCAGGGCTTTCAGGCCGTCCGCGTTGAGGCCGTAGCCTTCTTCCAGGCGGGCCGGAATGTGCCAGGCGTGGACCGGGTATCCCCGCCTGCGCAGGAAATCGACCAGCAGGGCGGTGGCGGTCACGCCGTCCACGTCGTAATCGCCCCAGACGGCCAGGCGTTTGCCCGCCGCGATCAGGCCGGCCACGGCCTCGGCCGCCTGGGCGAGGCCGGGCACCTGGTCGGGCTGCATGAGGTGGCGAAGGCCGGGGCAGAGAAAGGCGTCCATGGCTTCCGGGCTGGTCAGGCCGCGACGCCACATGAGGCCGGCCAGCAACGGCGACACGGACAGGTGTTTGGCAAGTTGGTCCAGGTGGTCGGGCAGGGTCGTTTCGGCGCGGTCGCGCCAGGTCTTATGCACGGGCAGCTCCAGAAAGGGGGGAGCGCAGGGCGGATGGCGGGAAAAGCCTCCGGCGGCCGGGAGCGCGGAGCGCCCCAGGTCCCCCCCGGTGGTTTGAAAAAGGGGAATGCGAAATAACAAGCGACGACTCATGGCGCGTGCAAACCGCTAGGCGGCCAGGCCCGAGGAGAGCAGGGCGGGGTTGTTGCGGGTCAGGGCGTCGTCGGCCAAATCCATGGCGGCCCGGTCGTCCAGGCCGAAACGAAGCAGCACCTCCTGCCAGGGACAGGCCACGGGAGCGTCCTGGTCGTTCAGCGCATGGGCCAGGGCGTCGGCCACGCACAGGGTCAGGGCGGCTCGCCGCCCGGAGGGGGCGTGCATGGGGGCGTGGTGCCAGTTGACCGGCTCGGTGAGGCTTTCCGGCAGGTTCCAGGCTCCCAGGACCATGGACCCGATCACCCCGTGTTCAATGCCCCAGTAGTCCTCTTCGGCCTCGGCGTAGGGGATGCGACGTTCCTGGGCCAGATCGCGGATGGCCCGCCAGTCGTCCGGGCTGTGCAGGGCCGTGAGCAGCTTGCCCAGGTCGTGCAGCACGCCGGCGGTGAACAGGGCGTCGGGATCGGGAGCGCCCAGGGTCGGAGCCAGGGCGCGGGCGATGACGGCCACGCTCAACTGATGCTCCCAGTAGGAGCCCAGGTCGAAGTCCTTGGGGAAGCCCTTGCTTTCGGCCAGGGTCTTGACGCCCACCGTCAACACCAGGGTACGCACTTCGGCCAGGCCCAGCACGGCCAGGGCGCGCGACACAGTGGTCACCTTTTGTTGCAGGCCGTAGAAGGCCGAGTTGGCCAGGGCCAGCACCTTGGCGGTCAACCCCTGGTCGTGGCTCAGGGTTTCGGCGATGGTTTCCAGGGGCGTGTCGCTGTCGGGACCGGTTTGGGCGAACAGGGCGGTCAGCAGAGCCGGGGAGTAGGGCAGCTCGTGGCGTAGCGTGGGCAGTTCCAGCAGAAAGCGCTGACCCCGTTCCTGGCTCATGGGGTGTGCTCCGTGGGCGGGATCGCCGGGCCTGCGGTCAGGGGGAAGGCTGCGGCGCGGCGAAACGGCCGGGTGATGCGTTGAAGAACATGTCTCCTGTATTCTATGGGGCCGACTTTAGGCCTTGTCCAGGGGCATGAGCGCCCTCATGTCCGGGTCGTCGCCGGAAACGAGCCCTTTTTCCACCAGATAGCGCACAAATTTGCGGGCTTCCACCAGGCCGGGATTGAGGGTCAGGGCCTTGCGCAGGGAGTCGAGGGCCTTGGCCGGCTCCTGTTGTTCCAGGTAGGCCCGGGCCACATTATAATAGAGGTGTTCGTCCGACTCGCACAGGGTTTCGGCCCGACGATAGTAGTCCAGGGCCTGGGCGTACATCTTGTTCTTGCGCAGGCTGATGCCGAAATCATTGAAGAGGTGCTTGTGCTCGGTGTCGAAGGCCGCGTCCAGGCGCACCAGGCGTTCGAAGATGTCGTTGGCTTTGGTGGATTCCCCGCGGTCCAGGTAGGTCAGTCCCAGGCCGAAGGTGGCGCGCACGTTGTCCTCGTCCACGCGAAGGGCCTGGGTGAATTCCAGCTCGGCGCTGAAGATTTCGCCCTTTTCCCGGTGACGCTCTCCTTTCTGGATGGTGTTGGAGAGCTCCTGCATCTTGGGATAGACGGTGGAGATGTAGAACTCCGGCTCCGGGGCGAATTTGGTGAGCAGGTCCTCCATGGTGATGGTGCGCTTGGGGCCGGACGGCACGTAGTTCTTGTTCAAGGGCTGGATTTCCAGCTCGTTCTCGGCCCGTTCCTTGACGTACCAGTAGGCCTTCTGGATCGTCTTGCGGGTGGTGGTGCCTGTGCCCACCTTGAGCACGGACTGGGTGGAGAAGATGCCCTTCACGGGCTCTCTGCCGGAAGCGGACTTCGCGGTTTGCGGCGTGTCGGCGCCAAGCTCGGTCTGGGTCATGTACGGCTCCGCTTTCAGAAAGGGGAAATGGCCCCGGGTTCAGGCCGGATGCAACAATGGTAGCGTCTGGACGCCCCGCGCGCAAGGCCGTGGCGCGTCACGGGCGCTCCCAGGTGGAGAGCACCGCCTGCACCAGGCCGGGGCGTTTGTCCGGAGCGGTGCGGGCGGCCAGATAGGCGGCGCGGAATTCGTCGTAGGCCGCGTCCAGCGCGTCGTTGACGATGAGGTGCTCGAACCAGTCGGCCTGGGCGATTTCCCCCCGGGCGTTTTTCAGGCGTTTGGCCACGGTTTCCGGGGAGTCCTGCCCGCGCGCGGTCAGGCGCTGGGCCAGGACCGCCTTCGAGGGCGGAAGCAAAAACACGGTCAGTCCCTGTCCCAGGCTGGTCTTGAGGGCTTTGGCCCCCTGCACGTCGATGTCGAAGAGCACATCGTGGCCCCTGTCCAGCAGTTCGAGCACCGCCCGTCTGGTCGTGCCGTAGAGGTTGCCGTGCACTTCGGCCCATTCGACGAAGTCGCCGGCCGCGATTTTGTCTTCAAAGGTTTCCCGGTCGAGAAACACGTAATCCACGCCGTTCACTTCCGCGGGTCTCGGGGCGCGGGTGGTGCAGGAGACGGAAAAGCCCACCTCGGGAAATTCCTGGCGCAGCCGTTTGGCCAGGGTGCCCTTGCCCGCCCCGGAAGGGCCGGCCACAATGATGGCCAGGCCCAGGCGTTCAAGCGTCGCCATCGGCATCCTCCTGCAGAAAACGTTGGGAAATGGTCTCGGCCTGGATGGCCGAAAGCAGGATGTGGTTGGAGTCCGTCACGATGATGGAGCGGGTTTTGCGGCCCTGGGTTGCGTCCACCAGCAGTTTGGCCTCCCTGGCCTCTTCGCGCAGGCGGCGCATGGGCGAAGAGGCGGGATTGACGATGGCCACCACCCGCGATTTCACCACGAAGTTGCCGAAGCCGATGTTGAGCAGTCCCGAACGTTGCACGCGTTTGTCCTATTCGATGTTTTGCGCCTGCTCGCGGCATTTTTCCAGTTCGGCCTTGAAATCCACCACCATGCGACTCACCTCGATGTTTTGGGCCTTGTTGCCCAGGGTGTTGATCTCGCGGAACGTCTCCTGGAGCAGGAAATCGAGTCGTTTTCCCACGTCCGAGGGTTCGGCCAGCAGTTGGCCGATGCGTTCCAGGTGGCAGCCCAGGCGGGTGAGCTCTTCCGAAATGTCGAGCTTGTCGGACAAAACGGCCACTTCCTGCAACACGCGCTCTTCGGAGGGTTCCACGCCGAGCTTTTCCAGCACCGAGGAAAGGCGCGTCCGCAGGGCCTGGAACTTGTCCTCTTTCACCTGGGGGGCCATGCGGAATATTTCCGCCCGCCAGGCTTCCAGCTTGGCCAGCCGGCCGGAGATGTCCCGGGCCAGCAGGTCGCCCTCCCGAAGGCGGGAGGCGCGCAGGTCGGCCATGGCGTCGTCCAGACCCTGTTTCAGGAAGGCGAACAGGTCGGGGTCGGCTTCGGCCCCGCTTTCCTGCCAGAGACATCCGATGGAAAGCAGGCGGGTGTACTCCGGCGTGAAGTCGTGTCCCCGCCTTCTGGCCAGTTCGTCCAGGCTGCGCAGCATGGACTCGGCCAGGGGAAGGTTGAGGCCCACGTCCATGAGGTCGGCCTGGCGCGGTTGGAAGTTGCAGGTGATTTCCAGCCGTCCCCGGTCGGCGTGCTTGCGCACGGTCTTTTCCAATTCGGGTTCGCGGGAACGCAAGAAAGCCGGCAGCCGCCACTTGAGGTCCAGGTAGCGACTGTTGACGGAGCGAACCTCCCAGGTGACGCTGGCGGAGGCGCTTTCACTTTGGTTTCGGCCGAAGCCGGTCATGCTGCGGGGCATTGTCAGGACTCTCGGCGCGCGCTCTGTGCGTGGAGCTTCTCACGGTAGAGGTCGCGCATGCGGGTTAGATGGTTTTGCATCTCTTGGCCCGAATAGTCGGGAAATGTCCAGGGAAGGCTCCGCCAGTCGCCCCGTTGGAAAATCAGGGTCAGGTCGGCGAAAATCCCCCGCCCCAGATAGATGCGGTGGGTGAAGTTCTTGCCCGTGGCCAGGACCAGGCGCTCCTGGGTGAGCAGCCCCGGGTCGAGGTTGAAGGTCCTCGTGCCGTCGGGGCGGGCATAGCGTTTCTCCAGCGCGTTCGTAAAGAGCTTGATCTCGACCAACTCGCTCTGGCCGACCAGGGGGACGAAGCCGACCAGCCGCCTGGCGAGGCCCTCGCCCATTTCCTTGGCGTAGTAGCCGGTCCGGTCGAAGGCCATGGGCTCGCTCAGGTATTGGGCCTGGCCCAGGCGCGCGGTCAGGCGGGCGAGCAGGTCCGGCCACAGGGGGTCTGCGTTCGGGCCGAGCACCGAAAGCACGGCCTGGGCCGGCAGGGGCTCGTGGGGCGTGCTCACGGCGTTTCCACGCGTAGCTCGGCCTCGGTCGCGGCCACGGGGCGCACGGTTGCGAGTTCGCGTCCCGGCGGATAGGGCCCGGAGGCCATGGCGCATTCCACATAGTACTCGCACACCCCGGACCAGGGATCAAGACGCTCCGGCGCGACCGTGAGCGCGGATTTTTCGGCCAACCGGGCGACAAAGTCCAGTTTGCGTCGACGGGTCAGTTCGCGAAGGGCCAGGGAGCGGGCTTTTTTTTCGGCGTCGGGCACTTGGTCCCGGGCCTTGGCCGCCACCGTGCCCGGACGTTTGGAATAGGCGAACACGTGGGCGTAGCTCAAGGGCGCCTGGCGGCAGAAGTCCAGAGTGGCCCGGAAGTCGGCCTCGGTCTCTCCGGGAAATCCCGTGAGGATGTCCGCCCCCAGTCCAAAGGTCGGCCAGGCGCGGCCCAGGCGGTCGAGAAACCCGAGAACGTCTTCGGCGTGGTAGTGGGACCGGCCCATGGCCGCAAGAACCGCCGGCGCCGCGCTTTGCAGGGAGACGTGCAGATGGGGGCAGATCATGCCCGGGCCCTCGGCGGAAGCCTTCAGAACCTCCAGGGCCTTTGGCCCGAGCATGCCCGGATCCAGCGACGACAGGCGCAGTCTGGCCCGTCCGGCCCAGTCCGGGGCCAGGGCGGCTTCCAGGCGGGCGAGCATGTCCCAGAAATCGCCCCCGTCGTCCGGGGCGAGGTACTGGGCCAGGTTGATGCCGGTGAGCACGATCTCGCGGTGCCCCGAATCCAGCACGCGCCGGGCTTCGCTTTCGATGGCGGCCGCAGGGCGCGAGCGCGGCCCCCCCCGGGCCCTGGGCACGATGCAGTAGGTGCAGCAGTGGGAGCAGCCGTCCTGCACCTTGAGGACGGGACGCGAACGGTGGGAGCCGCGTACGGAGAAGTTCGGCCAGGCGTCCTGTTGCGCGTCCCACGCGATATCGGCGTCGGGCAGGGCCGCTTCCCCGGGCCAGCGGGCCAGGCCGGGCTTGAGCGTCTGCGGGACCACCCGGACCACTCCGGGCAGGGCGCGAAACGTTTCGGGGTCCACCTGGGCGGCGCATCCCGCCACCACCACCCGGGCGTTCGGAGCCAGGCGGGCGGCCCGGCGCACGGCGCGACGGCTGTCGGCCACGGCGCCGGCGGTCACCGCGCAGGTGTGGACCAGCGCCACGTCGGCCAGGGCGGGATCGCCCGTCTCTTCGTGCCCCTGGTCGGTCCAGGACTCACGCAGGGATTGGGATTCATATTGGTTGATCTTGCAACCTAATGTGAAAAGATAAAAGCGCATGCCTCGGACTACAGCAAGACACGTCCAGGGGGAAGCCCCAGTCTTTGGCGGGGAGTGAATCTGCATTGCCGATGCACAACGCCGTCTACGCCAAGCAAGTAAAAAAGAGTTATTTACAAATTTTTGAAAATGAGTATGCAGAGCGCTGCTCCTTCGCTTTGGGAGAGAACAGCTAGTATTTCAAGGAGTCCTCATGGATGATTATTTGAAGGAAGCTTTGGAGATCGTCAGGGCCCAGGCCAAAGTGCGGGTCATGACCGCCCAGGAGATCGTGGCCATGGTTCAAAGCCTGGTCGCCGGCCTGAAGGCCGTTGTTGCCGGCGCGACGATCCCCATTGCTGAAGATGCGGCCGGCAAGACCGTCGATCCGAAAAAGGCCGTCCGCGAAAAGAGCATTCTTTGTCTCGAGTCCGGCAAGACCATGAAAGTCATCACCAGGCGTCATTTGGCCAAATTCGGCCTCTCTCCTGACGAGTATCGGGCCAAGTGGGGATATCCCAAGGATATGCCCCTGGTCTGTAAAGAGCTCCAGCGCGCCCGTCGCAAGAAAATGTTGGACATGCGCCTGTGGGAGCGCCGCAAGAAGTAATCCTCCCCCTCGCGCGGCCCCGTTCCACGGAATCCGGGGCCGCGTTCCAGACCCGGCGGCGCGTTTTTTGCGGATGCGTCGCAAGATTGTTCAAAAAGTAACTTTACATTTTTCGTTCGCCGTGATTTTTTGCCACCAGTGGATGTGTCCCCCTCTTGGGTGTGGGCATTCTCCAAAGGAGGCTGGTCGTGAACGGACGCTTCGACCCTTCCCTGCTTTATGCGGAATGCCGCAGGTGCGGACAACCCGTGCTCTGCGTCGGTAACGTGGATGAAGTGCTCCTGTGGCTGGGCGTTCCCGCACAAGCCCTGGATCTGGATATGGATTGCCTGCTGCTCTACGAAAGCTGCCCCAACTGTTCGCCGGGACAACCGGTGGAGCCTCCGCGGCTTGTTCGTCTGGGCCGGCGAGGGCGACGTCAGTCGGCCCACTGAGCGCGCGGGGAAAACGTCGTTTCCTCCACCGACGCGCGTGGGTCGCGTCTTGCGCGGGGAGCGTTCGGCTTTCTGGTTCGTCTTTCGTCGGTTTTTGCCATCATTTCCTTTCGTCTGTCGGAAAACGTCCGACTCGGTTTCCCTGTCCTTCATCCGTTCCCCTTTCTCCGTGCTGCTCCGAGAATGCGCCGGCAAGACGCCCATGAACCGCGCACTTCGAAGCGGACCGCGCGCATGCGGGGAATGGCAATGAAAATCAAGACCGAGGGTGTTCTCCGGGCGCGTCCTGGTGTAAAAGCCGGACATGGAGACGAAACAATCCCACCAAACGGCTGACAGGGAAAAGCATCTCGCGGCGCTCAGTTCCGTGGCGGCGGCGGTCTTTCTCACCGGCATGAAGCTCGTGGTGGGGCTGGCCACCAATTCCCTGGGCATCCTTTCCGAGGCGGCCCACTCGGGGCTGGACCTCCTGGCCGCCGGAGTCACCTATTTCGCGGTGCGCTACTCGTCCCGGCCGGCCGACTCGCGTCATCCCTACGGACACGGCAAGATCGAAAATCTTTCCGCCCTGGTGGAAACCGTGCTGCTTCTTTGCACCTGCGCCTTTATCGTTCACGAGGCGGTGGTGCGCCTGGTGTTTCGGCCCGAAGCCGTGGAGATCACCTGGTGGAGCTTCGCGGTGATGGCGGTTTCCGTTGTGGTGGACGTTTCGCGTTCGAAAATGCTTTCGCGCATGGCCGAAAAGTACAACAGCCAGGCCCTCAAGGCCGACGCGCTGCATTTTTCCACCGATGTGTGGGCCTCGGCCGTGGTCATTTTCGGGCTTGGGTGTCTGGCGTCGGCTCGGTTTCTTCCGCACGGGAGCCTGGCCCGGGACGCTCTCGAACGGGCGGACGCCGTGGCCGCCCTGGGGGTGTGCGTCATTGTGGTCTGGGTGAGCGTCAAGCTCGGGCGCGACGCCGTGGACGCCCTGCTCGACGGCGGTTCCGAGGCCCTGGCGGACCGGGTGCGCGGCGCCGTGGCCGCCCTGCCCGGAGTCGCCGGCGTGGGCCAGGTGCGGGCCAGGTATTCCGGGCCGGCGGCGTTCGTGGACCTTGATTTGGAAGTGCCCCGCGCCTCCAGTTTCGCCCAGGCCCATCAGAGCGCGGCCCAGGCCGAGGCCGCCGTGCGCGTTCTGGCCCCGGGAGCGGATGTGGTGGTGCGCCTGGTGCCGGTGGAGGGCGACGAGACTCTCTTCGAAACCGTGCGCGCCCTGGCGGCCACGCATCACACCGCTGTGCACGGCATCGTTTTGCGCCGGGCCGACTCCGGTCTGCGGCTCGAAATGCACGTGGAAGTCCCCAGGCGGTTGAGCCTGGCCCAGGCCCATGACATGGTGAGCGGTTTCGAGCGGGATCTGTGCGCCGCCTTGGGGACCGACCTGAAGATCGTCAGCCATATCGAGCCGGTGGCCGACGACGCCTGTCCGGCCGAGTCCGACGGACCGGAAGCCGGCGGCGAGGCCGCGGTGCGCCGGAGCCTGGGCCGCCTTGTCTCCCGAATGGCCGAGGTGAGCGATCTGCACGAGCTGAATGTGCACCGGGTGGATGGCAAATACTGCGTGAGTTTCCATTGCCGCATGGCCCCCGGACTCTCCATAGAGGAAGCGCACGCGGCGGCGCAGCGCCTGGAGGAACTGGCCCGGGCCAATATCGACGACTTGGGCCGCGTGATCATTCACGTGGAGCCGGAAATACCCGGCGCGCGCGAGGCGGGGCCGGACTAGGCGGGCAGGGACCGGGCCGGGAGGAAGAGTCGGAGAGGAAGAAGGGCCTCCGGCGGCCCAAGGGGGTGACCCCCTTGGGAATCCCCGTTTGCCTGCGGGAAAGGGGTCGGTCGGGCGGGAAAAAGGACAGGCGCGAAGGGGAAGAGAGGGGGAGAGAGGCATTGTTTCGGGACGTTCCGGGACCGCAAAGCCGGTCCCGGAACGTCCCGAAACGACGCTTCTCCCCCCTTCCCGCCCCGGTCCTCTTCCACCGTTTGGAGCCACCTCTCACGCTCTCAAACGGGGGGGAGCGGGGGGAATCATTCCCCCCGGCCGCCGGAGGCCTTCTTCTCCGCTCCGCCCTGGCCACGCGCTGCGCGTGTTCCATGAGAAAACCCCGGTCGAAGACTTCCGGCCGGGGGGCAGGGCACAAGAGCCGGGGAAGGCGCGATCTTACTTGGCGTACCGCTCGATCCAGGCTTCGGTGGTCAGGCGGGCTTTTTCCATGCGCTCTCTGAAGAGGGCCATTTTCTTGTCCATTTCGGCCCGTTGTTCGGGAGTAAGCAAGGCGCGGAAATCCGAGCGTTCCTTGGCCGAAAGCAGGGCCATCTTTTCTCCGGCTTCGCAGACGGCCTTGTTGGCTTCCTTGATGGCTGTTTCGTTAAACGTTTCGGCTTCCATGGCCTTGTGCATGGTTTCCATGGCCTTGCGCATGGCTTGTCCGGCTTCGCGCAGGGGCTCGCTATTTTTCTTGAGCAACAGGGCCACCGAATGTTTCTGTTCGGCGCTCAGTCCCAGGTCTTCGGCCATCTTGACGAGCGGGCTCAACCGTTCGGGTCCAGGGCCGGGCATGGGTCCGGGACCGGCAAACATGGGCCCGGGACCGCAGGGCATGGGTCCGGGCCAGGGCCCCGGCGCCGGGGCGGACCAGGCGTAATGGGCCGAAACCGCGAGGACCAACACAATCATGGCGATGCGTTTCATGGACGTTCTCCCGTGTATGCGGACGGTGTGTCCGAGCGTGCGTTCAAAGTCCATGTGGCGTGGGGTTTACGCATCGTTACAGCAACACCGGACAATAGGGCGGACTGTAATGTACGGGCGCGTGGGCGGACGCGATCGGGCGGGAGGGGCGATTCTCCTCCAAACGGAAAACGCCGCCCGAAGGCGGCGCTTTCTCTAGAGGCTCTGGAGGATGACACGTGAGTACCTTACAAATAGACGCTCTTTTCTAGGAGTCAAGTACAGCTAGGAGGAAATTCTAAAAAGGAATTTCGCCAGGCCTTGCCAGACAGCGGGACAATTCGAAAGAGCGATGGCGCCGCCGCCCGCGAACACGCGGGAAAAACGCCGTGACCTCGGCCGGTTGAGCCATCTCATGGCGGGATTGCCATGGTCCCTGGCTTGCTGCTACGATCAACCAGGGTATGCCCGTGCGGGCCGCCCGAACTTGGCGTCTTCCGTCCGAAAACGACCCCCTCCGCGCCGTCGGACGCGCGCCGCACAGCCAACCCCAGGGAACCCCGTGAGCGCACACGACACATCTCCCAAAACCTACAAGATCGGTCAAGTGGCCGAAATATTGGGGCTCAAGCCCTTTGTGCTGCGCTATTGGGAAACCGAGTTCCCCATGCTCGAACCCATCCGCACGCCAAAGGGGCAACGCCTCTACACCGACGAACACCTGGAGCTTTTGCGCGTCATCCAGCGCCTGATGCACCAGGAAGGCATGACTCTTGAAGGTGCACGGCGCAAGCTGGCCGAGAAGCAGCGGCGCAATGAACTTAAAACCCTTGTGGAGCGCGAGCTGCTCGCCATTCGCGGCCTGCTGGAGGATGGAAACGACAATGCCGACTAAACGAATTTTCGCGATTTTGATGACATTTGCCCTGTTCGGCGTCTGGGCTCTGGCTACGGCGGCCTCCCAGCCGACTCCGGCGGGCAAGGTCACGGAACTCACCGGACAGGTCGAGGCCAAGGCCGAAGGCCAAAATGCCAGAACCCTGGCCAAGGGCGCGGACATTTTCGCCAAGGACATCATCACCACCAAAACCGACAAGGACAAAGCCAAGATTCTGTTCGCCGACGACTCGGTTTTAGACATCGGCCCCTCGTCCGCCGTGGCTGTGGCCGATTTCGTCTACGACTCCGCGGACGCGGCCAAGTCGCGCCAGAACCTCAAGCTGGGCAAGGGCGTGTTTCGGTACGTGACCGGAAAGGTGGTGGCCCAGAACCCGGACAACCTCAAAATGGAAAGTCCTCTCTCGGTCATCGGCATCCGGGGCACCACCACCGACCACTGGATCAAGGCCGTGCAAAAGACCAAGGACGGACGGACCTACAACGAGGTGGAGTCCGAGTTGCACGCCCTGCGCGCGACCAAGACCGGCAGCCAGGTCATCGTGCAGACCGAGACCGAACGTTTGGTCCTGGCCAAGCCCGGCGACGTGGCCTGGGTGCGGCCCAACCTGCCCGGCCAGGTGCGCCCGCTCACCAAGGAAGAAATGGAAGAATTCTCCAAGGCGCCCTTCGAACGCGACGACTTCGACCCCAGGCCCAGGCGCGGGCTCACCGGCGGAGGGAGCTAGCGCGGCGTCCGGGAAGGACGCGTTGGCGCACTGCGTGGACAACAAAGAGAAATTTTTATTATTCCCCTTGCAAACCATGCGCATGGTTTGCAAGGACGCGACATGCGCGCGGCGGACCGGTCCGGGCCATAGCAGCCCGTTGAAACGTCGATTCTTGCAGCCTGTTCAAAAAACTTGCTGGCAAGGCGCAAGAAAAAATCAAGCCCGAAGCGGAGTTGGCATCCGTTGCGTGTTTGAGCTTTGCGCAGCAACGCAGCCAGCAAGAATTTTTCAACAGGCTGATAGGACAGGCCTCCAACGCTGGACTGTCCGGGGCAACGGGCTTCGGCGGGTTTGAAAAATACCGCATCAACTGTATATACGGCGGAACACCCAAGGGGGAAAGGAAACCATGCGCCATCTCTTCGCCGCGCTCCTGGCGTTCTTCGTGGCCGGAGCGTCCCTGGCCCAGGCCCAGGGGTTCAGCTTCTCGGGCGAGGCCCAAAAAGAGGCCCAAGCCCGCGAACAACGAGCTCAGACCGTTGCGGCCCAACTTTCCGCGCCATGCCGCGCCGCCATCAAGGGCCAAAGGATCGCGCTCATCATCGCCGAGAAGCAGTCCGGCCTGACCCGGGTCAACGCGAGCAACCAGGGCGAGTTGTTTGCGCTGCTCAACTCCCGGTTGCGGGCGCTGGGACTTTCCACCATCACCCAGCAGGAGATCACCGCCCGCATCGCCCGGGCCGAGGCCGAGGCCATCCTGAACAACGACCCCGACGCGGCCATGGCCGCCTCGAAACGCCTGGGAGCCCGGTTCTTTCTCAAGGGCATCATCTCGGCCCGCTCCGGGGCCAACAAGATGGTCCGGGCCAACGAGGTCACCGTGGACGTGCGCCTGACGCTCACCGAGGGCGCGCGGGTCATCTCCCAGGTGCGGGCCACGGGCCAGTCCTGGGCGGGGTCCGACGTGGTGGGCGCGGCCCAGTCCGTGCTCGAAGACCAGGCCGACTCCCTGGTGGCCAAGCTCTATTCGGATTTTTGCGCCCGGGGCCGCAAATGACCCGGACCGTTTTTTTCAACAACCGAATGCGTCGAGGTGTCCGCATGTCGATCACGCGCGTGTCGCTTTCCCTGCTGACCGTTCTGGTCCTGTCTCTGTACCTTCCGTTGGATCGCGCCTGGGCCGAGGCCGGTAAGACCGTCACCATCACCGCCGAGGGTCTGGCCGATCCGAACGCCGAAACCTACAAACGCGACAAGGGCCTGCTCGTCGACGACCTGCGCAAGGACGCCAAGCGTCAGATCCTCGAAAAAGCCGTGGGCTCCTACGTGGAGACGTCCACCCTCATGCAGAACTACGCCCTGGTGCACGACAAGGTGCTTTCGCGCTCCCAGGGACTCATCAAGCGGGTGGTCAAGGAATCCCAGCCCTTTCAGGGCAAGGACGGCTTCGCGCACCTGCTCATGACCGCCGAGGTCTACACCGGAGACGTCAAGGACGCCCTGGGCGAGATGGGCAGGCAGGAACGGGTGAGCCTGCTCAAGGACGTGGGCAACCCGCGCGTGAGCGTGGCCATCGACATCCGCGACGCCGAACGCGGAGAAGGCATCAAGCCCGAACGCTCGGCCGTGGCCGAAAACGTGCTCAAGGACAAGATCAAGGGCTTCGGCTATCGGGTGTGGTCCGCCGGGCAGGGAGCCGGTCCGGGCGGGGCGGACTTCGCCATCACCGGCGAGGCCAAATTCAAGACGGTTTCCATCAAGCTCCAGGCCTCCGGGCTCCAGGTGACGAAGTACGTGCTCACCTCCTGGAGCGTCAAATGCGTCGACGCCCACACCGGCGAGGAGATCTATTTCAACAACAAGGTGCCCCAGCGCCAGAGTTGGGCCGACGAGGACCAGGCCATCCAGGAAATCGGCCAGCTCATCGGATCGGAATTCTCCAAGAGCTTTTTCGAGGACCATCTGCAAACTCCGGCAAAGTACTACCAGGTGCAGGTGGTGGGCCTGCCCGGCTACGACGCGGGGCAACTTTTGCGCAAGGAGTTCATAGGCTTGCGCCCGGTGCTCAACGTGGATTTCCGCGACTTCGACCGCTCGGGCGTGTCGCTTTTCGAAGTGGAGTTCGCCGGTGCGCGCTCCAACTTCAACCAGTTCCTGCAAACGGCCGTGCTGGCGCCGCTCAACCAGAAGATGGGCGGCCAGGCCTTTACCCTGGAGTCGGCGCACGGCAACGTGGTGCGGGTCAGCTACGTCCCGGTCCGGGGCGAGGACTTCGCGAAGCGCATCGAGGCCCTGCCTCCGGCCGGACTGGCCGCAGCCTCGCCCGAACGGCTGCGCGAAGTGGTCAAGAGCGATGAAGCCAAGGCCAAGATCAAAGAACTCTCTCCCCAGGCGGAAAGCGCGCTTTCCGGACAGGGAGGAGCGACTCCGGTCAAGGCGCTCGACGCCGTGAAAAACTTCTGAAAACGCCACCCGGCGTGCTAGGCAAAGGGAGAAACAGGTGACTACCCGCCGCGCGCGGTGCATCCCGAAAACGGACAACGCTTTCGCAAGGAGTGCGACATGACCAAACGGACGGTACTTTTTCTCATCCTCTTGGCCTTTGTGGCCCTGGCCGGCTGCCAGAGCGCCTCGCAAAAGGCCAATCAGCAGGCCGACCAGGCCATGTACCAGCCCGTGACCTACGCCAACGCGAGCAAACCAGGCCCGCAGGTGGTGGTCATACCCGGTGCGGTGAAGAGCATGAACGCCACCTTCGCGCAGAAGTACGGCCCCAACAACATCGCCGACTTCGCCGAACTCGAACTGGGCAGGGACAACTTTCAGGTGCTGGAACGCCAGGACCTGGGCAGCATGTTGCAGGAAATCGAAGTGGCCGCCAACCTGGGCGACGCGCAAACCCTCCAGAAGTTCAAGCGGGGCCGGTTCCAGGCCACCAACTGGCTCATCCGCTTCGACGTGCTGCGGGCCGAACCCGTAGCCAACGTGCAAAAGAGCTTCGACGGCTCGTACCTGGGCGGCGTGATCGGCGGCATCGTGGGCCACACCACGGGCAGCGCGGGCCTGGGCATCGCCTCGGGCGCGGGCACGGCGTCCATCAAGTCCGAAGATGCCGCCGGCGTGTGGATCGTGGGCATGCGCTACAAGGTGTTCGACGCCAACACCGGCGAACAGAAGGCCACCGGCTACTTCGAAGACAAGATGGAAATGGGAACCCGGGGCGGCGCGGTGCTGGGCGTGAGCGAAAAGACCACCTCCGGCGTCACCCTGGACACCCTGGTGCAGCGTCTTATCCAGATGTGCGTGTCCGACCTCGACAAAATGAAATAAGCCCGGAAACGACGACAAAGACAGGAGAAGCCATGCGCAACGTCGCCGCGCTTTTCGCCATCCTGGCGGTCCTGACGCTTTCCCTGGCGGGGTGCGCCAGAAAAGCCCCGCCCCCTCCGCCCGAACCCACGGCGCAGGAGTTTTTCGACGCCGGACTGGTGGCCTTTCGCCAGGGCAACTACGCCTACGCGTCGGGGCAGTTCGAGCAGGCCGTGTTCAAAAGCGCCAGCATGAGCGAAGCCCAGTACTATCTGGGACTCTGCCACTGGAAGTTGAACCAGCCCGACAAGGCCCGGCAGGCCTTCGTGGATGTGCTCAACCTGAATCCCTCGAACCCCCAGGCCAGGGAGTCGTTGGGCATCCTGCTCTACAGCCAGGGGCGCTACGACGAGGCCAGAAAACAACTGGAAATCGCCCGGGGGTTGAATTCCGTCAACGTGGAGGTCTACCTGGCCCTGGGGAGAATCTACCTCATGGAGTCGCGGTGCGCCGATGCCGCGGAAGCCCTTTCGCGCGGCCTGACGCTTGATTCGTCCAACCCCGCCCTGAAGGCCGATCTGCAAACGGCCAAAACCCGCTGCGGCAAGGCCAAGCGTTCCGGCAAATTCCGGCGCAAGGCGTCGCACAGGGCGGCAAAACCGGCGAGCCCCTCCAGTCTGCAGGGGGGAGCCGCGCCGATGAACCCGGGATCATTCTGAAATGCGAAATCCCCTGTACGCGGCGGCCGGGGCCCTGACCCTGGCCGCCCTGCTCGCGACGGCGGGAGCGTTCGTCACGCCCGCCCGGGCCCAGCAAACTTCGGGACCGCTCCCCGTGCCCACGGCCGCGCCGGCCGCGCACAGGGGCGGCAACAGGGCGCTCATGGAAGATTGGGCGCGCCAGAAGCGTCTGGTGCGCGACCAGGCCCACCTGGCCCTCAAGCGTCTGAACGCCCTGCCGCGCACCGGGCAGGTCCTTGTGGAGGCCACCCTGTTGCCTGACCCCAAACATCCGGGCCAAACCGTGGTGCGCATCGATTCGCTCCAGGTGCGCGACACCTCGACCCCGGGAGTCGACGCCCCCGCGCGTGAGGTTCTGCCTCCGACCGGCCCGGATTCGGGCAAAGACACGTCCGGCGAGGGACGCCGGGTGAACGAGACCTTTTCCATTGTCGACGGCCAGTTGCGGGCCAAGCCCTGATCGGCATCGTCCCGGTCCACACCCGCCCGAACCGTTCGCACTTTCATACGGAGGAAACCCCATGCAGCGCCCAGTCGCAATCCTCGCCATCTGCCTGGCCCTTTTTCTGACGGGCTCCCCCGTCCTGGCCCAGGGCAACAAGCAGCTCATGAGCGAAAAAATGGCCACCCAGGACCTGAAACGCAACCTGATCGAGGCCGTGGTCGGCTACAAGCTCAAAAGCTCCACCGAGTCCGGCCTGACCGAAGACGCCCAATACAAGGCCGACACCGTGGCCAAGTCCATTCTCAAGGGCGTTACCGTGGATAAGATGATCTATGACCGCGAAAAGGACATCGCCCTGTGCTTCGGACACGTGGACCTGGGACAACTGGTCAACGTGCTCGGTGAACGCATGGACCTGCGCGACGTTCGCGTGGAAGGCTTCGGGTTCGGCACCATGACCGAATCGTCGCGCCCACCCCTTCGCGCCCTGCGCGCCGCCCAGATCAACGCCTACGACCAGATGGCCGCGCTTCTGGTGGGCGAACGCATCTATTCGCGCTCCACCACGGAAAATTTCGTCCTCACCAAGGACGTCAACCGGTCCCTGGTCTGCGCCGCCGTGTTCGGAGCCTATGTGCCCCATCCCGCGCTCAACGACCCGCAACGCGGGTGGGGCTGGGACGAAAACGGCAACGCCTTCCTGAAGCTCGAAATGGACGCCCGCAAGGTCCGCGACATGCTGGGCAACCTGGTGGTTCACAAGACCGAGAACATCCTTGAAGTCACCGGGCGCGGCGCCCAGGTGGACGAAGTGACCCCCGAACAGCAACAGCAGCGCGACGGCGGCAAGGCAAACCTCACCCGGGATTCGGGATCGAAGACCCAGTTCATGGATCTGGTCGTTCCCGGAAGCCAGCCCGCGCCCCAGGACTTGAGCGGCAAGTCGGCTCAGTAAGAGGAAGAAGGAAGAGAAGCGTTAAGATGCCTCCGGCGGCCGGGGGTGGAGCCCGCCCCCGGACCCCCGCGTCATGGGTTTCGTCGGCGAGGCTTTTCTGCGGGGGAGTTTGGGGGGGACGCTGACGTTATGTTCGAGTTCGCGAGATTTTTTAGCCAGGCGGTCCTCCCCATAATCGAGGGGGTCCAGGGGGAATCATTCCCCCCGGATTTCTTTTCCTTTTTTCTTTTCCCATGACCCCGCCAACACGCGTCGTCACCAAGGCCGAAGCGGGCCAGAAGCTCACGCAGTATTTGGGGCGGGTGCTGGAAGGCGAGGTCCCCCGTTCGGCCTTGATGCGTTGGATTCGCACCGGCCAGGTGCGGGTGGACGGCCGCCGGGCCGGGCCTTTTGACCGGCTGGAGCAGGGCCAGACCGTGCGCGTGCCGCCGTTTGCCGTTTTGCGCTGCGCGGCGGGACATCGGGACGGCGCCGAACCGACAACGGGCGCGCCTGAAGACGGCTCACTGGGCGAGGCGGCGACCATCCCGGAACCGAGCCTGACGCAGCGCCTGCTTCGGGCCGGCCTGGCCGCCGCGGCCGAAACCGACGACCTCCTGGTACTGGTCAAACCGGCCGGATTGCCCGTCCATCCGGGCAGCGGCTGGACCGACTCGGTGCAGACCCGCATCACGCAAAGCTGTCCTCCCGGCGGCTTCACGCCCACCATCGCCCACCGGCTGGACCGGGACACCTCGGGCCTGCTGCTGGTGGCCAAGACCTTTCAGGCCCTGGCCCGCGCCCACGAAGGGTTCAAGTCCGGGCGGATCGTGAAGGAATATCTGGCCTGGGTGCGCGGCCGTTTCGACCTCTGTCCGGTGGGACAAGGCGTGGAACTGCGCGACCTGGTGGCCAAGACCGGACCGCACGGCGCGCAACGCATGGCCGCCGGACAGGGCAAAGCCGCCTGGCTGACCGCCTGGCCCCTGCGGGTCGAGGCGAAGCGCTCGCTTCTTCGGGTGCGCCTGGGCACCGGACGCACCCACCAGATACGGGTTCAGTTGGCCTCGCGGGGGTTTCCCCTTTTGGGCGACGCCAAGTACGGGGGGGGCAAGGGACCTCTCTTCCTGCACGCCTGGCGACTCACCCTGGAAGGCGCGCAGGTGTCGTGCCCGCCGCCCTGGCCCGAGGGTTTCCAGCCGCCGGCGTGATGCGTCCGTTTCAGGGCATGGCCGGTCGCCCGCCGGGAAATCCTGGAGCCGGACGGATGCGGTGGGCGGGGGAGGGGGCGTGCGGCGTGGAGTGCGCGAAGGACGCGGCCTCAACCCGAATCCCTCGCGTGAGGCGGCACGGAGACGAAACGGACGGTCCGTTTCCGGGGATCGAACAGAACGAATCGGGACCGGCGCCGGTTCCAGCGAACGCCTCGCCCGTCAGCGGGCGGCGTCCGGTGACCGCGCAACCGGTTAGCGCGATCCCGAGGCTTTGATGCAGTCAGCGCGGAAGCAACAATCGTCCTGTCCGCAGACGTTCCACAGGCCTCTTGCAAAGCAGGGATCGAACCCTTCCGCCGTCTGAACGGCGCGTACGGCGTTTATCTTGGTCCATCCTACGCCGACCTTGACGCCCACGCTTTTGGCCTTTTCGCGAATCTCTTTCATTGTCATGGCGTTTGGCCTCCTTGGCGAATGCTTACGGTTTCGGCTGTAGTTCATCTTGTGTTGCGAATCAATGCGTCCACAGAGAAATCTGCGTTACCTCGACAGCGAAGCGGACTCGCCTAGTCCATGCGCAGGCCCCGCTCCCTGTTTTGCCTGAGGTGCCACTCGAAAAGGCGCTCGCTCATTTCGCCGACCACGTTGTCTTTCACCTCGGCCATGGGGATGGAGCCGTCGGCGCGGGGCGTGCCGACCCGTTCGAACTCCAGGCCCACGGAGATATCGCGGGTTACGGGGTCCATCTGGGCGCGTACGATGCGGGCCGTGAGCCAGAGTTGTTCGGGCTGGTTGCGCATGGGCTCGGCAAAACGGATGTACACGGTGACCAGGCTGTCGGGCGCGGGCGTGAATCCCCGCTCCTGGGAAAGGCGCCGGGTCACGAACAGCCCCATCCCGCCGGCCGAGAAATTTTCCAGCCGACACAGCGCCGTTTGGCGCAGGTCCGCGAAGCGAAGCAGCGGCGGCGCATCCGGCGTCTGGAAGGCGTCGTCTCCCGGCCACAGGCGCAGGTCCGAGAACCAGGCGGCTTCGGGGCGCATGCGAAGGCTTTTGCGACGCTGGGAGCGCTCCACCTTGTCCGGCAGGGTGGTGACGAAAAACAGGGCCCCGTTCTTGCCCAGGGCCGTGCGCGTCACCTGGACGGTGAAGGCGAAAAAGCCCGTGTTCCCCTTGCCTTCCCGGATGCGAAAATGACAATGCACCTGCGCGCCCACAAACCGGGCGGCCGGCTCCTTGATGCCGTAGACGTCGAGGACGAGCTGGTTTTCGCCCACGCCGCTCAGGGCGCAGCTCAAACCCTTGAGCGTGGTGACTTCGGGCGGGAACTCCATGTCCATCTTGGCCCGTTGGGCCAAGGCCTGGTCGAGCACTTCCCGCGAGTGGTCGTCGAGGGACGAAGCCTTGCGCTTGAACAGGTCGAAAATCATACGGCCGCCTGGATGTGGGGTTGTCGATCCCAATCGCGGAGGAAACCGCGCCTTGCGCCACCCTGTATGGCAAGATGCGTATTGCTTTTTGTTAGTGGCCGGGCCATCCCGGATGTCATGTTCCATCGTCTGGTTTTTGACAAGGCCACAACACTCTATAGGCGATAACGCCCTTCACGCAAGGGCAGGAGATGCAAAAGCTCGGCCAAGGCCTTCAACCGGCAAAAAAGAACCGCGCGGCGAGGATGCCACGGCCGAGGCACGCGTGAGGGAGGCGATTTTTTTCGCGATCAGTCCGCGTACAGTTCGCCCGGACCGGGCATGAAGGCCCGCAAGAGCGGCAGGTCGGAGTCGAGCGCCTGTCGCGCGTCGCCCTCGAAGACGATGCGCCCGCCGTCGAGCAGGGCGATTTTTTGGGCGATGTGGAACACGTCGGGCACGTCGTGGCTGACCATGACCGCGGTAAAACCGAAGGCCCGGCGCGAGTCGTCCACCAGTTTGAACACGGCCCGCTTGCGCAGGGGATCGAGCCCGGTGGTGGGCTCGTCGAAGAGCACGATGCGCGGCTCGGTGACCAGTGCCCTGGCCAGGGCCACGCGTTTTTGCATGCCGCCGGAGAGTTGAGACGGAAATTTGGCGGGCACGTCCGCCAGTTCCAGCCGGGTGAGGATGCCCATCACCCGGGAGCGCACTTCGGCTTCGGGCATATGGAATTTTTCGCGCAGGGGCAGGGCAACGTTGTCGAACACGGTGAGCGAATCGAACAGGGCCATGCTCTGGAACATGTACGACATGCCGGAACGCAAGGTGCGCAGGCTGGTCCTGTCCATGTCCCCCAAGGGCCGCCCCTCGAACCAGACATCGCCCGAGTCCGGGCGTATCAGGCCGATGATGTGGCGCAACAGCACGCTTTTGCCTTCACCGCTGCGCCCGATGATGGCCGTGAGTCCGCCGGCGGGAATGGACAGGTTCACGCCGGACAGGACGGGCTTGCCCTGAAAGGATTTGCGCAGGTCGCGGATTTCAATGAGAGATGCGCTCACGTGTCGGCCTCCGTGGCACGTTGTACCCAAGCGGCGGGCAAATGCAACCGGCGACGGCTTCCAGGGAATGGCATGATATTTGCTTTCGAATTATTCACCGACTCGAACTAAAGGAAACGGTCAAAATTGCCGATAAATCATTTGACGACCGAATGATCGACCGGGATTCGTTCCCATCATCCGGCTGAAATGACACTGGAAAAGAATGCCATGCAACCTCTTGTTATTCCATGTGAACTCAAGTAGGTGGATACGATTCGGCTCCAGACGGGCTCCCGGGTGGCGTTCATGTCCCAAATGATCGATGAGGAATCGCCATGTTTCTCGTAAACAAGGCCTACTACCGCCCGAGCAAGGCCGCGCGCTACCTTTCCATTCTGGACTCCCTCGCCCAGAACGGCCGGGTGAGCCAGACCGAGCTCGGACACAGGGCCAACATCTCCGGGGCCATGGTGAACCAGTACCTCAAGGAGATGGTGGACAAGGGCTTCATCGAATACCAACGGGTCAACGGCAAGAGCTATCGCTACCTGCTCACTCCCCAGGGAGAAGCCCGCCGGCGGGCCATGTTTTCGTCGTTTTCGAGCGAGACCGTGCAGATCTACACCGCGCTCAAAAACGACATCATTCGAAAACTCAGGGCCCTGAACCAGAACGGGGTCGTGAAACTGGCCTTGTTCGGGGCCTCGGAGACCTGCGAGATCGTTTTGCAGGCCCTTCGGAACTTGGCCTGCTTCGAAGTCGTTGCCCTGGTGGACAACGACGCGCAAAAGCACGGCAAATCCTTGGGAGGCCATGTCATCGGCCCTCCGCAACTGCTCGAGACGGTGCGGCCCAAGGCCGTGGTGATCACGTCCTTCGGCTGTCAGGATGAGATCCACGGGCAACTTCAGCCCTTCAGCGAACAGCACAACGTGGAGATCGTACGCTTATGAAACTCCTTCCTCCCATCCGTCTCAGATCAGGGGTGTCCATCGGGCACGGCCAGCCGTGTTTCGTGGTGGCCGAGATCGGCAACAACCACCAAGGCGACCTGTCCGTCGCTCGGCGGATGGTCGAGGAGGCCGCGCGGGCGGGAGTGCAGGCCGTCAAGTTCCAAAAGCGGGACATGAACGCCCTGTTCACCACCGCCGGGCTGCAAATGCCCTATTCCGGGCCCAACAGCTTCGGGGCCACCTACGGCGAACACCGCCAGGCCCTGGAACTTTCCATCGAGGACATGGCCGAACTCAAGGCCCATGCCGAAAACCTGGGGCTGGTCTTTTTCGCCTCGGCCTGGGACAGCGTGAGCCTGAGCGAAATGGCCGAGCTGGACGTGGAGCTGGTCAAGATCGGCTCCGCCGACATGGTGAACATTCCCCTGCTGCGTCAGGCCGGCTCCATGGGGGTGCCGGTGTTTCTTTCCACGGGCATGAGCATCGTCGGCGAGATCGACCTGGCCGTCACCGAATTGCGCAAGTATCACGACGAAATCGTGATCCTGCACTGCAACTCCACCTATCCCTGCCCGGACGAACACGTGGGCCTGCCCGTCATGGCCGAATTGGCCCGGCGCTATCGCCTGCCCGTGGGGTACTCCGGCCATGAGCAGGGGCTGGGGCCCAGCGTGGCCGCGGCCGCCCTGGGAGCCTGCGTGGTGGAGCGCCACTTTACCCTGGATCGCGCCCAGCGCGGCACCGACCACCAGGCCTCTCTGGAGCCGGAGGGCATGGCCCAGATGGTGGACATGATCCGCCAGACCCAGGCGGCCATGACCGTACGGCGCAAGGAAGTGTTCGACAGCGAGCGCCAGGTGGCGATAAAGCTCAGAAAGAGCATTGTTTTCGCCCGCGATCTGCCGGCCGGACACGTGCTCACCCCGGCCGACCTCACGGTGAAGTGCCCGGGCAGCGGCATCTGTCCGGTCCAGTGGGACGAAATTGTCGGGCGAGCCCTGCTCACTCCGGCCCGCCACGAGGAAATGGTCCAGTGGGAGCATGTGGCTCCGCCCGCGCGCAGGCCCGCCCCTTTGCTTGACGAGCTTTCCCTGGTGCGCGGACGAATTTAAGGGAAAGCTCGCCAAAAAGCCGGATTTCGCGCCATCCGTTCCGGCTCCTCGATCTCTTGCGAACGGCGGCCGATCCACGGCCGCCGATGCGGTCCCGCGATTGCGCGCCTTGAAAACAGGCGAATGTTCTTCTAGTATCAAAAAGCCGTTTGACTCGTGCATTTCGAATTGAAGACACAGCGCTTTCCCGGACGCCCCGACCCCGGCGTCCGAAACGCCGCGCGCGCAAGGACCAAGGAGATCCCCGGCCATGTTGGTGCTGCATTTTTCCCGCACGCCCCTGGCGGGCATGCCCATTCGCCTCTGTCAGGCCCAAAACCGCCACCTGCCGCTCACGGCTCGCCTGGTGGATTCAAGCCGATTCGGACTTTTCGACCACGACGTGGTCTTTGACGAAACCCCGGAACTGGCTGTGGACCTGGCCCGAAAGGCCGACATCGTCCATCTCCACAATTACCTCGACCTCGATTCCGACGCCTTCGCGCCCATCGATTTTCGCGACCTGGTGCACAAGGGCGCGGCCGTGGTGCGCCAGTTCCATTCCACGCCGGACTTGGTGGCCCAGGTCATGGGTATCACGCCGCAGGCGTTGCTCGCCCAACCGATTCCCTCCCTGGTCATCGCCCAATATCCCGAGCGGCTCTATCCCGACGCCCTGGTGGTGCCCAATTTCGTTTTCGAAGACGATCCCGCCTGCCAGCCGTCCACGTCGCCCCCGCTCTGGGACGTTTTCTACAGCTACACCAAGGACATCGACGCCTGGACCGACCGCTGGAACACCAAGGGCGCGCCCCAGACCCTGCGCATGCTGGACACTCTGGCCAAGGACCTGGACTTGCGCGTGCGCACGGTCACGGATCGTCCCCTGGCCGAAGTCCTGGCCGACAAGCGTCGCAGCCGCATCGCCCTCGACGACATGGTGACCGGAAGCTATCATCTGACCGGCCTGGAAGCCCTGGCCCAGGGCGTGCCGGTGCTGAGTTGTCTCGACGAACGCAGCCAGGCCCTGTTGCGCCGCTTTTCCGGCGCGGACTGGCATCCCTTCATCAACACCCGCCTGGAAGAAGCCCCGAAGGTCATCGCCCACCTGGCCGGGGAGCCGGAACTCTGCCGGGCCTTGGGCTTGGCCGGACGCCGCTGGCTGTTGGCCCATTGGCGCGAGGAACGCATGGTCGGGCACTACCAGGCCGCCTACGACCTGTTGCTCGAAGACCCCGCCCTGGTGCGCCGCCAACCCCTTTTGGCCCTGGACGGACCGGACCGCATCTTCGCCACCCGCACCCTGCCCGACCTTGTGCACACAGCCAGAGGGCTGGCCTACGAGGCCGGGGCCGAGGCCTTCTGGAAGGGGTGGACACAGGACTGAACCGGCAAAACGGCCGGCACGGACCGGTCACCACGCCGGGGAAGGCGATGAAACGAAAGCGCCAGGGCCCGTTTCCGATCATGCCGGAAACGGGCCCTGACGCTTTGCTTCGCCGAAATTCCTGACGATCTGCTGAAAAATTCCTTCCGCTCGCGCGGTTTCAACAACTCCACGCCCTCCCGCCGGGGAACGCACGCGGCGCATGACGTTTTGTCCGCCGCGCCCGGGAGGGGGGCCTACTGGAAGATCTTCAGCTTGTCCCCGGGACGCAGCGTCACGGACTTGTTCAGGTTGTTCCAGGCCAGGATGGCATGGGGATCGACCTTGAGCTTGCGGGCGATGCTCCACACGGTTTCTCCGCTGGCCACATGGTATTGGATCGGCTTCTGGGGGCCGGACGGCTTCTTGTCTTCAACCTTGCTGGAGCGCGACTTGGAGTCGGCCTTGGCCGCGGTCTTGGGGTCAGGGGACTTCTCGCGCTTGTCGCGCTTGTCGCTCTTGCTACTCGTGCGGGCGTCGGTCTTTTTGTTGTCGTCCCGGTCGCGATCCCTGGAGGCGACCTGGACGGGCGCCGCCGGCTGCGCCTGTCCGGGCAGGGTTAGGCGCATGCCCGCCCGCAGGTCCTTGCCCGACTTGAGCTTGTTGGCGGCCATCAGGTCCTTGACCGAAATCTTGTGCGTCTGGGCCAAACTGGAGAGGGTGTCACCCTTGCGCACCTCCACGGTCCGGGTCTGGGCCGCACTGGCCGGAGCGGGCTGGGAGTGGGTGGGAGCCAGCACCAGTTGGCAGGCCGCCGCGCCCCGCACTGTGACCGGAACGGTGATGGTGCGCCCGGCCCCGCCGATCTGCGATTCGTACTTCGCGTTGTTGGCCTTGAGAATGTCGGCCCGCGACACGCCGAACTGCTTGGAGACCGAAGCCAGGGTTTCCCCCCGCTTGAGCTTGTAGGCCACGTTGCGGCGCACTTCGGGTTGGGGCTTGGCCACGGGACGTTCCTCGCCCATGGAGGCCAGGGCGGTATCCTGGGCGGAGCTGTCCATGGGGATCACCACGGTCTGGTCGGCCAGGATGGTTTCCCCCAGGTTGGGGTTCATCTGGCGCAGGGCGGCCACGGGCACGCCGGTGCGCCGCGAAAAGGTCCACCAGGTGTCGCCGGGCACGGCGGCGAAGGCGCGCAATCCCTTGTTGGGGAAGCAGGCCGGATTGGAGAGGTAGGCCAGGGCCCGTTCCTTATTGGCCTGGGGCAGGTAGGCGTGGGTCTGGCGGTCCGGCGGGCTCACCTGGCGGCGAAAGCTGGGATTGAGGCCGTGGAATTCCTCCCAGCTCATGGAACAGGCGTCGGCCATGGCGGCCAGGTCGGTTCCGCCCGGGACGTTGACCTCCTCGATGACGCGGCCGTCGTTCCACTGCACGGAATTGAAGCCCAGGCTCTCCAGGTTCTTGAAGATGTAGAGCACGGCCAGGAACTTGGGCACGTAGTGGCGGGTTTCCTGCTTGAGCAGGTTCGGGTTTTTGGCGATATCGAAGAAATCGCTCTGTCCGGACTGGGCCATGACCCGGCTCATCTTGCCTTCACCGCAGTTGTAGGCGGCCAGGGCCAGATTCCAATCGCCGAACATGTTGTAGAGTTCCGAAAGGTACTTGGCCGCGGCGATGGTGGCCAGGTAGGGGTTGCGGCGTTCGTCCTCCCACCAGTCGAGGTTCAGGCCGAAGCGTCGTCCCGTGGCGGGCATGAACTGCCACATGCCGCCCGCGCCCACCGGGGAGTAGGCCATGGTGTTGTAGCCCGATTCGATGAACGGCAGGGCGATGAGGTCGGGCGGCAGCTTGTAGGTGGAGAGCACGGCGCGAATGTAGGGCAGGTGCGGTTGGGCCCGCTCCAGCCACCGGCGCATGGTGTCGCGGCGTTCCTGGGTGAAGTAGGTGAGAAACATCTGGACTTCTTCGGTCTGCCTGACATCCAGATTGAAGGGAATGTCGATTTTCGAAGCCAGGGCCTTTTTTTCCTGCTCGGTGAGGGGCCGGGGCCGATTGATCTTGAGCGTGTCGGCGGTGATTTCGGGTTCGAGGTTGGGGGTCATGTCCCCATTGTCGGAATGGTATTTTTTCGCGCACGCGGACACAAGAAAAAGGACGAACAGGACGAATACGGCTGTTTTTTTGTTCATGCCACCTCCGGCGGCCGTTTCACGGGGAGCATCGTGTCCGGCTCCGGCTGCAAAGTGCTGATTTGTCGAGAATAGAAGACTCTCTAACTCAGCAGGTTCGAAAAGGCAACATGCCAAACGTGAATTCTGTGTAATGGTGCCGCCGCTTCCCACCGTGCTCCGTTGTTTCGGACGTTACTTTGGGAAAACAACGTTGCGATGACATTGTACAACAGAGTGCGGGCGCAAAACATCATAGGGTACGAAGCAAAACTCCACTTGCCCGCCACAGGAAAATGCGGCAGGAACGCGTGATGGAAAACATCGTGACCGGGCGAAAGCCCGTACTGGAGCTGGTGCTCTCCCGCCCGGGAGAGGTGGAGCAGGTCGTGTTGCGCCAGGGGATCCAGGGGCAAGACATCAAGGAGTTGACCGCAGCCTGCCGCAAGGCCGGCGTGCGTTGGCGTTTTCTGCCCGCGGAGGTGTTGGCGCGCCTTGCTCCCGGCTGTCGGCAGGGCGTGGCCGCCATGGTGTTTTCCCGGGGCTTCGTGGAGTTGGACGATCTGTTGTCCAGGGCCGTCCGCGCGCCCTTGCCGGTGGTCCTGGCCCTGGACCAGGTGCAGGATCCCGGAAACGTCGGGGCGCTGTCGCGCACGCTGCTGGCCCTGGGCGGGGCCGGACTCATCGTTCTTCGGGATCATGCGGCTCGTCTGGGCGGGGCGGCCTCCCGAGCTTCGGCCGGGGCGCTGGAGCGGCTGCCCGTGCATCAGGCCGTGAACCTGGGCCACGCCCTGGACGCCTGCGCCATGGCCGATTTCCTGGTCTGCCGGGCCGAAGCCGGTCCGGCCGGCGACGACGTGTTCCGGGCCACATTCCGCTTTCCGCTGGTCCTGGTGCTCGGCGCCGAGGGAAAAGGGGTGCGTCCCGGCGTGGCCAAACGCTGCGAGGCCAGCTACTTCATTCCCATGCCGGGCGGATTCGATTCGCTCAACGTGGCCCAGGCCGGCGCCGTGGTGCTGGGCCAGATGGCCCGCCAGGCCTTTGCAGCCCGTTGAAAACGTCGATTCTTGCAGCCTGTTCAATAAACTTGCTGGCAAGGCGCGGGAAAAAGTCAAGCCCGAAGCGGAGTGGGCATTCGTTGAGGGGGGTGAGCTTTTCGCAGCAACGCAGCCAGCAAGAATTTTTCATGCATGGCCCCGCCCCGATGTCAAAACGACACCGTGACGCCTGTCGGCCGCTGTGACGCCGCGCCCGATTCCATTTTGTTCCCGGAGGTAACCGAAACGGGCGAAAGGTCCACATCATACCAGGAACGCCACTCCACATTTGTTTGCGAATGAAGAAGGAAGATGGTATCAAGCCAGCGCCCGGTCAAGGCGCCAGTCGAACCGACCGGGTTTTCCCACTCCATGGAGGTATCTTCATGATCCGCGTGCGCACCGCGCTTTTGGCCGTTCTGGCCCTCTTGTTCGTCTGCCAACCCGCCTGGGCGCAGAAGGTCAAAACCTTCGCCGTCCTGCCCTTCGCGGTCAACGGCCCCGACAAGTTCAGCTATCTCTCCCAGGGCGTGCAGGACATGCTCATTTCCCGTCTCACCGCCCCGGGACAGTACCAACCGGCCGACCGGGCCAGCGTGGACGCCAAAGGCAAATCCCTGCCCCGGTCCGAAGCCGACGCCAAGGCGGTCATGAGCCAGCTCAGGGCCGACTACCTGATCTACGGCTCCATGACCATCGCCGGCGACGACGCCAGTCTGGACATGAAAATCGTCGGACCCGACGGAACGGTCACGCCCAAGAACACCCAGACCAAGCTCAACACGCTGGTCCCCACCATGGAAAGCGTGGCCCGCGACATCAACGCCAGCGTCTTCAAGCGCCCCCAGGCCGCGATCGACCCCAAGACCGGACAGCCCGCGCAGCGCATCAACCAGATGAACCCGTCCTTCGTGGTTAATCAGAACGCCCCGAACCAGCAGGTCTACCTCAATCCCAACTTCCGTTACGCCGGCAACATCGAGTCCCCCGGCTCCTGGCGCAGCCAGAGCCTGCCCTTCGCCGCCAACGGCATGGCCCTGGGCGACCTGGACGGCAACGGCAAGAATGAATTCGCGTTCATCACCGACTCGGATCTGTTCGTCTACCGCTATCAGGACCGCGCCCTGGCCCAGGTGGCCAAGTGGAGCGGCCCCCCGCGCGTGCGCAACATCCGCGTGACCATCATCCCGCTGGGCTCGGACAAGCGTCCCAAGATCGTGGTCACCGGGTATTTCGACCACAACCCCTGGTCCACCATCCTGCGCCTGGAAGGCAACAAGCTGGTGCCCGAAGCCGAACGCCTGCCCTTCTACCTGGCGGCCGCTGGTCTGCCTCCGCGTTTCCAGCCGCAGCTCGTGGGCTGCCGGGGCGACCAGAAGAACCTTTTCACCGGCGGCGTCCACGAAATGGTCTACACCGGCGGAAAGCTGACCCTGGGACCGAGAATCAGCCTGCCCAACAAGGCCAACCCCTTCAATTTCACCTATCTGCCCGATGAGTCCGGCTACAAGCTCGTGTTGGTCAACGACGACGACCGGCTGGAAGTCTATACCGCCAAGAACGACGTGCAGGCCAAGACCGAAGAACAGTATTGCGGATCGAGCCTGGGCCTCGAACACGACGCCATGCTGACGCCCATGATGCAGGCCAACGACGACTATCTCTGGAACTACTACTACGTTCCCCTGCCGCTCGTAGTGGCCACCCTGGAGCGCGGCAAGAGGCCGCAGTTGCTGGTGAGCAAGAACATCTCCATCGCGTCCCAGTTCTTTCAGAACTACCGCTACTTCTCCCAGGGCGAGATCCACTCCCTGGTCTGGGACGGCGTGGGACTCAACCTGCTCTGGAAGACCCGGCGCATCAAGGGCACCGTGGTGGGCTACGAAGTGTCCGATTTCGACGGCAGCGGGCAACCCGCCCTGGTGGTCTGCCTGAACACCTATCCCGGCCCCACCGGCTTCAAGACCCGGCGTACCCTGGTCATGGCCTACTCCATGGACGTGAACTCCATGGGCAAGGGCGGCCAGTACGGCAATATGGAGGAGGTGGGCAACTAGCCCGCCACAAACCGCTTCGTGCTGGCGCTGTATCTGGCCCAGGCCGTCAACTCCGGGTTGGCTCTGGGCGCCGTGTACGGGCTCATGGCCCTGGGTTTTTCCCTGGTCTACAATTCGAGCCGACTGATCAATTTCGCCCAGGGGGAACTGCTCCTCCTGGGCGGACTTGTCCTCTACAGCCTGTCCCAGGCCGCACATCTGGGACCGGTGTCCGCCCTGATCGCCACGGGGCTCTTCGGTTTCGCGCTGGGCCATGTGCTCTACGCCACCACCCTGGGAGTCAGCCTGCGGGCCGATCCGCTGAACCAACTCATGCTCACCGTGGCCGCGAGCCTGGTCTGGCAGGGCGCGGCCATCCTCATCTGGGGCAAGAACCCCCTGAAGCTCGATCAGTTCCTTCCCTTGCCCGCGCTCCGGCTGGGACCGCTGTTTTTTTCCCAGAACACGGTGACCGCGCTGGCCGTCAGCGTCTCCAGCGTGGTGGGCCTGTCGCTCTTTCTCGGCCGCACCCGTACGGGACGCGCCGTGCGGGCCGTGTCCATGAACGCTCTGGCCGCAAGCCTGCAGGGCGTGAATCCGGTACGCTGCCAGGCGCTTACCTTCGCCCTTTCCGGCGTGTTGGCCGCCCTGGCCGCCATGGCCATCGGTCCCCAGACCATGCTGCGCTACGACATGGGCTTCGGCCTGGGGCTCAAGGGCTTCGTGGCCGCCACCCTGGGCGGCTACGCCTCCCTGCCCAAGGCCTTCGCCGGCGGCTTGGCGCTCGGGCTCCTGGAAGCCGTGCTCACCCTGGCCTTTTCCGCCGATCTCAAGGAAACCCTGACCTACGGGTTGCTCATCGCCGTGCTGGTGCTCGTTCCCGCACCCCAAGCCAAGCTGGAAAAGGTCTAGCCGTGCGCGGGGATCTCGTTCGTCTGGCCGCCTTGCTGGCCGTGCTGGTGGGACTTGGCTTGTTCCTGCCGTCGTTTCAACTGCTGACGCTCAACCAACACCTGGTGCTGGCGGTCAACGTGCTGGCGCTCAATTTCTGTCTGGGGCTGGGCGGACAAGCCTCCATGGCCACCGGAGCCTTCTGCGGGCTGGGGGCCTACGCCATGGCCCTGCTGCTTCCCGTGTGGCCCGACGGCGCCCCGATCATCGTGCCGGGCGCGGCCTTCGCGGTGTTTCTCCTGGCCGCGGCCGTCAGCTACCCCATGGAAAAGCTCGGCGAAGGCTTTTTGGTCATGGCCACTCTGTGCCTGTGTCTGGTCTTCACCAACCTGCTTCTGGCCTTCACCCCGGAAACCGGCGGGTCCAACGGCATGATGGTGGAGATCCACCCCGGGCTGCCCGGCATCGGGCGTCTGGTTGGCGACCGGGCCAACTTTTTCGCCCTGCTGGTCCTTTTGGGGGTGGGCGGCTACGTGTTCTCGGCCCTTCGCGCCTCGCGTCTGGGTCGGGCCCTGCTGGCCTGCAAGGAGGACGCCCTGGCTGCGTCGAGCTGCGGCGTGGACCGACTCAAGGTCCGCGCCCTGGCCTTCGGACTGGGAGGAACGCTTTCCGCCCTGGCCGGCATGGTGCAGGCCAACTCCACGGGCTTCATCAGTCCGGGACAGTTCGATTTGTTTCTCTCGCTCAAGACCCTGCTGTTTTTGGTCATCGGCGGGCCGGGCCGGCTTTTGCGGCCCATTCTGGCCGTGTTGTTGCTGGAAACGATCCTGGATCGTTTCTATACCTTGGGCGAATCCAGCGTGCTTCTGCACGGACTGGTGTTGGCGGCCGCCCTCCTGGCCGGACAACTGCGTCAGGCCCGTTGGCCCGCGAGGTTGCCCCGCTAGGCAAAGGCGTGTAGGCATTTTGCCCATCTCACGTTTCCGGGAGGGAATTATGCCGCGCCTTGTCGTCTTGTTGCTGCTCGTCATCCTGGGTCTGGGCTCCAGAGCCCTGGCCGCCGATCCCATTCTCATCGGCGGCGTTTTCGCCGAATCGGGTCCTGCCGCGGAAATCGGGGCCGCCACCCGTCTGGTCGCCGAAATGGCCCTGGCCCGCATCAACGAAAAGGGCGGCATTCTCGGCCGGCCGGTCAAGCTCATCACCTACGACACCCAATCCAGTCCCGAGGTGGCCCTGCGCATGGTGCGCCAGCTCGTGGAATCCGACAAGGTGCTGGCCGTCATCGGACCCACGTCCACCGGCGAGGGCATGGCCGTGAAGAAGTACACCGAGGAACATCAGGTGCCCACCATCATGACCGTGGGCGGCGACGCCATCGTGGCCGGAGGAAAGTACGGTCCCTTCTTTTGGACCTTCAAGGTGCCCCAGCGCACCGCCATCGCCGTGGACAAGATTTTCGGCCACCTCAAGGCCAAGGGCCTGACCAAGGTGGCTCTGCTCACCGCCAAGGACCCCTTCGGGCAGGACGGCCTGGCCGCCCTCAAGGCCCAGGCCCCCAAGTACGGCATCGAGATTGTGGCCGAAGAAAACCTGGACGCCAAGGGAGCGGATTTTTCCGCCGAAGCCTTCAAGCTGGTCATGGCCAAGCCCCAGGCCGTGGTGATCTGGACCATCGGGCCCGCCGCGGCCATAGCGGCCAAGAATTTCGCCTCCCTGCCCGGGGAAAAGCCCGTGCTCGTGCAGTCCCACGGCATCGCCGGTCCCAACTTCCTCAAGCTGGCCGGCGACGCGGCCGAAGGCGTGATCATGCCCGCCACCAAGCTCATGATCGCCGGGGAACTGACCGCGAACGACCCGCAAAAGCCGGTGATTACCCGCTTTGTGACCGATTATGAAACCGCCGGGCTTCAGGCCAAATTCCCCATGAACACCCACTCCGGCTACGCCTCCGACGCCCTGCTCCTGCTCGACGACGGCCTGCACAAGGCCGGCAAGGCCGACCGCAAGGCCCTGCGGGACGCCCTGGAGAACCTGAAGAACGTGGTGGGCGTCTCGGGCATCTTCAACGTCACCCCCCAGGACCACAACGGCCTGGCCACCGACTCGCTGGTCATGGTGACGGTCAAGGGCGGGAAGTTCGTGGAAGAGAAGTAGGCACGAAAAAAGCGTCAAGAGGGAAGCGTTGGGGGGACACTGTTCCCCCAACCCCTCTCCCGAGTGGCTTTCGGCGGGTTTCGCCGGGAGGAGTGATCCGCGCGGGGGAAATGGCGGCCATGAGTACGAGACCGAAAAGTCATTCCACCTTCCTGCGCGACGCGGACCTGCCTTTTCTGGAAGTGCGCGACTCGCACATCTCCGGCCACCCCTTTGGACTTCACACCCATACCACCTATTCCCTGAGCGTCACCCTGCGCGGGGCCACCACCCTGGTATGGCGCGGCGGCCGGCGTCCCGCTCCGGCCGGTACGCTCGTGTTCGTGCCGCCCGGCGTGGTCCACGCCTGCAACCCCCTGCCCGGCGGCACCCTGGAATACGTGCTCTTCGCGTTCGCTCCCGACTGGTTCGAGGCGCGGCTGTCCTCGGCCGGACTGCACCGCGCAGGAATCGTCCTTCGTCCGGCCGTGCTGGATCGTGTTCCGGCCGTGCGGGAGTTCGTGGAATTGGGGCGGGCGCTTCTTGCCGGACGGGTGCGCCCCGAAAACAAGGTTCGACTGCTGGACGCGGCCCTGCGGCCCTTTCTCGACCGCCTGGGCGAGGGCGTTCTTGCGGGCGAGGATTCCCCGGCCGTCCACCGGGCCGCCGGCCTGGCCGCCGCCCACCTGGCCCGCCGGCCGGCCAGCCGCATCGCCCTTTCCGAATTGGCGCGGGTCAGCGGTGTGACGCCCTGTCATCTGGCCAGGGTCTTTCGTCGGGTTCATGCCATGACTCCCCACGCCTACCAGAATCAGTTGCGGGTGGAGTTGGCCAAGACCCTGTTGGCCCGGGGGCTGCCTATCGCCCAGGTGGCCGTCCAGGCCGGGTTTTCCGACCAGAGCCACCTGAACCGGGTTTTTCGCCGCTACGCCGGAGCCACTCCCGGACAGTACCAGGCAGACGCTTCCTGAGTCCGGTGCGCAATTTCGTCCAAGACCGAATCCCTTGACCAGGCTACACCCCGCGTTCGCGGCCCTCAGGGCCGATACCTTTCCCGCGAGGTGTTTCATGCGATATGCACTTCTCAAGGCCTACGCCGCTCTGTTGGCCACCGTGCTCTTCTGGGGACTCTCCTTCACCGTCACGAAGGTGGCCCTGTTGGGTTTTTCCCCTCCGGCCGTGGCCTTTTTGCGTTTCACCCTGGCCGCGCTGATCCTCTTGCCGGCAGCGCTGGCCACCAATGCCTTGCGTCTGTCCCTGGCCAGACATGCGCGCGTTTTCGGAATCGCTATTCTGTTTCCCGGTTGCTACTTCGCCCTGGAAACCTGGGCCCTGCGTTTGACCACCGCCACCAGCGCCTCCCTTATCGCCGCCGCCGTGCCCATGGCCGTGCTGGCATTGGCCTCGATCCTGGCGCGCAGACTGCCCACGGCGGGGCAGGCCCTGGGCGTGTTTTCATCCCTGGCCGGCGTGGGCCTGCTCGTCGGGTTTTCCGCCGGGCCGGCCAACTCCGGCGATGCCTTGATGGCTGGCGCAGTGGTCTGCGCCGCCGTCTACATGGTGGCCGCGTCCAGGCTCGAAGGTGTTTCCCCCCTGGGGTTTACCGCCTTGCAAATGTGTTGGGGCGCACTGTTTTTTCTGCCCTTCTTCGCGGCCGACATGCCGAGTTGGTCCGAGGTTCCCGGCCAAAGCCTGGCCGCCGTGGTCGCCCTGGCCCTATTTGCCACCGTCGGGGCGTTCCTGGCCTACAACTACGCCCTGACCAAGGTGTCGGCCACGACCGCTTCCATGTGTATCAACGCCGTGCCTCTGGTGGGCGTCGCGGGCGCGCACCTGGTGCTGGACGAGTCGATCACCGCCATGCAGGCCCTGGGCGGAGCCGTCATTCTGGTCTGCGTCTGGGCAACCGCCCCGAGAGGAGAAAGAGAGTAAGAAGACGACAGGAGAGGAAAGAGCCCCGGCGGCCAGGGGCTCCGTCCCTGGACCCCGTTGGGGGGAGTGATTCCCCCCAATCCCCCCCGAGTGAGAGCGGGAGAGGTGAGACGGGGCAAGGCGATAGACTCGCTCGATAGCACAAGAAAAAGTCCGGGGGTGCTTTCGGCAAAGCCGAAAACACCCCCGGACTTAACTCTTTGTCTTTTCGCGCCTGACCGTTAGCGGGCGCGGAGGACCCTTTTACGCAGGCAATCGGGGATTCCAAAGGGGATCACCCCCTTTGGCCGCCGGAGGCCTCTTCTCCTGCGTCAACCCCGCCGGCTTCAGGTCCCAAGCCGTACGGCGGGCAGGCTAGACCGGCCGCACCTCGATGCGCACGGTGCCGTTTTCCTTGTCCTTCACTTCTATCTGGGGCGCGGTCACGTCCGCGGTCATGGCCGTGGCCAGGCACTGTTCGGCCAGCCAGGCGCCGTGGGCGTCCAGGGCTTCCTTCCAAACGCCGTCGGCTTCGATGGCCAGGGTGATGCGCTGTTCGTAGGCCAGGTCCAGCTTTTTGCGCTGGTCCTGCACGTAGCGGTTGAGCGTGCGGGCCGCGCCTTCGCGCTTGAGCTCCGGCGTCACTTCGAGCCTGAGTCCCACCACCAGGCCCTTGTCTTCGGCCACGCCCACGCCCTTGTCCAGGGCTTCGAAACGCACCTGGTAGTCACCGGGTTCGATGCGGGTTCCGGCGGCGGTGAGCGCACCGGAAGCGGGGTCGATTTCGTACTGGCCGGACTTCACCGCGCCCATGACCGGTCCGAAAGCGCCCTTGAGGGCCGGGCCAAGCTTCTTGGCGTCCAGCACCACGCTTTGCCGGGCGAACTCCTGGGCGTTCGCGGGGTATTCCATGTCCTTGACGTTGACCTGTTCGAGCACCAAGTCGCGGTAGGGCTCCGTGCGATCCTTGTCCACCCCCGCCACCAGGATGGCCGACAAGGGCTGACGCAGATTGATGCGGGCCTTTTCCCGAATGGAGCGTCCGCTTTCGATGATGCGGCGCACGGTATCGATTTCGGCCGTGAGTTTTTCGTCGCGCCGGACGGGACAGGCCGTGGGCCAGTCGGCCAGGTGGACGGATTCCCCGGTCAGGTGCTTGTGCACGTGATCCATGGTGAAGGGAATGAAGGGCGCGAAGATGCGGCAGGACTCCACCAGGGCGGTGTACAGGGTGTCGAAGGCGGCGCGGGCGTCGTCGGTGATCTGTTCGGTCCAGAACCGGGGGCGGTTCAGCCGCACGTACCAGCCCGAGAGGGTGTCGACGAATTCGAGTATGGCCTGGTAGCAGCGCGGCAGGTCGTAGGCTTCGATGTGGCGTTCCACGTTCTCGCGCAGGTTTTCCAGTTCGGCCAGGAGATGCCGGTCGGCCAGCACCGTGGCGGACTGGATGAGCGCCGGTTCGTAGCCCTTGGCCAGGGCCGCGTACGAGGTAAAGAAGTGGAAGACGTTCCAGTAGGGAATCAGGTAGCGGCGCACGGCCTCTTCCACGTCGCGTTCGGAGAAGCGCACGTCCAGGCCGCGCACCACCGGAGAGGAGAGCAGGTAGATGCGCAGCGCGTCCGAGCCGTGCTTTTCCACCACTTCCATGGGGTCGGGAAAGTTCTTGAGCCGCTTGGACATCTTGCGCCCGTCTTCGGCCAGCACCACGCCGTGGCAGATGGCGTTGGAGAACGGCGCCTTGTCCTTGAGGAGCGCGCCTTCCACCAAGAGGGTGTAGAACCAGCCCCTGGTTTGGGCGATGTATTCCACGATGAACGAGGCCGGATAGTTGTCGTTGAACCACTGCTCGTTTTCGAAGGGGTAGTGGGCCTGGCCATAGGGCATGGCTCCGGATTCGAACCAGCAGTCGAACACTTCCGGCACGCGACGCATGGTCCCGGAGCAGCCGGAGGCCGAACATCCCCAGGTGAGCTCGTCGCAGAAGGGCCGGTGCAGATCCGTGACGCTTTTCCCGGTCTTGGTTTCCAGTTCGGCCAGGCTGCCCGGCACCTCGTCGGCGCCGCACTTGTCGCAGCGCCACACGGGGATGGGCGTGCCCCAGAAGCGGTTGCGCGACACGGACCAGTCTCGCGCGTCCGCGATCCAGTTCTTGAAGCGGCCGCCGCCAATATGCGCGGGCACCCAGTTGATGTCCTCGTTGCAGGCCAGCAGCTTGTCCCGGTGCTCGCTCACCCGCACGTACCAGCTGGATATGGCCCGGTAGATCAGCGGATGGTCGCAGCGCCAGCAGTGCGGGTACTTGTGGCGGTAGTTTTCCTGGGCGAAAAGCGCGCCCGATTCGCGCAAATGCCTGGCCACGTGCTTGTTGGACTCGAACACGCCCATGCCTTCGAAATCCGGGGCCTGGGCCGTGAACTTGCCCTGGTGGTCCACCGGGTCGAAGAGCGAAATGCCCTGGCTGGTGCATAGCGCATAGTCGTCCTCGCCAAAGGCCGGGGCCATGTGCACGATGCCCGTACCCATGGAGGTGTCCACGAACGAACCCGACAGGATGACGTGGGTTCCGGGACGGGAGGCGTAGTCGAAAAGCGGCGCGTAGGCCCGGCCGACCAAGGCCGATCCCGGACGTTCCTCCACCACGCGCGCGGTTTCGGGCAGGAACTTCTTGTAGCTCTCCATGCGTTCCTTGGCCATCCAGACGAAATCGTTCTCGCCGATTTCGAGCAGCACGTAGGTGAGCTCCGGTCCCACGGCCAGGGCCAGGTTCGAGGGAAGGGTCCAGGGGGTGGTGGTCCAGGCCAGATAGGACCAGTGGGGATTTTCCCGGTCGCGCAGGCGCACGGTGATGGCCATGTCGTCGCGTTCGCGGAAGGCGTCGTCCAATCCGGTTTCGAAATTCGACAGCGGGGTCATGCACCGGTTGCAGTAGGCCACCACGCGGGGGCTTTCGTAGACCAGGCCTTTTTTGTGAAACTGGGAGAACAGCCAGAGCACGGTTTCCATGAAGGTGAGGTCCATGGTCTTGTACTGGCGCTTGAAATCGACCCAGCGGCCGATGCGGGTGATGACGCGCTCCCACTCGCCGGCGTAGCCCAGCACGATGTCGCGACACTTCTGGTTGAACTTGTCGATGCCGTACTTTTGGATCTCGTTCTTGCCCGAGATGGCCAGGATCTTCTCCACCTCGTATTCGATGGGCAGTCCATGGCAGTCCCAGCCCCAGGTGCGGTCCACGAACCGGCCGCGCATGGTGAAATAGCGGGGCACGGTGTCCTTGACGTAGCTGGTCAGGATGTGCCCGTAGTGGGGCAGGCCCGTGGCGAAGGGCGGGCCGTCGTAGAACACGTAGGGCTTGCCCTGTCGGGTTTTTTCCAGGGACTTCTGGAAGGTCCGGTCGGCTTGCCAGGAGGCGAGCACGTCCTCTTCGAGCTTGGGAAACGAGACGCTTGACGGTGCGGCTTTCACGTGAGTGGCTCCACGAGCGCGGGCTGGTCCGCGCGAAGAATCATTTGAAGATCGGGAAGCAAGGAGATTGATGAAAATGCGCCATATGTCAAGGAAGGCTCCGGGCCGTGGCCCCGGGCCGTTCTCCGGGATTTCGGGGCCTTGGGCCGAATTCGGAAAACAAGGGCGCAAGGCCTAAAGTTTTGCCCCCCAATGCCGATGGATACAGCGACGAACGCGGATAAGGCGGGGTCTCATCCAGGGAGGGGTGAACCATGAACATGCAACCGATCGACGGGGCGCGGGACGCCCAGATGCAGACGGTGGAAACCTCCGCGACCATGACGCGCCGGGAGACCGCTTTGTCGGTTGAACGGACGGGCGAGGCGCAGTCCAAGACCGACCAGGCCGGCGGCAAGAACAAGAAGAAGGACAAGGACAACAAGTCCGAAAACGCCGACGTGACCGCCATAGTCAAGCAAGCGGACCAGTATTTCCAGGCCAAGGGGGTGAACCTGCATTTCAAGGTCTCGGACAACAATCAGGCCGTGCAGGTGGAGATGGTGGAGGACGGCACCGAGAAGGTCATCTGCAAGATTCCCAGCGACGACATCGTCAAGCTGCGCGACAGCATGAAGCGCATGGCCAAGGGCGTCAAGGACGTCGCGGTGTGAGCGGGCATTACGATTCGGACAGATACAGCGAAACAGGGCTCCCGACGCTTGATGCCGGCCCCGGCATCCAGTATGGGAGCCCCGTGTACACCATTCTTCGCGCTCTCTGTCTCGTCTTGTGCCTGGGGGTGGCCTTTTGCGGCCCGGTCCTGGCCAAGGACCATGGCTCGGACAGCCACAAGTCCTCGTCCAAGCACTCGGACAAGTCGAAAAAGAAATCCTCGGAAAAGTCCAAGCAGTCCAAATCCAAATCCAAGTCCAAATCCAAAAAAGACAAGGCCGATTCCGGCGGAACGAGCAAGTTCGCCGGCGGGTTTCGGTCCCTGGCCTGGGGCACGGCCCTTGCCGACGTGCCCGGCCTGGAAGTGCGCGAGCGGGCGGGCGACGCCAAGTACTGCGTGCTCCCCGGCGACGACATGGATTTCGACGGCGTCACCATGCGCGAGATCGTCTACGTCTTCTGCAAAAACAAGCTTGCCGGGGCGCTCATGCGCTACGACGGCGTGATCACGCATCAGGCCCTCATGGGCAAGCTCACCGGCATGTACGGCGCACCCAAGGAAAGCCCGCCCAACTCGGTCGACGACCGCTCCTGGCGGTTCGACGACGGGAAAGCCACCCTCATGATCGAGTATTCCAGCAGGGGAGCCACCGGTGCTGTGGCCTATTTCGCCGCCGGGCTGTTCTCTCCCTGCGAGGGCATGGCCGCGCCGTAACCCCTCAGGAGGAAACCCCATGCAAGGCGTCTGGGACGATCTCGACAAGGAACGCGTCTCCCGGGCCGTGGTCACGGCCTTTTACAGCGACGAATTCTTAAGCGTGCTGGCGGACATCAACAACGCCCAGTCCCCCGAGGAAGTGCGCCAGGCCCGCGAGCGGGTCAAGGAGCTCATGGGCCTGTGGCGTCAGGAATGCCCGGAGTACGCCTTCATGGTGGATTGCCTGTTCCTGTTTTCCGAAAAGATGGAGCAGGTCCTGAGCGAAGACCAGGACTAACCCCGGCCCATGCCCGACAGGCCCACGGCCCTGTACGTCTCGCCGGGCTATCCGGCCGCGCTCGAGAGTTCGGGATTTCGGGTGCATACGGTTTCTCCCCCGCCGGGACTCTTCGACCTGCCCGCCTATCTGGAACAAACCGGTCTGTCGCCGGACCTTGTCCTGCAAGACGAAATTTTGGCCCCGCGCGTGCTCATCAAGGGCCTGTGGACCTTTGACCGGCCGGTCGTCTACTGGAGCCGCGATCCCCACCTCAATCACTCCTGGCAGGCTCCCTACGTCTCCCAATTCGACTTGGTGGCCAGCACCCAAAAGGACTGGCTGGCCCCGTTTCAGGCCCTGGGCGTCTCCCGCACGCTTTGGCTGCCCTGGTGCGAATCGCCGCACGCCTTTCGTCCTCACGTCGCACGTTCCCACCCCGTGGGTTTTGTGGGGCGCGTCAGCGTTCATCGACCCAAGCGTCGTCTGTTCGCCGAGTTTCTCGCCCGCTCCTTCGACGCCAGGGTGGAGACCGACTTGCCACCGGCCGAGGTGCGGGACTTCTACGCCCAAACCCGTCTGGCCCCGGACGAATCCCTGCACGGCGAGATTACGCATCGTCTGTTCGCGGCCGCCGCGGCCGGCTGCCTGCCTGTTGTCCCTCGGGCGGACAACGGTCTGGAGGAGCTTTTCACCCCCGGAAGCGAAGTTCTCCTCTACGAGGGAGCGCTGGAATTGGCCGAAGTCCTGACATGGGGGCTGGCCCACCCCGAAGCGGTCCAGTCCATGGGGGAAGCGGCCCGTCTCCGCCTGGAAGCCGCGCATCAACCCCGCAACCGCATGGAAACTCTGGGCCAGGCCGCACGGACCCTTGGCCGCACCGGTCCGCGCGGTCCGGCTGGCGAAAAGCTCTTCTGGCTGGGAGCGGCCCGCTGTCTGGAAGCGAACCTGCTGCCCGGCTGCGAAAGCGCGGTGTCGGCCGAACTCGTCCGCCGCCGCGACGATCCCGACGCCTGTTGCGCCCTGTTGGCCCTCCTGGTCCGGGCCGGGAAGCGGGATCAGGCCCTGGGGATGGCCGCCTCCGCTTTCGAGGCGGGTTTCGCTCCGGCCTACGGACCGTTTCTCCTCGCCCTGGCCGCCCTGGCCCTGGACCGGGGGCAGGCCGCCCTCGTCCTTCGGGCGGTTGCCCGGTTGGTGGCCCTGCGTCTGGTCGATCGCGCGCCGTCCGACGCCGGACCGGCCGGGACCTGTCTGGCCATGGCCCAGGCCTGGCTGCGTCTGGGCGTCGAGCGCCGTCCCGGCTTTCCCTTCGAACCCGGTCTCACCCTGCCCGCCAGCGCCCTGGAATGTCTGATGCTCGCCCATCACCTCGCCCCGGCGGACATCGTCGTCAAACGTCGACTGGCGGATACCCTCGGGCGCATGCCCGGCATGGAAGTGCCTCACCTGGGGCTGGTCTGCGAATTGAGCCTGGCCAACCAGCAGGATTTTCGCCAAAGCCTGGCCGTGGGCTTGGCCGAGATCGCCGCCTTCCGGCCCGAGCAAGGCTTGAAGGAACTCCTCCAAGCCCGACGCAACGCCCTGGGACAAGGGCGATTGGCCTCCTTCGACCGCGCCCTGGCCGGACGCGACCCGTCGGGGCGGGTGCGACGGGCGTTGGCGCGGGCGCGGGAAGAAAAGAGGGAAGAGGCCTCCGGCGGCCAAAGGGGATGATCCCCTTTGGAATCCCCGATTGCTTGCGGGAAGGGGGGCGGTCTGGCGGGAAGAAGGACAGGCGCGAAAGTGCAGGGAGGGGGAGAAAGGCGTTGTTTCGGGACGTTCCGGGACCGCAAAGCCGGTCCCGGAACGTCCCGAAACACGGCCCACGGCGCTACGCGCCATTGTGGGTGGAATTAAAGAATAACGTTTGCGTAGCATGTCGCCGCGAAGCGGCGAGGGCGTCGTTGCCGGATGTCCGGGCGGGCAAAGCCTGCCCGGACATCCGGCAACGACTCTTCCATCCCCCTTCCCGCCCCGGTCCTCATCCCACCGCTTGGAGCCACCTCTCGCGCTCGCACACGGGGGGGACCGGGGGGAATCATTCCCCCCGGCCGCCGGAGGCTCTTCATTCTTCTCGTTTACCGTCCACGAAACACGCTCGTATACAGGGCTCGGACGAGGACGCCCAGCAGGGGCGCGCCCAGGGCGAGGAAGATGGCCAGGGAGAAGTTGCGTTCCACCCAGGGGATGCGGCCGAAGAAGTAGCCGCCGAACAAGTAGAGGGGCGTCCACAGGAGTTTGCCCAGGGCGTTGTATGTGAGGAATTCGCCCCAGCGCATGCCGACCGCGCCGCCCACCAGGGGGGCCAGTCCCCGCAGCACGGGCACGAACCGCGCGGCCACCACGGTGACGCCGCCGTGGCGCGCGTAGTATTCCCGGACCTTGCCCAGGGCCTGGGGCGAGAGAAAGGGGATCGTGCGCCCGGCCAGGAGGTGCGTTCCCAGCAGGCGCCCCCAGGAGAAGTTCGCGGTGTCGCCCAGGAAGGCCGCCGCCATCATGAGAAAAAGGGTGGTCCAGAGATTGAAAACCGCGCCTCGCGCCGCCAGCGCGCCCACGGCGAAGAGCACGGTATCGGAGGGCAGGGCCGTGGCCACCACCAGTCCGGTTTCGGCGAAGACCACGGCGAACAGGGCGACGTAACTCCACACGCCCCAGGCGCCGGCCAGTTCGAGGAGGTGGTTTTCCAGGTGGGCGGCCAGCTCCCAGAGGTGGGCCAGGTCCATGGGGATCGGTCCTTGTTCTGTCGCGGGCGGCGGCCCGCGCGAAGCGACCCGGCCCGTGCGGTCTCAGGCCGCCGGCGCGGCGTCGTCGTGTGACGGCGCGGGCTTTTCGGCGGCGAGAAACGCTTCGAACTGGGCCTGGTCGAGCACTTCGACTTCCAGGAGCTTTTTGGCCACGGCCTCGATCGTCGGGCGATGGGTTTCGAGCAGGGAGCGCACCCGGGCGTGGGCGTCGTCCAGGATGGCCTTGACCTCCTGGTCCACGCGCGCGGCCGTGGATTCGCTGTATTCCTTGCCCGTGAGCGGGGCCTGTTCCGGGGAAAGGAACAGGGGCCTGGACTGGCGGGGATAGGTGGACAGGCCGAGCGTGGCGCCCATGCCGTATTCCGTGACCATGGCCCGGGCGATGTCCGTGGCGCGTTGCAGGTCGTTTTGCGCGCCTGTGGAGACCTCGTTGAAAACGAGCTCCTCGGAGCTGCGTCCGCCAAGCAGCACGTCGATGCGTCCGAGCAGTTCGGCGCGGGTCATGAGGTAGCGGTCTTCGGTGGGCAACTGCTGGGTGTAGCCCAGCGCGCCCAGTCCCCGGGGCACGATGGAGATCTTGTTCACCTTGTCCGACCCCGGGGTGAAGGCCGCCACCAGGGCGTGCCCGGTCTCGTGGTAGGCCACAATGGTCTTTTCCTTGGGGTTGATGACCCGGTTTTTCTTCTCCAGACCGGCGATGACCCGGTCCACGGCCTCGGAGAGGTCGTCCATGTCCACGGCTTCCTTGTCGTGGCGCGCGGCCAGGAGTGCGGCTTCGTTGACGATGTTGGCCAGGTCCGCCCCGGAAAAGCCGGGCGTGCGTTGGGCCACCTCGCGCAGGTTCACCTTGGGCGAGAGTTTCACGTTTTTGGCATGTACTTCAAGGATGGCCAGGCGGCCGTTCACGTCGGGCTTGTCCACCAGCACCTGGCGGTCGAAGCGTCCGGCGCGCAACAGGGCCGGGTCCAGGGTCTCGGGGCGGTTGGTCGCGGCCATGATGACCACGCCGGTGCGCGGGTCGAAGCCGTCCATTTCCACGAGCAACTGGTTGAGGGTCTGTTCGCGCTCGTCGTGTCCGCCCATGACCGCGATGCCGCGGGCCTTGCCGATGGCGTCGAGCTCGTCGATGAAAATGATGCAAGGGGCCTTTTCACGGGCCTGGTTGAACAGTTCGCGCACGCGCGAGGCGCCCACGCCCACGAACATCTCCACGAATTCCGAACCGGAAATGGAAAAGAACGGCACGCCCGCCTCGCCGGCCACGGCGCGCGCCAGCAAGGTCTTGCCCGTGCCCGGGGGCCCCACCAGCAAGACGCCCTTGGGCATGCGTCCGCCCAGGTGCTGGTATCGTTCGGGCTCCTTGAGAAAGTCGATGATTTCCTTGAGTTCGTCCTTGGCCTCGTCGCATCCGGCCACGTCGGCGAAGGTGGTGTCCAGGTCGGACTCGGCCGCGATCTTGGCCCGGTTGCGGCCCATGGCCATGAGCTGGTCTCCGGGATTGAAACGCTTCATCAACACGTACCATAGGCCGAAAAAGATGACCGCCGGCAGCACCCAGCCCATGATGTCGCGCAGGAAGGTGGATTCGGGTTGCCCCCGGAACACCACGTTGTACTTGGCCAGCAGGGCCGAGAGTTCGGGATCGACCCGCACGGCCACGAACCGTTCTTCGATTTCCTGGCCGTCCACGGTTTCGTGCATTTTGCCCTGTATGGCGCCCTGGGTGATGGACACCTCGATGATCTTGCCGTCCTGCAGGGCCTTGAGGAAGTCGGAATAGGCCAGGGCCTTGGGACCGTAGTGCGCGGAAAGATAATCTTGAATGAAGAGCATGGCCCACAGCGCGGCCACGAAATACCAGATGGTGAAGTGATGCTTGGATTGCAGCTTGGGTCCGTTGGGTTTTTTCTGGTCGTCGTTCATGGTGTTTCAGATAGAGCCTTGCGACGCTTCGGTCAATGACCGGGAGGGCGAAAAGCCCGGTTCCTTCGTTTCCCGGACAAGGACGGTGGGCCGGGCGTGTCCGTGTGGTCGTTGCGATATCGTTTTGGCCAGTGCGTCAGGAAAAACCGTCCGCAGGAACGCTTTGTGCTCCACCGGGCGTGGCCCGGACGATTTTGCCGGGCGTTTGGCGCGTGCCCCCAACATCCGCCGCGCCGTTTTCCCCGGGAGAGGACCATGAACACGATCGACGCCCTGAACGGATACGCCGGCGCGGCCGTCACCGCCGCGTACGGTGCGAACGACCGGCGCAAGACCGGCGAGACGGCCGCGGACTCCGGCGCCGCGTCAGGAACGAAGGATACCGTGACCGTTTCCGATACGGCCAGGGAACTTTCCAAAATGCTCGCCGAGGCCAGAGGGCGAAAGCAGGCTTCGGAAGCCGAATCGGGTTCCGGTTCGTCGGGGTTGGGCGCGTCGAGCCAGTCCGCGGAGGAGCTCGAAAAGCAGATCGAGGAATTGGAAAAAAAGATTGTCCAGGTCGAGCAATCCAAGCTGTCCGACGAAACCAAGAAGCCCGTGGTGCAGGGGCTGCAACAGCAGATCGCCACGTTGCGCCAGCAGTTGGTTGAGCTGCAAGTCCAGGCGGCCAAGGGGTGAGGCGCGCCGGGCCGGATGGAAACGGCCGAGAAGGGGACGTGGGCGTTCCGCACGGGGAAGGCCCGCGCGATTCGGACCGGCCGGTCTGAAGTGCCCCGGCCGGAAGGCAGGCCCGCGCGACCGGGCTAGAACTTGTATTGCTTGTTCTTGCGGGAAAAATCCATGCCCGTAAGGCCCACGTTCACCTTGAGGTCCTTGTAGGCGTACTGTTCTTCGAGTTGCCCTTTTTCGTCGTAGCAGGCGATGCCGATGGGCACGTGGTATTGCTTGTCGATGTGGGCCACCATGCGGGTGGTGTAGTACCTGCGCGGCGCCTTGGGGCTGAACTTGGCCTCGACCAGGGTGGTGGGACGGCCTTCGAACATCTCGTCCACGATTCTCATCACTTCCACTTCGGCGTGCTCGATGGCCTTGGGGATGTTCACGCGCATCATTTCGATGACGAATCCCATGCCGATTTCGGTGATGTCGTGGCGATTGTCCTGCAACAGGGCGGGGTCGCGGGGGTTGAAGGACCAGGTCCACAGTCCCAGCAGGCCGGCGCAATGGGCCACGACCTTGTTGTTGTTTTCGCCCTTGACGAAGATGGCCTCTTTCGAAGGCACGTCCAGCCAACGCATGTAGACCTTGAACGGCTTCTGGAATTTGATATAGATGGATTCCTTGGGCATGAGCTTGTTTTCCACGCGCTCGTGCTTCTGGAAGACCGCCGTGTAGTCGTTTATGGAGGCGTAGCCGGCCTCCATCTGATCGACCAGGGCGAGAAGGGTTTCTTGAAGCGAAGACGCTTCGGCGGTCCGGCAGGCGACCAGGACCAGAACCAGGGAGAGACACCAGGACGTGACGCTACGCAGCATGTTGCGATTCCCTGCCTCGTCGCCCCTTTGGGGCAACGAAGAATGCCGGACAGACCAAACGCTGTCCGGCATTCCCGAAGATCTCGGTGGGGTGGCTGATGGGACTTGAACCCACGGCCACCTGGGCCACAACCAGGTGCTCTGCCAACTGAGCTACAGCCACCGTCGGAACGCGAATGTTTACCGCAACCGGACTTTCAGGTCAAGCGTCTTGCCGCACCCTCTTGAGATCGAGGCCGCCTCGGGCTAAGAGCGGCCAAGGACCGGGCGGAAGGCCCGGCCGAATCCGATTTGAGCCTTTCGGCTTGGAGAATCCATGGACAAACTCGTCATCGAGGGCGGCCTGCCCCTTTCGGGCGCGGTGCGCATAAGCGGTTCGAAAAACGCGGCCCTGCCCATTTTGTTGGCCGCCCCCCTTCTGGACACGCCGGTCACGTTTCGCAACGTGCCCGATCTGCGCGACATCCACACCACCCTCAAGCTCTTGAACATCCTGGGCCTGGAGACCGCGTTCGAGGCCGGCACGGTCACGGCCGCGCCGGCGACGGCCCTCAATCCCGAGGCCCCCTACGATTTGGTCAAGACCATGCGGGCCTCGGTGCTGTGCCTGGGACCGCTCCTGGCCCGCCTGGGACAGGCCCGCGTGGCCCTGCCCGGCGGATGCGCCATCGGAGCCAGGCCGGTCAACCTGCACCTTTCCGCCCTGGAACGCATGGGCGCGCGCTTTGATCTCGATTCGGGCTACATCGACGGCAGGACCTCGGGCCTTACCGGGGCCAAGATCGTCTTCGACCAGGTGACCGTGGGCGGCACGGAGAACCTTATCATGGCCGCCAGCCTGGCCAAGGGCGAAACCGTGCTGGAAAACGCCGCCCGCGAGCCCGAAGTGGTGGACCTGGCCAATTTCCTCATCGCCTGCGGGGCCAAGATCAGCGGCCACGGCACGGCGGTCATCCGTATCGAGGGCGTGTCCTCGCTCAAGGGCTGCGAATACTCCGTCATGCCCGACCGCATCGAGGCCGGGACCTATCTGGTGGCCGCCGCCATCACCGGCGGAAACCTGCTTCTCAAGGACTGCCCCAGTCACGCCCTGGACGCCGTGTTCAGCAAGCTGCGCGAGATGGGCGTGCTCATCGACGAAACCCCCGAGGGCGTGGTGGTGAAACGCAACGGAACGCTTCGCTGCGTGGACGTGACCACCATTCCCTATCCCGGATTTCCCACGGACATGCAGGCCCAGGTCATGGCGCTCATGTGCGTGGCCAGCGGCGCGGGCACGGTGCGCGAGACCATTTTCGAAAACCGGTTCATGCACGTGCAGGAGCTCATGCGCCTGGGGGCCAAGATCAAGGTCAGCGCCCAGAGCGCCTTCGTACACGGCGTACCCCGCCTGATCGGCGCTCCGGTCATGGCCTCGGACCTGCGGGCCAGCGCCTGTCTGGTCCTGGCCGGTCTGGCCGCCCAGGGCACCACCGAAGTCTCGCGCATCTACCACCTGGACCGGGGCTACGAAGGCATGGAAAAGAAGCTTCAGGCCGTGGGCGCGCGCATCAAGCGGGCCAAGGAATAGGGCCGGCGCGGGGGCGGAGATGGTCCGGGCCGCGGCGACGTTCGCGGGGCAACGCCTCCGGCGGCCACGGGGCTTGCGCTCCCTGGAACTGCCCGCCCGGCATTTTCCGTCGGCAAAATCTGCACGGTCCGCCGGAGCAACCGGTCGAAAGCCGGCTCAATCCGGCCGGGGGCCCGGCTCGTGGCCCATCCCGTGGCCCGTCTTGTGGCGATGTCCCGTCGCCCACCCTGCCGTAGCGCGTCCCGCCGGCCGGGGCGCGCAAGGCTGACGCCCGTGCCCCCGGTGCTTCTGCCCTGGCAGGCGCTCTTTTTCGCCTACGCGTGCGGCATCTGGTGCCTGGCCGCTCCCTGGGCCGGGGGACTGGGCGTGGCCCTGACCATTGTTTGCAATCATCTGGCCGGACGGAGCGTTCCCCGTCCGGCCTTTTTTCTGCTCGCCGCCCTGGCCGGACTGGGCTGGGCGTGGGTGCGCCTGCCGGCCGTTGCGGATCTGCCGCCCTGGCTGGACGAACGCGGACGGGGTCGGCTGGACGCCCGGGTGGTTTCCGTACGGGAAAAACCCGACAACCGGTTGGAAATTCTGCTGGACCGCCTGCGCTATACCCGCAAGAACGGCCTCCGCGCCGACCTGCCCGGACTGCTGGTCTGGACCTGGCAAAATCCCGGACCGCGCCCGAACGCGGGCGACGCGGTGTCCCTGCTAGCCAGGCCCAAGGTCGCGGCGGGGTACGACAATGCCGGGGAAATGGGCTGGGGCTGGCGCTGGCGATTGCGTGGAGTGTTTTTGCGCGCCTACACCCTGGGGCCGCAGGAGGCCCGGGTGGAGGAGCGCGCCCCGCCTTCCCGGGTGGAAGTCTGGCGGCAGGCCCTGCGCGCCGACATCCTGCGCGCGGCCGGGTCGGGATCGGCCGGCGGCATGGTGTTGGGGCTGGTCACCGGCGAACGTTTCGCCGTAAGTCCCGCGGACCTGGACATGGTGCGGCGGGCCAGTCTTTCCCATCTGCTGGCCGTCTCGGGCATGAACCTGACCGCCGTGGTGGCTTTGGCCTGGATCTCGGCCTGGCTGGCGGGTCTGGTTTGGCCCGGACTGTATCTGGTTGCGCCTCGGCCCAAGCTGGTCGTGGCGCTCAGCCTGCCGCTGGTCCTGGCCTATCTCTGGTTGGCCAACTTCGAGCCCTCGCTTGTGCGCGCCTCCCTGATGTTCGCCTCATGGGGCGCGCTCATCCTTGTCGGACGCTCGCGCGTGGCCCTGGAGGGCCTGTTTTTGGCCCTGGCCGCCATGCTGGTGTTCGATCCCCTTCAGGCCTTCGAGGTGGGGTTGCTGCTTTCGGCCGGAGCGGTGGCCGGACTGGTGTTGCTGCTGCCCCTGGGCGGGGCGTTTCTGCGCCGGTTGGCCGGGCAGGGCCTGGCCGGAAGGGCCCTGGCCCTGGTCTCGGGCTGGGCCCTGGTGACGCTCGCGGCCCAGATCGGCGTGCTGCCCGTGCAGGCGGGAGTGTTCGGCGAGGCGGGCTGGCATCTGTACCTCAACCTGCTCTGGGTGCCGGTGGTGGAATGGCTGGCCCAGCCTCCGGCCTACGTGGGGGCGTTGTGCGTCACCTGGCTCCCGGCCGTGGGCGACCCCTTGTTGGCCCTGTCGGCCAAGGTCTGCGGCCTCATGCTGGACCATCTGTCCTTTCTCGACTCCAGGGGGCTTTTGACCGTGCATCCCGTATTGCGCCCCTGGCCGCCCGAAACCTTCGGCTTCCTCGTGCTGGGCGGAACCCTCGCCTGGGCGCGAGGCCTTTCTCGCCGTCGTCTGGCGGCCTTTCTCGCCCTGGGGCTGGCGCTCCTGCTCGGCCCCTGGGCCTGGCGCGCCGGGCAGGACCGCGCCGACCGGGTGGAACTCACCGTGCTCGACGTGGGCCAGGCCCAGGCCGTGGTCCTGGTCCTGCCGGGAGGCAGGCGGGTGCTGGTGGACGGGGCCGGGTCCGCCTCTCCGGGGTTCGATCCCGGCCGGGCCGTGGTGGGGCAGGCCCTGACCTGGGGGAGGCCGCCCGCCCTGTACGGCCTGGTCATGAGCCACCCGGACACGGACCATGCCGGGGGCATCCCCTTTTTGCTGACAGCGTTTCACCCGACGTTTTTCGCCAGCCACGGCGAACGTCCCACGGGGGAGCTGGACCGGCGGCTCCAGCGGGCCCTGGCCGGCGCGACCCTGACCCCGGAGCTCTGGAGCGCGGGCCAGCGGGTGGACTTGGCCCCGGATGTCTGGTTCGAGGTGTTGTCCCCGCCGCCGGGTCCGTTGGACAACTCCAACGACGCCTCCCTGGTGCTGCGTCTTGTCTGGCGGGGGCGCGGACTGGCCGTGCTGCCCGGCGACAGCGGCCGGTCGGTGCTTGAGGCCTTGGCCGCTTCGGGGGGCGATTGCTCGGCCCGGGTGCTGTTGGCCCCTCATCACGGCAGCCGCACCGCCCTGGCTCCGAACTTCTACCGGGCCGTGGGGGCCGGATGGGCCTTCGTGAGCTCGGGACAGGGGAATTCCTTCGGCTTGCCGGCCGAAACCGTTGTCCGGGCCATGGAGCGGGCCGGCATGCGCCTGCTCGGCACGGCCCGGTGCGGGGCCATCACGGCCGTGTGGGACTCGCCGGACGCGGCGCCCCGTGTCGTCACCCGCAAGCCGTGCGCGGGGTGCCGGGAGGAAACGGGCGCGCCCGTTTCCCTTCGCTGACGAAGCACGCGGATTCCCCCACGAGTCCGGTTGACCGGCCCGGGCGGCGACTTGGGCCGCGCGCACGGCGATTCCCGCGGGCCATGGCCCAGGCAATAGGGACCACGGGTCACGGGCCACGGACAACGGCCAGCCGGGTCGTTTGGTTCGTCTTTTTTCCCGGCCGTCCGGCGTCGCCTATTTGCCCAGGGCGTCGCCCAGACGCACGATGCGTCCCTCCGGTCGGGGGGTGAAGGGGGAGTGGGTGGTGAAGTAGTCGGTCAGGGCGTCCGCCACCGGGATGCCGAAGGCGTAGACGCGTTTGGCCTTGTCCTTGAGCACGGTGTAGCCGTCTCCGCCTTTCATCAGGTATCCGGTGGAGGCCAGGGTGTAGGTCTTGGCCGGGTCCACGGGCGCGTATTCGCCGTCGGTCCCCAGGATGGCCACGCTGGCCAGGCGGTGTCCCACCGGTTTGCCGGGATCGAAGCTGAAACGTAGGCCCGAGACCTGAAGAAAACGCCCCGTGCCTTGGCCGTCCGGCGTGTCCGCCCTGGAGACGGAATGTTCCAGCACGGCCAGCAGATCCGCGCCGGAGAGGTCGAAGGTGGCCACGGTGTCCTGGAAGGGATACACGGTCAGGAGATCGCCCAGGGTCACCGGCCCGGCGCGCAGGCCCGAGCGCAGGGCGCCGCCGTTGACAAAGGCGGCCTGCACGCCCTGATTCTTGGCGGCCATGCGCAGGGCGTCGGCCAGGAGGTCGCCCAGGGCGCATTCGCCGAACCGACAGGCGCCCGAGACGTCCTCGGTGACGCTTCCCAGGGGGCGGTTGGCCATGGGGGCGATGTCCTTTTGCCAGGCGCGCACCCGCTCGAGCAGGGCCTTGTCTTGCGGTTTGGAGGCGTCCATCAGGAGGGGAGCGCCCGTGTGGGCCACCACGGCCCCGGCGTCGTCCAGGGTGAGGTCCAGGCGGCCCAGGTATTGGCCCCAGCATTTGGCCTGCACCACCAGAACGGGCTTGCCCGACGGGGATTTCACCACCGTGGGGTAGGGGCCGGCGGCGTTGGAGTCGGTGTCGGAGAGCAGGGTATGGCTGTGCCCGCCCACGATAAGGTCCACGCCGTCCACCTTGGAAGCCAGTTCCATGTCGCGTTGGTAGCCCACGTGGGTGATGGCGATGACGGTTTTGACCCCATGGGCGCGCAGTTCCTTGACCTGGTCGCGCAGGGCCTTTTCCGCGTCGGAAAAGACCAGGTTGGGGCCGGGGCTGGAAATGCGGTTGGTGTGTTCGTGGGTCAGGCCCACGAGTCCGATTTTGCGTCCGCCCACGGTGACCACGGTCGAGGGCTTGAAGCGCCCTTGCAGCAGAGGCTCGCGCGAGGCGTCCATGTTGGCGGCCAGCACCGGGACGTGCAGGCCTTCGAGAAAGGTTTCGGCCAGAACGCCCGGTCCGTCGTCGAATTCGTGGTTGCCCAGGGTCATGGCCGTGTAGGCCATGGCGTTGACGCAGTCGCGCATGGGGCGTCCCTTGAGTTCGGTGTAGAACATGGTCCCCTGGAACTGGTCTCCGGCGTCGAGCAGGAGAACGTGTCCGCCCTGGGCCCGCACTTTGGCCGCCTCGGCCGCGATGCGCGGATACCCGCCCAGGCACTGTCCGGTCGCGCTTTCGGCCTCGGTGCAAGTCTGGCCCATGCGGTCGGATTCGGCCACGTGGGCGTGGATGTCGTTGGTGTGCAACACGGTCAGGACAAAGTGCCTGGCCGACGCGCACAGGGCGGGAGCCGCCCCGGCCAGGACCAGGAGCACGGAAAGGACCAGGACGGCGGCGCACCGGAAGCGCGGAGCGCGAACAGGGGCGAAACGGCCCGTGGCCGAAGGGCGAGCGCAAGACATGAAGGGCATCCTTAACTCGGGTTGGTGTTGCTCGGGCGTACGGGAAAGACAGCCGGAAAGGGGCTTGGCGGCTCAGTCTTGAACGGCGTCCGGGGCCTGGCGGACGGTGAAGGAGCCTCCGCCGGCCTCGATTTCCTTGAGGGCGAAGGCGGCCATGGCGTCCAGGCGTTCGCCCAGGCCGGGAGAGATGTCCACGCCCATGGTCTGGTAGTCGAAGGGTTCGACGCCGACGACCACGCAGTCCGGACGTTTGCCCACCAGATCGCAGTAGATCAGGGTGTCCACCAGGTCGGTCTGGTGCATGGAGTCCTTAAAGGCCAGGGATTTGCGCAGGTCGTCGCCGGTCAGGCGGTAGACCGTGCCCGGCGCCTCGCCGCCCAGAACCGCGTCGAGCACCAGGGCCAGGTCGCATTCGAGCAGAGGGTCCATCAGGCGCATGCCCAGGGTGCCGCCGTCGAGCAGGGTGACGTTGTCGGAAAAGTCGTATTCGCGCTGGAGTTTTTCCACCAGGCGCACGCCCACTCCCTCGTCGGTATAGAGGATGTTGCCCACGCCCAGCACCAGGATTTTCTTCGCACCGGTTTCCATGCGCACCTCGCTGGTCGCATCATGCCCGTTTGCCCGGGCCGAAGCAAGGCGGCAGTGGCGCGAAAGCGAACGTCGCGGTGCGCGTTCCCAACGAAAACGGCCGGGACTGTCGCCCCGGCCGCTTGTTTTTGTCGGCCTTTCCGGCCGCGGGTTTCGTTTTGCTAGAGAACCTTGAAGCTCAGCACCTCGTTGGAGTCGGGCTGAATCACGTGCACGCCGCAGGCGATACAGGGGTCGAACGAGTGCACGGTGCGTAGGATTTCCACCGGGCGCTTGGGGTCGGCGATGGGCGTGCCGATCAGGGCCTCTTCCACGGGGGAGAGCTTGCCGGCGGCGCAGCGCGGTCCCAGGTTCCAGGTGGAGGGCACCACCAGTTGGAAGTTGGCGATCTTCTTGTCCTCGATGACGATCCAGTGGGAAAGGCCGCCGCGCGGGGCGTCGACAAAGCCCACGCCCTGGGCCTTGTCGGGCATCTCCCACTTTTCGACCAGCTTGGTGTCGCCCTTTTTCACGTTGGCGGCCAGCTTCTTGACCCACTTGTCCATCTCGGCGGCCACCACGGCGGTTTCGATGCCGCGCGCGGCCGTGCGGCCCAGGGTGGAGAAGAGGGCTTCCTTGGGAATGCCCAGGTTCTTGAGCACCATGTTCACGGTTTTGACCGTGGCCGGATGCTTTTTGCCGTAGGCCACCAGCACCTTGGCCAGGGGGCCGGTCTCCATGGCCTCGCCCATGTAGCGGGGGGCCTTCATCCAGGAGTAGCGGTCCTTGTCGTCCAGGGTGGTGTACTTGGGATCGGTCACGCCCTGATAGGGGTGCCTGGCCTGGTCGCCCACATACCAGGAGTGCTTCACGTGTTCGAGGATCTGCTTCTGGTCGATCTTGTCCACCTTGGCCAGGTTGCGCTTCATGATGACGCCGGCGGGCAGGTAGCGGCTTTCCATCTTGGAGTCGTCCGTGGGGAACTCGCCGAAGGTCATGAAGTTGGTGGTGCCGCCGATGTGGCCCCAGTCCTTGTAGTTGCCGGCCACGGCGAGAAGGTCCGGGATGTAGACCTCGTCCACGAACTTCTTGGTTTCTTTGTAGAGGTTCATGAATTCGGCCAGTCGTTCGGGGCGCAGGGAGTCGTAGTTGGTGCAGCCGCCCACCACGGTGAACTGGGTGTGGGGGTTCTTGGCCCCGAAGATGGCCATGGCCCGGGCGGCCTTGACCTGCAGGCGCAGGGCTTCGAGGTAGTGGGCCGTGGCGATGAGGTTGATCTCGGGATCGAGGTAGTAGGCCGGGTGCCCGCCCAGGAAGTAGGCGTTGGTGAAGATGCCCAACTGCCCGGAGTCCACCAGGGCCTTGACCTTGTCCTGCACGGCCTTGAGGTCGGCGGCGGTGGTCTTGCGCGGGCTCAGGGTGGAGGCGATCTTGGCCGCCTTGGCCGGATCGGCCTTCAGGGCGGAGGTCACGTCCACCCAGTCCAGGGCGTGGAGGTGGTAGAAATGCACGATGTGGTCGTGCAGGTATTGCGTGGCCATGACCAGGTTGCGCATGAGCATGGCGTTTTCGGGAATTTTCACGCCCACGGCGTTGTCCACGGCGCGGGTGGAGGCCAGGGCGTGCACGTAGGTGCACACGCCGCAGGCGCGCTGGGTGAAGTGCTGGGCGTCGCGGGGGTCGCGGCCCTTGAGGATGATTTCGAGGCCGCGGAAGAGCTGCGACGAGCTCCAGGCGTTCTTCACCTTCCCGTTGTCCACTTCGACGACTATGCGCAAATGCCCCTCGATGCGGGTGACCGGATCCACCACGACGGGGCCGGTGAAGGTGCTCTGGGGCGTTTTCTTGGCTTGAGGCTTGCTGTCAGCCATGATCGACCTCCTAATGGAGTGCTAGGGTTGGACCGCGACGGACCTCTTATCTGCCGATGTAGAAAGGCGACATGGCGTCCCAGAAATCGGGCTCGGAGCAGCCGATGCAGGGATGACCGGCCTGAACGGGCCAGTTGGTCTGGTTGAAGAGCGCCTTCGGGCAGTTGTTGTACGTCTCGGGGCCGCGGCAGCCCAGCTCATAGAGGCACCAGCCTTTCTTGGCTTCTTCCGAGTCGAAGCTCTTGGCGAATTCTCCGGCGTCGAAGTGTTTGGCGCGGGGGCACTGGTCATGCACGGTCTGTCCGTAGAAGACCTTGGGCCGGCCGAACTGGTCGAGTTCGGGCACGCCCTTGGTGAGATAATGCACCACCGCGCCCACGAAGTTGATCGGGTTGGGCGGACAGCCGGAAATGTTGATGATATCCTTGCGATCCAAGGCTTTGGACAAGGACACCGCGCCCGTGGGATTGGGCTTGGCCGCCTGCACGCCGCCGAAGCTGGCGCAGGTGCCGATGGCGATGATCGCCTTGGCCTTGGGACAGATGTCCTTGACGATGGAGAGCATGGTCTTGCCCGCGACCATGCCGTAGACGCCGTCGTCCTTGGTGGGAATGCCGCCTTCGACCACGCACACGAACCCCTCGGGCGAGTTCACGGCCGTGTGCAGGGCCTGTTCGACGGCTTCGCCGGCCGCGGCCATGAGGGTTTCATGGTAGTCCAGCGAAATGGTGTCGAGAATGAGCTCGTCGATGAACGGATTGACCGTGCGCAGCACGGCTTCGGAACAGCCGGTGCATTCCGCGCAGTGCAGATAGACCACGGACGGGCGTTTCTTGGCGGTCAACGCGGCCGCGACCTCGGCCGCCGCGCCCGGACCCATGCCCAAAGCGGCGCCGACGGCCGCGCAGAACTTCATGAATTCACGGCGGGAAACGCCCCTTCGTTCCAGGCGTTTCTCGGCATCGTCCTTGGCAAGACCAATGGAAACGCGCATAAGGACCTCCCAAATCGTTACAGGTGAAGTGCTGGATACGTCGTTAACAGCCCGCCCCAAAAGTCGATTCTTGCAGCCTGTTCAAAACACTTGCTGGCAAGGCTCAAGAAAAAATCAAACACGAAGCGGAGTTGGCATCCGTTGAGGGTTTGAGCTTTTCGCAGCAACGCAGCCAGCAAGAATTTTTCAACAGGCTGCTAAACCTTGTGGCGAGCCGACCGTGCGGACATCTGGAGCGTTTGGCCCGGCTACCCCTTCCGAAGAGCCGAAGGTCCGCGCGGGCGTGACCTCTTTGTTGAAAAAAGCGCCCTGTGAACTGACATTGCGGACGACGACTTGAAGCCAGGGTAGCAGAGGATTCTTTTTTTTTCCAGCGCAAAGACGGAGAAATACTTTCCGCCACGGCCTAAAGAGCCGCAAGTGCGCTCGTCGGAAACGAAAATCGCTCGCTACTTCGGGGCAAAAAAGAGAGAGTCCGGGGCCTTGAAAGAATATTGTATAAGAATGATAAATTCGTGTTACTGTTGTATGGAAGCCTCCGCCCGCACGGAACGGTCGAACACTACTCCAGTCGCAAGGTGAGCATGCTGAAGTCGTCGTCGAGCACGTCCTGTCCGTGGATGGCGCGCACGTGGGCCAGGGCCTGGTTCATCATTTCGTCGCCGTCCCCCTCGGGCAGCGAGCCCATGTAGGCCTTGAATTCCTCATAGGTCCACATGGGCAGGCCGGGGCGCGTCACCTCGTAGGCCCCGTCCGAATAGACGAATACCCGGGCCGGGGTGTCGATGTGCACGGTTTCTTCCTTGAAATCCACGTCCTCGATGGCGCCGATGAAGATGTTGGGCCGGCGCAGTTCGCTCACGTCGCCGTTTAGGCTTCGGACCAGGGCCGGGGGGTGCCCGGCCGAGGCGAAGCGCAGTTCGCGTTTGGCTGGAGCCCACACGCCGTAGAACAGGGTGAAATAGAGATTGTTCTGGCGTTCCATCTGGAACACCTGGTTGAGTCCGGTCAAAACCTGGGCCGGAGAATGGAAATCCACGCCCGGCAGGGTTTGCGAACGCAACACGTTGAGCGCCGACACCGACAGGAGCGCCGGCCCCACGCCGTGGTCGCACACGTCGAGCAGGTAGAAGGCGAAGTGTTCCGGGTCCACCATGTGATAGCCCAGGGCGTCGCCGCCCAGTTGGGCCGAGGGAACGAAGAGCCACTGCGCCTTCACCGGTCCTTCGGTCAGGGGAGGCGGCAGGAGTTCGCGCACGTACTGGGCCGCCTGGTCGAGCTGGCGGGCCAGGGCGCGGTGGGCGTCGTTTCGCTCCATGAGGCGGATATAGGACTGGGAGTGGTAGCGCAGCCTGGCCACCAGCTCCACGCGGTCGGGCAGCTTGACCAGGTAGTCGTTGGCCCCCAGGGCGAAGGCCTGGGCCTTGGTCTCGGGGTCTTCGCGGGTGGAGAGCATCACCAGGGGCAGGTCGCGCAGCTTGGGATGGGCGCGGAAATAGCGCACCAGGGTCAGGCCGTCGATGTCGGGCATGACCAGGTCGAGCAGGGCCACGGTGGGCTGGTGTTCCAGGGCGGCGGGCAGGGCCTGGGCCGGGTCCTGGACGCTTATGAAGCGAATGTCTTTTTCCGGCGCGAGCATGCGGCGCACGGCTTCGGCCACCATGGCCTGGTCGTCCACGAGCAGCACCGAGACCGGGTGTTCGGCGAGCAGTTGGCTAAGCGGTTCGGCCATGGGGGGAAAACGCCTTTGCGGCCACGGCCGCGATGGAGTCGAGGGGAAGGGTCAGGCCGGCGGCTCCCAGTTCCAGGGCGGCCTTGGGCATGCCGAAGATTTCGCAGGTCTTTTCGTCCTGGGCCAGGGTGGTCCAGCCGGCCCGGCGCAGGGCCAGAAGCCCTTGGGCCCCGTCGCGGCCCATGCCGGTGAGCAGCGCGGCCACGCCGGGCCACGGGGCGTTGCGGGCCAGACTTGTGAACAGGGCGTCCACCGAGGGGCGGAAGGGGGTCTCGGGATCGGTCCGATACTCGAAGGTCCGCTTCGGGCCGAGCACAAGGTGGTCGGGGCCCTTGGCCACATAGACCCGGCCGACCAAGGGCACTTCGCCCGCCTGGGCGACGGTTGTGGGCAGGGAGCTTTGGGAGTCCAGCCAGCCGGCCAGATTGGCGAAAAATTGGGGGTCCAGGTGTTGGACCACCACCACGGCGGCCCTCAAGTCCGAGGGAAGCCCCCTCAGCACGGTGGCCAAGGCCTTGGGGCCTCCGCAGGATGCCCCGAGAGCGAAAAATGTCGCGGCTGGCCTTATGGTCATGGTTCTCCGATGAGGTCGGTCACCGCTTCCAGCAGGGTTTCGTCCCGGAAGCCGGATTTGGCCAAGTAGTGGTCCGCCCCGGCGGAAAGTCCTGCCAGGCGGTCTTCCTCGCGGTCCTTGTACGAAACGATCATCACGGGCATGCCCGCAAGAACCGGATCCGCCTTGAGACGCCGAGTCAACTCTATACCGGTCATTCGAGGCATGTCCACATCCGTGAGCACAAGATCGAAGTCTCCGGACCGGGCCACGGAGAGTCCCTCCATGCCGTCGGAGGCGGTGATCACTTCGTAGCCCCGGTTGGAAAGCAACTGGCGCTCCACTTCGCGCACGGTGAGCGAGTCGTCCACCACCAACACCCGCTTGGGGCCCTTGGCTTCCCGGCCACCGCGGGGCCGGCCCACCCGTGTGAGCCTGCCCGACCCGAGCAACGCCGCCACGGAACGCACCAGGTCTTCGCCGTCCAGGATCAGCGCCGGCGAGCCGTCTTCCAGGAGAGCGGCGGCGGAGACGTTCGGCACCTTGCCCAGGCGCGGGTCCAGGGGTTTGACCGCAAGCTCGCGCTCGCCCAAAAAAGCCTCCACGGCCAGGGCGTAGGTGCCTTCCTCTCCGGTGAGCAGCACCAGGGGCAGGGCCTCGGATTCGGTCGCCTCGGGTTCGAAACCCAGGAGTTGGGCCGCCTGCACCAGACCCACGTTCGCCCCGTCCACCTGGATGAACTGGCGTCCGCCCACGGACGACACGTCCTCGCGCGCGGCCTCGAACACCCTTCCGATGCGGGCCAGGGGCAGGGCGTAGGGCTGGCCGGCCACGCGCATCACCAGGGAGCGCACCACCGACAGGGTCACCGGCAGGCGCATGACGAAGCCCGTGCCCAGGCCGGGGGCGCTCTCCACCCTGAGGTGGCCGCCGGCGGCGTGGACCATGGTCTTCACCACGTCGAGCCCCACGCCGCGCCCGGAGACGCCGCTGACGGTTTTGGCCGTGGTGAAACCGGGCAGGAAAAGAAAATCGTAGAGTTCGGCCGGGCTCATGCGCTGGGCCATTTCCTGGGACGCCAGGCCGTGTTCGGAAACGCGACGGGCCAAGTCCGCCTGGTCGATGCCACGGCCGTCGTCGCCGACCCGCACTTCGAGCATGCCGCCCACGTGTCTGGCGCTGAGCGTTATCCGCCCGGTTTCGGGCTTTCCCGCGGCCGTGCGCTCTTCCGGGTTCTCCAGCCCGTGGTCCAGGGAGTTTCGCACCAGATGGATGAGCGGGGCTTCGAGCTTTTCCAGGATGTCCCGGTCCACGGCGGACAGTCCCCCTTCCACGTTCAAGCGGGCCTTCTTGCCCAGCTCGCGCGCCAAATCGCGCACCATGCGGGGAAAGGCCCGCACGCCCTCGCCAAAGGGACGCATGCGGCTTCGACGCACCTGGCTGTACAGGCGATGGGCGAAGGTCTCCATCCTGCGGGAATGGGCCTCCACGGCCGCGCACACTTTCGCCTGCACCTCGCCCAGTTCCTTGACCAGGGACACGGCCTGGGCGGCTTCGCGTCCCACGGGGGAGTCTTCCCCGTCCGGGGTCTGGGGACCCTGGGCGGCCAGGCCGGCCAGATGTTCGGCCAGGAGGTCGCCCGTCTCGCGGATGGCCATGCGCAGCCGGCGCAGATCGGAGAGCACGGCGGGCAGGCTGGACGTTTCCACCAGGCACTGGGCGGCCAGGCCCATGAGACGGCCGAGCACCTCCGCCGAGAGCCGGACCGAACCCTCCTGGGGCTGGTCCGCGCAATCCGTCGGGGGGGCGGGAGCGCATGCGCACGAGGGCGTGGCCCGGGGCCGAATGTTTCGGTCCGGACTGGGAAGCGCGGCCGCGTCCTTGCCGGAACGGGCGGCCTTGGGTTCGCCGGAGGGCGGGGCGGAGACGGGCGGGGAGGGCGCTTGCGGCACGTCCGGACCGGGAGCGTGGGGCGTGGAATCCGCCGCCGGGGTGTTCGAGGGGCCTTCCGCGCTTTGGGCGTCGGCTTCGGGGGTGGCCGCCTGCTGGGCGCGCAGGATTTCGGCCAGATTCCTGGCCTCCTGGGCGCCGTCCTCCAGGGCCTGGGGCATGGCCGCCGGGCTCAGGCGGGCGAGGCGACCGAAAAAATCGTTGGCCGCCAGCAGAGCGTCGATGCGTCCCGGGGGCAGGCTGGCGGTTTTTTGGACGTCCAGCAGGGCGTCTTCCATGGCGTGGGCCAGATCCACGGCCTGGAGCAGGCCCACGATGCGCGCCGCGCCCTTGATGGAGTGGGCCGCGCGCATGAGCGGCTCCACCCGGGACGGGCTGGGGTCGGCCTCCAGGCCCACCAGGCCGTTTTCCAGGGCCTGATGGTGCGCGCCGAGCTCCATGGCGAAAAGCTCCACCAGAGAGAGGTCGGCAATGTCCGGGCTCATGCGTGTCTCCTGCCGCGCAGGGCCTCGGCCAGAGCCCGGCTGAGCGCGTCGTCGTCGAGAAGTCCGGCCAGACGGCCCTCCAGAAGCGCCATGCCGGCCACCAGCCGGTTCGGCCCCAGGCGCACCGTGTCCGGCGGGGGCTCCAGGCGGGCGGGATCGTAGGGGCTCACCCCGCGCGCCTCGTCGGCCAACAGGGCGTAGCGTCCCGAGTCCACGATCACGGCCAAAAGACGTCGGGGCTGGATGGCCTGATCCGAGCCCTCGGGCTGGACCGCGCCCACCAGGGCGGCCAGACTCATGCAGGGCCAGAGTTCGCCGCCCACGTTGGTCAGGCCGAGAAACACCTCGCCCGACAGGTACGGAGTCCGATGCACGGGGCCTGCGATCAGGGCCTCCCGCAGCAGGCGGCCGGGCAGGGCCAGCCACTCCTCGCCCGCGCGCAGGAGCAGGGCCTTGCTTTCTCCCCGGCGCACCTCGGACTTGGGAGCGGCGGTCAGTTCGGTCCACTCGTCGAGCAGTTCGCCGGGGGCTTCCCGGTCGTGCAGGAGCTTGGCGGCCTGGGTGAAATCCATGGGGCTCACGGTTTGGCCTCCCGGGAGTCGGCCGCGGCCCGGTCGGCCCGCCTGGCCAGCAGGGCGGCCTGGGTCTCGTCGCCCCGGGCGGCGGCCAGCAGTTCAAGCAGGGTCAGGGCTTCCACGTGGCCGGGGCAGAGATAGATCGCCCGACGCAGGGCCCGTTCCGCCAGGTCTTTCTGGCCAAGCCCCAGACGGGCCACGGCCAGGAGATGAAACAGCTCCGCCGTGGGCGGGCCCTGGTCCAGGGCGGCCTGGGCCAGGGTCAGGGCCTCGCGCAGGCGACCGGCGTCGGCCAGGGCGCGAACGGCCCGCTCTCGCGCGTCGTCCGGGGCCGCCGGGGGACGGGAGGGGACCTTGGCGTCGAAGTCCGTGGACAGCGCGCCGGGCCGGGAGAGGGCGCGAAACGGCGGCTCCGTGGTCCGGGGGGAACCGTGCCCCGGCGCGCGTCCGGCTCCGTCCGCCCTGGCGCCTCTGACCGGGGACGCGTGCAAGCCGGCGCGGGCCGCCAGGGCGGACTTGGCCCCGTTGGACCGGCGGGGCCGGGACGAGGCCTGGCCGGGCGGGGCGCAGGCGAAGACGCCCGGCAGGCCCAGGGGGGGGAACCCCAGGGCGGAGAACACGGTCACTTCGGCGTGTCCCACATAGAGTACGGCCCCGGGGGCCATGAGCGCGGACAGCGTGGCCCCCAGTCGGACACGGGCCTTGGCGTCCAGATACATGGCGAAGTTTCGGCAGAAGACGAACTGATAGGGGCCGTAGCCCAGACCGAATCCGCCGGACAACAGGTCTGCGGGGCGAAAGCGCACCCGCGCGACGGCCTCGGGCGGGACCTGGCGCAGGCCGTTTTCCATGCCCTGGAAACGGCGCATGAGCGCGGCGGGCGGATTGCGGAAGCTGGTCGGTCCGAACCGGCCGGCCCGGGCCCGGGTCAAGGACTCGGCGTTGGCGTCGAAGGCGTCGATCAGGAATTCGTCCGGCCGCAGGCCCGCGCGCAGGAGGGCCAGGGCCGCGCCGTAGGCCTCTTCTCCCGTGGAGCAGGGGGCGCACAACACCTTGACCGGCTTGGCCAGGGCCGGGGCTTGGCGTCCCAGATGGTCGAACACGCCGGGATCGCGGAAAAACCAGGTTTCCCCCACCACGGCCAGTCCGCAGGCCAGGCGGCGTTCCTCGGGGTCCAGGCGCAGGGCGCGCAGATAGTCCTGTTGCGAGTCGAGTCCCAGGGCGCGCATGCGTTCACCGGCCGCCCGGTCCAGGTTGGCCGGGCCCACCGCCGAAGGGTCCAGGCCAAGCAGGTCGGCCATGGACGTGGCGATGGCGCTCACGCGTCCTCCGACGTTTCGGCCAGGTGTTGAAAAAATTCGGCGGGCAACAGTTTGGCCGGGTCGAGAATTTCGATGATGCCGCGTTCGGTCACGGCCACGCCCGCGACGTATGCGGCGGCTGGAGCCTTGGGCGGGCGAATGCGGTCGGTTTCGATGCGCACCGCGCGCATGGCCCGCTCGGCCATGAGGCCCACCAGGGGCGCCCGGGAAACGTTTTGCGCGTCCGTCCGACGCGAAGGGGTCCGGCCGGGCGCGCTTCGGGACGTCGCGACCGGATCGCCGGCGGCGGTGGCGGCGGAGTTCGCCAGGCGCACGGCCAGAATGCGCGTGGAGGCCCATAAGCGGCTGGGACGGCCGCACAGGAGCATGGTCAGGTCGACCACGGGCACGGGCTCTCCGCGAAGATTCATGATGCCGGACACGTAGTCGGGCGCTCCGGGCAGGGGCGAGAGCCTGGTCAGGGGGGTCACCTCGTCCACGAGCAGGGCCTTGACCGCGTAACGCTGGCTTGCCGCCTTGAAGAGCACGCAGAGCATCAGTCCCTCAGTTCGAAGTGGGAGAGGGCTTGGCGCAGGGCTTTGGCCGTGTCGTTCAGGTCTTCGGCGGCAAGGCGGAAGTCGGCCAGGGCGTCGCGGGTCTGTCCGGCCGCGTCGGCCAAGTGGGAGATGACATCGCTGATCTGGTCCGCGCCTTCGGCCTGCGCGCTCATGTCCTGGCTGGCCTTGGAGAGCCTGGGGGTCAGCTCCTCGCCGGAGGCGATGATGCGGGCGAGCTTCTGTCCCACGGAGCGCGAGGTGTCGGACGCCTGGGCCGTCTTGGCCGAGAAGCCGTCCATGGCCTGCACGCCGTCGGCCACGGAGGCCTGCATTTCGCGGATGGTGCGCTCGATGTCCAGGGCGGCCGCGGCCGTCTGGTCGGCCAGGCGGCGGATCTCCCGGGCCACCACGGAAAAGCCCAGACCGAATTCGCCGGCCTTTTCCGCCTCGATGGCGGCGTTGAGCGAAAGCAAATTGGTCTGGTTGGCCACCTTGGCGATGGTGGAGAGAAACTGCCCGATACCCGAGGTCTTTTCCCGTATGACTGAAAGCTTGGCGGTCATGTCGCGGCTGGCCTGGCCCAGTTCGGCCATGGCCAGTTCCATTTCCCCGAGGCCGGCGCGGCCTTCCTGGGCCAGTTCGGCCGAGCGGCTGGCCGAGTCCAGCACGTCGGCCATGCCTCCGGCCAGGGCCTGGGCGGTCTTGGAGATTTCCATGCTGGTGGCCCCCACCTCGGTGGTGGAAGCGGCCTGCTGGGCGGCGGCGGCCTCCAACTGCCGGGCCGAAGCGGCGATGCGTTCGGCAGACCCCTGGATGCGTCCGCCCGAGGCGTTGGTTTCGCGCAGAAGCTCGCTCAGGCCTTCGATCATGCCGGCCACGGCGGAGTAGAGCCGCACGATTTCCGACCCCGAGGCTCGCTGTCTGGCCAGTTCCGAGGCGGAGGCCGCTTGCCGGGGGCACAGGGAAGCCAGCAGGCTGTCGGCCTCCACCACCTTGCCGTCGGCCATGCGTCCGGCGATCGAGGCCAGCCGGGCCAGGGGATTGGTGATGGAGCTCGCCACGGCCCAGGCCAGAAACATGGCCGCCAGCACCGAGGCCAGACACACGCCCAGAGTCACTCCCATGCGCCATTTGAGCTGGTTGGCCCGGGCTTCGAGCAGGTCCTTGGCCAGGGCGTTGCAGGTGTCCCACAACACCCCGCCGGCCTTGTTGGCGGCCGATCCGGTGGCCTGGAACCGGGCCAGGGCCTTGGGGTCGAACTTGTCGGGCATGGCCTGGGCCGCGGAGAAGAAGAGGTTGGCCGCGTCCACGAACTCGATCAGGGCCTTGGAAAACTGGGCCTGATGTTGCGGGTCGAGGTCGCGCAGCACCTTGTCGGTCTTGTTCTGTATGCGTCCCACCACCGACTGCTCCCAGAGCGTGGCGTATTGGCTGAGGCTCAGGTGGCGCGCGTCGTACCCGCTCAGGCCGGAATAGTGCAGGTAGCCCGAGGAACTGAGCCTGCCCAGGCGTTCCAGGGCGCGGGGCAGATCGTTCACCATGAGATAGAGCAGATAGTACGACGACAACTCGGGATCGAGCACCAACTGGGCCGCGTCGCCCAGGTAGTCGCGCAGGCGGTTCACCTGGGTCTGGGCCTGGTCGTGGTCGGACATGGCCTGGATGGCCGAGGTCGGTTTGGAGTCGGTCAGGGCCGACAGGGACTTGATGATGTCCTTCAGGTCGATCTGGTCCTTGCCCGAGGAAGCCAGGGTGGTCGGGTCGAGTCCCAGGACGCGGCTGTGGGACGTGGCGGACTGGCTCAGGGCGGCGAGGGTCGCGTGCATGGCCTGGGCGGTGCGTTCGAGTTCGTGGTCCACGTTTTCGCCGGCCAGGCGGGCCAGGGCCAGGCGCAGGTGATCGGGCAGGAGCTCGTTGAAGTCCTCCAGGGGGGCCATGACCTCCATTCCCTGGATTTCCGTGGTGGTCAGGTCGATGTCGCGCAGCATCTGCCACGTGAGCAGGGCCACCAGCAGCACGATGGGAACCAAAAACCCGGCGCCGCACACGGCCAGTTTCGCGGAAAGTCGACAGTTGCTCCACCAGGCGATCATGACTTGGCGTCCTTTGGTTTCGGGGTTTCGATCACGAGCTTGGACACTTCCTCGCCGAGTCCGGCGGCGGCCGAGCGCAAGGACCCGGCGGTGTGCTGGAACCCTTCGGCCGCGCGTCGCATGGAGGCGGCGCAGTCGGCCAGACCGTCGGAGAAGCGTCGTATTTCCCCGGCCGATGCCGACTGGGAGGCGGCGGTGTCCTTGAGGGAGGAAAACCGTTCGAACAGTCCGGTCACGGCCGAGAGCACCTTGGCCAGCCCGGCGGCGGCGGCGCTGAGCGCCCCGGACGCGCCCCCCAGATCCTGGGCGAACTTGTCCATTTCCATCACTTCCGCCGAGACCGCCGAGTGCATCTGGCGCACAAGGCGTTCCACGTCTTCGGCGTTGGTCGCGGCCATGTCGGCCAGGCGTCGCATTTCCCTGGACACCACGGCGAATCCCTGGCCGTGCTCCCCGGCTTTTTCGGCCTCGATGGAGGCGTTGAGCGACAGGAGGTTGGTCTGGTCGGCTATGGTGGTGATTAAGGCGATGAGGCTCTGGGCCTCGTCGGCCTTGTTGGCGATGACCGAGAGCTTGGCCGAGACGTGGCCGGCTCCGCTGACGATGGAGCGCATGGCGTCTTCCATGGCGGTCAGGTCTTCGCGCCGGGCCCCGGCTTCGGCGGCGGTGGCGTCCAGGGCGGCGAAGGCTTCGCGCATGGACCGGTCCAGGTCGTTTGCGGTCAGGGCGATGGCGGCGGCTTCGGCCGACAGGTTGCCGGCGGTTTCGAACTGGCCCTGGGAGGTCAGGGAAAGCTCGCCCGCCTGGGTCATCAGGTCGGTGGCGGCCGCTTCCACCTGGCCGCCGGCCTGGCGCATGCGCCGAATCAGGCGGGCCAGGTTGTCGGTCAGGACGAGAAAGGTCGCCGGAAGCTGGCCCAGGATTTGGGCGTGGTCGTGAATGGCCCGCATTCGCTCCTGGGCCTTGCCGATTTGGCCCCGGGACATGTCGCGTCCGGCGGTGTTGAAGGCTTCCAGAGGGGCGGTCAGGCGTTTGGCCAGGGACCCGGCCATGAGCGCGGCCACGCCCAGGGCCGCCACGCCGCCCGCGGTCATCGCGATCAGCATGTTCGTCAGGGACGTGGAGGCGTTTTCCCGCGCCTGGGCGAACTCGTCCAGGGGGATGGAGGCCCCCACCACCCAGTTCAGGCGGGGCAGGTGGATGCAGGCCAGGATGCGTTCGCGCGGTTCGTCGTCGTTTTGGCCTTTCCAGACGCCGTGGGCATGGAGAATCTCGCCCGGGCGCGAATTTCTGGCCCGCATGAGCGTCAGCAGGGCCAGGTCGCGCATGTGGGGGTCGGCCAGGGCGTCCAGATCCACCTCTTGCATGGACCCTTCGCCCACCAGCAGCCGGGGCGGGGAGTTCGGCTCGGCCGAAATGGCCCAGACGGAGCCCTTCGCGCCGATGCGCAGCCGGGAAAGCGTTTGCAGCAGCCGCTGCCGGTCCTGGTCGGAAAGCGGACCCCCGCTCCAGGAGAGGCAGAGGTTGGCGGCGTTCTGGGCGGCCACGGTCACCAGGGTGGTGGCGGAGTGCTCCATTTCGTCGCCCAGACGCGTGTCGAGGCCGGCCTTGGTTCGCCAGGCCACGGCCAGCGTGGCGGCCAGGGTGACGAAGGCGGCCAGGCAGGCCAGGAGCATGACCTTGCGGCGAAGCGGCATGTTCATGCCCTATTCGTAACGCAGTTCCCTTTCGCGCACAACCGAATGGCCCTTGAAGGATCAACGACGAAAGGATATCATGAAGAACTATGACTATTCCCGCAACCGAGTTCGCCCCGGCGGCCAGGGCCATGCCCGAGGAGGTCGAAGCCGTACGCGACATGCTCGGCCATAGCGATGTCCCCCGCCTGTTGGACGCCATCCCGGTGTTCCTGGTGCTGCTCAATCCCGAACGCCAGATTGTCTACGCCAACGCCAGGGTGCTCGAAGTCACGCGCCAGCAGGGCCAGTCCATTCTCGGGATGCGCCCGGGGGAGGCCTTTCACTGCATTCACCGGGATCACGGCCCCTGCGGTTGCGGCACGTCGCAGTTTTGTTCGCGTTGCGGGGCGGTGCGCTCGATTCTCATGGGCATAAACGACATGGCCAATACCCAGGAGTGCAGCTTGATCGTGGAGGACAAGGGCCAGACCATGGCCCTGGACCTGCTGGTCAGCGCCTCGCCCCTGGAAATCCAGGGGCGCAAGCTCGTGCTCTTCACCCTGCAGGACGCGGGCAGCCTGGGCCGGCGCAGAAACCTGGAACACCTGTTTTTTCACGATGTCCTGAACACCGTGGGCAGCCTGCGCGGGCTCATGGACATGCTGCGCCAGCAGGCGCCCGTGGAACTGCGCGAGGACGCGGACTTCATCCACGACATGCTGGGCGACCTGGTGGAGGAACTCCTGTTTCACAAGCAGATCATGGCCGCGGAGAAAAAAGAGCTGACCCCGGTCTGGTCCGAAGTGCACACCGGAGAAGTGCTGGACGAGTCCCTCAAGATGGGGCTCAATCTCCAGGTGGCCGAGGGACGCCGGGTGGTGCTGGCGCCGTCTCCGGCCCACATGGCGTTGACGACCGATCCCAGGCTGTTGCGCCGGGTGATCGGGAACATGATCAAGAACGCCCTGGAGGCTTCCCAGCCCGGCCAGGACGTGCTCTTGGGCTGCGAAAAGTCCGAGGGCGGCGTGGCCTTTTGGGTGAAAAACGAATCCGTTATGGTAAAAGACGTACAATCCCAGATGTTTCGGCGTAATTTTTCCACCAAGGGATTGGGCCGGGGCCTGGGTGGATACGGCATGAAACTTCTGGGCGAAGGTTACCTCAAGGGGCGCGTGACCTTTCGCAGCGAAACGGGACTGGGCACGGTCTTCACCCTGTGGCTGCCCCTGACCCCGCCCGAGGACGAACCGACGCGCCCGTGAGAAAAACGTCGCACTGTTTGGTATGATTCGTACGCTGACGCTTATCGATTTCATGGCCCACTCCCGCACGGTTCTCGACCTGGGACCCGGGCTCAATGTTTTGTGCGGCCCCAACAATACGGGCAAGTCCGCGGTTGTCGAGGCCCTGCGCTGTCTGTGCACGAACCCCACGCCCCGCCACGTCATCCGCCACGGGGCGTCCGAGGCCCGCGTGGAAGCCCTGCTCGACGACGGTTCGCTCGTGGCCTGGGTGCGGCGCAAGGCCTACGCCCTCTACGAGGTCACCGCGCCGGGCGGCCAGACCGAGACCTACGCCAAGCTGGGACGGGGCAAGGTGCCCGAAGACGTGTCCAAGCTCCTGCGTCTGGGACCGGTGGGCACGGAAAAGGGCGACGAGGTGGACGTGCACCTGGGCGATCAGCGCCACCCCATTTTTCTGTTGGACCGGCCCGGTTCGGCCATGGCCGACTTCCTGGCCTCTTCCACCGAGAGCGCCCACCTCATGGCCATGCAGGATCTGCTGCGCGACAAGGTGCGCCGGGCCAAGCTGGCCCGCAAGGCCAAGGGCGAAACCCTGGACCGGACCCGGGCGCGCCTCGACCGCCTGACCCCCCTGCCGGCGCTCACCCTCGGGGTGGAAAACCTGGAAGCGGCCCTGGACGACCTGGAGTCCCGCTTGCGCGCCGAGCCCGAGCTTGCGCGCCTGGCCGGACGCCTGCGCCTGGCCGCCAGGACCAAGGCCGGCCTGACCGAACGGCTTGACCGCCTGTCCGTCCTGTCGGTTCCGCCGACCGTCCGGCCCGCTCGGGAGCTGGCCCGACACGTCGCGGCCCTGGACGGGCTGGTCAGGCGACTGGGCAACGCCCGCCGCACGCTCGAGACTCTGGCGCCGCTTTCCGTTCCGCCCGCGCTGGCCCCGGCCGCCGGGCTGTCGGACCATCTGGCGCGCGGACGCGCCGTGACGGCCAGGGTCACAGCCCAGACAAGGCGCCTCGGCGTGCTGGCCGGCCTGACCGAGCCGCCGGTCCTGGCCGAGCCGACGGAGTTGGCGAAAATTCTGGGGGGCATGGCCGAACTTTCCGCGCGTCTGGACAAGGGCCGCCAGGTGGTGGCCAGACAGAAGCGGGAGCTTGAGGCCCTGGCGTCCCGGGTGAAGGAGCGCCTGGCCGAGGTGGGACAGTGCCCCCTGTGCGGCAACGACCTGGAAGCCAGGCTCTTTCTCGGGGAGGTTTCGCGTGGCGATTCTGCCTGAAATCGAAGCCAAGGGCTTTTTCTTCATCGCCGACCCGCACCTGGCGGCCCATCCGCCGGCCCAACGCCTGGAAGGCTACATGGGCCAGGTGCTCGACAAGCTGCGCGCCTGCCTGGAGCGGGCCAAGTCCCTGGACCTCTATCCGGTGTTCCTGGGCGACCTGTTTCACTGGCCCCGGGAGAATCCCAACAACCTGCTGGTGGAGCTCATCAAGCTCTTCGAGCCGTACCGGCCGGCCGCTTTGGTGGGCAACCACGACAAGTACCTGGCCCGCTTCAGCAACGACGTCTCCCTGGCGGTCCTGGCCTCGGCCGGGGCCGTGCGTCTGTTGGCCGAACCGGGCCCGGCCTTTTGGCTGCGCACGCCCCAGGGGCGGGTGCTCCTGGGCGCCTCGCCCGACGGCTGCCCCCTGCCCCGGCGGGTGGACCGGGGGGAGGCCTTGAGCGTGGTCTGGATCAGCCACCACAATCTTTCCTTTGTGGATTTCCCGGAAAAGCCCATCGCCCTGCGCCCCATCGAGGGCGTGGACTGGGTGGTCAACGGCCACATCCATCGCCCCCAGCCCACCACCCTGGTGGGGAGGACGCGCTACGCCAACCCTGGCAACATCACCCGGCTCACCTTCACGGCCGTGACCAAGCGGCGTACGCCTTCCGCCTCCATCTGGACCCCGGGGTGCGAAGACCTGACGCCCTGGCCCGTGCCCCTGTTGCCTTTCGAGGCGGTATTTCCCGATCAGCCGTTTCCACCCACGCCCCAGGAGGCCCCCAAGGGGTCGCTCTTCGTGGACGGCCTGGAGCGCCTGGCCTGGCGGCGCACCCGCGAAGGCCTGGGCCTGCGCGACTTTCTGGCGGCCAATTTGAATCCCGAAAATCCCGAAACCCCGCTCATCTGGGAACTCTACCAGGAGGTGGCCGGTGGCCCGTCCCAATCCTCATGACCATGACGCGGCCCTTGAACGCGAACTGGCCGAACTCAAAAAGCAATACGACGCCCTGCGCGAGGACAAGGTCCGCTCGGAACAGACCCTCTCCCACCTGGAGGGCGAGTTGAGCGCCCTGTCGGACCGGGCGCGCGAACTCTACGGCACCGCCGATCCCGAGGAACTTGGACGCATGCTCGAATCCATGCGCGCCGAGAACCGCCGCCTGGTGGACGACTACCGGGCCCACTTGGCCGCCATCAGCCAGGGCCTGGATGTCCTGGAGTCCTCCCGGAGCGACGGGGCGTGAGCACCGTGCCCGCCGGACTGCGCGAGTCCCTGGCGGAACTGACCCGCCGGGCCGGACGCCTGGAAGGCGAAGCCCAGGCCCTGGTCCGCTCCCATACGCGGGTTCAAGGCGAGCTGGGGGAGTTGGACGCCTTTCTGGACGCGGCTCCGGCGGCCCAGGCCCGGCTGGAGGAGCTTTCCCAGGAGCTTTTGGGCGAACTTATGGAAGAGGTGGAAACCAACCTCACCCACGCCGTGCGCGAGATCCTCGGCCAGGACCGGCGGGTCAAAAGCCACCGCGAGCTCAAGAACGGCAAGCTCTTCATCACCCTGGAAATGGAAAATCAGGGCCGCGCCGAGGACATTCTGCGCGGCCAGGGCGGCTCGGTGTGCAACATCGTGTCCGTGGGATTGCGTCTGATCGGGTTGGCCCAGCTCTCTCCCGAGACCCACAGGCCCTTTCTGGCCCTGGACGAACAGGACTGCTGGCTGCGTCCCGAGCTGGTGTCGGCCTTCGTGCGCATCGTGGCGGCCATCGCCTCGCGTCTTTCGATACAGGTCCTTTATATCAGCCACCACGGAGTGGACATGTTTTACGGCCACGCCGACAAGGTGATACGCCTGAGCCCGGATCGGGAGCACGGCGTGCGCCTGGACCAGTTGCAGGTCCGGGCCGATCCCTCCACCCTGGGGCCGGGCTGCGTGGTCGATCCCCTCATTCGAGGGGCGGATACGCTTGTGGAAGCGCCTCCGGGCGGGTAGGGTGCCGGAAAATACTCCAACGACCGGGATGACCCATGAGGAACGCGCCATGGAATATTCCAAGCTGAGAGTGCTCGTGGTGGACGACTTTTCCACCATGCGAAAGATCGTCAAGAACATGCTCAGGAAGGCCGGCGTCAAACAGGTCGTGGAGGCCGAAAACGGCAAGGTGGCGCTGGAGATGCTGGAACGCCAGGCCTTCAATCTGGTGGTTCTCGACTGGAACATGCCCGGCGTGTCCGGGTTGGACGTGCTCAAGACCATCCGCGCCGACGAAAGACTGCACTGCATGCCCGTGCTCATGGTCACGAGCGAAGCCCTGGAGTCCCAGGTGCTCATCGCCGTGCAGGCCGGGGTGACAAACTATATCGTCAAACCGTTTACTGAAGAAGTCCTGTTCAAGAAGATCAACGCCATCATCAAAACCCACCCAGACATGGAAACGATGTGCGGGGACCTGCCATGATCGACGTCGCCACCGCCAAGCCGTTCGTGGACGCCACCGTGTCGGTGCTTTCCACCATGGCGCGCATCACCCCCCGGCCCAAAACCCCCTTCATCAAGGAGGACCGCGCGGCCACGGGCGATGTCTCGGGCATCATCGGCGTGACCGGAGACAAAACCGGCTCCATTTCCATCACTTTCGACAAGGCGTGCGCCATCGCGGTGGTCAAGGCCATGCTGGGCGACGATATTCAGGACATACTGGCCGACGTGAAGGACGCGGTGGGCGAGATCACCAACATGATCTCGGGGCAGGCGCGCGGGCATCTGGCCAAGGCCGGGGTGAGCCTGTCGGCGGGCACGCCCATGGTCATCTTCGGCGACAACCACGAGATCAGCCACACGGGGTCCGGCCCGGTGGTGGCCATTCCCTTCGTCACCGACCACGGCAAGTTCAGCGTGGAGTTTTGTTTTTCGTAACCGGTTTCGGCCCCGGCGAAAGGGGCCTGGTCGAGCGGTGAAGCGGTCGAGTCGAGGAGCCTGGGCAACACGCTTTCCGCCAGGACGCGAAAGGCTGTCCCGCCCGTAGCGTCGTTGCAACCCGCCGCAGGGTCGGCGTGCGTGGGGCGGGCGCGGTCAGCGGGGATTTTTCGCGATCTGCCGGCCCCTCACACCCAAAGCCCCCGCTCCCTGCGGTAGGCCTTGAGCGCGTCGAGTACGGATTCGGGCACAAAGAGCGTCCCCTTGCCCACGCCGAGCTTGATCTGGGGTTTCAGGCGGCCGTGGAAGTCCGATCCGCCGGACACGGGCATGCCAAGCTTGCGGGCCAGGTGGAGAAATTCCTGCGTGCGCTGGGCCGAGTGGTCGGTGTAGTAGGCTTCCAGCCCGTCCACGCCCAGGGACTGAAAACGCCGGGCCAGGTCTTCCATGGGCTTTCCGGTCTCGCCCAGCAGGTAGGGATGGGCCAGGATCGCCGTGGCCCCGTCGGAGTGCAGCACCTCCACGGCCTGGGACAGGGGCAGTTCCTTCTTGGGCGCGTAGGCCCGGCCGGTCTGGCGGCCCAGGTATTTCTTGAACGCGTCGTTGTAGTTCTTCACCACTCCGCGCTTGAGCAAAATGTGGGCGATGTGGGGCCGACCCACGGTTCCCTTGGCCAGGGCGCGCACTTCGTCGTAGTCGATGGTTATCCCGAAAGCCTTGAGTTTCTGCAAAATGGCCCGGTTGCGCTCGTGCCGGCTGGCCCGCTGGTCCGCGAGCAGTTCTTCGATGTGCGGGGCCGGCCTGGGAATCCACAGGCCCACCAGGTGCATCTGGCGGTCCTGGTCCAGCACCGAGAGTTCGCAGCCGGGTACGAACTCCATGGTGGTGCCAGTGGCGGCTTCGCGAGCCTCCTCCAGGCCGCCGATGGTGTCGTGGTCGGTCAGGGCCAGGGCCACAAGCCCCGTGTCGGCAGCCAGGCGCACGAGTTCGCTGGGCCTGAGTTCTCCGTCCGAGGCGCTGGAGTGGGTATGCAAGTCTATTCCGGGCATGATCGTTTAAGCCTAGGTCCGAAAGTCGCCGGCGTCAATCCGGGATCGGCAAGAGCCTGCCCCTTGAGCGCGGGGACGAGGTGGCGTATACCGACGCAAACGCTTCAGGAGGTTCTTTGTGCCCATCGCCAGCGAACTGCTTTCCATTCTGGCCTGCCCCAAATGCAAAGGCGACATCGCCCTTATCGACCAAGGGCAAGGCTTGGTCTGTGAGGCCTGCCAGGTGGTCTATCCCGTGCGGGACGACATTCCCATCATGCTCATAGAAGAGGCCGTGCCCCTGGCCGGCTGGAAGGACGGACAGCGTCAGGCCAAGCCCTAGCAGCCTGTTAATCCTTGCTGGCTGCGTTGTTGCGAAAAACTCAAACCCTCAACGGATGCCAATTCCGCTTCGGGCTTGACTTTTTCTCGCGCCTTGCCAGCAGGTTTTTGAACAGGCTGCAAGAATCGACTTTTTGGGCGGGCTGCGAGGGCGGCGCTCAGGACACCGGGGTCGGCCCCTCCGGGGAGGCCGGGCAAGGGCGCCGCGGGGCGCGCCGCGGCGGAAAGCCTGGGGCGCCAAGTGGTTGCGGGCGCTTGACACCACGGCGACGGTGATTAGTTTGTTCCACCAGGATGGCGGCGCATTCGCCGCGAGGTGACGCATGGCCAAGCTGAATTGGAACCCGTGGATCGGTCTCACCGAAGTCAAGACCGAGGAAGAGCGCCTTCTGCGCCGCACCCGCTTGAAACCGGATCAGCCCGGAGGGCTCAGGAACGCGGCCTACTTTTGGACCCCGGTGGCGGACGTGCTCGAAAGCCCCGAGGCCTTTGTCATTTGCGTCGAGCTGCCCGGCGTGGACCACGAAAGCGTGGTGGTCGAGATGAAGTCCAAAACGCTGTGGATCTACGGCGAGCGCCGTCAGCAAAAACCGTGCGAGGGCGAAGGCGTGTTTCACGCCGTGGAGCGTTCGTACGGACCGTTCGCCAGGCGCTTTTCCCTGCCCAAGGGTGTGGATCTCGGGGCCGTGAGCGCGGTTTTTCGAAACGGCCTGCTGGAAGTCACCATCCCCAAGGAACGCCGCGAGGCGCGCCGTCGCAGAATTCCCATCTTCTAAATACGAAAAGAGCGGGTCCGCCCGGGGCGCGCGGCGCGCGGCCGAGCGCATGGGCGGGACACCGGACGAATCTCCAGGAGGATTCGCATGACCAGTCAGATCAAGACGGCCTTGCTTCTGGGGCTTTTGACCGCGCTCCTGCTTCTCATGGGTCAGGCCCTGGGCGGCAGGACCGGACTTGTCATCGCCCTCGGCTTGGCCGTGGTCATGAACGTGGGCAGTTATTGGTATTCGGATCGCATCGTGCTTTCCATGTACCGGGCGCAGGAGCTTTCCGAAGAAGACGCCCCGGGCCTGCATGACATCGTGCGCCAACTGGCTTCCAACGCCGGGGTGCCCATGCCCAAGCTCTACCTCGTCGCGCAGGAGCAGCCCAACGCCTTCGCCACGGGGCGCGATCCCGAACACGCCGCCGTGGCTGTGACCGAGGGACTTTTGCACCTGGTGTCGCGCGAGGAACTCACGGGCGTGCTGGCCCACGAGATGGCCCACGTGAAGAACCGCGACATCCTCGTGCAGACCGTGGCCGCCGTGGTGGCCGGAGCCGTGACCAGCATCGCCAGCATGTTGCAGTGGGGGGCCCTCTTCGGCATGGGCCGCTCCGGCGACGACGAAGGCGGTGCCGGCGGACTGAGCGCCATCGCCTTGGCCATTGTGGCTCCCATCGCGGCGTTGCTCATCCAGATGGCCATCTCCCGCTCGCGCGAGTACCTGGCCGACGCCACCGGGGCCAAGCTGGCGGGCAATCCGCTGCCCCTGGCAGGCGCGCTGGAAAAGCTGGAACGCACGGCCCGGGCCGTGCCCATGAACGGGGTCAATCCGGCCACGGAAAACATGTTCATCGTCAGTCCCCTTTCGGGGGGCGGGGTGATGAGCCTGTTTTCCACCCACCCCTCCACGGCCGAGCGCGTGGCCCGGTTGCGGGCCATGGCCGGGTACTGATACGAAATCGACCCTTCCGGCCCGCCCCGGCGTGATTGCCGCGGCGGGCCGTTTTTTTGCGAGGACCGTCCCATGAAACGCGTGGCCGTGGCCGTTTCCGGCGGCATGGACAGCCTGCTGGCCCTGGCGCTGGTCCGGGAGGCCGGTTTCGCGGTCACGGCCCTGCACGCCCATTTTCTGCCCCCGGACCACCGGGACGGGCGAGGCCATCGCCTGGCCCGGGCCCTGGACGACCTGTGCCGGGGGCTCGGCGTGGACTTCGCCGTGGCGGACCTCTCCCGGGACTTTCGCCGCCTGGTCATCGAGCCCTTCGCCCGCGCCTATCTCCAGGGGGGCACGCCCAATCCCTGCGTCTTGTGCAATCGGGACATGAAATTCGGTCTCCTGGCCGACCATGCCGCGCGGCTGGGCGCGGACGCGCTGGCCACGGGTCATTACGCCCGTCTGGAGGGGGGAGCGCTCGGCCAGGGGCTCGATCCGGCCAAGGACCAGAGCTATTTCCTGGCCCTGGTGCCCGCCTGCGCCTTGGCCCGGGCGCGTTTCCCCCTGTCCGGGACGCGCAAGGCCGACGTTCCCGCCGCCCTGGCCGCCCGGAACCTGGCCCCCCCCCTGCCCGGCGAGAGCCAGGACGTGTGCTTTATTCCCAACAAGGACTACGCGGCCTACCTGGAGGCCCAGGGCTACGACCTGCCCGGTCCCGGGCCCATCGAACTGGCCGACGGCCGGCGGGTGGGAACCCATCGGGGCCTGTGGCGTCATACTCTGGGGCAGCGCCGGGGACTTGGCGTGCCCTGGTCCGAACCGCTCTACGCGATCGGCAAGGACATGGTCCGAAACGTCCTGACCGTGGGGGGCAAGGCCGACTTGGCCGCCGACGTCTGCCGGACCCGCCAGGCCAATTTCCTGGTGGATCCGGCGCATTGGCCGGAAACCGTGCTGGCCCGCACGTGTTTTCGCCAACGCCCCCGCGAGGCCACGGCCCGGATCGAGGGACCGGACGGCTTTCGCCTGGACTTTCGCCAACCGGTGGAGAAACCGACCCCCGGGCAGTTGGCCGTGGTCTACGACGCGGCCGGCCGGGTGTTGGCCGGGGGCATCATCGTCTGAAGGGACGGGTTTTTTCCGCCCGCCTGTTGAGTTTGCTTTCGGCCTGGCGTATCGGTCCCCGACACTCAAAAAAGGCAGGAGATCGCGTGAACATGTCGTCCCGAAGAACGCTTCGCCGCGCCCGGGGGGCCGCCTGATGGCCAGGCTTCGAAACGTCCTTCTCGACCGAGACGGCACCATCATCGTGGAAAAGCACTACCTGTGCGATCCCGACCAGGTCGAACTGGCCGCCGGGGCGGGGCCGGCCCTGGCCAGACTCAGCCGGGCCGGGGTGGGCCTGTATGTGGTGACCAACCAGTCCGGCATTGGACGCGGCTACTACGGCGAGGCCGACTTTCTGGCCGTACAGGCCCGCCTTGACGCGCTTCTGGCCGACTACGGCGTGCGCCTGAACGGCGTGGCCCACTGCCCCCACGACCCCAAGGACGGGTGCGACTGCCGCAAGCCGGCGCCGGGATTGTGGTCGCGCTTGTCCCGGCAGGCCGGGCTCGATCCGGCCAGTACGGTCATGGTGGGGGACAACGCGTCGGATGTGGCCTTCGGACTGGGCTGCGGACTGGCCGAATCCATCCTCGTGCTCACGGGACATGGGGCGCGTTTCGCCGCCGAAATGGGCCTGACGGCGCCCGAGGGACCCTGGGTCCGCATCGCCTCCGGCCGGTCCGGGCATCCCACGGTGCTAGCCCGGGACCTTCCGGCGGCCGCGAGCTTTCTTTTGCGCTCCTTCGGGGACGAGTCGTGAGCCAGGCCAAGTCCTTTGTTTCCGCGTTGGCCGGACAGTGGGCCGCCACGCTCTACAGCGCGGTGGTGGCCACGGGCCTGTCCTTCGCCCTGGGCCGGGTGCTCGGTCCCGAGGCGTTTGGCGGGTACAACGCCTGGCTTACCGCGGCTTCGCTCTTCGCCATAGCCCAGGACGGCGGGTTTTCCCCGCTCATCTTTCGGGAGACCGCCCGGCCCACGCCGGGTTTCGTTCCGGGACCGCTTCTGGGGCTGGGACTGGGACACCTGCTGGCCGTGACCGGAGCCGGGGCGCTCCTTCTGCTGGTCGTTCCCGTGGGCGACAAGTTGGCCGGTTTTTTGGCCCTGGGGTACTACGCCCTGTTTTGCGCGGGCAACTATCTGTCGGCCAGTCTCAAGGGACAGGGCCGCTTTCCCGGCGAAGCCCGCTGGCGCATGGCCGTGCGCACCCTGACCGCCGTGGGGGTGGGAGGGGCCCTTTTTTTGCCCGGCGCCGGACCGGCGGCCATCTTCGCCGGCATGCTGGCCGGACAGGCCCTGGCCTTGGCCCTGCCCATGGCCGGGGGGCTGCGGGTGCGTCCCTCCTTTCACCTGGGGAAAACGTTGTACCGGCATTGCGGCTCGTTTCTGATCATCACGGCGGCCACCACCATCTATTTCAAGTCCGACATCCTGCTCCTGGGATGGCTCACCGGCGACAACGCCCAGGTGGGACAGTATGCCGCCGCCTACCGGCTGGTGGAGGCCGCGGTGCTCTTCGCCACGCCGCTCACCCACCTGTTTTTCCGCCGCCTTCGCCTGAGCCTGACCCAGCCGGCGGATTTCAAGCGCTCGTTTCGCCTCATGCTCGGGGTCATGACCGGTCTCGGGCTTGTGGGTTCCGGTCTGGCGGTGCTGCTGGGGCCCTGGATCATCACTCTGGCCTTCGGACACCGGTACGAACCGGCCGGAGACCTGTGCCCCTGGCTGCTGCCCGCCCTGGCCTTTCTCATGCCCAACGGCGTGCTTACTCAGGCCCTGGTGGCCATGGGACGCGAGCGGGCCTATGCGCGGCTCACGGTGCTTACGGCCCTGGTGAACGTGGGCCTCAACGTGCTGCTCATTCCCCATTTGGGCGTGAAGGGCTCGGCCCTGTCCACCGTGGCCACCGAGGCCCTGCTCACAGCCGGGCTGGGGCTGTGCTACATGCGGAAATCCCCCTCGTGAGCGCTCCGTTCGTTTCGGAAGACGCGTTTCTGGCCGCCATCTCGGCCCGTTTTCCCAATGTCCATCCGCGAATGCTGCTCGGACGCGGGGACGACTGCGCGGTGTTGGCCTGTCCGCAAACCCTGGCCGTCACCACGGATTTGTTCATCGAAGACGTACATTTTCGCACCGACTACTTTTTGCCCGAAGAGATCGGCTACAAGGCCTTGGCCGTGAACGTGAGCGACGCGGCCGGCATGGGGGCGCGTCCCGTGGGCTTCAGCCTGGGCCTGGCCGGTCCGCCGGATGCTCCCGCCGCCTTTTGGGAATCCGCCTTGGACGGCATGGCTCGCCTGGCCGCGCAACTCGACCTGCCCCTCACCGGCGGCGACCTGAATGCCTGCGCCACGGTGGTTTTTTCCATCACCTTGTGGGCCGAAAAAGGTCCGGGAGGGCGGTTTCTCACCCGAAAGGCCGCGCGCGAGGAAGACATGCTTTTCTGCGTGGGCGAACTCGGGCTTTCCGCCGCCGGCCTGTGGGCCCTGTCGGAGCAGGGACGCGAAGGGGCGAGGCGCGACTATCCCCAGTGCGCCTTGGCCCATCTGCGCCCTCGGGTGCTGGTGGACCAAGGATTGGCCCTGGCCGGCGTTCCCGGCGTGCGCGGGCTCATGGATGTTTCCGACGGCCTGGCCAGGGACCTCCCCCGTTTCCTCGGTTCGCTGGGCGCCGATCTGGAGTTCGGACCGGAATTCGTCCACCCCGAGGTGGCCCGCCTGGCGGCCGGGACCGGAGCCGATCCGGTCCGTCTGACCCTCGTCGGCGGGGAAGATTACGCGCTGTTGGGCGTGTGTCCGCCTCAGGCTTTCCCCCAGGTGCTGGAGGCTGTGCCCGAAGCCAGACCGCTCGGCCGGGTGACGGCCCGGCCGGGTATCCGCTTCGCCGGACTTCCCCTGCAGGGTGCGGGTTTCGACCACTTCAGCCGCTAGGCCCGGAAGCGCTTCGGACCGGGGCGGTTTCACGCGGCAAAAATATATTTGCCAATATAAAAAATAGACGAAAAGAAAATCGAAACGCCTCGCGCGGAGTTTGTGTGAAAGAACCATGCGATGTCCAGGATTGTCATAAATGTCCTGTGTATCTTGATGTGCTTGGCGTAGGGATAAAGGCTCGACACTTGCGCACTTCCTAGCTTTTGTCCGCTGTTGGACGGCTTGGGACGAGAAAATGCTGTACGTCGTATTTGAACTCGCACAGGCGGACTTGACAACTCGGGCCGCATCGACGATAAGACGACAAAACGCTCTTGCTGCGGACGATTCGGAACATGAAACGCGCGACACCCACCTCACCCGTCAAGGGCTTCACGGCTGAATCCGTCCTGTCACGCATCATGGCCGCCACGGGCATCAAATCCCAGTCCGAGTTGGCCAGGGCGCTGGGCATCGGACGCCAGGCCGTGACGGACGCCAAGAAACGCTCGCATATCCCGGCGGACTGGTATCTTTACCTGTGCCGCAAGTACGGTCTCAATCCGCAGTGGTTGGAGTCCGGTCTGGGCCCCATGTACGTCGGCGGGCAAACTCCGCCGGGCCAACCCCGGTCTCCGGGCGTGTCCGGCGCCCACCCCGAGGAGTTCGCCTACGTGCCCAAGGTCCGGGCCAGGCTTTCGGCCGGCGGGGGCAGCCTCATGGTGGACGAGACCATCGAAACCTATTACGCCTTCCGCCACGCGTGGCTCAAACGCAAGGGCCAGATCAGCCAGATGCGTCTCATGCGCGTCACCGGCGACAGCATGGAGCCCATTTTGCGCGACGAGGACGTGGTGCTCATCGACCTCTCCCAGACGGAAATCTACACGGGAAAAATCTACGCCGTGGGCATCGACGAGGAGATCGTGGTCAAGCGCCTGGACAAAAAGCCCGGAAAGCTCGTGCTGGTGAGCGACAATCGCCAGTTCTACCCCCCCCTGGAAGTCGAGCTCGTGGAAGAGTCCAACGTGCGCGTGCTCGGCCGGGTGATCTGGATGGGACGCGAAGTGCTCTAGGCCGGCCGCGTTTTTTTGGACATGAGCGCGGTCCGACGCGCAACCCCCGTACTTCTTTTTGAAAAGCCAGCCCGGTCCCGCAAGTTGGCGAGTCGCAGCTCCATTTGCCTTGGTCGCGCCAAACGGATATATTCCGTTCATGGAATTCTCCCGCCGCGTGTTCGGCTGGGCCGTCTATGATTGGGCCGGCTCGGCCTACCTGACCGGAGTGGCGACCGCCTTGCTTCCGGCCTATTTCGCCGCCGTGGTGGCGCCGCATGGGGCCACGCTGGCCGGAACCGTTCTGCCCGCGGCCAGCCTCTGGGGCTATGCCGTGGGGACGGCCGCCCTGGCCGTGGTGACGCTCGGTCCCCTGCTGGCCGCCCTAGGCGACCGGGGACCGGGTCGCAAAGCCTGCCTGGGCGCATGCTGCCTGATCGGCGGCGTGGCCGTCTGTCTGGCCGCTCTGGCCGGACCGGGCGACACGTGGTGGGCTTTGGGCTGGTTCGTCACCGCGCATGTGTCCTACAGCGCCGGCAACGCGTTTTACGACGCCTATCTGCCCGACCTGGCCTCGCCCGCGGCGCGCGAACGCGTCTCCGGCCTGGGCTATGCCGCGGGCTACCTGGGCGGGGGAGTGCACTTGGCCCTGTCTCTGGGCTTGGTGAGCCTGCACAACGCCCTGGGGCTTTCCATGCCGCAAGCCGTGCAGTTGGCTTTGGTTCTGGGCGGCCTGTGGTGGCTGGGCTTCGGACTGCCCTCCGTTTCCGGCTTGCCCGAGGGCCGGGGGCCGTCCCGCTCCGCGTCCCTGTTCGCCGCCGTGGGCCAAGCCTTTTCCGACACCCTGGCCGCCGCCCGCTTGGCCCTTGCCAACGCGCCCCTCAAAGCCTTCTATCTGGCTTTTTTCTTCTATAACGACGCCATTGGCACCGTGATCAGCATGGCCACCCTCTACGGCAAGGACGAATTGCACCTTTCCGAAAGCACACTGTTGCTCACGCTTCTGTTCATTCAGGGGGTGGCCCTGTGCGGAGCCGCCCTGTTTACCCGGTTGGCCGGCAGTATCGGCGGAAAGGCGGCCCTCATGGCCTCCCTGGTGTGCTGGACGGGGCTTGCGATCCTGGCCCGGTTCATCAATACCCCGGAACATTTTTTCGCCCTGGGATTGGGCGTTGGTTTGGCCCTGGGCGGCAGCCAATCCCTGTCGCGCGCTCTGCTCAGCCGACTTGTGCCCACCGAGCGATCCACGGTCTATTTCGGATTCTATTCCGTGCTGGTAAAGCTTTCGGCCATCCTGGGGCCGGTGGTGTTCGCCCTGGTGCGCCAGTTTACCGGATCGTCGCGTCCGGCCATGTTGTCGCTGGTGGCCTTTTTCTGCGTGGGGCTGGCTCTGTTGACCCGCGTGCCGGAGGCGTCCCGTGCGGCGGCCTGACCGTGCGCGCCCCGCATCCGTCCCCCAGGCCGTGAGGCGACTTTTGTTCGCCCTGGTCGTCGCTTTGCTCCTGGTCGGCGCTTCCACTGCGGCCTGGGCGCAAACCTTGGCCACATCGGCCCGGGTTCTCTATTATGGCGATTTTTCCTCTCCGAAGTCGTCCGCCGTGGTCCAAGCCGGTCCGGGAACCCGTTTCGGCCTGGAAGTCGCTCCCGAGGGGGGGCCAAAGGACGCGCCCGTGGTGCTCGAAGTGCGCGTGACCCCGCCTGGCAGCAACCGCGTCGTCGATCCGGTGGTGTTTCTCGCGGCCGGACGCATGGGACAAGGCATGCGCCTGGCCTATCAATTCGTCTACGACTGGGAAGTTCTGCCGGGAACTTGGAGCATGGAAGTGCTGTGCGGAGAGACCCGGTTGACCGGAGCGGTCTTCGTGGTGTCCAAAACGTCCACCGGTGTCACGGGCGAAAGCGGGACTGCCCCTCTGCGTATGGACGCGGTTCTCGATCGGTCGCCGGGAAAGTCCTCCAGCAAGACATCCGACAAAACCTCCGGCCGCCAACCGGAAAAGTCGCCGGAACGTTCGCCAACCAAACCCTCCGAGCCGCAGCGGGAGCGCGCGTCCCAGCCCCATGGCGGAGCCGAAAAAAACGTTGCGCCCAAGGCGCCTTCAGGGGGGAGCGTGAGCGGCTCTCCGGAGCGGCGCGTGTATGTGGTCATGGGCGGCGTGTTCTCCGAGGAGGGCCGCGCCTTGTGGATGGCCGCGCTGCTCAAGGGGCTGGGAGCCAAGCCCTGCGTGCGGCAGATGGAGTCCGAAGGCCGACGGCTTTGGGGCGTGGTGCTCGGCTGGCGCGACACCCTGGACCAGGCCAAAAAGTTGCGCGACGACATGGCTCGACTCGCCAAGGACGTGGCCGTGGTCCCCATGAGCGCCGGCGACCTGGACGAGGGGTTGGTCTGCCGGTAGGCGCGTTGGCGGGGAATACAGCGTGAAGACCGGGGGGAGGAAACCCCTTTTGTTCACAAAAGGGGTTTCCTCCCCCCAGTCCTCCCTCCTTCCTCAAAAAACTTCGGTGTGGGGCGCGTCGTCGAGAGCCTGCCTTGTTTTTTCTCCCGGGGTCTTGCTCCGCGCGCTTCGTCATCCCCAGGTGAAAGTTTTTTGGAGGATGGGGGTTTGGGGGAAGGGACCTTTTGTTCACACAAGGTCCCTTCCCCCAAATTCTTTACTCTTCCCTCTTTTCCACCTTCTCTCCCTGGTCCTTCGACAAGCGCTTCCAGCCCAGTTTTTCCAGGGCGGGTGCGGTGCGGAGGTGGATATCGGTTTGGGGGAAGGCGATTTCCACGTCATTTTCATCGAAGAGTCGTCCGATGGCTTCGCGCACGCGCGACTGGATGCTCAGTCCGTCTTCCACGTCGGCGATCCAGATACGGAGTTTGAAGTCCAGGGTGCTGGCTCCGAAGTCCCAGAAGAGCACGTTTGGCGGCGGATCGCGCAGGACTTCGGGCACGGAGAGGGCCGCGCGCACGAGCAGGTCGCGCACCTTGTTGCGGTCCGAGCCGTAGGCCACGCCCACATTGACTTCGCGGCGCACGCGGCGGTCGCGGTGGCTCCAGTTGATGATCTGGGTGCTGACCAGGGACGAGTTGGGAATGAAGATGGTGGCGTTGTCGTAGGTCTGCACCACGGTGTTTCGGATATTGACCCGTTGCACCACGCCGGTGGTATCGCCCATTTGCAGCACGTCACCCACTTCCACGGAGCGACCGAACAGCAGGATGAGGCCGCTCAGGAAGTTGTTGACGATCTGTTGCAGGCCGAAGCCGATGCCCACGGACAGGCCGCCGGCCACAACCGCGAGGCTGGTGAAGGAAAACCCAAGGACATAGAGGGAGAGCAGGAGAAACAGGGCCCACCAGGCATAGCTGGAGATGGTCTGAAGCGATTCCACCGCGCCGGGTTCCAGGTCGTTTCGGGTTTCGCCGTAGGCGGCGAGCAAGCCGTTTGTGGCGTGAATGGCGCTTTTGAGCAGGTAGTAGCCGAAAAGCACCAGGGCTAGGCGTCCGGCGCTGATGGCGAAGGCCTCGAACTTGGCTTCGAAGCTCAGGGCGTCAAGAAAGACGCGCTGCCCTTCGAATTGGCTCGACCCCAGCCAGAGGCACAGCGAGAAGCTGCACAAAAACACCAGGGGGAAGCCCACCCCCGAGACCAGGCCCATGGCCACGGGGGACCACTTGCCGGCCATGGTTTCCTGCCAGGCGTCCAGGAGTCCGATCACGGCGTTGGAGAAGCGCACGCACAACACGAAGTAGAAAAGGGCCGATGCGGCCAGCACCGCGGCCCGGCAGAAGCCGGCCAGGGCCAGGACGGCCAGGGTGGGCAGCACGGTGGTGCACAATCCGGCCAGAAAGCGGTCGAGCCAAAGCCGGGAGTTGAGCCCCTGGCGCTTGATGCGCCAGGCGAGCGCAAGAAAAACCAGGGCCATGAAGGGTTGCATGACGATGTCGGGCGCGCGCATGGACTGAAGCATCAAACCCAGGGAAAACACCGCCCAGAGGGGCCACCGGGTGGCGGTTTTGGGTTCGTCGGGGCGTCCTTTGTGAAACAGGGTGAAGAACTTCGAAAGGAACACCAGCCCGGCGGAAAAGCTCGCTTCGGAAAGGCCCAGCACCAGGGAATAGACCACGGCGTTCAGGGTGGAGGCCAGGTAGCCCAGGCCCACGGCCACACTCACGCACAGGGTGGCGTGGCGCAGGGCGCGGCGAAAGGGGGGCGCGCTCCGGCCGGCGCCCAGACGGCGGAAGAAGGCCAAACCGCCCAGGGCCACGGCGAAGGTCAACCCCAGGCTGTGCAGGATGGCCTGGCGCACCTGCTGGGCCTGGCTTTCACCGGTGATCACGCCGATCACGAATTCGAACCAGTTCATCCACTGTTCCAGTTCGAAGTGGACGACGTCCAGGATGTAGCGGCTGAACAGGGTGGGGGTGCGCTCGCTGTAGTAGGCGGTCCAGACGGTTTTGAGTTCGGTGCGGAGCTTTTCCTCCTCGATCTTCAGGCTTTTTTGAAGCTCGCGGACGGGTCGGATGCCCCGGCCCAGTTCTTCGCGGGTCGCGGTGATCCGGTCCGCCAGCACGTTGATGTCGGCCAGCAGGGAACGCAGGTCGGACTCCACTTCCGGGGTGACGCTTTCCTGCAGGCGGGTTTCGATCTTGGCTTCCGTGTCGCGCAACGAGCGGATGCTGTTTTGCAACTCCAGGTCCAGGGTTTCGGGCTTGCTGAGCACGCTTTCGGCCTGGGCCAACAGCAGGGAATTGGCCTGGGCCACGTCTCGCAGATCCCAAGGGTTCTGGGCCGAGCCGAAGAGCAGGACCAGTTGGTCGCGTTTCTTGCCCAGGGAGGTGGCCCGCCTGCTCATGGTGTCGACTTCGGTCTTGAGGCGGCTTTCCAGGTTGTTCAACGAAACATGGGCGATATTGAGTTCACGGTGGTAGGAATCGAGCGCCGGACGCAGGACGTCGTCTTCGCCGGCCAGGACCGGGCCGGGAAGGCAGGTCGCGACGAGCAGCCAGAGGAACCAGGCGGCCAAGCGAAATCCGAAGCGCATGCGGCATTCCTCGCGGGATGGATGGGAGACCTGAAAAAGGCCCCCGGAGCGGTCTCCAGGGGCCTTATGGCATGGGTCAAGTGCAAAGAGAAGTCCCGTTTTTCTCAATAGGCCTCGTCGTAGTCCAGATCCTTTTCGGTGACCTTGTGCAGGAAGGTCTTGTAGACCCAGCCCTGGTAGATGATCACCAGGGGCACGAAGACCAGGGCCACGCCGAGCATGATCTTGAGGGTGAGCGGCGAGGACGCGCTGTTGGCGATGGTCATGGACCAGGCCGGGTTGAGGCTCGAGGGCAGCAGCGCGGGGAAGATGCCGATCACGCCGAACAGGGCCACGCCGGCGATGGTGACGGCGCTGGCGACCCAGGCCCGCCCGGGCCTGTGCTGGCCGATGTAGACGCGCTGCATGACCAGTCCGCCCACGGGCAGGAGCACGATGACGAAGAGCAGGGGGTTGCTCAGGTAGTTGGCGAACACCTTGGTGGACACGCCGGTGTAGCCCAGGAAGAGGGCGGCCACGATGAGCAGGGCCGGCCAGATCTTCACGGTGAAGTTCATGGCCCGCTCGTGCAGGACGCCCTCGGTCTTGATGGCCAGCCACAGGGCGCCGTGCATGAGAAAGGCGCACACGAAGAGCAGGCCGCCCAGCAGGCCGTAGGGGTTCAGCAGGGTGAAGAGGTTGCCCTGGTTCACGCCGGCCTGGTCGATGGGAATGCCCTTGAAGATGTTGGCGAAGGCCACGCCCAGGAGCAAAGCGGAGAGGAAGCTGCCGGTGATGTGGAAGGAGTCCCACATCCGGCGCCAGCTGGCGCTTTCCACCTTGGAGCGGAATTCGAAGCTGATGCCCCGAAAGATCAGGGCGAAGAGCAGAAGCAGAAGCGGCGTGTACAGGGCCGAGAACATGACCGCGTAGGTGCCGGGAAAGGCCGCGAAGGTCACGCCGCCGGCAGTGATGAGCCAGACTTCGTTGCCGTCCCAGAAGGGGCCGACGCTATTGTAGAAGATGCGACGCTCCACGTCGTTTTTGGCCAGAACGGGCATGAGCATGGCCACGCCCAGATCGAAGCCGTCCAGGATGAAGTAGACGGCCCACAACACGCCCCACAAGAGAAACCAGATGGTTCCGAGTTCCATGACACTACCTCCCACGAAACGTTAGTGGACCGGGCCCTTTTTGGCGTACTTGGCCAACAGCCAGATGTCGACGGCGCCCAGGAAGCCGTACACCACCAGAAAGGCCAGAAGCGAAATGGCCACCTGGGAGGGATCGACGGGCGAAACGGCGTCCCTGGTGCGCATGAGTCCGTAGACGATCCAGGGCTGGCGTCCGACTTCGGCCACGGTCCAACCGGCCTCAATGGCGAGGTAGGGCAGGGGGATGGCCCAGAGCATGAGGCGCAGGTACTTGGATTCCTGAGTGATCTTGCGCAGTCTCCACAGACCGTACAGGGCCAGGAGCGGCATGATGGTGCCAATTCCCACCATCAGGCGAAAGGCCCAGAAGGTGATGGCCACGGGGGGACGGTCGGCCGGGGCGAAGTCGTTGAGGCCCTTCACTTCCGCGGAGGGATCGTTGAAGGCCAGCCAGGAGAGCAGGCCGGGAATCCCTATGGCTTCGACATAGTTGCCGTCCTGGCCGGGGATGGCCAGGAGATACATGGGGGCGTTCTTCTGGGTGTGGAAGTGGGCTTCCATGGCGGCCAGCTTGGCCGGCTGCATGCGGGCCACTTCGGCTCCGTGCAGGTGGCCCTGGGCGGCCACGGCCACCGAGAAGATCAGGGCGAACACGGCGCCGTACTTGAACGAGCGGGTGAAGAACTCCACATGCTGCTTGCGCATCAGGTGCCAGGCGGACACGCCCATGACGAAAAAGCCCGAGAGCAGGAAAGCCGCGAACAGGGTGTGGGCGTAGATGTGCCAGGCGAAGGGGTTCTGGACTACGGCCCAGAAGCTCTCCAGCTCGGCCCGGCCGTTACGCAGCACGAACCCCTGGGGATTTTGCATGAAGCCGTTGGCCAGAATGATCCACAGGGCGGAAAGGCTCGCGGCCAGGGCGGCTATCCATATGCAAACGGCATGGAACTTGGGGGAGAGCTTGTCCCAGCCGAAGACCCAGACCGCCACGAAGGTGGACTCGAGAAAAAAGGCCACCGTGGCCTCGATGGCCAACAGGGGGCCGAAAATGTCGCCCACGTAGGCCGAATACCGGGACCAGTTGGTGCCGAACTGGAATTCGAGCGTGATGCCGGTGACGATGCCCAGGGCGAAGTTGATGAGAAAGAGTTTTCCCCAGAATTTGGCCATCTTCTTGTACATTTCGTCGCCGGTGCGCACGTACTGGGTTTCCATGATCGCGGTGATGATGGAAAGGCCCAGAGTGAGCGGAACGAAGATGAAATGGAAGAAGGTGGCGGCTGCGAACTGCAGTCTGGAAAGCATCAAGGTGTCCATGCGCCGTTCTCCTAACCGAGCCGTTTCAGGATTCCAAACAACCGAGCGCGCCTTCGGAATCACGCCTGGCGGCGGTCCCGGGACACTCGTCCCCCTTGGCCAAGTCCTCGAAGGTCACGGCTTCAAGGTGACGCCGAAGCGCCGTGCGGATATCGATCAAGGCCCTGTGCACGCGGCAACTCGGCATGCGTCCGCATTCCTCGGGTCTTGTAAGGCAGTCGTTGACTTCTATTTCGCCGTCCAGGGCTTCGATCACGTCCAGCAGGGTGATGCGCGCCGGAACCTTGGCCAACTGGTAGCCGCCCTTAGCCCCTTGCCGTACCACCACCAGCCCGGCCTTGGCCAGACCTTGCGCGATTTTTCCGAGAAAAGCCATGGGGATGTCCATGGCTTCGGCCACTTCGCGTCGGCTCACCACCTCGCGCGGAGGCTGTTTGGCCAGGTAGAGCACGCATCGTATGGCGTAGTCGGCCGCTCGTGTTATTTTCATGGGGCGCCCTTTAATAAAGATAAAAAAGAGTCGTTTTGTCTTATATTGGAGTCGAAACGACCCGTCAACTCTTTTGCAATAGTTTTGCAGGTGGGAAAAGTCCGGACAAGGCGGACAGGCGGGCAGGGACTGAGCAAGCAGGCATATCAGGCACCCCTGCCGGGTCAGTTTTCGAAATCGCCGTTTGGGGGGCTCGGGCTGCGGCCAGCAGGTTCGCGCCACGTCGTCACCCAAAGCAAAGTTTTTTGGAGGAGGGGGTTCGGGGGAGGGACCTTTTGTTCACAAAAGGTCCCTCTCCCGATCTTAACTCTTACTCTTACTCTTCTCTAACCCTGCTGCGCGATCTTTTCCTTCAGGGCGCGGGCGACGGTGCGTCCGAGCTCGACGCAGGCGGCGAGGTGTTCGTGCTTGGGGGCGTTTTTCACCTTCATGCCGTCGAGCACGGTGAGTCCCATGCTTTCCAGGCGTTCGGTGATCTGCTTGAGGCATTCGCCGGACCAACCGAAGGAGCCGAAGCCCGCGGCGATCTTGTTCTGGGGGCGAAGGCCCTTCATGTAGGTGAGGAAGCCCGACACCAGGGGCAAGATGGTGTTGTTGTGGGTGGGCGATCCCACCAGCACCGCGCCGGCCTCCATGATTTCGGACATGACGTCGGAGTGGTGGTTCATCTTGAGCGACATGAGCCGCACGGACACGCCTTCCTGGTCCAGGCCGTCGGCGATGGCTTCGGCCATGTGCTCGGTGGAGTGCCACATGGTATCGTAGGCGATGACGGCCTTGTTGCAGGCCGGCTGCTTGGCGAAGCGGTCGTAGTGGGCGAGCACGTCGGTCACGCCCTGGCCGCGCCAGAGCAGGCCGTGGTCCGGGGCGATCATCTCGATGGGCCAACCGAGCTCGGCGATTTCGGCAAAGAGCTTGGTCACGATGGGCGAATACGGCAGCACGATGTTGGCGTAGTAGCGCACGAGCTGTGTGTAGAGTTCTCCCTGGTCAACCTGATCGGCGAAGCGTTCGCTGCTGGCGTAGTTCTGACCGAAGGCGTCGGAGGAGATGAGCAGCTTGTCTTCCACCACGTAGGTCATCATGGAGTCGGGCCAGTGGAGCATGCGCGTCTCGACGAAACGCAGTTCGCGCCGGCCGATGGACAGGCTCGAACCGGTCTTGACCACTTCCAGGGGCCAGCCTTCCACGTCGTAGTATTCCTTGAGGCACTTGAGCCCCATGGGGGAGCAGAAGATCTTTTCGGGCTTGTGGGCCGCCACCAGGCGGGGCAGCGCGCCGGAGTGGTCCGGCTCCACGTGGTTGACCACGATGTAGTCGAGCTTTTGTCCGTCCAGGGCCCGGGCCACGTTGCACAGCAGGGTGCCGGCGAACTCGGCGGACACGGTGTCCACCAGGGTGTTCTTTTCGTCCTTGAGCAGGAAGGCGTTGTAGGTGGTGCCTTTGGGAGAGACGGAATAGCCGTGGAAGTTGCGGCGTTCCCAGTCCACCGCGCCCACGAAGTGGACGCCGGGGAGAATTTCGATCGGATTCATAGAGATACCTCTAAAGGGAGAGACCCGCCGGAGCCGACGCCCCGGCGGGAGGGAAGAAGGGGTTATTCCTTTTCGAACTCGCTCTTGGGCGCGCCGCAGACCGGGCAGACCCAATCTTCAGGCAGGTCGGCAAAGGCGGTTCCGGCGGCGACACCGTTTTCGGGATCGCCTTCCTTGGGGTCGTAGACGTAACCACAGACGCCGCAGACGTATTTGTCCATAAGATGCCTCCTGGTGTGTGGCCGGTGATCCGCGTCCTTCTGGCCCCCAGCGCCGGCCCGCGCTCGGGGCGCGAAGCCTTGCCTGGGCGGCAAAGGGCCTGCGGCGTTCGGCCAAAACGGGATCGCGCTTTCGTCGATTCCGTCTTCCGGCCTTGGGCCGGACGTTTACGGGGTTGACGACCCGGCCGGAACACGCGGACGCGTTCCGACCGGGCGGGTTCAGCAGAGCCTACACCACTCGTGTATTTGGCAATCCTTTGCGGCCTGTCAAGCGCGAAGTCTTGTCCCAGGCCATCGCGCGGCCCGCTTCGGCGCTACCAATCCAGGGTGGTTTTGAAGGCTTTGGCCAGTTCCTCCACGTCCGCGCGCAGAATTTCGTCACCATTCCTGCTTACGATCAGTTCGGAGGCGGCTGTGACCCGTCCAATGGCGGCCATCCACTGCCCGGCGAATATTTTTTCGAACGAGGCCACATTTTCCGAAGGCACGCTCACCACGAGGCGGGAGTGGCTTTCGGAGTAGAGCAGGGCCAGGGGGGCGTCGCAGTCGGGCGTGGCCGGGACGAGCGCCAGGTCCACCTCGGCCCCCAGCCGGCCGGCCAGGCACATTTCGGCCAGGGCCACGCCCAGGCCGCCGTCGGAGCAGTCGTGGCAGGCGCTGACCAAACCGCCGTGCGCGGCGCGATGGAAGCTTTCATAGCGCGTGCGGGCCGCCACGGCGTCCACCTGGGGAACGCGGGAGCTGGAAAATCCCAACTGGTCGGCCGCTTCGGACCCGCCCAGTTCGTTGTCGGTAATGCCCAGCAGATAGATCACGTCGCCCGCATGCTTGAAATCGCTGGTCACCGTCCGGGTGGCGTCGCCGATGACCGACATGGCCGTGAAGAGCACGGTGGGAGGAATGGAGATCTTCACCCCGCCCACGGAATAGTCGTTCTTCATGGAGTCCTTGCCGGAAATGCAGGGCACGCCGTAGGCTTGGCAGAAGTGGGCCAGGGCCTGGTTGGCGCGCACGAGCTGGGCCAACTTGTAGGGGCCGTCCGGGGTCTTTTCCGAGGCCACGGGGTCGCACCAGCAGAAGTTGTCCACTCCGGCCATGTGGGCCAGGTCGGCTCCGGTGGCCACGGCGTTGCGCACGGCCTCGTCGATGGCTCCGGCCATCATCCAGTAGGTGTCCAGGTCGGAGTATTTGGGGCAGATGCCGTGGGAGAGCACCAAGCCCTCGGGACGCCCCAGCACCGGACGCATGACCGCCGCGTCGGCCGGGCCGTCGCGCCGGGCCCCGACCAGGGGCTTGACCACGCTCGCACCCTTCACCTCGTGGTCGTACTGGCGGATGAGGTATTCCTTGCTGCAGATGTTCAGGCGTCCGAGCATGCCAAGGAGCAGGGCCTTGTGGTCCGCCACTTCGGGCAGGGGGTCGTCGGCCGGGGTCGGGCGCTCCCAGCGGGCGTCCAAATGCAGCTGGGGCGCGCCGTCGTGCAGAAAGTCCATATCGATGCGGGCCACGGGCTTTTGGCCGTAGGTCACCTCGAAAAAGCCCGAATCCGTGAAACGGCCCAGGTTGGTGGACTCCACGCCCATCTCTTTCGACAGGGCCAGGAATTCGGCCAACGCGTCCTGGGGCACGGCCAGGGTCATGCGTTCCTGGGCCTCGGACAGCAGGATTTCCCACGGCCGCAGGCCGTCGTACTTGAGCGGGGCCAGGCTGAGGTCGAGCACCGCGCCGCCCGAGTCCTGGGCCATCTCGCCCACGGACGAGGAAAGTCCGCCCGCGCCGTTGTCGGTAATGGCGTGGTAGAGTCCGGCGTCACGGGCGCGCATGAGAAAGTCGTACATCTTGCGCTGGGTGATGGGGTCGCCGATCTGCACGGCCGTGGCCGGAGAGCCCTCGTGCAGTTCTTCGGACGAGAACGTGGCCCCGTGGATGCCGTCCTTGCCGATGCGTCCGCCCACCATCACGATGGCGTCGCCGGGCAGGGCCAGCTTGTCCTGGCTGGGATGGCCGTTCACGGTGGCGGGCATGATGCCCACGGTGCCGCAAAACACCAGGGGCTTGCCCAGGAACCGCTCGTGAAACACCACCGAGCCGTTCACCGTGGGGATGCCCGACTTGTTGCCCCCGTGCTCCACGCCTTCGCGCACGCCCTCGAACACCCGGCGCGGATGCAAGAGCCGCGGCGGCATGGGCTTGTCGTAGAAGGGCGAGGCGAAACAAAACACGTCGGTGTTGCACAACAGGTTGGCCCCCATGCCCGTGCCCATGGGGTCCCGGTTGACGCCCACGATTCCGGTGAGCGCGCCGCCGTAGGGGTCGAGCGCCGAGGGGGAGTTGTGGGTCTCGACCTTGACGCAGAGATGATGATCCTCGGTAAAGCGGACCACGCCCGCGTTGTCCTTGAAGACAGACAGGCAGAAGTCCTTGTCGCCCTTGGTTTTGCGGATGGCGGCCGTGGACCCTTGGATCAGGGTCTTGAACAGGTTGTCGAGCTCCGTGGTGCGGCCGGTCTCCCGGTTTTCGTACCGGATGCGGGAAGAGAAGATCTTGTGTTTGCAGTGCTCGGACCAGGTCTGGGCCAGCACCTCGATCTCGGCGTCCGTGGGGCTCGCGGGCAGGCCGGCGGCCCGGCGCGCGGCGCGGGTTTCGGGCGCGGCGTGAAAGTCGCGGATGGCCCGCATTTCTTCAAGCGTGAGCGCGAGCACGTTGTCGCGGCTGAAGGCCACCAGTTCTTCGTCGCTCATCCGGTCCAGGTCCACCTCGGCCACGGCGTCGCTGGCCTGGCCCGTGACCCGTGCCGCCTTGGGAGCGAACCCCGGAGCCTTGGCCCAGTCGTCGGCGCTTTTCATCTCGAAACGCTGAATGAGTTCGTTGGCCAGGCAGTCCTTGGCCACGCGCTCCACGTCCTTGGCCGAGAGCGCGCCCTTGAGCGCGTACTGGTTGGACGCGTACACGGCCAAGCCGCCGGCCCGTTCGGCATCGAGTCCCAGGGCCAGGGCCAGGGTGGCCTTGGCCGTGCGTCCCTCGTTGTCCGTGACGCCGGGGCGAAAGCCCACCTCCACGACCCAGTCGAAGTTGTCGGCCAGGGGCGAAAGGGACGCCCGGTGCGACACCGGATCGTGCAGGGCCGCGGCCTGGATGGCCTTTTCGGCCTCCGGGGCCGAGAGTCCGGCGATGGTGTAGACCTTGACCAGGGCGGCTTCCGTGACCGGAACGCCCAGTTCCTGGCGAATGCGCTGGGCCGTGCGGCGGCCCGGAGCGTCGGGAACGTGCGGTTTGCACGCGACTTCCATGCGAAGCAACATAATCGGTTCCTTGAAAGCGTTTATTCGGGAGCCCAGACTTGACGATGGCCTCCCTGGGATTTCGCCAGGTACGACGCCTGGTCGGCCCGTTTGAGCAGGGCCGACGGACTTTCGTTCGGGCGCGATATGGCCAACCCCACCGAGAGCCCCACCCGTCCCTTGAACGTGTCCGAGGCGCTGCGCAGGAGTCGTTCGGCCAATGAACGCAATTGTTCGGAGTCCACTTCGGTGACCACTACCGCGAATTCGTCTCCGCCGTAGCGACAGGGATAGTCCATGCCGGCGCGCAGCTTGCCCTTGAGAATGCGGGCCACGTTGCGCAACACGTCGTCGCCCGCCTGGTGTCCCAGTTGGTCGTTGATGGCCTTGAAGTTGTCCAGGTCGAAGAACAAAAGTCCCAGCGGCCTGCCGGTGCGGGCGGAACGCTGCGTTTCCCGTTCGAGAATGACGTGAAACTGGTAGTGGTTGAGCAGACCCGTCAGGCCGTCGAACATGGCCAGGCGCTTGAGCTTGGCTTCGAGGCGTCGCACCGTGGTGATGTCGCGGCCCACCACCAGCCATTGCATGCCCACTCCGGGCTGTTTGGCCAGGGGGGAGAACACGATCTCCAGGGTACGCATTTCCTCGGTGTTGAGGCCGAAATGGGCTTCCACGGGAGCTGGCGCGCCGGCCAGGATGTCGGGGCCCCAGGGGCCCTGGTAGGTGGGAAGGGGCTTGGCCACCTCGAAGAGATCCTTGTCCAGCAGGTGGGACAGGCGGGGAGAGGTGAAGGTAATGCGGCCGGTATGGTCGATGGTGAGCACCCCGTCGCGCATGGAGCGGACGAGCTTTTCGAGGAATTCCCCCTGCTTGAGGGCCTTGAACTCCCAGCCGGAAACCAGGCTCACGTCTTCGAGAAACACGAGGATTTCTTCCCGTCCGTGCCAAGTGCGCTTTTCGGCCGCCAGATAGACGCAGATGTCCTCGTGATGCCCGGCCCCGCGCCACAGGCAGAAGATCTTGTGCAGGCTCTTGAGCGAGGAATCCGCCAGGAACCGGTCCCATTGGGTGTCTTGCGCGAACCCCTTGCCCTCGCCCAGGTCTCGCCAGAGATCGAGCCCACGGGCCGAGCCGGACAGGCCCATGAACCGGCGCAGACGGTCGTTGGCTTCCAGGACCTTGCCGCCGGGGGTCAGACGAGCCACGCCCACGGGCAGGTAGTCCAGCGTGTGGGCCTTGAGTTCGAGCACGGTCAGGCGCAGGGAGAACTGCTCGTAGCCGCGGCTGGCGAAGCGCACGTACAGGGCGATCTGTTTGAGGGCCTCCTTGGACGCGGCCTTGGGCGGCAGACGCAGTTCGCCCAGGCGTCCGCCCTCGACCTCCAGGGGAAACACCGAGCCGCCCTGCACGGTCCAGGGCAGGGCCGAGGCGGTGCGGGCCAGTCCGGCCAGTTTGGGCAGGCCGTCGGAGTCGGGGACGTAGAGGTCCCATTCCTGGTAGTCGGGAATGCTCAGGGCCAACTCCCACCGGGTGACGCCCCACTCGAAGCGCAGATGGCGGGCGATGATGCGCGCCGCCGCTTTTTTGCCGCTGCCCGCGTCGGCCAGTTCGGAAGCCAGAAAATGGTACTGCTGCATGAGCTGCAGGCTGTGCTGATAGAAGCGGTCGCTCGGCGGGGCCTCGGCGATGCCCAAGGTGGCCAATATGGCCTGAAAGCGCTGGGTGCAGCGCGCGAAGAGGTTTTGCGCCTGTTCTTCGTCGATATTGAGAAGCCTGGGCAGTTGCGCCCGGAAGTGCACCACCATGCCCGGATTGTGCGGAGAATTGAGCTCCAGTTCGGCCCAGCGCGTGGCCAGGATCACGCATTGGGTCAGGGGCGGATGGGCGCTCAGGTGGTCGATGTCGTGATGGTGCAGGATGGTCTCGGTCTGCTCCACGGGGATGTTCCAGTCCTTGAGCAGTTCCGAGGAGAGCTGGCAGTGGTCGGTTTCCCAGTGGGTGCGTTCGTTTTCGAGCTGGCCGTCCACCAGGGCGGTGATGACCTTGCCGTGGCAGGTGTTGTCGAAGCGTTCGGACTTGGCGCAGGCCATCATGAGCAGGGAAATGTCCTTGAGCAGGGCGGTGAGGTAGGCTTCGTTGGCCAGGGCGGGGCACAGCGTCTGGGCCAGCAGCTCGGCCGCTATGGCCGACCAGATGGTCACGCGCCAGTTGGCGTAGAAATCCACGCCGTTTTTCAGGCAGGTTTCCCCGAGATGTCTTTGGTAGGTGACCGACAGGGCGATCTTGAGAATCTCTTTGGCGCCCAGGATGGTGGCGGCCCGCTCCAGGCTGGTCACCTTCTGCACGGACCCGTAATAAGGCGAGTTGGCCAGGTGGAGCACCGTGGCCGTCAACACCGGGTCGAGCCCCAGAATTTCGGCGATGACGTGGAAATCGGGCTGGGGTTTGACCGCTTCTTCCAGCAGACCGACCATCACCGGTGGAAAGGTGATTTGCAGGCATTCCCGCAGGGCGGCCAAGGTGTCTTTCATGCGCGGCGTCCGGACGTTCGGTTAGGTGTTCCGGTCGGCCATTCCCTCAAGGGCTTCGGCCAGGAGCGATGTCTCGCGGACCTTGGGAAAACCGCTCAGACAGGCGCGGGCCTTGTTCAGGTAATGGGAGGCCAGTTCCCTGGTGCTCGTGGTGTGCCCTTCCCGAACGATACGCTCGACTATGGCGTCAATCTGGGTCGAGGCAAGAGTGTTCTCTTTGAAGCTCGAAGTAAACCGTTCTTTTTCCTCGCCGGTCAGGGTCTCGATATAGGCCAGCAAGGGCAGGGTGAGTTTGCCCTCCCGCAGGTCGCCGCCGCGCGGTTTGCCCGAGACCTCCCGGGCGGAGGAGTAGTCCAGGGCGTCGTCGGCCAGTTGGAAGGCCACGCCCAGGTTGAGCCCGTAGCCGGCGGCGTCGCGGCACAACTCGTCCGGGGCCTGGGCCAGGAGCGCTCCGCAGCGGCAGGCGGTCTGGATGAGGCAGGCCGTCTTGCCCACGATGATGTCCAGGTATTCGTTGTGGGTGAGGGTCACGTCGCGCACCCGGTCGATCTCCGCGATCTCGCCCGAGACGGTGTTCAGGATTCCTTCGGAAAGACAGGCCGTTATGGAGGCCAGGCCGTAGTTGGCGGCCAGGGAGTTGCCCAGGGCCAGCAGGGCGTCGCCGGCCAGGATGGTGCGGGTGGCGCCGAAGAGGGTGTGGGCCGTGGGGCGTCCGCGCCGCAAGTCCGCGTCGTCGAGGATGTCGTCGTGCAGCAGGGTGGCGGAGTGGAGAAATTCCAGGGAGCAGGCCAGGGGGTAGATGTCCGGCGCACCGTATCCGAGCGCCCTGGCCGTGAGCAGGAGAAGCATGGGACGCAGGCGTTTGCCTCCGGCTTCGAGCACGTGCAGGGCCACGGGACGCACCGTGCTGGGCAGGGCCATGACATGGCGACGCAGACAGGCTTCCACGTGGGGAAGTTCCTCGGCGATGTAGAGGCGAAGTTCACTCATTGTTCGATTCAACTACCATTTGCAGAGTTCGCCGTCAGGGAACTTCACGCCCTGCCGAGCAGTACGGCCAGCGCCTGGCCCAGGCCCCCGAGGGCCGCCTTCGCCTTCCAGCGGGATTTGTCCCGCTCGCCGACCTCGTTGGAGAGGGTGCGCACTTCGAGAAAAGCCACCCCCCGGGACCATGCGGCCAGAGCCAGCGAAAACCCTTCCATATTTTCCGCCAGGGCCTGGTGACGTTCGGCCAGCAACGCGGCCCGGTCCGGGCCGCTCACCTGCCCCACCGTGACGAAAGTTCCCCGCGCCCACCCGACGGGCAGACACAGCCCCATGCGTCCGGCCGCATCGTCCGGCGCCAGGGGCAAACGGTCCCACACGGCGCCTTCCGGCCCGTCGTATTGGGCGAACCCCAGGGCCTTGGCGTCGGCCAAGCCCATCTCGCCGGCCACGCCGTACTCGGGCCAGACCTCGGCCGTGGCGCAGGCCACACCGCCCAACGGGGCGGTGCAAAGGTCGAACACGCCGGCCAGTCCCAAATTCACCAGGCCCGTCACGTCCGGGTTGGCGGCCAGGGCCGCGCCGGCCTCCAGCGCGGCGCTCACCGGGCCCACTCCGGTCACCAGCGCCAGGATCTCGCGTTCGGCCACCCGGGCGCGCACCGCGCCCCGGCGGGGAACGGCCACATGGGCGCCGACCAGGGCCAGGGCTCGGCGCATCTCGATCTCGGTGGCCGCGGCCAGGGCCAGGGTCATCTCAGCGTTTCCTGATGACGGCGGCCAGGGCGCCTGGGCCGGTCTCCCGGATGTCGAACATATCGGCCTTCCGGTGGTCGACGATCATCTGGATGCGCCGCTGCTGGTCCGGTTCGAACGCAATGGTTATGGCCTCTCCGCTGGGCAGGGATCTCAGAAGCGAACTCGCTTCCAGAAAACCCCGTCAACAATCGCCGATGCAGCATACGTGGGGCAGGTTCTCCACGTTACAGCCTCCAGTAGCATAGGCCGGCGTCGGTCACGCTCTTTCGGTCGAGGGCGCCGCGCACGTCCATGACCAAACCGGAGCCGGAGCCCGCGAAGCGTCGGGCCAGGTCGGCCGGATCCAGGGCCTTGTAGGCCGCGTGGGGCACGGCCACGATGACCGCCTCCACGCCATGCACGTCTTCGAGGTCGCGCAGGCAGAGGCCGTATTCGTCGCGGGCCTCTTCCGGGTCGGCCAGGGGATCGTGCACGAGAACTTCCACTCCGTATGCGCGCAATTCCGCGATGATGTCCACTACCTTCGTGTTGCGCAGGTCGGGAACGTTTTCCTTGAAGGTCAATCCCAGCACCGCCACCTTGGCCCCGCTCACCGGGCGCTTGGCCGCGATGAGACGCTTGATGCACACCTCGGCCACGTGTTTGGCCATGGAGTCGTTGATGCGCCGCCCGGCCAGGATCACCTGGGGGTGCAGGCCCAGCCCCTCGGCCAGGAAGGTCAGATAGTAGGGGTCCACGCCGATGCAGTGCCCGCCCACCAGGCCGGGGCGAAAGGGCAGAAAATTCCACTTGGTGCCCGCCGCTTCCAGGACTTCCTTGGTGTCGATGCCGATTTTTTCGCAGATCAGCGCCAGCTCGTTCATCAGGGCGATGTTCAAGTCGCGCTGGGTGTTTTCAATCACCTTGGCGGCTTCGGCCACCTTGATGGAGCTGGCCAGGTGCACGCCGGCCTTGACCACCGAGGAGTACACGGCCGCCAGGAGCTCGCGCGTGGGTTCGTCCTGCCCGGCCACGATCTTGACGATGGTTTCCAGGGTGTTGACCTTGTCGCCGGGATTGATGCGCTCGGGCGAGTAGCCCACGAAAAAATCCCGGCCGGCCTTGAGCCCCGACCGTTCTTCAAGCAGGGGCACGCACACCGACTCGGTCAGGCCCGGATAGACCGTGGATTCGTAGGCCACCACGCAGCCGGGGCGCAGGTTCTCGCCCACGGTGATCGAAGACTTGCGAATGGGCGTGAGATCCGGGCTGCGGTGGGAGTCGATGGGGGTGGGCACGGCCACGATAACCAGGCCGCACTCGCGAAGCCGCTTGGGATCGTCGGTGAAGTCGATGGGAGCGCGGGCCAGGGCCAGGCCTTCCACTTCGCCGGTGTCGTCGTGTCCGGCGCGCAGGCGTTCGATGCGTTTGCGCGATATGTCGAATCCCACCACGGCGTAGTGTTCGGCCAGGGCCACGGCCAAAGGCAGGCCCACGTATCCCAGGCCCACGACGCCGAGGGGGATTTTTTTCTCTTGCAATTCTTGGTGCGTTATCATCCTCGCTCCATGCGATCAGGACAAATCGGCCAGTCAGTACCGGACTTTGCCCCGACCGGCAAGCGGCTGGACAACCGCGTCGGCTTGGGCCACACACGGTCCATGAACATCGACTGGAAATCCGTGCTCACGGCCTTGGGGCTTGTGTGCGTCATCGAGGGCCTGCCCTATTTTCTCTTTGCGGAAAAAATGCCCCGGACCTTGCGGGCGGTGGCCCTGCTGCCTCCGCGCGTCTTGCGGCTTGTGGGCGGGGTCGCCCTGGTCTGCGGGGTGGTCCTGGTCGCCCTGGCCAGACGGTGAGGCGGGGGATGGCCGCAAAGCGGGACCTGCCCGCGCGACGGCGTTCATCGAACGAAAAACGATGATTCAACGGCGTGTTCCGACGGGCGATCAGAGGTACATGCGGTTGGATTTCTTTCTGGCGGAACGGCCGATGAAGTAGCCGAAGAGCCAGCCGCCGAAAAATACTCCGGCTCCGGCCAGGAACCATTTCACGTCGGAGAGGTCGCGCAGGGTTTCGTTTTCCCGCTTGATCTTCTCCATGTCCTGTCGGGCGGTTTCCAGGGCGGCTTTCATTTCCTGGAACTTTCTGGTCATGTCGGTCACGTCGGCGTTGGCCCGGGCCAGGGCGTCGTAGTCGTTCTTGACCGCCGTCAACTGCGTCTGCAGATTGGCCAGGCTCTCCTGGAGGGCCTTGTTTTCCCGCTCGTACTTGCCGACGATGGATTCGACCCGGTCGGCCTTGTCGATGAGTTCGGCGTTCTTGGCCTTGAAATTTTCGAACTGGATGCGCGCGGGGACTTCGCGCGTAATGTAGCGCTTGAGCACCCAGCCTTCCCGGCCGGTTTCCGTGCGCACCTGGACCCAGTCGCCTTCCTCGCGCACTTTGTCCAGGGGCGAGCCGCTCTTGAGAATCTGCACGACCTTGTTTTCCAGCGAGGGGCCGGTGCGCATGGTGATTTCCTGAACCTCGGCCACGTAGCATTGCGGCTGGGCCAATCCCTGTGCGGGAGCGAAAAGAACAAAAGCGATACACCAGATCGTCAACAGAATGTGCATGAGCGTCCGCCGCAAGAGAGATTAGACCGGGAAAAAGCCTCTCGCACGCGCGAGAAGGCTCCATCGCTTGAGGTAATATACAATATTGGGGCCCAGTTCAAGGCCCACCCCGCGAATGTTGCCAGGGGCCCGGAGATTATGTAACGATCCCCCTATGAGTGACGTACAGAACGCCCAATACTATATGGCCCTCATCGACCGGGCGGGGAGCTACCACGATTTGGTGGTCTTCCGCGGGCGGTATTACGCCTTGATGAAACAGAGCCTCTCCCCGGCGGACTACTTGGCGGTCAAGGACCATTGGAACAAAAAAGCCCAGGACCCGGATATGCCCGTGGCGCCCCAACGCGTGACGGAAGGTTGACACCCCGTTTCAGCCGGCAAGTTCCTTGAGCGCCTCCAGCACCTCGGCGGCGTGTCCCTTGCTCTTGGCCTGGGGCCAATGCCGCGCCACCACGCCGTTTGGGTCCACCAGGACCGTGGACCGGATCGTCCCCATGCCGACCTTGCCCCGAACCTTTTTTTCTCCCCATGCCCCGTAGGCGTCGAGCGTTTCGGTCTTGAGGTCTGAAACCAGGGGCACGGACAGGTCCTTTTTGTCCTGGAAGCCCTGGTGGGACTTGATCGAGTCCTTCGACATCCCGACCACGGCCGCGCCCAGGGCTTCGAAATCCTTGGCCAGGGCCGAGAACTCCTGATTTTCCACGGTGCAGCCCGGAGTGTTGTCCCGGGGGTAGACGTAGAGCACGAGCCACTTGCCGGCGAACGCGGCCGGGGAAAGCTCCCGCACTTCGCCTCCGGGCAGGGCGGCGGGAAGTCTAAAGTCCGGGACGGGCTGGCCGATGGTGAGTTTTGTCACGGGTTGCTCCTTGGCGGTTCGTTGAAAAAGCCGGTTCGCGCGGTTGGTATCGAGAGCCACGCGGCCAACGGGGATTTTGCAACGCTCCGGCGCGGGGGGTTGGCGTTTTCTTAAACGCGCGGCCGGAAAATGTCACCGTCCCGGGCGGCCGGCTTTCCCGGCGCGTCCGGGGACAAGGGCCTGAAAGCATGGGATTTGCCCTCAAGGGATTTCTGCGCTACGCCGGCGCTCCGAGCGTACGGGAAATGCGAAAGACCCAATCTGTCGCGTCCGAGGCCATGCGCGCCGGGGAAGTCTACGAAAAACCTCTGGACAGCCCGGACCGGCCGAGCAACGTCACCCGGCCCCTGCGCGACGGAACGGTCGCCATTCCCGCCGACCTGCCGCAAAACATTCTGGCTTCGGCCGAAGCCGAAGGGCAACGGCAACGCCAAGAAGCGTCCGCCGCCCAGGAGGCCACCGTTCAGGGCGAAGCCCTGACCCGGGGACTTTCCCCCGAGTCCCCCGGCGGAGCGCTCGTCGACGAGCGCGTCTGAAAGCCGGGCGCCAAGGAGTTCCACCGTGACCAGCCCCGCCGGAACGGGCCGCATTCGTCATCCCGCGCTCATGCTTCTCACCTCGCACCGGAGGGACTGTTTCGAACTGTGCCTGTGGTGTCTGGAGCGCTTCACCGACCTGGACCGTTTCCGGACCATTTACGTGCTGGACAACGACGTGGAACCGGACCACCGGCAAAGCGTCGAGGCCTTCGTCGCGCGTCGGGCCAACGCGAGGCATGTCCGGTGTTCGCCCCGGGGGCTGGTGCCCGCCGTGATGGAGGCCCAGAACCGGATCCTGGCCCGGCACGCGGACGAAGGCGTCGTGAAGCTCGACGAGGACGTGTTCGTCGGCCCCCACTGGCTCGATCATCTGTTGGCGGCGCACCGGCAGACGCGCACCGACCCCAGCGTGCTGCTGGTGGGCTGTCCCACCCCGGTGAGCGTCACGGGGAGGCAGTGCCTGACCTCCTTCCATCGGTCCCGCTTTCCGCAAATAGCCCGGCAGGGCGCCGGCAGCCGGGTTTTCGACGACCCCGAGTACCACCTCCTGGTCTGGAAGGCGGTGCTGGAGGGCCGCTACCTGGAAGAATACGCTCGCTTTCCCCATGGGCGCTATTTTTTGACCCCGAGTCTCATCATCCATTGCGTGCTGTACGACCGCAAGGCCGTGGAGGTCATCGGTCCCTTTCCCACCGGCATGGTGGGGGGAGCCCCCGTGACGGACGAACTGGCCGTGAACATGGCCCTGCGTCGCGCGAATGCGTGCGCCGTCCTGCCCAGCGCCGCCCTGGCCCATCACTACAGTCATGCCCGTTGTCTGGAGGCCATGCTCGCCGCCGTGCCGCCGCAACGCATCGCCCGCTGGATGCGACAGCGCTACGGGGAGCGGGATTTCCCGGCGCGGGGGTGATCCGCCCCGACGCTTCCGGCGCTCGCCCCGGAGGCGCAGAGGCGGTTCGGACAGTTGCGTCGGGCTTCCCTTCAACGGTATATTTGTCTTTGGGACGACGCTCTCGTGGAGCGCCCGACCGACACCCAAGCAAGGAGGAACCGTTCATGGAGTACGAAAATATCGCTGTCAGCGTGGGTGACGATTTCGTCGCCGAGATCACGCTCAATCGTCCGGCCCAGTTGAACACCTTCACCCCCGGGCTCGCCGTGGAACTGGACCGGGCCTTGTGGGAGGTCGAGGCCGACGACAGGGTGCGGGTTGTCCTGATCAAGGGAGAAGGCAAGGCCTTTTGCGCCGGGATTGACGTCAGCCATATCGAAGGCAAGTCCATCCAGGAGTTGCGCGCCTGGATCGAGTGCATGGAGGCGCCCCTGGTTTCGATCAGCCGGATGGGAAAACCCGTGATCGCGCAGGTGCAGGGCGTGGCGGCCGCCAATGGGGCCGGGCTCGTGGCGGCGGCGGACTTGGCCATTGTCGGCGCGAAGGCGCGCATCGGCCTGACCGCCATCAATGTGGGACTGAATTGTATTGGCCCGGTGATTCCGGTGTCCAAATCCGTGGGCAGGAAAAAAGCCCTGGAGATGCTGTTCTTCGGCGAATTCGTCCCGGCCGAGGAGGCGGCGCGCATGGGCCTGGTCAACCGGGTGGTCCCGGACGAGGAACTGGCCGGGGAAGCGCGCAGTTGGGCCAGGACCCTGGCCGCCAAAAGCCCCGTGGCCATGCGGATCGCCAAGAAGTCCTTCTATTCGGCGGCGGATTGCGACTACTACAAGGCGTTTGAGTTCATGAACGAGGCCTTTACCCGTCTGTGCGCCACGGAAGACGCCAAAGAGGGCGTGTCCGCCTTTCGCGAGAAACGCCAGCCCCTGTGGCAAGGAAAATGACGCGGGACGCGGTGGCGGACGGTGTTGTGCTCCCCGCCGGTGTGCCGTGTGAACGGGCTTGCGCGGCGTTTTTTTCGACGGACTTCGCGTGGTCACGCCCGGAAACGTGTCGGCGGGCGTGAACCGGGCGTTCGAATCGTTCGGGAAGCCTGGAAAATCGGGTCCGGTCCCTGGACAATGGCACGATATTTCCGGTAAATAGGAAAAGGGTTCACGAATGTATCCGGCGCAATGGTCCGCATGCGCCGATAACCGTAGCGCGCGGAGGAGCACCATGCACGAAGAAGGCGTTAAGACCGTGATGGCCACGACGGCCGCGGCCATGGCCCACATGGGCAGCATCACCAAGGAAGACGCCCTGGCCATGAGCGGGATGGACGAAAAGAGCTTCAACGAGCTCCTGGCCAAGGTGGCCCGCGCGGCCGACCAGGTGAAGTCCGAACCGGGTCGCAAGCACGAGGGGTTCTACGACATCGTCTCCACGGCGGTGAACGACGCCCTGGACAAGGCCTGAGCATGACCATCGGACCGCTTTCGGCCGGACCAACCGGTTCGCCGGAGGCGGAAGCGGAAAACAGCCCCCGCCGGGACCACGTCCGGGCGGGGGCGCTTTTTGCAAGGAGGGGCGCGCCGTGAGCCTGGCCGACTTTTTCGATTCCCTGAAGGTGCGTCACAAGCCGCATTTTTCAGCCAGGGAGATCCTCAAATACATCGGCCCCGGACTGCTCGTCACCGTGGGCTTCATCGATCCCGGCAACTGGGCCTCCAACGTGGCCGCCGGAGCGGGGTTCGGCTACGCCCTGTTGTGGATGGTCACCCTGTCCACGCTCATGCTCATCGCCCTGCAACACAACGCCGCCCACCTGGGCATCGCCACGGGGCTGTGCCTGTCCGAAGCCGCCACCGAACATCTTCCCAAGCCGGTCTCGCGTTTCGTGCTGGGCACGGCCGTGCTGGCTTCGGTCTCCACGGCCCTGGCGGAGCTGTTGGGCGGGGCCATCGCCCTGCACATGCTCTTCGATATCCCCCTGGGCGTGGGGGCGCTCCTGGTCCTGGCCGTGGTGGCCTGGATGCTCTACGCCCACGGCTATCGACGCATCGAGCGGGTCATCATCGGTTTCGTGTCGCTCATCGGCCTGTCGTTCATCTTCGAGCTCTGGCTGGTGAAGATCGACTGGGTGCGGGCCGCCGCCGGCTGGGTGACCCCGGCCTTTCCCGAGGGAGCCCTGCCCGTGATCATGAGCGTGCTCGGGGCCGTGGTCATGCCCCACAACCTGTTTCTGCACTCCGAAATCATCCAGAGCCGGCAGTGGAACCTCGAAGACGACGCCACCATCAAGCGTCAGCTCTCTTACGAATTTCTGGACACCCTGCTCTCCATGATCATCGGCTGGGCCATCAATTCGGCCATGATTCTCCTGGCGGCGGCCACGTTCTTCAAGTCCGGCGTCGCGGTGACCGAACTGCCCCAGGCCCAGGAACTGCTCGCTCCGCTTCTGGGCAAGGCGGCGGCGGTGGTGTTCGCCGTGGCCCTTCTGCTCGCGGGCCTGGCCTCGTCGGTGACCGCCGGCATGGCCGGAGGGGCCATCTTCGCCGGGCTCTTCAAGGAGCCCTACAATATCTGCGACGTGCATACCCGTCTGGGCGTGGGGATCACCCTGGGTGTGGCCTATCTGGTGATTCTCGTGCTGCCCGACGCGTTTCAGGGGCTCATCTATTCGCAGATCGCCCTGTCCGTGCAACTGCCCCTGACCATCTTCCTGCTCGTCCACCTCACCTCGTCGCCCCGGGTCATGGGCAAATGGGCCAACCCTCCGGGCACGAAGTGGCTGCTCGTCGGCATTGGCGCGGTGGTGACGTGGCTCAACGTGATGCTTTTGCGGGAGATGCTGGGGGGGGGTGTCTAGCCCTATTGAAATGGTTGACGCGGGCTCTTTTGGAACTTGATAAGATTGGTGTCATATTTTTTGTAGGGCACAGTCTATTATCTTGAAAAAGTCTTAAGAGGGATATTTGAAAGTGAAAACGGGATTAACATGGGTTCTGCAGCGGCAAATTTTAAGGCAATTAATCCAGAGATTCGTACACTTGTTGAGTTGTACGTGTCGTGAATTTTTCCGCTAGAATCATGGAGCATGAGACAATTGGTAGTCATATTGGTAGTGTTGCAATGAAATTGGACTTCATAAGATTGGTTTGGAAATAATGTTGTAACTATGTCGAGCTCATTCCGATAGGTTTTTTGAAAAGAATCAGGGTTTGTATTTGAAAAGCTGGCGCCAGATATTGTGAGGCCATGGCCGAATAGCTGCTGTCCCTGATTGTCTGATGCTGAAAAACAGCTTTTGCATAGTAGTATCCCAACGGTAGATGCGGAAATATTTTTTATTTTAACTGTAATATTTGGTTGAAATATTGTGTTGCCCATACCGCCCTTGAACAGTGTGAGTGTTGCATCCGTTGCTGTGAACTCAAGAGGTCCTGCTTGTTGGGTTGGAGGGCTACTGCTATGTTGTTGCTGAGAAAAAGCTATGTTTGATGGAGTTAGCAGTAGTATTAATATGTATAGAGTGTATGTGGTGGTTGACTTCTTCATGGAACGTATCTCCCTGGCTATAGTTTTTGTATGGTCGTATATCTGCTGTGTATGGTCTGTTCGTTGCTCGTGATTATCTTCTTTGCTATCTCGTTGCTGATTGCTTTTGCAACTCCTTGTTGAGCCATGGTCATTGCTCCCTTTGCGTTGCTGGATTTGCCACTGCCATGGAATGGAACAGTGAATTGTCGGCAACGTATTTGAAGATATACTTCAAAGTCGCCATCTTTGTTGCGGGATTCGCTAACGCGTATATCTCCTGGTAAAATATAAAATGAATAGTTTGCGTGAGGATTTTGTTCCTCTAGCGCTAGAATGTCATGGGTGTGTAGTTTTTCTATGACATAACCCGCTACGCTTGTGACATCAGGGGTTAGTTTTATGGAATTCTCAAAATATATTGTAATTGTGAGAGCTGTACGTTCTGAACGTAAAAGTGGTGATTGGTTGTCAGACTCGATCTTGACTTGCGGAGGGCCATTTCCGATTGAATGCGGTTGGGCTTGTGTGTCATTGTTTCTCGTTGCCAGCTTGTCCAATTTTGCTTTGTTATAGTCGGTAATCGTTTCTTGGATGGTCTTGATAAGTGCTTCGTCATGTTCCGGGACGAACCCAAGGCTGCTTAACAAGTTATGGTATTCATTGCTCTGGGATTCTAGGATTTTCTTTGTTGAGTCATTGGGTGCGTGCTTAAAGTCCTGAAACAAATTCTCAAGTGTTAATCTATTAGATATGATTCGGTTCACCTTTGAACGGATCTCTTCTCTGATCCGGGAATACTTTTTATATTTATTGGGAAAGAAACAGTCCTCATTAGGAATGAGTTCTGCGGCAGTATCAAGGAACGCTTGGGCATTGGTCATGTTAGGCGTGTGTCTATAGTTGCTGTGGGCTTCGATGATGGTGTCATATTGTTTTTGCATTTGATCTTTTTTGTTAAAACATATCATGTACGGCTTTAGTGCTTCTTGCTCTTTTTCGTCCGCCTTGTGGTATAAATCATCAAAATTATTCTTGTCCGAAGCTTTGTCGCACATTTTTTGGCATTCGCAATCGGAGACTTCGTCAGTTCTATGGTTATCTGCTCGCATGTCGTTGTAATATTTGACGAGGCAGTCAATTTTGGTTGTGTCCTTGTGGTTTTGTATTGGTGGTGTAATAAAAACTGTGGTAATGGCTGTAAATATGGTAACGAGTGTAATAACTATGGGGTTTTTAAAAAAAATTCTACAACGCTTAAGGAGTGATGCTATTTTGTTTTTCAATGGGGTTTGGCCTGAACTATGATTTTACTTTCTGGCGTTGTTTCTGTGTAAACTTGTCGAAACATAAAATATTATTATATTATTAACAGATAGGCGGATTGTCAAGGAATACAGATCTGAGGATTTTTGTGTTTGATTTCAACCTCTATCTTCGTGAAATATCCTTTGCGTCAACGCCCGGGGAACGGTCTCTCCGCTCCCCGGGCGTTTCGGTTGTTTTGGATCACCTCGCGTTGGACCTGCCCAGGGCTCGGTCAACGCGTCGTTTCCGGGGGCCTGTCGCGAATTCCCGACAGGCTGCTATGCCGATCGCTTCTCCCAGTCCTGGTGTTGCTCCGAGGCGGTCTCTTCCCAGCCGGTGATCATGGCCTTCACGTGGGCCAGGGGGGTGTGGCCGGTGGTGGTCATGTAGACGTGCACCACCAGGAACACCAGCACCGCGAACGCCCCGATCAGGTGGGCCAGGGCCACGACGGAGAGCTTCAAGCCGTCCAGGCCCAGCGTGGGCCAGTCGTTGTACACGCAGTAGAGCAGCCCGGTGACCATCATGAAGGGCAGCAGCAGGGCGGCCAGGGTCAGGTAGGTCAGGCGCTGCAAGGGGTTGTGCTTGACGTCGGGCGTCTTGGGGCAGGGATGGGGATAACCCAGGAAGATGCCGTAGGCGTAGAAGCGCATGACTTCGAACATCTTTTTCGTGGTGGGCACGTACTGCTTCCATTCGCCGGTGGTGGCCACCCAGAAGAGGAAGAAAGCGAAAGCCACCAGCCAGAACACGCCGAGCCAGGTGTGGACGGCCACGGCCTTTCGAAACCCGATCAGGGTGAAGGTCCCGTGCACCTCGAATCCGGTGACGAGCAGACAGGCGATCAGCGCGGCCTGCAACCAGTGCCAGAAGCGTTCGTAGCGGGTATAGATGTAGAACATCTTTCCGGTGGTCTTTTCGCCGCTCATTGTCCGTTCCTCCTCTTGCGGGAAACAAGGCGCATGATGCCGTGGCCGAGCACGGCCAACAGCGCGGCCGCCACGGCCGTCCAGCCGACCGTGGTCACCGTGGCGTGGACGTCGCGACCCGGAACGTAGACCCCCGGCAATCCCTTGAGCCGTCCTTCCACGGCGTGGCATTCCCGGCAGGGGAGCACGTCGTCCTTGGGGGCGACCATATGGGTTGTGGGATAGAAGAATTCCGTGTCCACGAAGCCGACCTGGCCGGAGAACGGCAGGTCTACGGAGCGCATGCCGGACTCGATGGCGGTCTTCCAGTCGTAGCTGGTCCAGTAGGCGGTGGGGTCCTTGGGACCGAACAGGTGCGGGATGACCATGGTGGAGCTGACCGGGTCGTAGGGCTGCTTCCCGGTGTGGCGCTTGAAGGGCATGATGCGGGACTTGGGATCGTCCGGCGATCCCACCGGGTGGTTCAGGGAAACGACCGTGCTCGGATCGATGGTGTCGGTGACCAGCAGGTTGCTCATGGCCCCGTTGAACCAGAAGTAGCTGGGAACGACGTTCTTTTCCCAGACGAAATCGCCCTTCTTGGTGTCGTAGATCGCCTTGCCGAAGGGTCCCTTCTTCTTGAAGGGCTTGCCCTCGGCGTTCTTCTTGCCCGCGGTGGACCAGTCCCAGGACATCTTGGTGGGCAGCACCCTGGCGAAGCGGGGGATATGACAGGCCTGGCAGGCCACCTTGTCGGTATGGTCGTTGGCCTTGGCGTCGTCCTTGTGGGGATTTTGCCCGTGGCAGGACTCGCAGGCGATCTTGGAAGCCAGGTCCGCCTCGGTGAGGCTGATGCGCTCGGGCGCGGCCGGAGTGGTGTAGAGGCGGCCGGCGATCTGGTGCTGCTTGGTGGTGTGGCAGCGCTGGCAGGTGAAGTTGAGTCCCTCGGCGTTCATGTGCACGTCCAGGGACTTTTTCGGCGCGGCCATGGAGCTGTCCAGGTCGCCGTGCTTCACGCCGTCGCCTCCGCCGCCGTAGAAGTGGCAGGCTCCGCAGTTGACGCGGTCCGGGCGTCCCACCTTGCCGGCGATGAGTTTGTAGTCCGGGGGCAGATACGTCACGCCGTCCTCGGGAAAGAGGGTGGGTTCGGTGACCGGATATCCGGCCTTGGTGGGGAACTTCTTATAGGTGTGGGTGGTGTCGTGGCAGACCAGGCAGTCGATGCGATCCTTGGAGGCGAAGTCGAAGTTCTTGTCCTTCCAGCCGTAGCCGATGTGGCACGAGGTGCAGCGCGGTTCGTTGGACGGTACGGCGATGCAGAAGTTGTTGAGGGTCTTGCCGTATTTGCCCATGGACTTTCCGTCGCCGCATTCGGAGCAGATCCAGGTCCAGTGGATGGAGTGGTGGATCTGGTCGGACGCCAGGTCGTGACAGGAAAGGCACGCCGCAGTGACATCCTCGGGTTTGGCGAAGTCCTTTTTGAGCGCCTCGAAGGTCGAGTGGTCGGCGGTGGTCCAGCGCGCCCCCGGGGCCTTGACCGCGTTGCGGGCGAGCTGTCGGCCCGGGGCCTTGTCCGCGTCCTCCCGCGGGGTCGCGAACGCTTCGGGAGCGCCGAGACAGGCGGTCAGGACCAGTGCGGCCAAGGCGGCGGTCCACGTCCATGGCTTTGTGCAATGCCTCATGTATCCTCCTGAGATCATCGTCCCGCGAAACGGCGGCGCGCGCCCGAGTCGGGGGAAGTCGTCCTGGTCAAGGCCTAACAGCCCGCCTAAAAAAGTCGATTCTTGCAGCCTGTTCAAAAAATTTTCCGGCAAGGCGCAAGAAAAAATCAAGCCCGAAGCGTAGTTGGCATCCGTTGAGGGGTTGAGCTTTTCGCAGCAACGCAGCCAGCAAGAATTTTTCAACAGGCTGCTAAGCCCGGAAGGAGCCTAATGGCGCAAGAATATCATAGGAGAGAAAAAATATGGAAGGACTATTTTCCGCGCCGGGAAACTCGACCGTTGCGCACGGATACTGCGGCTCTCCGGCTTCGGGACGATGACGGCGGGGCGGGGAAAGCGCGTGGCCGCGGGCGAGGGGGAGGCGTTCGGATTTTCTGCCCGAAAGCCCCCTAAAGCAATTTCGAGTCTCTCCGATAGGGGTTGTGGGGAGAGGAGATCGCGACGCGGTCGTTCGTTGCACGTTTGCGACGGCCGCGCCGCGGTCCGGCGGATCGGTGCCGCCGCCACATTCCGTGAGAGAGGTCAGTCATGAATGCAGCACGAGAGCGCTCTCCCCGTGTCCTTCCGGTGTTCGCCCTGGTGGTCACCGCCCACGAGGGACACGCCAAGATCGACCGCCAGTTCGCCAAGAACGCCCGTATTTCCGCCACTCGGGCCGTGGCCACAGGCGCCATGGCCTTCCGGATTCTCGAACGCCAGCGCGTGGACATGCTCTTTGTGGACGACCAACTGGCCGACATGACCGGGTGGGAATTTCTGCGCCGCCTGCGCGCCCGTTCCGACTTCAGGACTCAGCCCGCCATCAGGGTCAGCGCCGACGGACGTCGCCAGTCGGTGCTGGAGGCCATCCGCCTGGGATGTGTGGGGTATCTCGTGCGCCCCTATTCCATGGAGGCCTTTTGCAAGCATCTGGCGTTGGCTCGCCAGGCCGGGGCGTTTCTCGCCCGCGAATCCAGGGCCGTGGCCCAGGCGGTGCTGCAGGTCGAAGCCGGGGACGTGGAGAGCGCGCGTCCGGTTCTCGATCAGGCCGTAAGCGACGAGGCCGACGCGGTGCGCCACTGCGAGCAGGGATTTCGCAGCCTGGCCGAAGGGCGCTACGATCAGGCCATCGAGAACTTCAGCGCGGCGACCAGGCTGTGCGCCCTTTTGGCCGAGGCGCACCTGGGGTTGGCCCGGTGCTGGCTGGCCAAGGGCGACGCCGTGCGCTACCGGGTGGCCCTGACCCGCGCGGCCAAGGTCTGCGCCGAGGCGGAGCGCTTTGAACGCTACAAGCAGGAATTCCTGACCATTTTGCAAAAGGATTCCAGCGAGTTCAATCCCTTCCTGAGCCTGGCCCTGAAGCTGGGCAGCGGGCGCGACTGGGACGGCGCGCACATGGCCCTGCAAAACGCCCTGTGGCTTTCCCCCGGCGATCCCCGGATCCATCTGGAATTGGCCAAGGCCCATCACTTTCGCCGCGAGCCGGAAAAGGCCCGGGAAAGCGCCCTCAAGGCCATCAGCCTGGGTGGCGAGGACCCCGAGGCCGTGACCCTGTACGAGCGCTTGACCGGCGTGACCTACGGCCGGGAGGAGGGCCAGGAAGAAGAGGTCGCGCCCGAACGCAAGCGCCGGCCCGATCTGACCATGGGCATCATCAACGCCGTGCTCTACGTGGCCGCTGTGGTCACCGAGGGGCTGCACAAGGTGCGCCGCGACATGGCCGCCTGAGGGGCCGCCTGAGGCGAAGTCTCATCGGTTCCGGGAGCGGGGCGGAAACGCGCCGTTTGCGCGGGTGCGCTCCGGGGCTTGTGAAAAAGGCCTGGGACCACCGGAAACCCGTCGCGCGAAACGTCGTCGACGGGGCGCGGGGGCGTCACTGGGGCTTGGCGGCGTAGTCTTCGAGAATGCGATCCATCTCCCTGGCGAAGAGGGCTTCGCCCTGGGCGTCGAAGTGGTAGCCGTCGTAGCGGTGGGACCAGCCCACAATCCGGTCGGAATTCACGCAGGGATGGACGTTTTCGATCTCCCGACACAATTCGGCCTGGGCCCTCAGCAACCTGGGGCACTGCGTGTAGCAGTCCGGGTTCGAGACATCGGGGCAGTCGAAACTCTTGTACATCGAGACCTGGCCCAGAAAAATAGGGGCCGTGACGCCCAGGGCGCGCACGTCGTCCAGTACCGACTTGAGCGCGGCCTTGTAGTAGCCCACCGGCGTGTGGATGGTGCAGTCGGTTTCGCCCTGGTGGTAGATGACGTGGGTGATGGGCAGTCCCGCCCGGTCGGCCTCGGCAACGGCTTGGACCAGTTTGTTGTGCAGCGAGCCGTCCTTGGCCCAGTGAAAGACGGAACTCCCGGAGATGCTTATGGATATGATGAAGATTTTCTTGCCGGGATGCTTGGAGGCGAAGATGTCCAGGGCCTTCAGGGCCGGGTTGGAGAGAATGCCGTCCGCGCCGAGCAGCGGCGGCGTGGCCTTGTAGATCTTGCCCTTGTAGAGGTTGTACAGTTCGTTTCGCGGCTGAAAATCGCTGGCGCTGGAGTTGGCCACGTTGGACTGGCCGAAGATCAGAAAGCAGTAGGAGTCCGCCGGCGAATAGACGGGGTGGACCTCCTGCTTGGCGCTGGTGTCGGTGAATCCTTCGGTGCCCTGGAATTTGGCCAGGTCGATCATCTTGGGGCCGATCTCCCAGCGCATGTACTTGAGCTGGGTGATGTCGTCGCAGAACGAGCCCCATATCCAGGCCATCGCAGCCGACAGCGCGACGACCACCAGCAGGACGCGAAGGCGTTTGTGCGCGGCGGCGGTTTTCGAATGCTTTTTGATCGTCATCGACAGCCCCGTCGGTCCGCGGGGCGCGGCCGGAAAAGGAAGGGTTTCGTTGCGCGCCGGGGGGCGCGGTCCGTTCGGGCGCGACGCCCGACGCGACGCGCAAGGCCCTCGGGCCCGGGGAGCGAGCGCGGAACCGGACTCTTTTTCGTGTTCCCGCAAGAACTGTCAAGCGGATTGCCGCGCCGCGTCCGGTTGGCCTTCGGGGCAAAAGCGCGTCCGGCGAGTCGCAGGGAGTCCGCTTGGGGGCTTTACTCGGCGATGCGGCGAAAATATTCGTCCCGGCAGAAATTCTCCACTTCGAGCAGGGTGGCGAAGGGCGCGTTGAAATCCCTCTCGCCCACGGCGAACAGGCCGTGTCCGTAGACGATCGCGCCCCGGCGCCCCTCCATGGCCGGGGGCAGGGTGGTGGCCAGCCCCTTGGGGCCGGTGCCCACTTCTCCGGGAACCACGGGGATGTCGCCCAGAAAGCGCGGACGGTCGCAATCGAGGTGGCAGCGTCCCCGGTGGGGGCAGTTCGGTTCCTGGCAATCCATGGAGAGGATCACCGCGAAACGGGGATGCCCGTGCAAAATGGTGCGCGCGCCGGCGCGTTCCACGATTCCCCGGTGCGCCACGAATTCGCTCGAGGCCGTCAGGCCGGCGCAGGTGGAGCCGTCCAGCGGACAGGGGTCGATGCAGTCGGCCAGTTCGTCCAGGCTGGAGCCGGTCTGGCTGATGTGCAGCACGCCGTCCACCAGGGCCGAAACGTTGCCGAACGAGGAATCCACCAGCGCGTAGTCCACCGTGGCCTTGCCGACCTGGATCATGGCCGCTTCGGCCTGGGCGCGGTTCGTGAACGGCCCGGGCAGGAGTCGGGGAAGGTCCGTGCGTTTGGGCGGCAGCAAACGGGCGGCCCGTTCCATGGCCAGGCGGTAGTCGCGATCGGCAGTCCCGTGGCGGTGCAAGGGCAGGTAGTCGTTGAAGAACTTGACGAAACAGGCGAACAGCACCGAGCAGGCGCTCACAAAGGCTTGCTCCGGGCTGATGGACCCGTGGGTCAGCACCCCACGCCCGGGGACGATCACGCTTTTTCGCCGGGTGAGCGCGGCGGCGATGGCCCCGGGATCGAAGTTCCTGACCACGGGCAGGTCGTGCTGGAAGGTGCGGGTCTCGCAGTCGCTGGGAACGATGGCCGTGTCGGCGCGTCGGGCCAGAAAGTCGACTATGGTGCGGTAGGGCTCGGCCGGAGGCGTGAAAAGCAGGGCCGAAGCGCCGGTCAGGGCCATGATTTCGGCCATAGGCCCGGAAACTTCAGCCGTCCGGTTCGTCACCAGGGTGTCGTCCAGGGCGGCGAATACCGCGCCGTCCGGCTCGCACAGGCCGGCGGCGGCCAGTTTTGCCGCGTAGTTGCGCAAGAGCGCCTGCATCGAAATCCTCCATGCCGCAAGACGGACCGCAACGGTCGCAAGGACGCGCCTTCGCACTCCGCTTCGGGCTTGACGTTCTTTCGCGTCGTGTCAGTCTGTTCGTGAACAGGCCCACGAACCCACGGTGTCCAGCGCCCCCGCTAGCAGCCCGCCCAAAAAGTCGATTCTTGCAGCCTGTTCACAAAACGTGCTGGCAAGGCGCGAGAAAAAGTCAAGCCCGAAGCGGAGTTGGCATCCGTTGAGGGGTTGAGCGTTTCGCAGCAACGCAGCCAGCAAGGACTTTTCAGGCTGCTAGACGGCGTGCAGTTCCGGCCGCATGAGTCCGTTCAGGGGCTTGCCTTCCAGATAGCGCTTCACGTTGGCCACGGCCGAACTCAGGGCCAGTCCGCGCCACTCGGGCACGTTGAACGAGTTGTGCGGACAGGCCAACACGTTGGGCAGATCGAGGAACGGGTAGTCCACGGCGAAGTGTCCGTGCCGGAAGGGCTCCACCCACCAGGATTCGATGCCGGCCCTAAATCCGGGGTTAGCCGCGAGGTGTTCGTACAGGTCCTTTTCGTTGACGATCTCCCCCCGCGCGATGTTGATGAACATGGCGTCCGGGCGCATCCAGCCGAGCACTTCGGCATTGACCAGGCCCCGGGTGTGCCGGGTGAAGGGCAGGGTGACGAACACGGCCAGGGCGTCTTGCACCACGGCGCGCAGATCGGCCAGGGTGGCGGTGCGCCGCGCGTGGGGGTGGGGCCTGGCGTCGGTGTTGACGCCCCAGACCTCCATGCCCATGGCGTCAAGGAGCCGGGCGATGGCCCCGCCGGCTCCGCCCAGGCCCAGGATGGCGGCCTTTTTGCCGGCCAGGAGCACGTTCTGGCGCATCTGGTTGAACTGGCCCTGGCGCATGAGCACGTCTTCCTCCCGCAGCCGTTTGGCCATGCACAGGAGCATGCCCAGAGCGTGCTCGGCCATGGTCGGGCCGAACACGCCGGCGTTGCCGGCCACCACGAGGCCGGCGGGCAGACGGTCGAAGGGCAACACGTCGAGCCCGGCCGAGGACAGTTGCAGGAGCTGGCCCGGTCCCAGGGCGTCCAGGTGGGGGCCGAACTCCTGTTCGGGATGAAAAGAGATCACGGCCTTGGCCCCGGCCAGGGCCTCGCCGCGTTTTTCTTCGGGGACGTCGCCCAGATAGACGGGCGCGCCCAGCGGGGTGATGAGGCCGTCGAGCAGGACGCGGTCCTGAGCGTTGACCGGCAGAGCCACCAGGATGACGGGAGTGTTCATGATTGACCTCCGGTGGGTCGTGGTTGTTCCAGAAGTCGGCCCTGACAGGGTGTTGCACGGGCGCGATGCGCGGGGCCTGCTGAAAGCCGCGCCGGTAGGGCGCGAAAAAAGTCAGGCCCAACAGCCGCTTGCATACTGGAGAGGGGGCCTTTCGAAACGACGCGATCGGCCGGGGATCGCGGCGGGCCGCTTCAGTCCGACGCGGGGCGATCCGGCCTCAGACCCGCTTGTCCGCGTCCTTCACCGGAATGCGGGTCACTTCGCGCAGGAAATGGACCTGCGGTTCACAGGCGAGAAGTTCGGCTGCCTGGCCCAGGAATCGCGCCAGGTAGGGCGTGCCCATGTGGGCTTCGCAGGCCGTCTGGTCGGCGTAGCGTTCATGGAAGACAAAGATGTGGGGATTGTCCACGCCCCGGTGCAGGGTGTACTCCAACGCGCCGGGCTCGTCCTTGACGTGCTCCACCATGGCCGTGGCCAAGGCTTCGAGTTCGGCTTCCTTGCCGGGTTTGGCCGTCAGCAGCGCCGTGACGATGACCATATGGCATTCTCCCTGGGAATTTCGCCTCGAAGGGTCGGGGCGTGGTTCGCGCTTTTACCAGCAACCGGCCGGAAAGGCCATGGTTGTGCCGGGAGTTGGGCCGGACAATCCCGGGCGAGCGCATCGGAGTTGTTGACACCCGACCGGCAGGGCGAATACCGTCCGCCGGACGCGTTGCCTGGGACTCTTGCCTCATATGGCGCGCATCATACCGAAATTTCTCAGGATGCGGCGTCAGCCACCAGGATTCGCCTTGTTCATGGATACGAAACGCCCGGACATGTTTTTCAAAATCCCCACCATGCTCGTGACCTATCGCGGGGGGATCCGATTCAACGTCTATATCAAGTCTGGCGACACCTTTTTTCTCTACGCCCGCGACGGGCACGTTCCCGAGCGGCTCAAGTCCAGGCTGTGCGACAACGAGGTGACGGAGCTCTATCTCGAACACAAGGACAAGCGCGACTACGAGCAATACGTCCGGGAGAATCTTTCCGACCTGCTTCAGGATGAGACCATTCCCCTCGACGACCGTTCCAAGGTGCTCTACGACTATTCCGGCACGGTGGCTGCGCGGCTTTTCCTGCACGACGAGCAGAGCCCGCCCGGGCAGGAGACGCTGGAGCGCGTGCAGCAGATCGTGGACAGCACCCTGAGCTACGTTTCGCGCAATGCGGGGGCGGTGCAAAGCCTGGGCAAGCTGTTGTCGCACAACTACAAGACCTTCAGCCACTGCGTGAACGTGTCGGTCTACACCGTCGCCCTGCTCGTGCGCATGGGCCAGGAAAGATCCCTGGTGCGCGCGGCCGGCGTGGGGGCTTTCCTGCACGACATCGGCAAGGTGCGGGTGCCCAACTCCATTCTGGACAAGCCCGGCCCGCTCACCCCGGAGGAACGCCAGATCATCGAGGGGCACCCCGTGAGCGGCATGCTCATGTGTCAGCACATGAGCCTGGAAAAGGCCTCCATGGATTGCGTGGTGTTCCACCATGAAAAGCTCGACGGTTCGGGCTATCCGGCCAACGCTCGCAATCTCGGCCTGCACGTGCGGGCCGTGGCCGTGGCCGACATCTACGACGCCCTCACCTCGCAGCGCTCCTACAGCAAGGCCATGACCTCGTTCGAGGCCATGCGCATCATCCTGAAAGAGGTGGAAGCCGGGCGCCTGGACCGCGAGGTCTGTACCCACTTCGTGCAGTTGCTCAGTTCCGAGGGGATGACCCTGTAGTCCGGGGCCCCGGGCCGTTTACGGCGTGAGAAACCGCCCGGTCACGGACGCCGGGTCGGCCATGATCCTCTCCGGCGTGCCCTGGGCCACCACCTGTCCTCCATACTCGCCTCCGCCCGGCCCCAGGTCCACCACGTGGTCCGCGGCCAGGATGACCTCGGTGTTGTGCTCGATGACCACCACCGTGGCGCCCTTGTCCACCAACTGGTGTAGCACCGCGATGAGCTTTCCCACCTCGTGCATGTGCAGTCCGGTGGTGGGTTCGTCCAGAATGTAGAGCGTTCCCGGCAGGCTGCGCTTGCCAAGTTCCCGCGAAATCTTGATGCGCTGGGCTTCCCCGCCGGAGAGCGTGGTGGCCGGCTGGCCCAGGCGCACGTATTCGAGCCCCACCTGTTCGAGCACCTCCAGCCGTCGGGCAAGGGCCGGATGGTTCTCGAAGAACCGCTTGGCTTCGCTCACCGAGAGATCCAGCACTTCGGCGATGTTGAGTCCCTTGTGGCGCACTTCCAGGGTTTCGCGGTTGTAGCGCCGGCCGCCGCACACCTCGCAGGTGACGTTCACGTCGGGCAGAAAGTGCATCTCCACCCGGATCACCCCGTCGCCCTGGCAGGCCTCGCACCGTCCGCCGCGCACGTTGAAGCTGAAGCGTCCGGGCTTGTAGCCGCGCTTCTTGGCGTCGGAGGTGTTGGCGAAGATGTCTCGGATCTCGTCGAAGATCTTGGTGTAGGTGGCCGGGTTGGAACGCGGGGTGCGCCCGATGGGGGTCTGGTCGATGGAGACGATTTTTTCCACGCGTTCCAGCCCCTCGATGCCGTCTATGCCGCCGGGCAGGTCCACTTTGATTCCCCGGGCCAGGGCCAGATGCTTGTAGAGGGTGTCCACCACCAGCGAGCTTTTGCCCGAGCCCGAGGGCCCGGTGACGCAGGTCAGGCAGCCCAGGGGAAAGGCGACGTCCAGGTTTTTCAGGTTGTTGGCCCTGGCTCCGCGCACCGTGACGAACCCCTTGGACGTGCGCCTGGTCTCGGGCCTGGGGATCACCAGGTCGCCGCGCAGGTACTTTCCGGTCAGGGTGTCGGCTTCGAGCAGACTTTTCACGTCGCCCTGGTGCACGATTTCCCCCCCCTGGATGCCCGATCCAGGCCCCAGTTCGATCACGTGGTCCGCGCTCTGGATGGTGGCTTCGTCGTGCTCCACCACAAGCACGGTGTTGCCCCGGCGGTTCAGGGTGCGCAACGTGGCCAGCAGGCGTTCGTTGTCCCTGGGATGCAGGCCGATGCTCGGTTCGTCGAGCACGTAGGTCACGCCCACCAGGCCCGAGCCCAACTGCCCGGCCAGGCGGATGCGCTGGGCCTCGCCGCCGGAGAGGGTGGCCATGGCCCGGCCCAGGCTCAGATAGTCGAGCCCCACGCCCGAGAGAAATCCCAGGCGGTGGGTGAGTTCCTTGAGCAAGGGTTCGGCCACCAGGGCCCGCGCGCCTGTGAAGTCCAGGGCCTTGATCCAGGCCAGGGCCCGTTCGATGGGCAGGGAACAGAACTCGTGGATATTGTTGTCCTGCACGCGCACGGCCAGGGCCTCGGGCTTGAGCCGGGCTCCCTGGCAGGCCGGGCAGGGGCGGCTCTGGCGGAAACGGGCCAGTTCGTCGCGCCAGGTCTGGCCCACGGCTTGGCCCATTTCCATGAGGGCCACCACGCCGCGCCAGCCCAGGTCGGTATCTCCCTGAAAGAGCGCCCGCCAGGCGTTTTCCGAAAACTTGGCCAACGGCGTGGACAAGGTGAAGCCGTGGCGCTGGCCCAAGCCTTCCAGTTGGGCCTTGAAGCGCGTGAAGGCCGCTCCCCTCCAGGGAATGACCCCGCCCTCGGCCAGGGAGAGGCCCTTGTTCGGGGCCAGCAGGTCGGGTTCGTAGTACTCCACGCTGCCGATGCCGGCGCAGGTGGGGCAGGCTCCCTGCGGGCTGTTGAAGGAAAAAAGCTGCGGCGACGGCGTGGGCAGGCTGATGTCGCAATGCGGACAGGCCGACGTGGTGGAAAAGGGACGATCCTCGCCGGAGTCGGGCAGGTGGACGGTCAGGCGTCCTCCGCCCTGGGCCAGGGCCAGCTCCACCGAGTCGGCCAGGCGCGAGCGCGCCCCGGCCTTGGCCACCAGCCGGTCCACCACGAGTTCGAGGGTGTGGCGCTTGTTTTTGTCGAGTTCCGGCAAAGGGTCCAGGGAGAGCACCTGGCCGTCGGCCCGCACCCGGGCGAACCCCTGGGACTTGAGCTTTTTCAGCCGGTCGGCCTGGCTGCCCTTCTGGTGCTCGGCCAGGGGGGCCAGCACCAGGAACCGACTGCCCTCGGGCAGGGCCATTATGGAGTCCACGATCTGGTCCGCGGTCTGGGCCGAGATGGCCCGACCGCACTTGGGACAGTGCGGCTTGCCCAGTCGGGCGAAGAACACGCGCAGAAAGTCGTAAATTTCGGTCACCGTGCCCACCGTGGAGCGCGGATTGCGCGTGGCGGACTGCTGCTCCAGAGAGATGGCCGGAGAAAGCCCTTCGATCTTGTCCACCTGGGGTTTGTCCATCTGCGGCAGAAACTGTCTGGCGTAGGCCGACAGCGACTCCACGTAGCGGCGCTGCCCCTCGGCGTACACGATGTCGAAGGCCAGCGTGGACTTGCCTGACCCGGACGGACCGCAGATGACCACCAATTGGTCGCGGGGGATGTCCAGGGAAACGTTTTTCAGGTTGTGCTGGCGTGCGCCCTCTATGTGGATGGATTTGGTCTGGTTCATGGCTGGTTCGGCTCCGGTGGGAAAAATGCGAAGACCTAGCCAGATAAGCCCCCGTGAGGAAAAAGCAAGGGCTGTGCGCGGACGTGAGGAGAGAAGATGGGGCGTGTGGAAGGGGGGCGGCGGGAGGCAGGCAGGGGGTGAGGAAGAGTGAAAGGGGGGGATTGGGGAGGAAGTGAAAAGGGAGGAATCGGGGGAGGAAACTTTTTTGAAAAAAAGTTTCCTCCCCCGAGCCCCCGCCTTCAAAAAACTTTGTCAGGGGGGGGCGATACGGGCGGGAGGAAGGGACGCGGCGAGAAAGGGCCGTAGCAAAGCCGTGGTAAAGGCCTGGGAGCTGGGCTCGGGAGGGGCGGGGAGAAGGCCTGGAGGCTGGGCGCAGGGAGGGGAAAGGGGTTGGGGCTAGGCTGTGGCCTGCACCACCACGCCCGTCGGCAACGACGAGGAGGCATAGCCCCGCAGGGATGCGGCGTGCCGAGAAAGCCGGCGCACCCTGGCCATGCTCACCGAAGGCGCGGACTGGGTGGCTTGGGCGGTCCGGGTCTGGGCGTCGGAGGCTTCGGCGGAAGCCTGGCCGGTGGTCTGTGCGGCCTCGGAGGCCTGCGCGGCGTCCGCGTCCGCCGCCGGGGCGGTTTCGCCGTCCCGGGTCTGGGCGGCGTCCCCGACGCTTTGGGCGGTGTCGACCTGGCTCGAACCCTGGCCCGAACCCTGCGCGGTGGTCTGGGCGGCCCGGGCCGCCGCCTGCACGGTGGCCTGCACCTGATCCGTCACCGCTCCCTGGCCGCTGCCTTCCAGGGAGGCGTCGCGCGTCTGGGCCTCGGCCTCGGCCTTGGCCTCTTGCTGGGCTTCCAGGTGGGCTTCCTCTTCGGCTTCCCGTTCGCGCCGGTCCTTGTCCATCCCCTCCAGAAGCGAGGAACCGGCGTCCGCCGTATTGCCCTGGGTGTTCTTGAAGAACTGGGAGACCACCTCGCCCATGGCCGCGCCGGCCTGGCTCATGGCGGTGTCGAGGTCCATGGCCAGAAACGATTCGTCCTGGCCGTTTTGAAAATAGCCGTTCAGGGCCTGATTGAGCTGGCCGTTGAAGGTGCCTATGGCCTGGTCGCCGATCTTCGTGCCAAAGGTGTTGTCGATGAATTGCAACGCCTTGACGAATCCGTCGCCCAGCGACTCCTCGCTCAGGGCCCCGTTCCCCACGCTGCCCATGACGATGCCCATGACCGCCCTGGCCGCGTTGGACCCCAGGGTGTCCTTCACCCAGTCCACGGCTCCGGTCATGGCCTGGGTCAGGCCCTGATTGTCCACGGTCTGGGAGGTTTGCGGATCGGCTCCCTGCTGGGCCCGGCGGGTCAACTCCTGCGCGAAACCGTCCACGGCCTTGGTGTCCAGGGCCATTTGGCCCTGGAACAGGCGCGTGGTCGCGGTCTGTCCGAACAGGGAGGACTGGGTGAGCGTCGAACCGATCTTCATAAAAAGCGTATCGGACTGCTCGGCGGGAATCTTTAGGCTCGCCTTGCAACCGGCCAGGCCTGCGGCTACAACCGGGCCGGCGTCGCCAGGCGGCGCGCCAAGGAGACCCATGAACGGTTGGACCGGAAAACTCCTGCGCGTGGACCTTTCGGCCCGCACGGCCCGCCCGGAGCCCCTGGACCGGGAAACCCTGCTCCGCGAGATCGGCGGGCGCGGCTTGGTCGGACATTTGCTCGCACCGAGCATCTCTCTGGAGTGGAACCACCCGGACATGCCCGTGGTCCTGGCCGCCGGCCCCCTCACCGGGACGGGCGTTCCCTTTTCCGGCCGGGCTCGCCTGGCCTCGCGCTCCCCCCTGACCGGCGCGCTTTTCGACTGGCCCACCGGCGCCAGCCTGGGCGTCCAGCTCAAGCGGGCCGGGTTCGACGCGGTGCTGGTCACGGGACGGGCCGACGTTCCCGTTGGACTGCGCGTCACGGATGGCCGGGCCGAAATCGACGACGCCAGCCACTTGGTCGGCCGGACCTGTTCCCAGGCGCTCCGCGCCCTGGGCGCGGCGGGCTCCGTGGCCGTCACCGGTCCGGCGGCGGAAAACGGCGTGCGCTTCGCCGGGATCTCGGTGGACGGCTGCGCCCCCGTGCGTGGAGGACTGGGCTTGTGCCTGGCGGCCAAGAACCTCAAATACCTGGCGGTGAAAGGCTCCGGGAGGGTGAACGTGGCCGACCCGGCGGGCCTGGAAACAGCCCGGGAGGATATTTTGCGCCTGACCGCCGCCTCGCCGGCCCTGGCCGGGGGGCATGGGTTTTCCTCGTTCGGCGAGGCGGCCCTGTTCGATCTCTTCGACGCCCGGGGCATGACGCCCACGCGCAACTTTCGGGCGTCACGCTTTGCGCACGGCCCCGAGTTGGGCGCGGTGGCCCTGAACCGGAAGTTCTCCGGCGTTTCGACCGGCTGCTCCGACTGCCCGGTGGGGTGCGCCCAGCGGGCGGCGGACGGACGGCTCCTGCCCGGCTGCGACGCCCTGTCCCACTTTACGGCCCTGCTCGGCCTGGCGGACCTGGATCTTGCCGTGGCCGCCCACGGCGCCTGCCTGGACCTGGGGCTGGACCCGGTGAGCGCGGCCGCCGTCTTGGCCGCGCACGCCGAGTTGGAAGGCCGCGACCTGGCTGCGGACCAGGTCTTGCCCCTGCTGGACGACATGGCCCGAGGCCGCGCGCCGTCCCTCGCCCGGGGGGCGGCCAGCCTGGCCGAAGAGCGCCGCCGTCCCGAGGTCGACATGACCGTCAAAGGCCTGGAACCGCCCGCCCTGGACCCGCGCGGGGCCTACGGCGCGGCCCTGGCCATGGCCGTCTCCACCCTGGGCGCGACGCAGGACCGGGCCAATCCCGTAAGCCACGAAATCTTGCGCAAGCCGGTGTCCACGGACCGGTTCACGTTTCAGGGAAAGGCCCGCATCATCAAGAACAGCGAAGACGCCCTGGCCGCCGCCGAGTGTCTGACGGCCTGTCCGCGGGCGCTGCTGTCCGCCTCGCTGGAGGAATTCGCCCATGCTTTCCAGGCCGTGACCGGAGTGGAGGCCTCGGCCCTGTCGCTTGCCGCCTCGGGGGAGCGGGTGTGCTACCGCGAACGCATCCTGCTCGCTCGCCTGGGGTTTTCGGCGCAACACGACGACCTGCCCGCGCGCCTGTTCGCCGCGCCCGGCTCTTCAGGCGCGGACCAGGACGCGCGCCCCATTCCCCGCCAGGACTTTCTCCTGGCCCGGTCCAAGTACTACGCCTTGCGCGGTCTGGACGCCGAAGGCCATCCCACGCGGGAAACCGCCGCGTCACTGGGGCTTTCCTCTCTTTTGTCCGCGTGAAAGCGTCCTGACCCCGGCCCGGTTCGAAACAAGACGGCCCGGGCCAGGCTTTCGCCATGACTCGGGCCTCAGGGGAAGGGGATGGTGATGTCCGTTCGCAACGCGCCTGGTTCGACGCGAAGCCGAGAAAATGTTCTGGAGAGGCGTCTTTGATGCAAAGACCGTCCTCACCCGGTTTTCGAGTGTCTTATTCTTCCCTCTTCAACTTCCGTCGCCCCGCGAGCATGCCGATGCCGGCGGCCAGGGCCAGGGTGATGCCGCCGCCGGCCACGCCGGCCAGGGATGTGGCGGCCGAGGGGTCGGGCCAGGGCTTGGCTTCCTCGGCCGGGGCCATGGTTTGTTCGGCCGCGGCTCCATTATGTTCGGTCGGGGCTTCCTTCTTTTCGGCCTTGAAGGCATAGTCGGGCATAACGGTCGTGCTTTCCTGAATCTTGGCCGCGGTGGAGTGCATGCCGGATTCCGGGGCTTCGATCTCGGTCTTGCCGGTCAGGCCCTTCATGGACCACTCCAACCCGTCAGGGTCGGACGAGGCGAACCAGGAGAGGCCGCCCGCCACGAGCAGGGCCACAACGGCCAAGCCGGCCACGGTCTTGCCGTGGGTGCCCAGGGGCTTGGCGGCGTGATGGTCTCCGGCCAGGAGTTCCGGTTCGGCTCGGCGCACGAAGCTGAGCACGCCGGCGGTGACCAGACCTTCCACAAGGCCGATGGCCAGGTGGATGGGCAGCATGAGGGCGGCGAAGGGACCCACCGGCAGGTCCGAGATGCCGGAAAGGGTGGTTTGCGCCACCACGCAGGCCGCGCCCATGGCCAGCCCCAGCACGGACGCCGTGACGCAGGCCAGGGTGAGCTTGCCGCCGGAGGGCGAGTTCCCGGCCAGGGGCTTGAAGATCAGCGGGTAGGCCACGTAGCACGAGAGAAAGCCCATGTTGAAGAGGTTGCAGCCCAGGGCCAAGAGTCCTCCGTCGGCGAAGAACAGGCACTGGACCGTGAGAATGGAGGCCATGGTGATGAAGGCGGCGTGCGGCCCGAGAAGAACGGACAGGAGCAGGCCGCCGGCCAAGTGTCCGCTCGATCCCGTGCCGGGAATGGAAAAATTGATCATCTGCGCCGCAAAGACGAAGGCCCCCATGACGCCCATGAGCGGCGCGGCCGGACTTTGGGCCTGTTTGCCCAGGCGGTTGGAGGCGAAAGCCAGAGTGGAGGCGGAGACGACCCAGAACGTGCCGCCGATCGCGGGTGAAATCAAGGCGTCGGCCATGTGCATGACAAGCCCTCCTGCTGTGGTGGTGTGTTGCGGGCTGTTGACCGGAAATATGCTGTGGTATAAAATTTAAGAAGTCAACCACATTTCATGTTACATGGATAAAATTCGTAATACCCTGCCATGAACGCTCTGGACCGAGCCCTGCACGGGCTGCGCACCTTTGACGAGGCCGGTCGTCGGGAGAACGCCCTGAGGGATTTCGATCCCCGGGCGCTGGTGCTGTGCGTGCTGGGATTCGCGGCGGTGGTGGTATCGTATGACGCCCAGTCGCTCGCGGCTTTGATGCCGCTTGCGGTTTTTCCGCTGGTGCTGGGACGCTTGAGCGGGGTGTCCGCAGGGTTCCTGCTGGCCCGCGTGGGCGCGGCCCTGCCGTTCGCGGCCCTGGTCGGGGCGGCCAACCTCTGGTTGGACACCCGAACGGTGCTGTATCTGGGCTCGTATGCCGTGACCGGGGGGATGGTGTCGTTCGCTTCCATTCTTTTGCGTTTCGCGCTCACCACCTGGGCGGCCTTGGCCTTGGCCGCCGGTCTGGGCATGGACCGCGTCTGCGCGGGGCTTTCCGGGCTGTACGCCCCCAGGGCCTTTGTGGTGCAACTCGGACTCTTGTACCGGTTCGCCTTCGTTCTGGCCGAGGAGGGGGCGCGGATGAGCCGGGCCAGACAGTTGCGCAGTTTCGGCGGCAGGGGGTTGGGCCTGGGCGTGTACGCCGCCTTGTTGGGACAGTTGCTCCTGCGAAGCCTGGGGCGCGCCAGGCGGGTGCACCAGGCCATGCTCTGCCGGGGATTTACCGGACAGGTTCCCCTGCCCGAACGCGCGCGTTGGCGACTGCGCGACACGGTGCTGGTGGCCGGCGTCTGCGCGGGGCTGGTCCTGGCCAGGACCTATGACCTTTCCCTTCTGGTCGGCCGTCTGGCCTTGGGAGGTTTTCGGTGAGTCACCATTTGGTTGAAGCGCGCGATTTGACGTACGCCTATCCCGGCGGCGGCGAAGCCCTGTGCGGGGTCAGTTTCCGGGTGGTGCACGGGGAGTCCGTGGCCGTGGTGGGGGCCAACGGTTCGGGCAAGTCCACTCTGCTGTTGCACTTTGCGGGGTGCCTGCTGGCGTCTTCGGGCGAGGTGCGCGTGGGCGAGACGCCCGTGACCCCGGGCACGCTGGAAACCGTGCGCCGCAGCGTGGGACTGGTGTTTCAGGACCCGGACGACCAACTTTTCCTTTCCAGCGTGGCCGAGGACGTGGCCTTTGGCCCCAGAAACCTCGGCCTGCCCGAAGACGAGGTGCGGGCCAGAGTGCGAAAGGCCCTGGCCATGGTGGGCGCCGAGGCCCTGGCCGACCGTCCGCCGTACCGCCTGTCCGGCGGAGAGAAACGTCTGGCCGCCATTGCCAGCGTGCTCTCCGTCTGGCCGGACGTTTTGGTCATGGACGAGCCCAGCGCCAACCTGGACCCCGTGTCGCGCCGGGGGCTCATCAATCTGTTGCGCACCTTCGATCATACCAAAATTCTGGCCACCCACGACCTGGACATGGCCCTGGACCTGTGCACCCGGGCCATTGTGCTCAGGTCCGGCCGGGTGGCCGCCGACGGTCCCGTGGACACGATCTTTCGCGATGACGCCCTGCTGGCGTCCTGCAGGCTGGAACGTCCTCTGCGACTGCAGGGATGTCCCCTGTGCGGAGCGAGAGGAAAGGCCCCGGATGTCACGGAACGGGCGTGAAAACGCCACGTTCGTCCGGCAGTTTCGAGCCCTGCGGGCGTTTTCGGCGCGTTGGGCGGGGTCGCAATGCGGGATTTGCAAAAAAAAGCTCGTTCGCCGCAAGCCAGGCGGGACGGGCTTTTTCGCGAGGGGGAGGGACCGCGACCGCCCCGAGGGAGGGCATCGAACTTGTCAAACGTCGGGGCCGGGTGTAACCACTTGGCCAGTGGAACTCCCGATGGGTTGGGATATTCCAGAGGTCTGAAATGAATATCTATTTTGTCAAGATTCTCGTGTTGGTCTCCCTCTTCGTGGCTCTGTGCGTGAAGGGGGGGCAAATCTGTTCGGCCGGCGGCGTCATGGCCATGACCCGATTGGTTGAGCCCATGCGTATCGTCCCGGTCGCTCCCTACGAACCGCGCAGCGCGGCGCAGGACTTTCGCGGCATCAGTCCGCGTCCTGATTTGACGGAACGCATCACGCCATCGAGGCGCGTGGTCAAGACTCCCGCGCGTCTTCCCGTTTCCAAGGCCTCGAATCCGCCCGGCAAAAGCGGCTCCTCTCCGTCCGCCAAGGACTCGGCCAAAAAGGCCGGCAAAAAGGGCTGACCGGAAGCGTTCTCCCCCTCCTTTAATCTGTTCGCGCGGAGCGTGAACGACATGGTTCCGTTTGCGTGCCGGTGTGAGGCGTTCACGCCGCGTCGCAACGGCGTGCGCATGCGTGGGGCGTGAACGAACCGGGTCTTTCCCAATACGGCGTCGTCCGCATGTGCGGGGCGTGAACGGTACCGGGCAAGAGTCGTCCCGGGTCGACCGCACGGCGTCCGCATGCGCGGGGCGTGAACGCCAAAAGCTGGGCGCTGCCCGGGGGAAGGTGAAACGGCGTACACGCCGCGGGGGGTGACGCCGAATTGCGTGGCAAACGAACGTGGCCGGAGCATGGCGTCCGCACGTGCGGGGGCAGAAGGGCGACGACCTTATCTTGCGTCAGGCGCTCAAAATGGCGTCCGCGCGTGCGGGGGCTGAAGAAGATGCCCGGTCGGAAAGGCGCGTCCAGCGCCGGCAGTGGCCCAGCCGCCCCCGCTTGGCGACGACGAGTCGTCGTGGCCGAGGGCGGGGAGCGCGGACGGTGCGACCGGTGGAACGCCTCTGTCCGGGCGTTCGCCTTGACAAGGCCTGCGAAAAATCCGAAATCACTGCTCTTGCGCCGCTTGGGCGCGAACTCTCGCCATTGGGGGGCCCATGGGATTTGAGCTGATAAAACCCGGCATCAATATCGACTTCATGCGTTTTCGCAAGATAGCCTATTGTTTCTCCATATTGCTCGTGCTGGCCGGTGTGGTTTCGCTGGTGGCCAAGGGTGGTCCCCGCTACGGGGTGGACTTTGCCGGGGGCATGACCATTCAGGTGAAGTTCACGGCTCCCGTGGCGCCGCAAAAAATAAAAGCCCCGCTGGACGAGGCCGGACTGCCGAACCTGGTGGTGCAACGCCTGGGACAGGAAAAGGACAACACCTTCCTTATCAGGGCCTCGGAACACGGCGACGCGCTCGATACCATGCGCTCCACGGTGGACACGGCCTTGCGCAAGGCCTTCGGCGACAAAAATTACGACGTGCAACGCGTGGAGATGGTCGGCCCCAAGGTCGGCGCGGACCTACGCGCCGGGGCGCTCAACGCGGTGTATTACGCCGTGTTGCTCATCGCCATCTACATTTCCGGCCGGTTCGAACAACGTTGGTTGGCGGCCGGGGCCATGGCCGGCGGCCTGTGGACCTGCTCCTGGGCCCTGGCCAAACTGGGCGTGCCCACGGCCTACCTCATTCTGGCGGCCTTGGCGGTGACCCTGCTCCTGTGCTGGGCGCTCAAGCTCAAGTTCGCCCTGGGAGCGGTGCTGGCAGACATACACGACATCATGATCACGGTGGGCATCTTTTCGTTGTTCAATATCGAGTTCGACCTGACCATCGTGGCCGCGTTGCTCACCATTCTGGGCTATTCGCTCAACGACACCATCATCGTCTACGACCGCATCCGTGAGAATTTCCGGCACGGCGACGGCAAACCCATGGCCCAGGTGATCAACGAAGCCGTCAACCAGACCCTGTCGCGCACCCTGCTGGTGTCGGGCACCAGCTTGCTGGCCGTGGTCTGCCTGTTCCTGTTCGGGGGCAGCGTGATGCGCGACTTCTCCTTGGCCATGATCATCGGCATCGTCACGGGCACATATTCTTCGATCTTCGTGGCCAGTCCGATCCTGGTGGATTTGGGCACCGGCCTGGACGCCCTGAACCGCAGTCAACCCGACGCCGCCGAGGGCAGCGCGGCGTGAGTCCCATTCCCACCCCCCAGGGGCCGGGTCACGAGATGACCCTTATCGACCACCTGGAGGAACTCAGAACCCGCCTCATTCGCTGCATCGTCGCGGCGGTGGTGGGTTTTCTGGTGTGCTTCGCCTTCGCCAAGGAGATTCTGGAAATCCTGCTGCACCCGCTCAACGCGGTGCTGCCGGCCAAAAGCCAAGTCATCGGCACCGGCCTGACCGAGCCGCTTTTCGTCTCCATGAAGGCAGCCTTCGTGGCCGGCATTTTCCTTACCAGCCCGTACATCTTCGTGCAGATCTGGCGCTTTATTTCGCCGGGACTCTACGAGGAGGAACGACGCCTGCTCATTCCGGTGGGCTTTTTTACCGCCTTGTGTTTCGTTTCCGGGGCGTGCTTCGGCTATTTCATCGTATTCCCCTTCGGGTTCAAGTTCCTGGCCAACTACGCCTCGGAAGTCGTCACCCTCATGCCCAACCTGAAGGACTACTATTCCTTCGCTCTTTCCCTGCTCTTGGCTTTCGGGGTCATCTTCGAAATGCCGGTGTTCATTTTCTTTCTGGCCAGGCTGGGAATTGTGGATTCGCGCGGACTGCGCAACAAACGACGGTGGGCCATCGTCATCATTTTCATTGTGGCGGCCGTGCTCACGCCCACGCCGGACGTGGTGAACCAGTTGCTCATGGCCTGCCCCATGGTGGCGCTCTACGAGATCAGCATCTGGGTGGCGCACTTTTTCGGCAAACGCAAAAGCCCCAAGACGGACGAAAACCTGCCCGTTCCCACGGACACGCCCCCGTCCGACACGCCTCCGTCCGACGCGCCTCCGGCAGACGGCGCAGCGGAATCTTCCGGCGGCGGGACTGACGCGGCGAGTGCCTCGGAACGGGCCCTACCGACCTCGCCCGAGGGCGAAAGTTCCGCATCGGAATCGACTTCGCCGCCGGGGGGGGAGGGGACGGACGACAAGGCGCCGAAGTCCGAGGCGACCAAACCTGCCGACGAGTCCAGGTCTTCCACGTCCGACTCCGAGGACGCGGCTGCGACGCCGGGGCAGGCCCCGACGGAGCAGCCCGAAGGGACCGACACACCCGCAAGGCCGGAGTCCGAGGTTCCGACCCACGAGCCCAAGTCCAAACCGTAAACGAATCGTCTGAACGCACACGGCCGGGAAAGCGCACAACTGCTTTCCCGGCCTTTTTTTTCGACCCAGGCCGGCACCCGGCTTCTTTTCCCCATCCTTCACCTTGCGCCGCCTGCTGAATATCCCCGCTCAATTCCGAGCACAAACTGAAGTTTTTTGAAGGAGGGGGTTTGGGGGAGGAAACTTTTGTTCACAAAAGTTTCCTCCCCCAACTCTCCCCCAACTCTCCCCCAACTCTCGCCTAGCTTTCGCCGTCTCACCTCACTCTTGCCTCTCCCACCATCCTCTCCCGACACGCTCGCACCAGCCCCTGGAACAGGGCCAAGGCACCGGGGTCATGCCGATACAGCCCCTCGGGGTGCCACTGCACGGCCAACAGAAAAGGGTGTTCCGGCAACTCCAGGGCTTCGGGCAACCCGTCCGGGGCGGCGGCCGTGACGACAAGGCCGTACCCCAGATGATCCACACCCTGATGGTGAAAACTGTTGACGCGCAGGCCAGGGGATCGGGTCAAGCGGGCAAGCAAGGAACCCGGGGCCACGTCCACCGTGTGGGTGGAGGCTTCGATGGGCCGGTCCTGCTCGTGGAGAATGGAGCCGGGACGGTCGTCCGGCAGATGGACGTGGAGGTCGCCGCCGAAGAACACGTTGACCAACTGCAATCCCCGACAGATGCCCAAGACCGGGAGCCCCAGGTCCAGGGCGCGGTCCAGGGCGGCCAGTTCGGCCGCGTCGCAGGCCGGGTCGGGATCGCAGGCGCGACCGTCTCCGGGCTTGCCGTAGCGGGCCGGGTCCAGGTCGCCTTCGCCGCCGGTGAGCAGAAGCCCGTCGAGCCGGTCCACAGTCTGACGGGACTCGTCCTCGGAGAGACAGGCCGGCAGCACAACAGGCAACCCTCCCGCGGCGAGCACGGCCCGGGCGTAGAGACGATAGACGAAATCCTGAAATTGCCCCCGGCTGTACACGGAATCGGAAGCGGCGGGGCGGGTCTTGGCGGTCAGACCGATGAGCGGTTGCGGCGTGTTCATGATGAGTATTTTACTCTTTTGTAAATTTGTGGTCAAAGGCTTCGCAGGGGGCGAACGGGTTTTGCGGCCAGGGCGGTCCGAAAGCGTTTTTCCGTGACGCCCCGCGACGATTGACGCCAGCCCGACGCCCAGGCGTCATGTTGCGACGGTAGCTTGGCCGTAACCAATCCGGCCGTTCTTTCGTCAAGAGGATACCATGAGCCAAGTTTCCAGCGGACTGCTCAAGTCCGCGGTGCGTCGCAGTCCCGCCTTTTCGTCCCGGGGAGTCCTGGAAGGCCTGTTTTGTTCCTGGTTTTCCGGCATGGTCTACAACCAGATATGGGAAGACCCCCGCGTGGACGTGGAAGCCATGGCCCTCGGGCCGGGCCACCGGGTGCTGACCATCGCCTCGGGCGGCTGCAATATTCTCCATTATCTCATGGCCGATCCCGAAGAAGTGGCCGCCGTGGACCTCAATCACCACCATCTGCATCTGAGTCGATTGAAAGTCGCGGCGGTCCGGCGCCTGCCCTCACACGACCAGTTTTTTCGCTTTTTCGGCCAAGCCGACCAGCCCGCCAACCTGGAGGCCTACGAGAACGCTATCCGGCCCAGCCTGCCCCACGACACGCGCGCGTACTGGGACGCCCGACCCGTCCCCGGCGCGGCCAGACGGATCAGCCTGTTTTCCCGAGGCCTCTACGACCACGCGCGCATGGGGTCGTTTCTGCGGTTGCTCTCGGGCCTGTGCCGGCTGCTGGGAAAAGACCCGGCCCGGCTGCTGGCCGCCACATCCCTGCGGGAACAACGCGAAATTTACCGGTCCGAGATCGAGCCTCTGTTGCTCCACCCGGTGGTCCGGCTGCTTTCCCGGTTTTCGTTTTCGGTCTTCAGCCTGGGCATCCCTCCCAGCCAGTTCGAGGCCCTCAAACGCGAATGCGCCGGCTCGGTGGCCGAGGACTTGCGCGCGAGGGTCGAACGCCTGGCCACGGCCTTTCCCGTGCGGGACAACCCGTACGCGTGGCAGGCCTTTTCCAGACGCTACGACGTGAAAAACCGACACGGCGTGCCGGACTACTTGCATAAAGACAACTTTTGCGGCATCAAGCAACGCGCGAACAGGGTCAGCCTGACCCTGACATCCCTGGATGCGTTTCTGGACTCCCGACCGGACGCCAGTCTGGACCGGTATGTGCTGCTGGATTCGCAGGACTGGATGTCGCCCGCGGCCGTGGCCGGGTTGTGGGAAAAAATCGTTCGCACGGCCAGACCCGGAGCCCGGGTGATCTTTCGCACCGCCGGGGCCGCCTCCCCGGTGGAGACGGCGCTTCCCAAAGACCTGCGCCGGGCGTTCCTCTACGAAAAGGCCCTCTCGCGCGCCCTGCACGCGCGGGATCGCTCCGGCATCTACGGCGGTTTTCATCTTTACCGACTGGCGAGGTGACCCATGGAACACGCCCTGCAAATGGACCGGATGTATGGCCCGCAACGCCACATCTACGACGTCACCAGGCGTTTTTATCTGCTGGGGCGCGACGCCCTGCTGGAAGAACTTCCCGTGCGCATCGGCGACGCGGTCCTGGAAGTGGGCTGCGGCACGGCGCGTAACCTGCTCAAGCTGAACGCCATGCGGCCGGGCCTGACCCTGTGCGGTCTGGACGCCTCGGAGCGCATGCTGGCCACGGCCCAGGCCAAACTCAAACGGGCCGGCACGGACGGACGCATCAAACTGGCCCGGAAAATGGGCGAGGACCTGGACCCCCTGGAAGACTTCAGCCGCCGGTTGCCCTTTGACGTCGTGTATTTTTCCTACATGCTCTCCATGACCGGCAACTGGAAGGAGGTTCTGGAGGCCGGATGGAACGCCCTTCGCGTGGGCGGCACCCTGGCCGTGGTGGATTTCTGGGACCAGCGCGGCTTGCCTCGCTGGTTCGCCGGCATGCTCAGCAAGTGGCTGGAACTTTTCGGCGTTCGCCATCGGCCCGAACTGCTCGAACACCTGGAGGCCATGCACCGGGAAGGCCGGGCCGAGCTGCGTCTGGACAGCGTGGGACGCGGCTACGCCTATTTGGCCAAGTTGACCAAACGCCAAGCCTGACCGTGTTTGCCCTTGCGCGTCGGTTTGTGGGCGCGAAAAAGGCCGTTCCGGGGATTGTGATCCCGTCGGAACGGCCTTTTTCGCTTTCCGCTTGAATTTTTCAGGCGTTCACTTTCCCGCGCCGGGCAAGACCTTGACCATCTCGTCGGCCAGCCTGGCTACGAGACGGCTTTGGGCGGCCACCAGGGCGGAATACTCGGCGCTGGCGCAGGGTTCGCTCAGGGTGGAGGTGCGCCAGACAAGCACCTTGCCTTCCTTGTCGGCCACGGACCAGTCGGCGCGCAACACGGCCGTCTGTCCCAGCACGCCGTCGAACTGGCGCACCCGCACGGCGATGCGCCGATCCGGGGTCACGTCGTCGGGCCAGGGATAGCCCACCATGGGCTCGGCGCAGATGCGGGCGGCAAGGGCGTCTTGCAGGGCGGACGTGAAGTTGGCCTGCACGGGTTCGATCCATTGGTCGAATTCGGCCAGCTTCATATGGTTGCCCTGGCCCCGGGTGACGATCTGCGTGCGTTCGAGGTAGGGAGGAAGCTCCACCGGCCCCACGCCCAGGGCCAGGCAGGGGCCGGCCGGCCTGGGCTTTTCGGCGGCCTGGGGCTCGGTCAGGGAATAGAAGTGGGTCGGCGCGCTCCTGCCGCAGGCCGAAGCCAGGAGCGAAACCAGCAGCAGGCACATGGCCAGCCGGGGGGAAAGACGCTTGGGGGACGACATGAACACGGTTACCTCCTGCCGGGAGCGCCCTTGCCCTGGATAAGCGCTTCAGGATGGCGTTCCAGGTAGTCGGCCAGGGCGTGGATGGACTTGGCGGCCTGGGCGATTTCCGCCATGGCCTTGTTGAGTTGAACCACGGAGGGCGACTCCGGGCTGACCACCTTCTGGAACTTGCTCATGGCCTGGCGCCCTTCGGACAGCGACTGGTCCAGGGCCTCCAGGGACTTGCGGGCGCTCGAGGAAAGCTTGTCCGAGCGCTGGTCCAGGTTGCCGGCCAGATCGGAGTAGCGTTGCACGGCCTGGTCCAGATTTTTGGAAAGCACGTTCACTTTTTCCCTGGTGTCGTTGAGCAGGCTGGTGGCGGCTTCGAGGGTGGAGTCGAGCCGGGCCGGGATCTGGGCCGCCTGGGGCGAGTTGACCAGGGCGTCGATGCCGCCCACGGCGTTGCTCAACCGCGAGACCAGTTCCTTGAGGGGCAGGCTCTTGAGGGTCTGGGTCACCTCCTCGAACTGGGAGGGGATGGTGGGAATTTCGGGAATGGAGCCGTCACCGCGCAGGCGCAGGGGCTTGTCGGGCAAAAGGTCCAGGGAGATGGCCAGTTGCCCGGTGACGAAACTTTGCGTCACGAGTTGGGCGCGCAGCCCCTTGGCGATGAGGGCCTTGATGAGTTCGTCCGGGTCCATCTTCTTGACGCCCAGCAGGCTGTCGCGGTCCTTGATCTTGCCCATGGGGCCCACGCTGACCTTGCCGCCGGTCAGTTCGATGAGCACCGGTATGGAAAACTTGAGCTGACTGGGATCGGTGCGGATGCTGATGGCCTTGACCGAACCCACGGGCACACCGCGAAACAGCACCTGGGAGCCCACGTCCAGGCCGGAGACCGAGCTGTCGAAGTAGAGCACGCATTCGAACTGTTTGGCGAAGAACATGCCCGAACTGAACACGGCCAGTGCGACGACCAACAGGGCGGCCGCTCCCAGCACGAAAAGGCCGATAAGGGTTTTGTTCGACGTTTGACTCACGGCGCGCTCCTTGTTTGGCCGGCTATTCCCGGCCCCTGGTCAGAAAGTGGCGCAGGGTGGGATCGGTGGAGTGTTGCAGCAGGAAATTGGGATCGCCGCTCGCGGTCATGGTGCGCGAGTCCACGTCCAGAAAGACCGAATTGTTGCCGATGTCGAAGATGCTGGCCAGCTCGTGGGTGACCACCACGAAGGTGGCCTGCAGGCTGTCGCGCAGTTCGAGAATGAGTTCGTCCAGCAGGTGGGCGCTCACCGGGTCCAGTCCGGCGGAGGGCTCGTCGAAGAAGAGGATGTCCGGGTCCAGGGCCATGGCCCGGGCCAGACCGGCGCGTTTGCACATGCCCCCGCTGATCTGGGAGGGGTAGTAGTCCTCGAACCCGGCTAGGCCCACCAGGGCCAGCTTGAGCGAGGCCAGGTCGCGCACCTCGGCCGCGGAGAGTTTGGTGTACTGGTGCAGGGGTAGGGCGATGTTCTCGGCCAGGGTCATGGAGCTGAACAGCGCCCCGCTCTGGAAAAGAATGCCCGTGCCGCGCAGCAGCGAACGCCGTTTTTCCTCGTCGCAGGCCCAGAGGTCGGTCCGGCCGCCGTAGAGCACGTGTCCCTTGGCCGGTTTTTTGAGCCCCACCAGCATGCGCAGCAGGGTGCTCTTGCCGCAGCCGCTGCCACCCATGATGATGAAGATATCTCCCCGGTTGACGGTGAAATTCAGGTCCCGCATGAGCACGAAGTCGCCGTAGGCCATGGTCAGGTCGCGTACGACGATGCGCGGGGTCGGGGTTTGGGCGCAGGACTCGGACACGAGGCGTCACACTCCCATGATGTTGCACAGCCAGGTGATGATGGCCGTGGCGATGACGATGAGCAGAATTCCCGACACCACGGCCGCGGTGGTGGCCTGTCCCACGGCCATGGCGCTGCGTCCGCAGCGTATGCCCTGGTAGCAGCCGGCCAGGGCCACCAGCACGCCGAACACCGTGCTGTGCACCAGGCCGATCCAGAGATTGGGCAGGGGAATGGAGGAAAACGTCTGGGACATGTATTGGGCCGGGGTGATGCCAAGCATCACGACGCCCACGAGGAACCCGCCGAGCACCCCCATGAGGTCGGCGTAGAGGCAAAGAAGCGGCATCATGAGCACCAGGGCCAGAACGCGCGGCATGACCAGAAATTCCGTGGGGGAAAAGCCGAAGGTGGTCAGCGCGTCCACTTCCTCGTTGACCTGCATGGCGCCGATTTCCGCGGCAAAGGCGGCCCCGGTGCGTCCGGCCATGATGATGCCGGTCATGATGGCCCCCATGACTCGGACCATGGCGATGCCCACGATGGTGGCCACGTAGATCTGGGCTCCGAACTGTCGCAACTGGATCGAGGCCACGAAGGCCAGGATGAGCCCCACCAGAAGGCTGATGAGCGAAACGATGGGCAGGGCCTGCGCGCCCACGCGCAGAATCAGGGTGGTGAGTTGCGAAGTCTGGAACACGGCCCGGCCTTTGACCAGGCTGACGAAGGCCAACGTGGTGTCGCCCAGGAATTCCAGCACGCTGGGCAGCGCGCTCCATACGGAAAGCGCCCAGTCGCCCACGCGGGCCAAAAACGCTTCGCTGGTTTTGGCCTGGGCCGCGCCCTTGCGCTCGGGCACCTTGTCGGCCAGGTCGAGCAGGGAGCGAACGCCCTCGGGCAGGCCTTCCAGGTCGCAGGCCAGGCCGGCCTGGCGCGCGGCCGCGCACAGCGATCGGCACAGGGAGAGAAAGCGGCTGTCCCAGCCGGAAAGTCCGCCGGCCTCGAAGCGCAGGGCCGAGGCCCCGGCGGCTCCGGCCACGGCGCGCACGATGGGGCGCGTGTCGGGCAGGCTGCCGGTCATGATCCAGGCCCCGGAAACGGTGGCCACCACCGCCCCGTCCTTGCGGGAGACCGTGATGGCGGCCGGGCCGGGCGCGTCAGGGCTCTTGTCGGCGTCAGTCATGCCTCTGAATCCTCTTGGAATCGAAAAAACGCCCGCCTGGGACGCGTGGGCCGTCCACAGGCTCGGACTGATTAACCACCGGGCCGTGCAAAAGTCCAGGCGGACTTTGCCGCGTGGGCGTCAAAACGCTTTCGTCACCGGAGGGGAGAAAAGCCGGTCGCGAGAGGTTCTTTGTCGCAAGCGCATCGTCTGTGGGAAATATCGTCCCATGGCAAGGGTGTTGCACGATATCGGGCGTTGCGGTTTCGGTGGGAAATCCCTGCCGGAACGCTCAGCGGAGGAAAGGAGGGCGATATATGAATACGGTGCAAGACGCGCGGTCCGGGTCGGGCTCCTCGAACATCGGGGCGATGCTCCAGGGCGGCCAGACGTCCCAGGCCAAGCGCTCCACCGCGCAGGAGGCGAAGCCGAGCCGGAGCCGGTCCGTTCAACAAAACGAACGGACGGACAGTCACGACCGCGCCACCGAAAAGACCGATTCCGCAAGCGAGACCGGTTTCGCCAGGGCCATGCGGACGCACTCCCGGTCGGATGACGGCGCGTCCGAGACCGGGCGCGGCGGTCGTCGCGCGCGCGGCGAATCGGGACGGCAGACCATCGACTCCGTGAGCCGCGAGGGCGGGGCCGCGGTTTCCGACTCCGCGACGGGCGATACGGGCTATGACGACATCCTGATGGAAGAGACGGGCTACGACGAGGGCTCGTCGCGCGGACAAGGGTCCGGGAAGACGAGTTCGGACGGATATTTGTCGGAACTGGGCTCGTATCTTCTCGGCGTGGCCCAGCTGCGCCAGGACATGTTGGAAGAACGCATGCAAAAGGGCTTGGACTCCGGCCGGATCACCGCCGACGAACAGCGGGAACTGGAAACCAAGATCGCGGCCAACGACGACCTCATCGCCGAGGCGGCGGAGGACGGCTTTGTCACGGGGCGCGAGTTGGCCGGCATTGTTCGGGCCCAAAACGCCACCCGGCGAGCCCTTTTCAGATATCGCAACAACGACGATACGACCCTGACGGCCCAGGGGACGGGCCTGGCCGGGACTTCCGCGCGGGCGGGAACGCTCAACGTCACGACCTGAAGAGGCGGGCCGGGAAAACGTCGCGTTGCGTGCCCCTGGTGCGCGCGCACTGTAACCGGAACGCGTTTTCGGACGACTACCCGACAAATCCCCGCAAGGAGTTGTCACATGGGTAAATTGTCCATAGTGGTTTGTCTGTTTTGTCTGTTGGTTGCCGCTGTTCCGCAAGGAGCGCTGGCGAAAGGGCACGGTCCGGACTTCGGCGGAGGCGTGAAAGCCTACAAAATGTTGTTCTCCGAAGAGCAGAACAAACAGCTCGATGTCCTGGTGGACAACTTTCGCAAGGACATCGCTCCGTTTCGCAAAGCAATGATCCAGCAGCATCAGGAGCTTCGGGCCATGATGAAGGACGCTTCCGTGTCGGAGAGCGCCCTCAAGGCCCAGGTCATGAAGGGTGCGGAAACCGTGTCGCGGATGGTGGTCAAGCGGGCGGAAATGTTGCGCGCGGTGCGCAAGATCGCCACTCCCGAGCAGTTGGCCAAGGTCGACGCCTTCGAGGCCAAGGAGCGTCAGGATCGCGCCAAGTGGATGCAGCGCTGGGAGAAAATGCAAAACGAGGGGTAACTCCCCGGTACGACGAACGGACCTTGTGACCGGGAGTCGTCGCGGTGTCAGGCCCGGGGGCGCGAACGCGCTTCCGGGCCTTTTGCGTGGCCATCGGGAATGGCGGAAAATATGTTTGGAAACGAAAAAAAATTCGATCCGTTTTCGACGAGCCCGGGGCGGGCTTTGCGTGGAGGGGCTGCACGAATCGACTTTTGGGCGGGCCGTTAGCTGCGCGTTGAAACAGTCGATTCGTGCAGCTTGTTACAAAATGTGCTGGCAAGGCGCGAGAAAAAGTCAAGCCCGAAGGGTAGTTGGCATCCGTTGAGGGTTTGGGTTTTTCGCAGCAACGCAGCCAGCAAGGAGTTTTCAACAGGCTGTTAGGGCGACAGCCGGGCGAGGAAGCAGATGTAGGCTGCGGCGGCCGCAAGCTGGACGAAGGCCAGGGGCACGCCATAGCGCATGAAGGCCGCGAAGCTTATCGGCCGGCCCTGGGCCGCGCAGATGCCGGCGGCAACCAGGGTGGCCGAGGAGCCGATGAGCGTGGCGTTGCCGCCCAGGGTGCCGCCGAACATCATGCCGGCGAAGATCGGCAGCGTGGCGGGGGGCCAGTCGGAAAAGCCGTAGGCCATGGCCGCTTCCGGGGCCACTCGGGCCATTACCAGGTAGCCTTTGGCCAAGATGATGGCCGCGGCCACCACGGGGATGTTGGCCAGAAAGCCCGACACCAGGCCCAGGGCCGCCAGGAGCACCAGGGAGGCCAGGAGCACGTTGTCGCCCAGTCCGGTGTGAAGCGTGCGGGACAGGGCGCTCATGATGCCGGTCTTGGTGATTTCTTCCACAAAGCACATCATGCAGAAGATGAAGATGAGCGTTCGCCAGTCCACGTCGCGAAAGATGTTTTCGATGGGTTCGTATTTGGTCACGTGCAGGGCGAGCAGGGCCAGGCTCGCGCCGATGATGGCGGCGGCGGGCGGTACGATGGGGTTGGGCATGGCCTCGCCGACCAGAAACAGCGCGACCATGACCGCCAGGGCGCCCAGGGCCATCAGGCAGAAGCCCGGGCGGGCCACCGGAACGGGCTGAAGATCGGAGGGAGGTTCGCGCCTGGTCCGCCAGGCCTGGCCGAAGAGCACGGGCATGAGGGGGACGGTCGCCAGGATGGTCAGCACGCCTCCGGGGGACATGTGTTTCAGGTAGTCGACAAAGGTCATGCCCGCCGTCTGGCCCACAAGAAAGGTGGCCGGATCGCCCACCAGGGTGAGCAGGCCGGCGGCGTTGCTGACGATGGCCGTGAGGAGGAGCGGACCGACGAAGTCGATTTCCAGTTCCCGGCAGACCCGCACCACGATGGGGGCGATGAGGATGACGGCGGTGGCGTTCGGCAAGACGGCGCAGACCCCCGCGGTCATGGCCGTGAGCAGCAAAAGAAAGCGCCTGCCATCTCCCCGGGTGAGCTTGAGAAAGCGCGCCCCCAGGTTGTCGAACACGCCGGTGGGCGTGAGCACCCGGGCCACCACCATGCCGCCGAAGAGCAGGGAGAGCGATCCCGAAGAGGTCTTGACCGCGTTGAACACGTCCGCCGGGGTGACCAGCCCGCCCAGGCTGAGGACGCAGATCCCCAGCAGGGCGAGCAGGGTCATATCCGCCAGGTTGAGGGCGATGCCGCCGATGACCAGGGCGAAAACCACATAAACGACCAGGGCTTGCGGTTCGAACATGGCGGGAGTCCCCTAGAACAGCGGGGGAATCATGAGTCCCCCCTTGGACCAGAGCCGGTTGGGCCCCCGTTCCAGGTGCAGGGAACTGCCCGACCCCAGGTTGCGCTCGAACATTTCGCCGTAGGAGCCCACGGCCGCCACGGCCCGGGCGGCCCAGCCCGGCTCCAATCCCAGGCTTTTGGCCACGGAGTCCGTGCGGGAGTTGAATCGCAGTCGCATGGGCGTGGGCGCGGCCGCGTCGGCGAAGGAGGCCTGGGTGAGCTCCATTTCCTCGGCCAGAAGCAGGCAGGCCCACACGGCCCGCACGGCGAGCAGCCACTTCCGGTCGCCGCTGCGCACGGCCGGCGACAGGGGGGCCATGGAATTGTTTTCGACAAGAATCATGTGCTTGTCCGCGCCGTCCGGGGCGTGGTGTCGCATGGCCTCCAGCAGGAACACGTCGCTGGCCAATCCCTGGCATTCGCCCTTGAGATAGCTTTCCAGCGCCAGTTCGTTGCTGTCGAAGAAGCGATTTTTCGACCGGATGCTCTTGATGGTGGACCAGAAGTCCAGACCGATTTCCTGGGTGGAATTCTTGACCACGGCCACGACCGCGCCGCTGAGGTCCTCGGGACGCCGGAACCCGTCGGCCTTGCGCACCATCACCCCCTGCCGGGTGAACAGCAACGGACCGACGAAGCTGACTCCCATGCCGCTTTCCCTGCTCAGGGTCCAGGTGGTGTTGCGGGCCAGCAGGTCGATCTCTCCGCTCATCAGGGCCGGAAAGCGGGCCAGGCTGGGCAGGGGCTTGAAGGCGGCCTTTTCCGGGTCTCCCAGCACGGCGGCGGCCACGGCCCGGCAGAAGTCCACGTCCAGGCCGCGCCAGCGCCCGTCGGGACCGCGCTCGGAAAAGCCCTGGACGCCGGTGCTTACGCCGCAATGGATGCTCTTGGCGGACTTGATGGCGTTGAAGACCTCTCCCGCAGAAGCCGAAGCGGCCACCAGAAGCAGGCCGATCACGGAACACAACACGCGTCGCATGGCGGTCCTCACGAGAAAGAGAGGGGCGTTGGCGGGGCGGGCGCGCTGTCCGGCGCGGGGCGCGTCCGGCCCGCTCGTTTCGTCATCCCCCAGTTTGGCGGCTGACGAACGCCGAAATATCCACCTCGTCGAACTGCTCGGGCTTGAGGTGCTTTTCGGCGAAGGTCCGGTAGACGCCGCTTTCGAGAAACAGGTCGAAAAGGTCGGGGTCGATGTGCTTGTCGTTGCGCATGAAGCTCATGATCTTCAGGGCTTCGCTCAGGGGCTTGGCCGCCTTGTAGGGCCGGTCCGAGGCGGTCAGGGCCTCGAAAATGTCGGCGATGGCCAGGATGCGGGCCTGCACGGTCAGGTCCTGGCCTTTCAGGCCGCGCGGGTAGCCGGTGCCCACCATGGTTTCGTGGTGCGAGGCCGCTATCTGGGGCACGTGGGCCAACTGCTTGGGAAAGGGCACCTGATCCAGCATGATGAGCGTGTGGATGGCGTGCTCCTTGATCTTGAAGTACTCCTCCGGCGTCAGGGTGCCCCGGGGCACGCGCAGGTTGTAGAGCTCGCCCAGGTTGTAGAGGGAGCGGGGCATTTCCATGTTGATGCCGTAGGCCTTGGGATCGTACCCGGTCTCCACCTTGGAGCGGCGGATGATGTGCTCCTTCTTGTCGGCGAGAAGCTGTTCCACCGCGGGCAAGGGGGCGGGCGGGGTCTTGCTCAGGCGCATGAGTTCGGCCTGGGAAAGCCCCAGGCGATCGTCGAAGTTCCTGCGCCAGGTGATCGCGGCGATGCGCTCCAGGCGCTCGACGCGCTCCTGGCTCATGAACTCCCCGCCCACGTTGCACTCGGCCACAAAGGCGAAATCGTCGTGCAGGGTCGCGATCTTTTCCCCCAGGGCGCGTTTGAGGGACTCGGTATCGTCCACTCCGCCCAGCAACGCCTCCTGGTAGTCGATGAGGGCGTCGCGCAGCAGCACCTCGAAGCGCATCCTGACCTCGTGGATGCGGTTGTACAGGGTTTCGAGCTTGGTGGCCTTGTCCACCACGTATTCGGGCGTGGTCACCTTGCCGCAGTCGTGCAGCCAACTCGCCAGGTGGAACTCGCGCCATTCGGGTTCGGTCATGTCGAACTCGGCCAGCGGTCCCTCTTCGATTTCGCAGGCCGCCTTGGCCAGCATGGCCCCGATTTCGGGCACGCGGGCGCAGTGTCCGCCCGTGTAGGGGCTCTTGGTGTCGATGGCCCCGGCCAACACCTGGATGATGGCGTCGAGCAGGCGGCTTTGCGCCTCCAGCAGGTTCTGGTTGTCCTGGGCCACGGCCGCCTGGGAGGCCAGGGCCTCGATGAAGCTTTCCGCGTCCTCGTTGAAGCCGATCAGGCGTCCCGTGCCGGTCACGCGGGCGTTGACCAGCACCAGCACGCCGAGCACTTCGCCCTTGCGCGGCTTGAGCGGCACGGCCAAGAGCGACTGGGAGTGGTAGCCGTGGCGCCTGTCGAATTCGAAGATGTCGGAAAAGTCGTAGTCCGGGCACTCGTAGACGTTTTGCACGTTGACGGTGCGCTCGGTGAGAAAGGCGTGGGCGATGGGATGGAAATAGCGGGGCCGGCCCTCCTCGTCGCGCAGGGGGATGGTCTCCGGGGGAGCGTTTCGTCCCGAAAGGCCGCCCATACGCAGCTCCAGGGTGTCGAAACGCAGGATTTCGTGCCCCAGGGTTCCGTCGTCGCGCAGGGAATAGAGGATGCCGCCGTCGGCGTTGGTCAGTTCCTTTTGGCCCTGCACGATCATTTCCATGAACCGGGCGTGCTGGCGCTCCATGGAAAGGGCGATGCCCAACCGGACCAGGCCTTCCAGCTTGTCCTGGGCGGCCAAGAGTTCGCGGGTGCGCTCCTTGACCTTTTCCTCCAGGTTCTGGGCGTGCTCGGAGAGTTTCTGGTGGGCCTTGGCCAATTCCACCTGCTGCTGGCCGATCTTGGCGTTGGCGTCCTTGAGACGCTCCTCGTTGCGGTCGCTCATGCGCACCAGGCGGTTGGTGGTCTTGAGCAGCTTGGCGTAATTCTTGAAAAGCGTCTTGAACTCGGTGGGAAAGTCCGCCCCCTCGGGGGCGGCCAGCACGTCCTCGCAGTGCTGTATGATCTTGAGCTCCGCCTGGTAGGTGTCAAATCCCATGGGACTACAGGGCCAGAAGATTGAAGGTCGCGTGCTCCAGGTCTTCGCCGAACTCCTCGCCCAGTTCCTCCATGTTGTCGTCGTCGGATTCGAAGGCCCAGTTGACGGTCACGGTGTTGCCCCGTTCCGCGGTGGCGTCGAGCAGGTCGAACAGGCCCATGAGCACCTTGGCGGTGCTGCTGTTGAAGTAGATGAATTCGAAGGTGAAGGTCACCTCCGCCCCGTCGAGGTCGGTCAGGTGTTTTTCCAGCCGTTCGATGGCCGGGCCATAGAAATCCTTGACGTCTTCGGGGTAGGATTCCCCTTTGAGCAGGAAGACGTTGTTGGCGAAGTCGAAGGACACTTCGGGGGATCGTTCCGTGGCGCTGATCTGCAGGGTGCTCATGTTTCTCTTCCCGTCCTACTCGATGAAGGCCTTGAGGGTGAAAAAGGACATCTGGTCGTCAAGTGGGGCGAAGTCGTATTCGATGCCGCCCTGGGCGCGCCGGGCGATGTCGATAAATCCCACTCCCGCCCCCTTGCTGCCCTCGGGGGTTTCGCCCTTGAGCGTTTCCTTCCACAGGGCCTTGAGGCCCTCCTTGTCGAGGGATTTGATCCGGTCCAGGCCGGCTTTGAGCTTTTCGGCGTCGTGGGCGCGCACCACGTTGCCGCAGGTGACGAAGAGCCGGCCCTGTTCCTCCCCCACGGCCAGAATGCCATAGGAGAGATCCGTCTTGTCCTGGTGGGTCTCGCGTTCGGCGGAATAGCGGATCACGTTTTGCATCTGCTCCACGAAGACAGAAAATACGGATTTGCTCTTCTTTTTGTCCACTTCGGTCAATTCCATCTTTTTCTTGATGGTGTTGCCGATGCCGAGCAGCAGTTCTTCGGTCATGTACCCGCTGTAGCAGAAAGAGATGCCGTGTGCGTGCAGGGAATTACGAAAGGCCAACATGTACTGGGCGAGCATTGTTTCTCCCGCGCCCGGTCTGGGCATGGCTCGGTTTTCGGCGAAGTCCCGGTTCGGGGTTCGATCCCGGCGGCGTGGGGGGGCGCGCCGCCGCGTGGTTCCAGATAGCGCCCGTTGTCGGCTCGGGGGCCTTGTGCCGCGTCCTTGCGGGGCGTGGGCATGCCGTTGCAAGGAGAAAAGCGAGAGCGTCGCTTCGCTATAAAAAAATTTGTCTTCGCCTGCGGCGCGGGCTCAGTACTCAAGCCCCATGATGGAGACGTCGTCGCGCCGGCTTTCGTCTCCCTGGTAGGCGCAAAGCGCCTGATAGATGCGCTCTCCGTGCTCTTCGAAGGGGACGTCCGCCAGGGAGGCCAGAAGTTCTTTGAAGCGGTTCTTGCCGAAGCCGCGTCGTTTTTCTCCGCCGACCTGATCGAACACCCCGTCGCTCACCATGTACAGGCGCAGTCCCGGTTCCAGGGCCAGGCGGTGTTCGGTGAATTCCGGATCATAGGGCAACCCCCGGTAGCCGATGCCTTTCCGGTCCGGTTTAATTTCCAGGATATCCTTGCCGGTCACCACGAACAAGGGGAAACGCGCCCCCACGAAAATCAGGTGTTCGGCGCCCGGTTCCAGGTAGCACATGCCAAGCTCCATGCCGTCGTCCGAGTCGCCGCCGTCCACGTGCTGGTTGAGACTGGTCTGCACGAGCTGGTGGGCGCGTCGCATGAGCGGTCCGGGCCGACCGGGTTCCACTTCGCCCAGGGCGCGCGAGAGCGCCCCGGTGGAGATGAGGGTCATGAACGCGCCGGGCACGCCGTGTCCGGTGCAGTCGCCCAGCACGAAGAGCGCCCCCTCCCCCCACTTGGCGGTCCAGTAGATGTCGCCGCCCACCACGTCGCGCGGGGTCCACACAATGAAGTGCCTGGAAAAGGCCGCGGCGAAGTCCTCCCCCGTGGGTAGCACCGCGCGCTGGATGCGGCTGGCGTAGCGGATGCTGCCCGAAATGACGTCCATGGCGTCTTCCAGGGCGTCCTGGGCCTTTTTGCGTGCGCTGGCGTCCTGGCCGATGCAGAGCAGTTCGCGGGCCTGGCCGGTGATGTCGTCGCGTACCACCTGGTTGGTCCAGCTCACCCAGACGCGGCCGCCGTCCTTGCAGATGTTTTCGTTTTCGTTTTTTTCGTAGCGTTCCGGGTGGCGGATGATGTCTTGCAAGAGGGCGTCCAGGTCGCGTCCGCCGCTTTCGGAGTGGGGCACGATGGTGCCCACGATGGACCGGCCCACCACCTCGTCGGCGCTAAACCCGAAGAATTTCTGGGCGAATTCGTTGAAGAAGGTGATGTTGCCCCGCATGTCGAGCTTGAGGATGATGCTGCTCGCGCTTTCCACCAGCTCCCGGTATTTGGTTTCGCTCTGGCGCAGGAGGTGCTGGGCCTTCATGCGCTCGGTCACGTCGCGAAAGTCCTCGATGATGCCCAGAAGCTCGCCGTCCGGGGAGAGGTGTCTGGTGGCCGTCATCTCGCAATAGATGGGGGTGCCGTCCCGGTGGGCCTTGATGACCATGCCTTCGACGCGTTCCTCCCCGGCCAGGATGCGCGCCAGGGGGCAGTCTTCGGTATGGCAGTCCCCGCCGTCGAAGAACTCGTGGCATTTGTGTCCCACGACTTCTTCGCGGCTGAATCCCGAAAGCGCCACGAACGCGTCGTTGACCTTGCGCACGGTGAAGTTCGTGTCGAGCACGCGCATGCCGCTGGCCGCGGTGTTGAAGATGAGGGTCATTTCGGCCTGGGCGGCGCGGATGGCGTCCTCGGCCTTCTTGCGCTCGGTGATGTCGATGTAGGCCCCCACCAGCCCGGTGACGCTTCCCTTTTCGCCGCGGATGGGCGCGCGGATCATGTGGTAGAGCGAAAGCGAGCCGTCGGGATGGCTGCGCCAGTCCTCCTCGGTGACCACGCCGGACTCCACGAGGGTTTGGCAGTCGATGCGCTCGATGTGGCGCGCCGTGTCCGGGTCGAACACGTCGCGGGCCGTCAGTCCGCTCACCTCCTGGCGTTTGCGGCCGAGCAGGGCGCAAAAGAAGTCGTTGGCAACCTGGAATCGGCCTTCCACGTCCTTGGCGAAGACCGCCAGGGGCAGGGCGTTGACCAGGGTGTCCAGAAGGGCGCGTTGGCGTTTGAGCTCCTCTTCGGCCCGGATGCGTTCGGAAATGTCTTCCTTGACGGCCACGAAGTGGGTGATGGCCCCCTTGTCGCCAAAAATGGGGGCGATGACCGTGCTCTCCCAGAATTCCTCGCCATTTTTCTTGCGATTGACCAGGGTCCCGCGCCAGGTGCCGCCCGAGCCGATGGTGTCCCACAGGGAGGCGTACACCTCCGCCGGGGTGCGCCCGGACTTGAGCAGCCGGGGATTTTGTCCGATGAGCTCTTCGGCGGCGTATCCGGTGGTGGAGAGAAAGGCCGGGTTGACGTATTCGATGTTGCCCTGCCGGTCGGTGATGGCCACGGCGACCGGGCTTTGCTCCACGGCCAGGGAGAGTTTGCGCACCGCGTCCAGGGCTTTTTTCTGCTCGGTCACGTCGCGGATGGCCGCGATGACCTGGGGCCCGGACTCGCCGGCGATGGGGCTCAGCTTGAGGTCGATGGCGATGCGCCGTCCGTCCTTGCATACGGCTTCCAGGCCGGCATCCATGCCCAGGCTCAGGGTTCGGCCCTGGAGCACGAATTCGCGGACCCTGCGCGCGTGGTCGGGTCTGCGCTCCATGGGCACGAGCGCGTCCACCGAGCGGCCCAGAAGTTCGTCGCGGGCGTAGCCGAAGGTTTTTTCCGCCTGGGAGTTCAGGTAGATGAGGCGCCCTTCCCGGTCCACAAGAATCAGCGGGTCGGGGGTGCCCTCCAGCACCGCCTGGATGCGGCTTTCGCTGTGGCGCAAGGCCTCTTCGGTCCTGCGGCGCTCCGCGATTTCGCCTTCCAGGGCGTCGTTTTGACGTTTGAGGGCCAGCAACAGCTCTTCGCGCGAGGGCTTGGCCAGCATCTCGCGCAGTTCGTCCAGAAAGTCCGGGGAGGGCTCCAGGGTCTGGTCGGGAAGATAGCGGAACGCCTGGAACCCGGCCGAGTCGTCCAGCTCTTGCGTCCAGTCGAAGAATCGGCCCACCTGCCGGGCCGGCGTCCGCGTTCCGAAAAAGGTCGCGGCCAGGGCGTACCCGCGCGTGACGGGAGTCAGGCCCAGGCGCACGGTCACGGGAGGCCGTCCGGCCAGGGGACGAACGATTTCGGAAAAAGCCGTGGTCAGCCGGGACGAGCCGATGGCGTCGTAGCCCAGGCGTTTGGCCAGGCGCAGCATCTTGCGCCGGGATTCGTTGAAGGTTTCCGCCGTGTCCACGGCGAATTCCACCAAAACGATCATCGGCTCACCCGCATGACCAGACACGAGGCGTCGTCGTCGCCCTTGGACAGGGCTTGCAGCACGTTCTCGGCGATGTCCCGGGCCTGTCCCCGCAAGAGTCCGGGGTGGTCGAACAATTCGAAGTGGTCGCGCACGCCGTCGGAGCAGAGCATGAGAATGTCGCCCGGTCCCAGCGCGTGCGAGCCTTCGCGGGGCGTGGACATCATGTAGCCCACGATGCCGTCGCGCGAGATCAGACGCACGGGGTCGTCCGCGCCGAAGATCTTGGCGGTGATGTTGCCCACCCCGCAGTACCGAAGCTCCCCGGTGGAAAGGTCCAGGCGGGCCAGAAAGGCCACGGCGCCCCGTGAACCCTTCAAGTGATCGTGCAGGCCGTTCATGAGGGCGTCAAGCTCCCGCGCGGGGTTGGCCGCGAGGAACGCTTCGGCCAGGGCCGCCACTTCCGCGGCGGCGACTCCGTGACCCAGGGCGTCCACCAGGGCCACGAAACACGCGTCCGGTCCCTCGCGGATGACCCCGATGTCGCCGCATTCGTCGGGCGCTCCGGTGAGGGCGGACTTTACGCAATGGCATTTCGCTATGAGCATGGGGTGTCCAACCATTTGCGGGCCGTGCAGATCGTTCCTCCCCCGGGGCGAGCCTCCACGACGAACTGGTCCATAATGCGTTTGACGCTGGGCAGGCCCAGCCCCAGACTGCCGCCGGTGCTGAAATGGTCGCGCATGGCGTTTTCCAGGTTCTCTATTCCGGGACCGCTGTCCATGGCCACCACCTCCACCCCGCGCCCTTGGCCGTTTTTCAGGGAGCGCAGGGTCACCTGACCCGTGCCCGCGTAGCGCAGGATGTTGGTGGCCAGCTCCGAAACCGCGGTGGCGATGAGAAACTCCTCGGTTTCCGTAAAGCCCAGCTCCCTGGCCAGCTTGCGCGCCGCGCTGATGGCCAGGGCGTTGTCCGCGCTCTCCCGGATGTCCAGAAAGACGACCGCCGGGCGCTCAGTCGCGACCACGACCCGGGTCCATGGCGGACGGAAGCGGCGGCGGGGTCCCTTCCGGCGGGGTTTCGGCCTCGGCGTCGCCAGGGGCCTGGGGCGAGTCCTCCGGGGGATCGGACTCGGTCGGGAGCGCGCGCAAAAGCTCGAAGGCGTCTTCGAGATTCAGGGCGCTTTCGATGTCGGAGCAGGCCACGTCCAGGTCGATGAGCGCCGAAACCACGCCGGGCTGGAAGCCGGCGAACACGGTCCTGGCGCCCAGCAAGCCGGCCATGCGGGCCGTTTCGCTCAGGATGGAGAACAGCGTCGAGTCGAGCATCTCCACCCGCGACATGTCGATGACCAGGGCGCGGGCGGCCTGGGTGTGCACGTCGGCCAACACGCGCCGACGCATGGCCGCGAAGGCCTGGTCTTCGCAGTCGTCCGGGGCGTTGACCACAAGCACGCCCTCCAAAACCCGGTTGCCGGAATTTGCGGTCATGGCCGCTTCCGGGGCGCGGTCCGCCTGGGGACCCGGCGCGGCCGCGCGGACGGTCTTTCGCCCGGGGGGTCGGTCATTTGGTCCTCTTCACGTCGATGTGCAGCAGGGCGAAGGCGTCGCTCAGGGCGTCGCGCAGGGTCGAGTTGGTGGCGACGTCGCCCAGGTCGATGCCCAATTGCACGATGGCTTCGGCCACGGCCGGGGAAATCCCCGAAATGATGCAGCGGCAGCCCATGAGTTTGGTGGCCTTGGTGATCTTGATCAGATGGTTGGCCACGGCGGTGTCCACGGCGGCCACGCCCTGGATGTCCAGGATGATGATCTTGGCCGCCGTCTCCTTGATCTTGCCCAGCATGGCGCCCATCATCTGCTTGGCCCGCACGGAGTCCACCACGCCCACCACGGGCAGCACCACGATGCCCTCCCACAGGCTGATGGCCGGGGTGGAGATTTCCTGAATGGTGCGGCTTTGCTCGCGCAGTTTTTTTTCGGCCCGCACCCGCTCGGTGATGTCGAGAATGTATTCCAGGCCGCCCACGATTTGTCCCTGGGCGTTCTTGAGCGGAGTGGCCGAGTATTCGATGGGGGTTTTTCGGCCGCCCAATTCCGCTTCGTTCAAGGCCGAAAAAGGCCGGCCTGCCGCCCAGGCCTTGGCCATGCAGCATTCGGGAGTGCCGCAGTGCAGCGAGTGGAATACCTCGTAACAGGGCGCGCCCTGCAGCTTGTCCCACGAAAGTCCGGTGAGCTCGCGCCCCACGGCGTTCATGAAGATGATTTTGTAGTCCATGTCCACGGCCATGATGGGCGTGGGGATCTGTTCGAGAACGCGTACGGCGAGATCGGCCCCGAGGGTGGTGGCCGGGGCGTCGGTCTGGCTCGTCATGGGTGGCCTCCCAAGGGTTGGGGATGGTGGTGAAGGCGTTCGCCGGCGGCTTTCCGAACAGATAGTCCACAAGGTCGCGCCCGGGCAAATCTTTTGTGAATCGTCGTTTCCCGGTCAGGCGTTTTCGTCGCTGGCCGCGATGTCAGGCTCCCATCTTGTCCCGCAGAAAGTGTCCCATTTTGACGTCGACGCCGCTGATGTGGCCGGCCAGCCACTGCTTCAGGAAGTCGAGCACGGCGGGCAGCATCTGGATTTCTTCGGCGGTCGAGGCCGTAAAATCCTTCACTTTCGAGACAAAAAACGCATGTTCCGCCATGTGGTCGAAAAGATCGGGATACTTGTGCCGTTTCATGTGCCGCTCTTCCGTGGAAAAGTGCATGATGGCGTACTCTTTCATCTTTTTCACGGTGGCCGGGTAGGCGGAAGCGTCGCCGTTTTCCGCCGCGTCATGCAGGGAGTTGAGCATCTCCACCAGGGACTGGTGTTGCGCGTCGATCTCGGGAATTCCAATGGAGAGGTCGTCGCTCCATTGCAAGAACGGCATAGGGAACTCCTTTGTGGCGTCCGGCGGGGTGTCGGCCCGGGCGTTTCGCGGTCCGCGTGGAGCGAGTGTTTCCCGGTTTGGCAGCGCGCCGCCTATTTATTGATATATCAAATAAAATCGTTCCAAAATAGTATTTTTATACACAGTGCCAGCCTTCCTGTCCATTGCGCGCCGTGTTTCCGCTGCTGCTGCGAGAAGTTCCTTGGTCAGTGCGGCTCCTGTGTCCAGGCGAGGCGCGTTTCTTCGTCCGGGCATGCGCTCCCTCGCTTTGGCTTTCGCAACTGCTGGCAATCGTTGGGGACGGGCCTAGGCGCGTCCGGGGGCCCTTGCCGCCCGGCGCGGTAGCGGCTATAAAGGGCCGCGAACCCTCTGGTTTTCTTTTCCGGCGCAAGCGCCTGTCCGGGCCGTTCGTTCGCCCGCGCCCCCCCATCAAGGAGGCCTCTTTCATGTTCCCCGATCCCTTGAAATCCGTTCCCTGCGTCGACATGTTCGCCCCCGTGACCCTGGGACGCCTGACCCTGCCCAACCGGTTCGTGCGCGCCGCCACCTGGGAGGGACTGGCCGCCGAGGACGGGCGGGTCACGCCGGAACTCACCCGCTTGCTGGTTCGTCTGGCCGAGGGAGGGGTGGGGCTGGTCATCACCGGGCACGCCTACGTGCTCAAACAGGGTCAGGCCAGTCCCTGGCAGCTTGGCGCGCACGATCCGGCCATGCGTCCCGGGCTGACCGACCTGGCCGGGGCCGTACGCGCGGCGGGCGCGAAGATCGCCGTCCAACTGGCCCACGCCGGCAAGGCGGCCGTCACCGCGCTTTCCGGGTGCGAAGCCCTGGGGCCCTCGGATGGCGAAGGCTTCCGGGCCATGACCGTCGTCGAGATCGAACGGACCGTCCGGGCCTTCGCCACGGCTGCGGCCCTGTGTCGGGAGTGCGGCTTCGACGCGGTGGAGATTCACGCCGCCCACGGCTACCTGTTGAGCCAGTTTCTTTCGCCCGCCTACAACGCCCGGACGGACGACTACGGCGGCGGCCTGGAGAACCGGGCCCGCGCGCTGTTGGACGTGGTGCGCGGCGTGCGTCGGTCCGTGGGGGACGATTTCCCCGTGCTGGTCAAGATCAACAGCGAGGACTGCCTGCCCGGCGGTTTCAGCGTGGACGAGGCCGCCCGGGTGGCCTCGTGGCTGGGACCGGCCGGGGCGGACGCGGTGGAGCTTTCCGGTGGCACGGGCGATTCCGGGCGGCTGGGGCCGGTGCGCCAACTGCGTATCAAGTCCCCCGGGGACGAAGGCTATTTCCGGCGGGCGGCGGCGCGGGTCAGGGCCGAATGCGACCTGCCGCTCCTTCTGGTGGGCGGGATTCGCTCCCTGGAGGCGGCGAGCGAGCTGGTGGCCGAGGGCGTGTGCGACGCGGTGTCGCTGTGCCGTCCGCTTATCCGGGAACCGGATCTGGTGGCCCGGTGGAAGTCCGGCGACCGGCGACCTTCGGCCTGCGTGTCGGACAGCTTCTGTTTTCGTCCGGCCATGGCCGGCGAGGGGATCTCCTGCCTGACCGAGAAACGCCAGCGGGAAAAGGCGGCCAGGGCCCGGGCGGCTTCGGCGGACAACGCGTGAGTTCGAGCGGGTTTGCCCGTCGCCTTTTCCCTCCCGGGGGCCTTTTCGATGCGGGCACCCCCGGGGGGCGATATCCGAAACATGGCGCCGCAAGCGCCTGGCCGTCTGTGGCCTGGGCGGCGCGGTCTTGTCGTCAGTCGGCTTGTCCTTTCACGAAATCCCAGGCGCTTTGCAGGTCGGCGACGTCGAAATATTTTTCGATGCGCCCCTTTTCCGGGCTGCCGAAGACCAGGTTGTCCACTTTGGTCAGAAATTTCTGCACGTCGCTTTTGCCGACGACGGCGATCAGGCCGATTTCCTTGATGTGGCTCAAGGCGTAGCGGGCGTCCTCCACAAACGCGCCGAATTCGCTTTCCCGTATCGACATCCGGTCGATCTTCACCAGGAAGTTCACTTTGGTCTGGCCTTTGGCAAGAACGGCTTCAAAGATCTTCTTGAGTTCGTCCACGTCGTTTTTCGTATACCCGCCCGATATTTCCACGGCCAGGATGTTGTTTTTGCTGCCTTCCAGTACCGAAAACATGGCCACCTCCTCGAGAATGCGAAACTTTTCAGGGATTGGTTCAGTTTGTGCCAAAAGACGTCTCCCGTGTCAAGGCGACGCCGGAGCAGGCAGGGCTGTCGGTCTGTCGGCACCTTTCCGGTGGCCGCGTCGAGGCGCGAAAGTCCGCGCCGGGCCGCTGCGAACCGCGGTTCGGGGGGACGGGTTCGCGTTTCGCCGGGCGGTGGTCGCACAGACCTTGGGACCGTGGGTTTCGGCCGGGCGCTAGCGGGTCTTGTCGCCTTTTCTGGATTTCTTGACCGCGTACATGGACCGGTCCGCTTCATCCAGCAGGGCGTCGAGGTCCTGGGCGTCGTCGGGGTACATGGCCAGGCCGATGCTGACTTCGAGAGGGAGGGACGTACGCTCGAAATGAAAGGGGCGCTCTATGGCCTGGGCGCAGCGTTTGGCGGCCTGGGCGGCGTCCTCGCGTCCGCCCACGTGGGGGAGGATGACCCCGAATTCGTCCCCGCCCAGGCGGGCCGCCAGGTCGGACTCCCGGACGCAGCTTTCGATCCGCCTGGCCATCTCGCGTATGGCGGCGTCGCCCGCCCGGTGGCCGTGGCGGTCGTTGATGTCCTTGAGGCCGTCCATGTCCAGGTTGAGGACGGCCATGGCGGCGCTGCCGCGCCTGGCCCGGGCCATGTGCTGGCGCAGCAGGTCGTAGAACAGGGCCCGGTTGGCCAGGCCGGTGAGCATGTCGTGGGTGGCCTGACGGTAGAGTTCCTTGATCTCGAACTTGGCCGCGTGAAACATGGCCGAGGCGATCAGGCCGGATGTCATCTTCAGAATTTCCACGTGCCGGTCGGTAAAGAAGTTCGGCTCGGCCGAGGCGATCTTGACCACGCCCACGGCCGCTTCCTCGTGCACGAGCGGGGTCACGACCATGGAGCGCAAGCCCACCCGGCGGCAGGCGATCTTGTCCACGCGCGGGTCGGTCTCGGAGTCCCGGCATACCAGAATCTTGCCGCTTTCGATGCACAATCCCGAAAGGCTCGCCGCGCGCTTGAGCCGCAGCCCGAGCAGGTCCTTGGCCATGCCGGAAACCGCCCGGTACACCACCTCGTCGTCTTCGGCCAGTTCGACGATGGCTCCGTCGGCCTCGGTGAGTTCGAGCAGCTCTTCGGCCACAAACGCCATCACGCCGCCCAGGTCCAGGCCGAGTTGGACGATCCGGGTCTGTATGGCGATGATGCGCAACAGCGTGTCGTTGGGCAGGTTTCCCCGGGTGTCGGTCATGGAGAGGCTCCAGAGGTTGCATTTCCGCGATCAACCGCCCGCGTCGGGGCTGGCGGGGTCGCGGTTTCGCGCGCGTGAGGCGAAGGATGGGCGACGCCCCGGCATACTAGCGAAAGCCGCTTGGCTTCGACAAGCCGCTATTGGCCCTCCGTACCCTTTTCCGCGAAAAAATCTTGGTTGGTCGGGCCGGCGAACCAGACCCGGCCCGGCCCGACCAAGGCGTTGCAAGAGTCCCTTTTCACGGCCAGCGCGGAGTGGTCGCCAGGCCTCCTTGGGAGAACTGTGCTTGACAGTGAAAAATGATGATTTATAAAATTCATCAGAAATTTTTTTTCACCAAACAACCCGGGTGGGACGCCCACCCAGAGACCCGCCATGGGACGCAAGAAAACGCCCGCGCCGGACGCGCGGGCCATGCAAAACCGCATCATCGAAACCGCCGAGGCCCTGTTTCGCGGGGTGGGGTACGCCAAGACCACCGTGGCCGACATCGCCCGGGCGCTTTCCATGAGCCCGGCCAACGTCTACCGGTATTTCCCCGCCAAGGCGGCCATCAACGAGGCCATTTGCGAGCGCCTGGTGCGCCGCATCGAGGCCCGCTGCCAGGAAACGCTCGCCCGACCCGGAACCGCCGCTCAACGGTTGGAGCGTTTGCTGTTCGAATACCATCGGGCGGTGAAGGACAACGTGCTCAAGGACCGCCGTTTGCACGACATGGTGGTTTCGGCCATGGACGAGCATTGGTCGGTGATCCAGAGCCATGCCGAACGCATGGAGGGGCATCTGTCCAGCCTGTTGGACCACGGCGTGGCCTCGGGCGAATTTCGAAGCATGGACACGCGGGCCATGGCCGAATCCCTGCTCGAGGCGGTGACGGTTTTCATCTATCCCAACATCGTGGAGCGCCTCATGGAAGAGGATGGCCCCACGGGCGACACCGAGCATCGTCTCGGCAATCTGCTGGACCTGGTTTTTCACGGCCTGCGGGCCTGAGGAACACGTCCGGCGCGCACGCGAGCACACCCATGAGACAGAAGACGGTCACACACATCATATCCCGGGCGACGCTTCGGGCGTTGCTCCTGGGGCTGGCCTGCGCCGCGCTGGCGGTTACGGGCCTTTCCGGCTGTCGGGACAAGGCCGCGCCCGTCCAGGCCAGGCCCGTGGTCAAGACCATGCGCCTGGAGCTGGCGCGCGGCGGCGGGGAGCGCACCTATTCCGGCGTGGTGGTCCCGCGCCACGAGGTGCGCGAGGCCTTCCGCGTGGGCGGGCGCATCGAAAAGCGTCTGGTGGACGTGGGCGACCGCGTGCGTCAGGGCCAAGACTTGGCCGTTCTGGACGACAAGGACCTGCGCCTTTCCATGGAGAGCGCCCAGGCCGAACGCATGGCCGCGACCACCAACCGGGATCGGGCCGTTACAGACGAAAAGCGCTTTGCCACCTTGTTGCGCCAAGGCGTGGTCAGCCAGTCCGACTACGACCAGCGCCACCTGGCCGCCGACGAAGCTCGCTCGCGCCTGGAACGGGCCGAGCGCTCCCTGGATCTGGCCCGGCGCCAGCTTGGCTACGCGCGCCTGCTCTCCAGCGGAGACGGCGTGGTCACGGCCGTGAGCGCCGAACCCGGGCAGGTTGTGGCGGCGGGGCAGACCGTGGTCAGCGTGGCCCGCAAGGGCGACAGGGAAGTGTTGGTGGACATCCCGGAAAGCCGGCTGGCCGACCTCAGGCGGTCTTCGGCGGAGGTGACGCTTTGGGCCGACGACAACGCGCGCCACAAGGCCGTGCTGCGCGAGGTGGCCCCCGCCGCCGACGCGGCCGCCCGCACCTACGCCGTGCGCTACGTCCTGCCGGACGCCGACTCGACCGTGCGCCTGGGCATGACCGCCACGCTGCACCTTTCCGACCCGGCCGCGGCCGCGACCGCCCGGGTGCCCCTTTCGGCCGTGTTCGACCAGGGCGGCGGGCCGGGGCTGTGGATCGTCGACCCGGCGGACGGCTCCATAAGCCTGCGGCCGGTCACGGTGGATCACTACACCGACAGCGACGCCTACGTGCGCGGTCGGCTGAAGGACGGCGAAGTGGCCGTGACGGCCGGGGTGCAGAAGCTCGACCCGGGCGTCCGGGTGCGCCTCGAGGAATCGGCGGTCAGAACCGATGCCGGGACCCCGGAGGAGGCCGGGCGATGAAGCGCTTCAACCTGAGCGAATGGGCGGTGAACCACCGGGCGCTCACCCTGTTTCTCATCCTGCTGGTGACGTGTTCGGGCGCGTGGTCGTACGTGCACCTGGGGCGGGCCGAGGACCCGGACTTCACGGTCAAGGACATGATCATCACCGCCAAGTGGCCCGGAGCCACGGCGGACGAGATGCGCCGTCTCGTGGCCGACCCCATGGAAAAGAAGCTTCAGGAAGTGCCGTATTTCGACAAGGTGAAGACCTATTCCCGGCCCGAAGTGACCGTCTTGCACCTGGTGCTGGCCGATTCGACCCCACCCTCGCAGGTGGGGGAGTGCTGGTACCAGGCCAGGAAGCGCGTGGGCGACATCACGGCCAGCCTGCCGTCCGGGGTGCTGGGACCCTTTTTCAACGACGAGTTCGGCGACGTGGACAGCGTGCTCTACCTGCTCACCGGCAAGGACTTCACCATGCGCCAGCTCAAGGACGAGGCCGAGACCCTGCGTCAGGAGCTTTTGCGCGTGCCGGGCGTGACCAAGGTGCGCTTCTACGGCGACCAGGCCGAGCGCATTTATGTGGAAGTCAGCCACGCCAAGCTGGCCACCCTGGGCATTCCGCTTCAAACGGTGTTTTCCTCCATCGCCAAGCAGAACGCCGTGGCCTCGGCGGGTGACTTGCAAACCGACGCCGACACCATCCGCCTGCGCGTGGACGGCGCGCTCACCGGCGTGGACGCCCTGGCCGCCGTGCCCGTGCGGGCCGGGGAGCGCATCTTTCGCCTGGGCGACATCGCCACGTTCACCCGCGGGCCCGAGGATCCGGCGAGCTTCGTGGTGCGCCACGCGGGACAACCGGCCATCGCTCTGGGCGTGGTCATGGCCAAGGGGGCCAACATCCTGCGCTTTGGCGAGCGCCTGGACGCGGCCATGGAGCGCATTCGCGAAAACCTGCCCCTGGGCTACGAGGTGGACCGGGTGGCCGATCAACCCCAGGTGGTGGACGAATCGGTCAACGAGTTTTTGCGCTCCTTCGCCGAGGCCCTCATCATCGTGCTGGGCGTGAGCTTTCTTTCCCTGGGCTGGCGCACGGGCGTGGTGGTGGCCCTGGCCGTGCCCCTGGTGCTGGCCGTGGTGCTCACGGTCATGGACGCCCTGGGCATGAGCCTGGAGCGCGTGAGCCTGGGTGCGCTCATCATCGCCCTGGGGCTTTTGGTGGACGACGCCATCATTTCGGTGGAGATGATGGTGGTGAAAATGGAACAGGGCCTGGACCGCATATCGGCCGCCACGTTCGCCTGGACCGCCACGGCCTTCCCCATGCTCACCGGCACCCTGGTCACGGCGGCGGGATTTTTGCCCGTGGGCTTGGCCCGGTCGGCCTCCGGCGAATACGCGGGCGGCATCTTCCGGGTGGTGTGCATCGCCCTGGTGGCCTCCTGGTTCGTGGCCGTGGTGTTCACGCCCTATCTCGGCTACAAGCTGTTGCCGGACTTTCACAAGGCCGACGCGCAAAATCCCCACGCCATCTACGAGACGCCCATCTATCGCCGGTTGCGCCGGGTGGTGGTCTGGTGCGTGGAACGCCGCGCGGTCGTGGTGACGGCCACGGCCCTGCTCTTCGCGCTGGCCATTGTCGGATCGTTTTTCGTGTCGCGCCAGTTTTTTCCCGCCTCCACCCGCCCCGAACTCCTGGTGGAGTTGCGCCTGCCCGAGGGCTCGGGCATCCAGGCCACCACCAAGGCCGTGGACGCCATGGAGGCCTTCGTGAAGAAGGACCCGGAAGTCACGACCTATACGAGCTACATCGGGTCCGGCGCGCCGCGCTGGTTTTTGGCCATGGCCCCGGAACTGCCCAATCCGAGCTATGGCGTGGTGGTGCTGAACACGGCGGACGCTCGGGCCCGGGACCGGGTCAAGGCCCGGGTGGAGGCCTACGCCGCCCGGGGCGGACTGCCCCAGGCCCGGGTGCGGGTGACCACCCTGTTTTTGGGACCGCCGGTGGGTTTTCCCGTGCAGTTCCGGGTCATCGGCACGGACCCGCTCGTCTTGCGCCAGATCGCCTACACGGTGCGCGACGTGATGCGCGCCGACCCCGACACCCGCGACGTCAACCTGGACTGGAACGAACAGGCCAAGGCCGTGCGCCTGGTGGTGGACCAGGACCGGGCCCGGGCGCTGGGACTGACCCCGCAGGACATCGCCGACGCCTTGCGCATGCTGCTTTCCGGCGTGACCGTCACCCAGGTGCGCGACGGCATCGAACTGGTGAACGTGGTGGTGCGGGCCACCCCCGAGGAAAGGCTGCGTCCCGAACTCTTGCCCGACCTGACCATCGCCGCGCAAAACGGACGCATCATTCCCCTGTCCCAGGTGGCCAAGATCGAATACGTCCAGGAGGAACCCATTCTCTGGCGGCAAAGCCGGGATCTGGTCATTACCGTGCGGGCCGAGGTGGCCCAGGGGGTGCAGCCCCCGGACGTGGCCACGCGCATTCTGTCCAGGCTGGGCCCCATCAAGAAGGAGCTGCCTCCCGGCTACCGCATCGAGGTGGGCGGGTCGCTGGAGGAGAGCGCCAAGGCCAACCGTTCCATCGTGGTCCTGCTGCCGCTGTCGGCCGGGGTGATGCTCCTGCTGCTTATGATGCAGTTGCAGAACTTTCCCCGCCTGCTCCTGGTGCTGGCCACCTCGCCCTTGGGCCTTATCGGCGCGGTCGGGGCGCTTCTGGCCTTTCATCAGCCCTTCGGCTTCGTGGCCATGCTGGGCGTGTTGTCCCTGGCCGGCATGATCATGCGCAACAGCGTCATCCTGGTGGACCAGATCGCCCAGGATCGGGAGGGCGGCATGTCCGAATGGGAGGCCGTGGTGGACGCCACCATCCGTCGGGCCCGTCCCGTGGCGCTTACGGCCCTGGCCGCGATTTTGGCCATGATCCCCCTGTCGCGCAACGTGTTCTGGGGGCCCATGGCCGTGGCCATCATGGGCGGGCTGCTCGTGGCCACGGTGCTCACGCTGTTGTTCACTCCGGCGCTTTACGCCATGATCTTTCGGGTCAAAAGGCCGAAAGAGGGCGTGAGCGCGAACTGACGCCGGGCCGGAAGGGACGCTGTCTCTTCCGGCCTGTTTCGTGAAAGGGGAGATGTCCTTCTCCCCACCCTCCTCAATACCTCCCTTGCCCAACCGGCGGTGTCCGCGCGGTTTCGCCTGACGGCGGTGTGTGGCCGGAAGGCGTGGCCGTCCGAGTGCGCGCCCTTTTGCCGAACGGAAAATGCCGACGGCCTGTTTTTAGTTGATTATGAAAATCATTTTCGTTATCAACGCGTCCAACGACGACCGGAGCCCCGCGAAAGCCATCGTTGCGCCGGAACGTCCGGTCAAGCGGGCGCTCCCGCAATGCGGCCGGCAACGGTTCACGAGGATTCCATGATGCTCAAAAGTCCCCATCACGACCTGCAATGTCCCCCGGACGGCGCGCTTCAGGCCTGCGCCGGGGCGTGCGCGGTCACCGGGATCGTCCACCAGTTGGCCGAGTCCCTGGGCCGGGCCATCGACGCCAAGGACCGTCACACCCTGGCCCATTCCGAAGAAGTGGCCGTGATCGCGCAGACCCTGGACGCCACGTGCCCAGCGCGGTCCCTGGTGTCCCGGTGCGACGCGGCCCTATACCGCGTGAAGGCCTCCGGTGGAGACGGAGAAGCCCTGGCCGAGGCCTTGTCGGTCGCGCCCCAGGGCTCCGGAAAATAATCAACAAGGAGGACGACATGCCCCAAGGAGTGTGCTTGCGCGAACTGCGCGTCAATCAGAAAGCCCGCGTGCGCGCCATAAGCGCCAAGGGAGAACTGGGTCGGCGCATCCGGGACCTGGGAATCGTGCCGGGAACCGAAGTCACGGTCATGGGCAGGGCGCCCCTGCACGATCCCGTGGCCCTGCGTCTGCGGGATTTCACCCTGACCCTGCGCAACAGCGAAGCCGACCACATCCTGGTCGACACGGAGGAATAGTCCATGCCCCCGACGTTTACCTTCGCCTTGGCCGGAAATCCCAACTGCGGCAAGACCACCATGTTCAACGCCCTTACCGGGGCCCGGCAGCACGTGGGCAACTATCCCGGCGTCACCGTGGAAAAGCGCGAGGGCCGACTGTGGGTGGGCGCGCGGGAGTTTTCCGTGGTGGACCTGCCCGGCATGTACTCCCTGACCGCCTACAGCGCCGACGAATTGGCCGCACGGGCCTTTCTCGTGGACGAAAAGCCCAGTTGCGTGATCGACGTGCTGGACGCCGGGACCCTGGAGCGCAGCCTGTACCTGACGGTCCAATTGATGGAGCTCGGCGTGCCGGTGGTTCTGGCCCTCAACATGATGGACGAAGTGCGCCGGCGCAATCTGGTACTCGACACCAAGCTTCTTTCGCGCCTGCTGGGCGCGCCCGTGGTGGAGACCGTGGCCCGCGTGGGCGAGGGCAAGGACGATCTGGTGCGCGAGGCCCTGGCGTTTGCCGAAAAACGGCGCGGGGCCTGGAAACCGTTGGAGATTTCCTACGGCGCGGACATAGACCAGGCCCTTTTGCGCATGGAGGAGCGCATCGAGGCGGACCGTTTCCTGACCGACCGGTTCCCGGCGCGCTGGCTGGCTCTCAAGTACGTGGAGGGCGACCGGGATGTCGTCGAAATGGGCCGTGCGGCCGGCCCGACCTCGGCCGCCCTGGAAGACATGGCCGCCCGGTTGTCCCGGCATGTGGAGGCCACCCTGGGCGCGTACCCGGAGGAGATTATTTCCGACCATCGGTACGGGTTCATCGCATCGCTCCTGCGCCAGGGGGTGCTCCGGTACGATTCCGCCTACGATCGCATCGCCGGGTCAGACAGGATCGATCGTCTCCTCACCCAGAGGGTTCTCGGTCCGCTTATCATGCTGGGCGTGCTCTATGCCATGTTCGAACTCACCTTCCTGGTGGGGCAGTACCCTATGGACTGGCTGGAGGCCGGTTTCGACGCGCTGGGCGCGTGGGTGGGCGCGACCCTGCCCGAGGGGCTGCTGAACTCGATGCTCGTGTCGGGCGTCATCGCGGGCGTGGGCGGGGTGCTGGGCTTTCTGCCCCTTATCGTCATCATGTTTTTCCAACTCTCGTTTCTTGAAGACCTGGGCTACATGGCCCGCGTGGCCTACATGCTCGACCGGGTGTTCAGGGCCTTCGGCCTGCACGGCGGCTCGGTCATGCCCTTTATCATTTCCGGCGGCATCCCGGGCGGGTGCGCCGTGCCCGGCGTCATGGCCGCCCGGACCCTGCGCAGCCCCAAGGAGCGCTTGGCCACCATCCTGGCCGCGCCCTTCATGGCCTGCGGGGCCAAAATTCCCGTCTTCTTGCTCCTCATCGCGGCCTTTTTCCCACAAGGGGGCGGCGCGGCCCTGTTTTTGATCACCCTGGCCTCCTGGGGCGCGGCCCTGCTGGTGGCCAGACTGTGGCGGTCCACGGTCATCGCCGGGGAGGGCACTCCCTTTATCATGGAGTTGCCCCCCTATCGTCTGCCCACCTTCCGGGGGCTTTGCATCCACACCTGGGAACGGGCCTGGCAGTACATCAAGAAGGCCGGCACGGTGATTTTGGCCATCTCCATTCTCATGTGGGCGGCCATGACCTTTCCGGGCCTGCCCGAAGACAAGGCGGCCGCCTTCGAGGCCGAGCGCGCCGCCGTGGGCGCCGCGATGGAAGCGGCCACGGGCGGGAACGCCGAGGCGGGGGCCGACGCCGCTCCCCGGACCGACGGGGCCGACAGGACCGACGTGGCCAAGGCCCCGGTCCAGCCCGAACACGCGTCCGAACCGGCCGCCGGGGTCGCGCCCGACAAGCCGGCGGGGCCATCCGACCAAGCCGCCGAGGAACCCGAGGACCCCTGGCAGGCCAAGCTCGACGAGATCGACAACCGCGAGGCCGAAGCGGCCCTGCGCAACTCCCTGGCCGGACGCCTGGGAGTGGCCCTGGAGGGCGTCAGCGGGCTGGCCGGCTTCGACTGGCGGGTGAACATCGCGCTCATCGGCGGCATCGCGGCCAAGGAAGTGGTGGTCTCCACCCTGGGCACGGCCTACGCCCTGGGTGAGGTCGACCCCGAGGAGGCCGGTTCCCTGACGGAGCGCATCGCCGCCGATCCGGCGTTTTCGCCCCTCGTGGCCCTGTCGCTGATCGCCTTCACCATCCTCTACGCCCCGTGCTTCGTCACCGTGGTGGCCATAGCCAGGGAAGCCTCCTGGAAGTGGGCCGGATTCGCCGTGGTGGCCAACACCGCGCTGGGGTTCCTGGTGGCGGTGGCCATCTACCAGGTGGGACGGCTGGTGTAGCCCAACCCGGAGGCTGACGTCCGCAGGACGGAGGCGAGCAGGAGGGGGCCGGTCCGGGGTTGGCCATTCCCGGTCGGCGACCCCGAAACGCCCGGCTCCTCCCGCTCCCCGGCCGCGCGGCCCCACCCGGACCGCGCGGCCGGACCATGACGAAGCCCCTGCCGCGCGCGTCCGGCGACGGGCGGGAGCCGCCTTTTCCAGTCCGGGTTTCCGGTTCATGTGTCCGATGTCGAAAATTTCGGTCCGCGCCGTGGCGTTGTGAGCCAAATTGCCACACTCGGGCTTACCAATCGGTCATTTTGTCTCACCGTTTTCTATTGATCCGTGATTGTTGGACTTCATTCGTCCGGGCGTGTCCCAGGGGCGGGCGCGGGGAGTCGTTTTGTCCGGTTTCGCATGGACAAAAGGAGCCCGTGGTCATCCCTTGGGACGCTTAGTCGTTTTAACCTATTGAATATATTCATATAAAGCGCTGGCCTGAAAGTTGCTTTCTTAGGAAAAAGCCCGAAAGGAGAAGTACGCCCAGCCCGGAACACCAACCCAAGGAGGCAGGCATCATGGCCGTCAACGAACAAGTCTATGGATTTTTCATTCCCCGCGTCACCCTGATCGGCATCGGCGCGTCCAACTCGATTCCCGAACGGATCAAGGCCCTCGACGGAGCCAAGCCTCTCATCGTAACGGACAAGGGCATCGTAGGCGCCGGCATCTGCAAGCACATCACCGACCTGCTCGACGCGGCTGACATGCACTACGTGGTCTTCGACGAAACCGTGCCCAATCCCACCGACGCCAACGTGCACGCCGGCGTGGAGATCTACAAGGCCAACAACTGCGACAGCATCATCACCCTGGGCGGCGGGTCCTCCCACGACTGCGGCAAGGGCATCGGCCTGGTGGTGGCCAACGGCGGAAAGATTCACGACTTCGAAGGCGTGGACAAGTCCACCAAGCGCTTTCCTCCCTACCTGGCCGTGAACACCACCGCCGGCACCGCCTCGGAAATGACCCGTTTCTGCATCATCACCGACCTTTCCCGCCATGTGAAAATGGCCATCGTGGACTGGCGCGTCACCCCCAACCTGGCCATCGACGATCCCATGCTCATGGTGGGCATGCCTCCGGCGCTCACCGCGGCCACGGGCATGGACGCCCTGACCCACGCCGTGGAGGCCTATGTCTCCACCATCGCCACTCCCATGACCGACGCCTGCGCCGAGAAGGCCATCGAACTGGTCTTCAAGTACCTGCGCAAGGCCGTGGCCAACGGCCAGGACCTGGAGGCCCGCGAGGCCATGTGCTTCGCCCAGTACCTGGCCGGCATGGCCTTCAACAACGCCAGCCTGGGACACGTGCACGCCATGGCCCATCAGTTGGGCGGCTTTTACGACCTGCCCCACGGCGAGTGCAACGCCATCTTGCTGCCGCATGTGGAGAAGTTCAATCTTATCGCCAAGCTTGAGCGGTTCGCTCGAATGGCCAAGATCATGGGCGAAAACATCGAGGGACTTTCGCCGCGCAAGGCCGCCGAAAGGGCGCTGGAGGCCATCAAGGAACTCTCCGCCGATGTGGGCATCCCCACCGGGCTGGTGGAGCTTGGAAAGCGCTACGGCAAGGAGGTCAGGGCCGAAGACATCGGCATCATGACCCAGAACGCCCAGAAGGACGCCTGCGGCCTGACCAACCCGCGCTGCCCCACGGACAAGGATGTGGAGGCCATTTTCACCGCCGCCCTGTAGTGTCGCCGGCCGCGAAAACGGCCTCGGCCGCTTTCGCGGGCGACATTTTGAAATAGAGGGCACGTCCCGAGGCGCCCGGGGCGCTCCGGGATGCGACGCAAGCCCGAAGTCGTCGAGTCCGGCGGCCGGGGAGTCCGTCTCCTTCGGCCGCCGGCCACCTTGTATGAGGCGCTCGCGCCCGGCCCGCCGTCTGGTCCGCCGGGCGCCTGCGCGGCGCGTCGCCGGGGCGGGGCGGCCGTCACGCCGCGCCGTCGGCGTTTCCCCGCGTCCGATGTCGTCCCGGAAACGCGTTTGCTCCGGGGCGTTTCGCCGTTGACCGGCGCGCGTCGTTCGCCTCGCGTCGCGCTCCCCCGCGACGCGAGGCGCTGCGGGCCCGGCCCCTTCGGACGCAAAGATTTTCCACAAAATGGTCCAGACGTTCTTGAGCGGCGTGCATATTTTGGGGTATGCGACAGGAATCGTCCGTTGTTCGCGCTGGTCGACAGGCACGCCCTGATACACCCCCACCCGAGGTCGAACGCCGCCGGCGTTTCGCCTTTCGATTCGCCGAGGGTTGGTCATGAACGTCACGAAATTCGCCATTCCCGAAATCATCTTCGGCCGAGGCTCCATGGTCTACGTGGCCAAGTGCGCCCGACGCCTGGGGGCCGAACGCGTGTTGCTGGTCAGCGACGAAGGCGTGATGCGCTCGGGCTGGGTGGACAAAATGACCGAACACCTGGAGGACGACCGGCTGGAGTGGGTCTATTTCGGCGACGTGAGCTCCAATCCCCGCGACTACCAGGTGCGCGCGGGAGCCGAACTCTATCTGGAGAGCAGGGCCGACGTGATCATCGCCATCGGCGGGGGCAGCCCCATCGACGCGGCCAAGGGCATCGCCCTCCTGGCCGGAAACGGCGGAGTCATCTCGGACTACGAAGGGGCCAACCGCGTGGAGCGGCCCCTGCCCCCCACCATCTTCGTGCCGTCCACGGCCGGAAGCGGGTCCGACGTCTCCCAGTTCTGCATCGTCACCGACGTGAAGCGCCAGCTCAAGATGTCCATCATCAGCCGGTCGCTGGTCCCCAACATCTCCATCATCGACCCCATGCTCCTTTTGACCAAGAGCCAGCACCTCATCATCGCCTCGGCCATCGACGCCTTCGCCCACGCCGTGGAGTCCTACCTGTCGCGCCTGGCCTCGCCCTTCACCGAGATGCAGGCTCTCAAGGCCATCGAGTTGGTCATCAAAAACATTCGCCCCGCGGTGGAGCACCGCTCCCTGGACGCCCTGGAACAGCTTTCCATCGCCAGCACCGCCGCCGGCATGTCCTTCAGCAACGCCGGGCTCGGAGTCGGGCACGCCCTGGCGCACTCCCTGGGCGGCATGTTCGACATCCTGCACGGCCTGGTGCATCCCGTGCTGTTGCCCGCCGTCATGCGCTTCAACACCCCGGCCGCGCCGGCCAAGATGGGAACCGTCGGCCGCCTGATCCTGGGCCGACACGACCTCTCGGACGAACACGCGACCCAGGCCGGCATCGACAAGCTCAGGCAGTCCTTCGCCAGGCTGGGCGTGCCCGTGCGTCTGCGCGACATCCTGCCGGAACGCCCCCCCCTGGAGCGGCTGGCCAAGGCCGCCCTCAACGACGCCTGCAACCTGACCAACCCCCGGCAGGCCGACTTCGAGAGCCTGCTGGCCATCTGCGAGGAGGTTTGGTAATGCGCGCTCCCTCCTTGGAAGACCTGGTCGGCATCGACCACTGCAAGTTGGGCTTTTACCAGGAACTGCGCCAGAAGCTCGACGAGCTGCAAAGGGCCAACCTGGAGTCCGAGCGGCGGCGGCGGGAAATCGCCGCGATCCTGGACGGCATAGCGGATCTCATGATGGTCCTTTCCGAGGATATGCGCATCCTCTCGGCCAACCACGTTTTTCGCGAAGTCATGGGCATCGACGCGCCCGAGGGCCGCTTTTGCTACGAGATCTTTCGGGGCGCGAGCGGACCTTGCCCGGAGTGCCCGGCCCACCGCTCGTTCCTGACGGGGGAGGTGTGCCGCGAAACCGCCATCTTCCGGGTGTGCGGCAAGAATCGACAGTTCGAGATGGTGGCCTCTCCCATTCGCGACCCGGACAAGGACGAGCGTCACATCCTTATCTTCAAGCGCGACGTCACCAGGGAAAAGGAGTTTCAGGCCAAGTTCTATCAGGCCGAGAAGATGGCCACGGTGGGCATGCTGGCCGCGGGCGTGGCCCACGAGGTGAACAATCCCCTGGCCGCCATTTCGGGGTTCGCCCAGGGCATTCGCAGGCGCCTGGACAAAATGGAGTCGCCCGAAGGAACCGACCTGGAAGACATGATCGATTACGCGGACACCATCCTGGCCGAGTGCAATCGCTGCCGCGACATCGTGCGCACCCTGCTCACGTTCAGCAGGCCGGTTTCGGGAGGTTTCGCCCACCTGGACATTAACGTCGTCGTGGAAGACACGCTCAAACTTTTGCGCCACCACATCAAGACCACGGACCTGGAAATTTCCGTGCGCACGGAGCTTGCCAAGGGCCTGCCCCTGATCCTGGGAGACGAAGCCCAACTCAAGCAGGTGCTGCTCAATCTGCTCATCAACGCCACCGACGCGGTGGAGCAGACCGGGACGGGCAAGGGGACCATAGCCATCCGCACGTACGCGACCGAGGACGACGGCGTCGCCCTGGAGGTGGAGGATTCGGGGTGCGGGATTCCCGGGGAAAACCTCGACAAACTGTTCGAGCCGTTTTTCACCACAAAAGCCGTGGGCAAGGGCATTGGCTTCGGCCTGTCCATTTGCTACGGCATAGTCAAGGAGCACCGCGGCGAGATTGTGGCGCTCAGCGAACCCGGCAAGGGATCGCGGTTCATCGTCCAGTTGCCTTCCAATCCGGAACATGCCCGTGAATAGCCCATACAGCGTTCTTGTCGTGGACGACGAACAGTCTCTGACCAAGCTTTTCAAAAAGGAACTTTCCAGCCCCACCCGCACCGTCCACACCACCGGGTCCGCCCGCCAGGCCCGGGACATGTGCCGCAAGACCCAGTACGACGTCATCGTGCTGGACCTGCGCCTGCCCGACGCCAACGGCCTGGAGCTCCTGGTGGAGTTTCGCGGCCGCATCCCGGACGTGGAGGTGATCATGATCACCGGGCACGGCAACATCGACAGCGCCGTCGAGGCCATGAAGATGGGCGCGTACGACTACATCACCAAGCCCTTCAAGCTCGACGAGTTGGAGATCGTGGTGGAGCGCGCCTGGCAGCGGGTCTGCCTGGGACGCGAAAACCGAAGTCTCAAACATTCCCAGATGAGCGTAAAGCCGCCCATGCTGGTGGGGCTTTCCCAGGCCATCCGCCAGGTGCGCTTTCTGGTGGAAAAGGTGGCGCCCACCGAGGTGCCGGTGCTGCTCACCGGGGAGTCGGGCGTGGGCAAGGACGTGGTGGCCAACGCCATCCATTCCTCCAGCAGGCGCGCGGACAAGCCCCTCATCATCAAGAATTGCGCCACCCTGCAAAAGGAATTGGCGCGAAGCGAACTCTTCGGCCACTGTCGGGGGGCCTTTACCGGCGCCACGGAGAGCCGCGAGGGTCTGCTCACCTTCGCCCACCAGGGCACCTTGTTCCTGGACGAGATCGGCGAGTTGCCCCTGGAAGTGCAGGGGTCGCTCCTGCGCGTGCTGGAGAGCAAGAGCTACCGCCGGGTGGGGGAAAAGGACGAGCGCCACACCGACGTGCGCCTGCTCTTCGCCACCAACCGCAATCTCCAGACCGAGGTGGAGGAGGGCCGCTTCCACGAGGCCCTGTACCACCGCATCAACGTCTTCAACATCCACATCCCCACCCTGGCCGAGCGCAAGGAGGACATCCCCCTCCTGGTGGAGTACTTCCTGAACCGCCTCAGTCCCGGCCACCCCCCCTGCAAGGTCACCGACGGCGCTTTGCGCTGCCTGCTGGAATATTCCTGGCCGGGCAACGTGCGCGAGCTGCGCAACGTCATCGAGCGCGGCATGATCCTGGCCGAGAACGGCCTCATCACCGAGCAGGCCCTGCCGCGCGAGTTCATGGACAAGGGCGGGGACGAACTGGGCGCGCTCTCCCTGGAGCACATGGAACGCGCGCACATACGGCGCGTGCTCCAGTTCCACGGGGGTAACCGTTCCCTGGCCGCCCAGTCCCTGGGCATCAGCCGCAAGACGCTCTACCGCAAGATTCTGGAATACGGGCTGGAAGGATAGCCGGACGAGGACCGCGCGTCCGTCGCGCGCTGGCCGGCGAGCGCCCGAAAGAGCCCGGCGCCCAGGCCGGGCGTGTACGGTCCGGGCGTGGCCGATCCGGGCGGGCGTTTTTCGGCAGTCCGGGGGGAGCGGGGGGAATGCCCCGCTCCCTGCGCGATAGGGCGAGACAAGGCGCGTAAAGGCGCATCGGCCGCCGGGGTGTTTGTTTATTGCGCGGATTCCTCCTCGCCGGGAAAGCCTCCCGCGGCCTCCCGCTGGCGACGGGTCATTTCGAGGATGGCCCGGTGCAGGGAGTCGCGCAACTGAAACGCCTTGGACACCGGCAACACGATGCGGTTGGCGACGCGGGCCTGGTTGGGAATGGAGCGGTGCACGTTGCCGAATTCCAGGATAACCTCCTCGGGACCGGCGTACACCGTGAACATGTCCCGGTAACAGTATTCCAGGTCCGACGGTATGTGCGTCTGCAAGGAGTCTGGTGTTTGTTGCTCGGACATGTCTGTATTCCTCCGTGTTGCGGTCAGTGGGTTACGCGCCCCTGGAAGGCGGCTTCGCTTGCCGGCTTCGGTTGAAAAGGGGCGCGACACTTAAAAGCTCATTTCCCTGATAAGCACCCGGTAGATCCGCCGCAGGCCCTGGGCCAGGCGTGAAACGCTTTTCGCCTGGAGCCGCGCGAGACCGCTTTGGCCGATACGCAGGTCCTCGGCCGGCGTGTCGACCTTGGCCTCCACCGCGTAATAGCTCTCCAGCATGGCCAGCTTGCCCTTGCCCGCGTTGACCACGGGCAGGCTGCCCTCGGCGGCCGAAGTCAGGCCCAGGTATTCCATGTTCTCCGTTCGCACGGGATGGATCGAGGCGATGCGCGCCGACAACGGGCGCGCCCGGTCATCGGGATAAAATTCGACTTCGCCTTGGGGAAGCAGATCCATCACCCGGTCCTCGCTGACGAACGCGTAGACTCGCAGGTCCGTGAAGTCGGCTATTCGGCCCAACACCTGCAACTGCTTCACGGCCATGCCGTCGCGCAGGGTGTCGTCCCATTCGTAGAGAACGCCGCCGACCTTCGCCACCTGGCGGCTTTGCTCCTTTTGCTGATGCAGGCCGGCCAGCCTGGCTCGCGCGTCGGCTATTTCCTCGGTCTGCTGCGGTATGTAGGCCCAGTTTTGATCGTCCAAGCCGAAGAGTTCCAGCTTTTTCTCGGAGATCCTTTTCTCCAGTTCGAAGATGCGGGTGTCGGCGTCGAGCTTGTCCGACGTGATGCGGGAAAGCACGGCCCCCTGTTTCACCTCGGCGCCCCGGGAGACGGCGATATCGTGGATTTCCCCGGAAAACGGGGCGTAGATCACCTGGTCGTGCACCGCGGTCAGCACGGCGGGCGCGGATATCTCGTGAGGCAGGGGCACGGCGTACCAAAGAAGCGCGGCGGCCAGGACCAGGGTCAGAGTCCGGGTCCGGCGGTTCCAGGCCAGGCTCTGGCGCATGTCCAGAAGCGCCTTGGTCTCGCGCAGTATCGGGCCCAGGATGAACCACCACACCTCCACCAGGAAGAGGAATATCCCAAGTATTTTTAAGAACTTGTGGTACACCAGAACCGCGATGGTCATGTACAGGGTCAGGCGGTAGGCCCAGGTGTAGAAGCTGTAGGCGATCACCGCCCAGAAGCGGCCTCCGGTGATTTCCGGGTCGGGGTGGGGCTCCCTGGTCCCCAGCAGCCACCTGCGGCAGGCCCAGCGGGTGAGGGCGAAGGCCCGCGGCTGAAGGTTGTCGATGCCGCACAGGTCCATGAGCAGGAAATAGCCGTCGAACCGCATGGCCGGATTGATGTTGATCAGAAGCGTGGACAAAAGCGACGAGGAGGAGATGACGAAAAAAATGCCGTGCAGCAGACCCGCGCCGGTCATCCCCCAGCCGAACAGGGCCAGTCCGGCGATCGCCAGTTCGGCCTTGACGCCGGCGAAGGTTATGGCCAGCCGCTTGCGGCGGTCCTTGATCTTCCAGGCGTCGGTCACGTCGCAAAACGCCACGGGCCACATGACGATGAAGGCCACGCCCATGGTCGGGACGCGCAGACCCCGGGCTTTGGCCGTGTAGGCGTGGCTGAACTCGTGGACGGTCTTGATGAGGGCCACCACCAGGCCGAAGACCGCAAGGCCCTGCCAGTTGAAGAAGTAGGGGAAGGTGCCCAGATATTCTTGGAAGCGTTCGACGCACATGACCAACCCGATCGCGGCCAAAAGCGCGTAGAGGATCAGGGCCTTGCCCGAGGCCAGGGGGGCGACCAGGGGCAGGGTGCGTTCGAGAAAGCCGTCCGGCTTGAGAAGCGGAACGCGAAAGTACAGGTAGTGGTGCAGGAGCCAGCGAACCGGATCGACCCTGTTTCGGCGAAACTCCGCGAGAAGCTCTTTCACCGTCCTGGTGGGGCGGCTTCTGGTCAAGCCCTTGCTTTCGGCCTCGCGGCAAAAGGCCAGGACTTCCTCGGGCGCGGGGCGCAAGGTGGTCTCCTGGACGATGCGGTCCATGAGTTCGGTCAAGGTTGTCTTGGCGCGCAAGCGGACGAGGATTTCGGCCCCGGTCCATCCCACCTTGTCGAAAGTGCGGTTGAGGGGGTCGTAGACCGTGAAGGTGGGGGAGCCGTCCGGGGTCGGCGGACCGGAATGGATCTCGATGTCCGGGCGCAGGACGGGCAGGTCGATGTCGCGCTGGTCCATCACAGTCCCAGGGTCCTGCGCATCCAGGCCAGGGGCTTGCGCAGCAGCCAGTAGGCCAGGGCCACCCGGTGGCCCCGGATCACGGCCGTGCCCTGCAGGCCGATGCGCAGCGGGGGCGAGCCCTTGGTCCATTCGCACTCGGCCATGACGCAGGGAAAGCCCTGCGGGCTGACGCCGACGTTTCTGGCCACATGGGTGAGCCTGGCCTGGATGTCGGCTTCGGGAAAGGCGTTGAGGTACACGTGAACGGGCTTGTCCGGGTCGAAGGGCACGTTGTCGTCCACGGGCAGCCAGACGCGCAGCTTTGTCCGGGCCGGGTCCACGATCATGAGCACCTTTTCTCCCACCGCCACCGGCCGGCCGCGCCATTCGTTGGGGTCGTCGATCACCACCACTCCGGGGATCTCGGCCGTCACCTCCAGCTTGGCCACGTTGCTCTCGGCCAATTCGAGGCGGGACTTTTCCTGCTCCAGGCGAAGCTCCAAAAGCGCCATCTCGCCCTTGGCCTTGGTGTCCAGAAAGGCCTGGAGGTTGGAGCGGGTGAGCGAGGACTGGATGATCTGCACCTGCTGCCTGGCCACCTTGAGGTCCTCGACGGCCACGCGCTTGTCATAGACAAAGAGCGGTTCGCCCGTGTCGACCTTCTGCCCCGGTTGGACCTTGACCTCGGCGATCACGCCGTTGAGCGGGGCGGTGACCACGAACGGGTCCTTGGCGGTCACCTCGCAGGGCGCGACCACCCGCAGGGAGACCGGCAGGCACAGGACAATCAGCGCGACCACAAGGGCGGCGGCCACCCGGCGTTTTTGGGTGAGCGTGCCAATCCATTTGCGGGCGTCGAAGCGCGGGGCGCATTTTTCCCAGGCGATGGAGTAGCCCTGGGCCAGGGGGACCAGAAGTTCGAGCTCCATGTCCAGCCAGGGGGCCTGGGCCCATCGCTCCAGCCACAGCCCGGCCGCCAGGCGGCCCCGGCTGAAGAGCGGCAGCCAGACCACGCAGAGACCGGCGGTTCGGGCGGAAAGGGCGCTCCAGGCCTGGGCCTGGTCCGACGCCAGGCTTTGCCCGGTGAGGATTCGGGCCTGGTCCAGGCCGGGCAGCCCGGCCAGAATGTCCGTCCATTGCTCGGCCAGCTCGGAATCCTTGGGCCGGCGGCTTTGCCCGGAGACCCCGAGCAGCACGGGTTTTGCGCCTTCCAGGCCGAAAAGGCAGGCCCGGTCGTAGCGGGTCAGCGTGATGGTCCTGTTCAGCAGGCGAAAGGTGAGCTCGGTGCGGTCCTGGGATTGGCCCGCCTCAAGGATCAGCCGGTTGAGCGTTCCCAGGGCGCTCAGGGCGCGTTGCCCCGCCTCGGGCCTGGTCCACGGGGAGGTCATATTATTCGCCGGAAGCGTCCGCCCGCCGCAGGGTTCCGGTCATGCCGCTGCGCAGGGTGTCCCGGGCGTTGTCCACGTCGGCATGGATTTCGAACGTGGCGCTGGCCGGGTCCAGAACCTGGCCCACGTGGGTGATCACCCCCCGCACCGAGGTGGCCACCTCGTTCACGGCGATTTCGATGGTCTGGCCGATGCGCACCTTGCCGAACATGGTGGAGGGCAGCAGGATTCTGGCCTGAAGGACCCGGTCGTCCACCACTTCGATCAGGGGCCGGCCCTTGTCCACCCACTCGTGCTCGTGGACGAAGACCCGCTTCACCCGGCCGGGAAAGGGGGCGCAGACCCGGCAGGAGGCCAGCTCCTTGCGGGCCTGTTGCAGGCCGGCCGAGGCGATGCCGTTGTCCTTGCGGGCGTTTTCCACGTCCAGGGCGGAGGCGGACTTGCCCGTGAACAGGCGTTCGGTCACCTGGAGGCTCTTGGCGGCGGCCGTGGCCGCAGCCTGGTTTTTTTGCACGTTGGGGCGGTAGATTCCCTCGTCGAGTTGCACGAGCAGATCGCCCTTTTCGAACTTTTCTCCCAGGTGTTTCCGGATATGTTCCACCTTGGCCGAAACCTCGGCGGAAAGCACGGCCTGGTGCTTGGGGTCCAAGACCAGGGACAGGGGCTTGGCGGCCAGGGGCGAGCCCGCGACCGGAGTCTGGGCCAGCCCGCGGGCCGGCGAAAAGGCCAGGCAGCAGGCCACGAACAGGAGACAGACAAAGCGAAGCGGAGTCATCATGCGCCTCGGGGCTGAAGGCCGGTTTCAGGACTTGCCGTGACGGGTCTTGGACGCCAGGCGCAATTCTTCCCTGCGGGCCTGGCGTTCTTCCGCCTCGGTGAGGATGTCCGGTTGGTTGTCATGCAGAGGGCTCAACGTGACGCTCTCGCGCGGGGCGCCCTGGGCGGTCGCCTTCTGGACTTTCGGGGAGGCCGGGGGCGCGACCTGGCCGGTTGCGCGGCTCGCCGGGTCGGCCTGGCCCAGTTGCGCGGGCTCCGCTTGAGCCTGGGCCGTGGGCTTGGTCTGGGGACCCTGCGCGGCCTGGGCCGACGTGGACCGGGCCTGATCCGTCTGGGCGGTGCTCGTCTGTTCGAGCGCGGCGGTCTGTTGGGGGCGGGCCTGGCGCGGCTGTTCGCTCCGGGCCTCCTTCGCCGGCCGGGACTTCCCGGCCGCTTCGGCCTTGGACGCCGGTTTGGCCAGGGCCTTTTCGGGCGAAGCTTGCGAACGGCCCTTGCGGACGGTTTCCCCGGACTTGGGGGCGCTTGCCGAGGCGACAAGCGTGCTGGGGGCATTCCAGTCCCGGCCCAGGGAGTTGATCAGCCGGGCCCTGGCGGCCAAAAAGCCGGCATAGTTGCCCAGGTGCCGCAGTCTGGCGCTCATGTAGCGCTGGTCCTCGTCCAGGAGCAGGCTCTCCTTGAGCTTGCCCTGGCGCACCTGGTCGCGCACCATGTCCAGCACCTCGCGGCGTTCGGCCTCCAGTTGTTTGGAGAGTTGCAGCCGGCCCAAGGTCTCCTGGCACTCGATGATGGAGAGCTTGATCTGGGTGGTCACGGCCAAGGTCAGGCGCATGCGCCGTTTCGCGGCCAGTTGGGCCTGGCTCTGGGCCGTGTAGCGATCGTACATGGTCTTGGGCAGGGAGAACAAATCCCAGGAGAGGCGCACGCCTACGATGTACCAGTCGTTGCGGCTCAGGTACTTGTTGGAGTCGGCGGAATACTTGCCGTAGGGCGTGATGGCGGGAAACATCTGCATCAGGGCGGCGTTGGCCTCGTCCAGGGAGACGTTCTGCTCCAGGTCCTGCTGGTAGAGTTCCGGGCGCTGGCGGAGGGCCTCGTTCTCCAGGGAGGCCAGGGGAATTTCGGGCATGCCCAGGGGGGTGCCCAGGTCGATGTCCGCCACGGACAGGCCGTCCACATCCTTGACTCCGAGCATTTCGGCCAGCTCGGCCATGGCTGTGCGGTACTCGCTGGAGTAGGTCTTCAGGCGCAGGGCCATCTCGGTCAGGTTGGCCCGGTTTTGCAGACCGTCCAGCCGGGAGAGCAGTCCCGATTCGATCTGTCCGTTGATGATGACCATGCGCTTGTCGATATCACCCAGCAGGGCGGTGGCTTTTTGTACGGCGTCCTTGGCCACCTGGGCCTTGAGATAGGCCCGGGTGACGCTCAGGACGATGTCCTGCTTGAGGCGGCGCAGGCGTTCGCCGGCGATATGGACGCGGTCCTTGGCCTGACGCCAACGCACCATGTTCACGCTCAGGTTGAGAAGATCCCAGGACAAGGTGACGTTGGCCGTGCGGCTCAAACGTTCCGTGGAGATGGAAGGCTCCAGGGACTCCTGGTGCGTGTAGGCGCTGACCGACCGGCTGGGCACGTCCCAGGACTTGTTGGAAGAATCGCCCTCCACCAGCAGCATCGGCAGCAGGCGATACATGGCGCCGGTGGCCATCTCCGCCTGGACCTTCTGCTCCTGGGCCGAGATCAGGGCCTCGAGATTGTGCTCCAGGGCGAAGGCCACGGCCTGGTCCAGGGTCAGGGGCCTGGACAAAACCGGGACGGTCGAGGCCGTCTTGGGGGCGGGCTTGTTCCTGTCCGCCTTTGTGCCCGCTTTGGACGCCTCGGCCTGTGTTATGTTGGCCACGTCTTTCCTGGCGTTTTCCTCGCGCTGGGCCTGGGGGCTCTTGCGCAGGTTGGAGCAGCCGACCAGGATCAGGCAGGCGCAAAGAAGCATTGTCAGGCGTTTTACGCCCGGTTTGAAAAGCGGGACGACTGTGCTGACTGCTGACACGATCCGAAGCTCCTTGTTTCGCTTGGTTTGCGGGCGGGCCCGTTCCGGTGTTGCGCCCGTGAAGGCCCCCTCGCTGTTTTTCAAGAACAAGATGAATACTTTCAATAGAGTATTCTCTGTGTGAGCGCACGTATTTCGCGGGGGTCACGCTAGCGGGCGTTGCCCTCCCGCAGTTGCTGGTACAGCGCCACGGCCGCTGTCCGCATGCCCTCGATCACCGCGGGATCGGTGACGCCCTTGTCCGCCGCGGCTTCGGCCACGGACCGTTCGATCTCGGCCAGGGCCGCGGCCTGGTCTGTCTGGCTGCCGATGATGTCGCTGATGGTCTGGACCACGTCGGTCATGGCCTCCTTGATGTGGCTTGTCCTGACCTGGTCTCCGCCGCCCAGGATCGTGGCCGTCTGTTCGATCTGGGTGGTCATGGAGGAGTCCGCCGTCGCGCCGGAGGTCCCGGCCGGAGCGAGTCCCGACTGGGACGAGGCGGGGCCCGTCGCCACGGGGGACTGGCCCGCGCCAGTTTGTCCCGAGCCGGTCTGTCCCGACAAGGTCGAGCCGGTCTGGCCTGGCACGGTCAGGCCGCCAAAGCCCGCAAGGCCGGCGTCGACCGTGAGCAGCGGCAGGCTCGGCCCCAGGGTCCCCGCCGTCACGGACACCGCGTGCTGGACGGTGCCGCTGGGGGCGATGGTCAGGGTCTGGTCGGATGTGACTGCGTAGCTCGTGGTGTCGGCCACGCCGGTGGGGGCCAACTGCTGGGCCTGGGACATACCCGGGGTGGTTGCGGCCTGGCTGGCGTTGCCACCGGCCGTCCCGGCGCTGGAGTCGGCCGAAGGCAGGCCCGTGCCGTTCAAGCCCGAGGCGGTGGAAGCGTTGTTGACCACGCCGGTGGAGGTCGTGCTGGTTGTGTCGAGCGTTGGCGTGGACGCCGTTACGACCGGGGTCTCGGAATGCGTCGGGGGCTGCGTCTGGGAGATCGGAGGGCTCACGGCCGGTACGGGCGGACCGCTGACGCCGCCGCTCTCGCCACTCTCGCCGCTGTCGCTCCCGCCACCGCCGCCACTCCCGCCGCCGCCGGCAGGGGCAGGGGCTGGGAGGGCCATCGCCGTGGCCACCACGGTTGTGACACTATTGGGCGTGGCGCTGGACGAGCCGTGCGCGTCGGCGGCCGTGTCCGTCACGGTGAAGGTGGTGGTGACGGTCTGGCCTGGCGCGACCTGGTGGGCGGTGGGCGTGAACACCAGACCCTGCACGGCCGTGTTCACCTGGGCCAGGGTTCCGCTGACCGTGTACACGCCGGTATCGGCGTCATAGGCGCCGCCCCCCAGGTTGGAGAGCGCGCCGTTGGCTGTGTCGCTCAAGGTCACGGTGGCCGTGTGGGTCTGGCCGATATCGGGGTCGACGACGCTGAAGCCCGTGAAGGGCGAGATGGTGGCGTCGTCGTTCACCGCCTGGTCGGCCACCGCGCCGGTGAAGGTCGGGGTGTCGCGCAGGGAGGTGGCCACCACCGAGGTGGTGTTGTTGCTGCTGGAGAAGGTTCCGTCGGAGTCGCTGACCGTGAAGGTGGTGGTGACGGTCAGGCCTGGCGCGACCTGATGGGCGGTGGGCGTGAACACCAGGCCCTGTATGGCCGTCTGGGCCTGGGCGGCCGTGCCGGTGAAGCTGTAGGTGCCGTCGTGGTTGTCCGTGAAGCCGCTCAGCGTGGTGAAGCCGCCGTTGGCCGTGCTGCTCAGGCTCACGGTCAGGTTCTGTTCGGTGGTGTCGCCGCTGGAGTCATCGATGGTGAAATGGGCGAAAGGCTGTATCGTGCCCGTGTCGTTTAGGGCCTGGTCGGCCTCGGCTCCGTCCAGGGTGATTCCGGTCACTGGGATGTCGTCGACATAAAGGGCGCCTACCTTGGAGTTATCGCCAATCGTGAGGCGTGGAGCGCCCACGATGATGACATGCTCCGAAATGGCCACACTATTGCCGAGAGAGGCCGTGACGGAGCTGGTGAGCTCCTGTATCTGGATCCAGGACGATGCTGCGTCGCGCTTGTAGAGATAGGCCGCGCCCTTCGTGCCGTCCATGCAATTTGCGCCCACCATGACGTACTCGCCGTCGATGGCCACACTGTAGCCGAAACTGGCGTCCGCCTTCCCGTCGCTGGCGGTGAGCTTCGCCTGCTGGGACCATGTCTCCGAGGTACGGGTGTAGACGTAGGCCTCGCCCTGGTTCGAGGCGTCGCCTACGTTATGATGGTATGCGCCCACGACCACAGTGTCCCCGTCGATGGCCACGCCGATGCCGAAGTTGTCGGCGGATGCTCCGTCATCGGAAAGCAGCTTCGCCTGCTGCGTCCAGGTCGAACCCGAGCCGACGAAGACATAGGCCGCGCCCTGGGTCGTGTGGTCGTCGACCGCATGTTGGTAGGCGCCCACGACGATTGTGTCGCCGTCTATGGCCACGCTGGCCCCGAAATAGTCTCTGGCCCTTCCGTCGCTGGCGGTGAGTTCGGCGGTTTCGGTCCATGTCGAAGCGGACCGGACAAAGACATAGGCCGCGCCCTGGCCGATATTGTCGCCGACCTTATGGTAGTAGGCGCCGACGATGATGGTGTCCCCGTCAATGTCCACGCTTGTGCCGAAGCGCTCGGCTCTTACCCCGTCGCTGGCGGTGAGCTCCTGCTCCAGGGTCCATGTCGTTGCCGAGCGGGTGTAGACATAGGCCGCGCCGGTGTATGCGTTGTGACCCGGGGAGCCCACGACCACGGTGTCTCCGTCGATGGCCACCTTTTGGCCGAAATAGTCGTAGGACCCTCCGTCCGTGGGGGTGAGCTCGGCCTGGAAGGTCCAGGACGAGCCGTCGTTGTAATAGATGTACACCGCTCCCGAGTCGTGGCCGCGCGCGCCCACGACGATGGTGTCGCCGTCAATGGCCACGCCGAATCCATACTCGTCTTCCGCCTCTCCGTCGGCGGCCGTGAGTTCAAGGGATGTTCCCAGCACCCCGCCGTAGTTGGCCAGCTTTTCGGCGTTGAAATACGTGCGCGTCAGGTCCACGTCGCCCAGTTCCAGCACCCAGTCGCCGCCGCTGGTTTCGTTGCCGGTGGCGTCGGTGGAGGCGTGCGCCTCGTGGCCGGAAGCCTTGGCGATGGCCGCCACGGTGAGCTGGCCTTCGGTCACGGCCCCCTGGTCGCAGGCCAGAATGTCGATGGACCCGTCCCGGGTGAGCAGGTCGCCGACGCCCCGCCAGAAGTCTTGCAGGGCGTCGTCGGTCATGACCGTGTCCAGACTCACGATCTGGCCGTCCACCAGGTCGAAGGAGCCAGTGGCGTTCTCGTGGCTGGCGAAGGCGATGCTTTCGGCCTGCTGGCCGTTCAGGGCCTGGGTGATCAGTTGCAGAACGTGCTCGGCCGTGTCGGCCGCGTCGTACACCAGGGCGATCACCCCGTCGGCCACGTCCGAGGCCAGGGTCTGGGCGTTGGCCACCGCCGAGGAGACGGCCATCACCCGGACCGCCCCCGACGCGGCGGAAGTCGGGGCGGAGGTCGAGGCGGTGGTCGCGCTTCCCGCGATCGCCGACGCGGCGGCCGCGCTGTCCAGGGTTCCCGTGTAGGTGTTGAGCTTCGTGGTGTCGAAATACAGCGTGGCGACGTCCACGTTGCGGGTCTCCAGGGTCCAGTCGCCACCCAAGTCCGTGTCGCCGGTGGTGTTGACCGAAGCGGCCACGTCCACCCCGGAGAGGTCCCGGATGGCCGAGGCCATGGCCGCGCCTTCGGTGCCGGCGCCCGCGTCGCAGGCCAGAATGTCGATACGCCCGTCGCTTTCCACCATGGACCCTATGGATTGCCAGAAGTCCTGCAAATTCTGGTCGCTGTCCAGGGTGTCCAGGCTGATCGTCAGGTCCTTGGTCAGCTCCATCTGTCCGGCGCCCAGGCCGTTGGTGGCGAAGGCGATGCTCTGGGCCTTGGTCCCGTCCAGGGCCTGGCTCACCATGTCCAGGACGTCGGTGGTCGTGGCCGTGGACGCGTCGTAGACCACGCAGACCGTGTCGGCGTTCACGTCGTCGGCCAGGCCTTGGGCGTCGGCCACGTCCGAGGCCACCACCAGGACGCGCGAGGGGGACGCTGCGTCGCTGGTGGTGGCGTTGTCCAGGGCGGTGTCGGCGTCCGCGGTCTGGGCCGCGGAGGCGTCGTCCTGGGGCGTGGAGGCGGTGTCGGCGTCGTTGCCGGCCAGGGCCGTATCAGGGGGGGACGCGCCCTGGTCGGACTGGACGCTCGACGTCGCGCCGTCGCCTGAAGAGGAGTCTGACGAAGAATCGTACGAAGTGGACTCGGCGCTGGGCGCGCCGCTGGACTCGGACGTTTGCGTGGAGGGCTCGGAGGTCGTGGAGGACGATGAATCCGTATCGCTCGCATCCGGCCCCACCACCGTGACGGAGCCGGCGGACGCGTCGGCCGTGGAAGGGGAGGCGGTCTTGTCGTCGGTCGCGTCCGTGGCCGCGGAGTTCGTCGTGGTCGTGGCGGCCGTGCTGACGCCGGTCGCGCTCGAATCGGAGGCGTCCGCCGCGCTGTCGGCCGCGCTGGCGTCCGCGCTGGCGTCGGACGTGGACGAGGCGCTGTCCGTGGTCGTCGTGGCGTCCGTGGACGAGCTGGAATCCGTTGCGGTCTGGGCGTCGGCCGCCTGGGCGCCGTCCGAGGCGGTCTTGGAGGAGGAATCCGAGTCCGTGGTCGTCTTGGCGTCCGTGGAGGACGTGTCGCCGGAGGACGATCCCGTGTCCGTGGCGGGGGTGGAGGTCGCGGCCAGGATAACGGCCGCTGCCGCTCCGTCCAGGACGATACGGTCTTCAAGGCGCATGAAGCAAAGTCCCATACCATACCTCCATAAGCATAAGGATCGGGTTCACCCGGCGGGACGAGGCAAGAAGAGCATGGAAGGGGGAAGGAAAGACTGCTTTGATCCAGCCCCGCTCCGAGGGTTCGACGGGTCGGCGCTGAAGGGGGGGCGATCCTTCCGGACCGGCGGGATGCTGGAACGCCGCGAGTTTTGGCGTCCCGCGCTTCAATGCGGACCACGTTGCTTAATGCTACAACGTTCGGGGCGTTCAGGCACTACGGAAAAAATACGGAGCCCTGAGGATGGAGCCCGAACCGGCCGGGGGGCCTTGGTTCGCCGCCTTGGCGGGGCGCGCGGCGAATCGCGCCTTGGGCCGTTACGGGCTCCAGCCGGCGCCGTCGAGCAGGGAGAGGAGATAGGCCCGCAGGTTTGTCTCGCGGTGTGTGAGCCGCAATTTTTTTCTGATGTTCTCGCGATGGCTCTCCACGGTTCTGGCGGAGAGACTCAACGCGACGGCTATTTCTTTTGTCGAGGCTCCGGCGCATATGAAGCTGGCGATGCAGAGTTCTTTCGGGCTGAGGCGAAACTTGGTTCCCGATCGCAGCGCGCGTGTCGCAGACTCTGCCGTGGATCGTTGCAGTTCGTTGAAAATGTCTTTGATGCGAAGTTCGTAGGCGTCCTGGCTCTGGAGCGTTCCGGAATTGTATTTCTCTATGCCGGACCGCAACGCCTCCCGCAGGGTTTCCGGTTTGCACGGCTTGGTGTAGAATCTGTAGACTTCTCCGACATTGACCGCGTTGGCCGCGGCGTCCATGTCTTGGACTCCGGTCAACATGATGCGTATCGTTTCGGGGTGGCTGCGACGCACCTGGGTAAAGAACTGCACGCCGTTTATTCCAGGCATCTTCAAGTCGGAGACGATGACTGCGAACGGTCCCCGCTTTTCCACTATTTCCAGGGCCTGCTCGGGGCCAAGCGCGTACGTTGCGTCAAACATCCCGCCCGCCGCCAGCTTGAGCCCTTCCAGGGCGATGGGGTCGTCGTCCACGAAAAGGATTTTCTCTAGCATGGTTCGTGAAACATACGGAAAAAAATGGCGGCGACGCAAGGGGCCTGGACCGGAAAACGGTCCAGGAAACAGGTGAGGCCTTGTGGATTGGCTCCGCCAAACCACCATGCCCGCAGCCGGGTTGGCTGGACAGATACTTTCGGGGCGGGTAGGGTTTCGCCCTCGCTACGCGCAATCCGGACTTTTCGGCAAGAGACGACATGGAACTCGACGTCCGAACCCTCCTCCTGGTCCTGTGCATGACGTTGCTGATGGGCCAGGGCTTCCTCGTCTTTTTGTACCGGCTGGGATATCCGGTTCCGGGGATGGGCTCCTTTTTGGCCGGAGGAACCGTCCTGCTGGTGGGACTTTTCCTGAGCGGGGCCCGGGAAGTCATTCCGGATTTCTTCTCCATCGTGCTGGGCAACACCTGCCTGATTCTGGCCTACGCCCTGTACTGGACCGGGGTTCGACGCTTTTTGGACCGACCGCCCCTTGTCAGGGTCGTCGCCTTGGGCGTGCTGTTCACCTCTTGCGGCATGGCCTGGCTGCTTGCGCAGCGGTCCGGCTTCTGCGTGCGCGCGTTGTTCATCCGCCTGTGCGTCTCCCTCTTGATGGCTGCCATGGGCTACGAACTTCTCTCGGGCGGGGAGGGCAAATTCGGCCGTTCCCAACGGCTTTTCGGCTGGCTCCACGTCATCAACGCCCTGGCCCTGTTCGCCTTCGCCGCGCAACCCGTGATAACCGGCGAAACCGGAAAGTTCCTTTCCGGCAAGGGCACGACCGGGTGGATGCTGCTTCTCCAGATCGTCTACGTGATTTCCTTGATCCTCGGCCTGATCATGATGCTTGGCGAGCGCTTGCTGAACGACCTGCGCGCCGCCAAGGACGCGGCGGAATCGGCTTCCAGGGCCAAGAGCGAGTTCTTGGCCAACATGAGCCACGAGATGCGCACTCCCCTGGCCGGCCTGAGCGGCCTCTTGCGCTTGTTGGAAATCGACGACCTCGATCCGGTTCGGCAAAAATACGTCACCTCGGCGCTGCAGGCCGCCGACAGTCTGGCCGCCCTGATCGACGACCTGCTGGACGTGAGCCGCGTCGAGGTCGGGGGAGAGTTGATCGACGAGTCGGCGTTCGATCCGTCCAGGCTGATGGCCGAGGCGCTTTATCCCCTGGAGGTTCTGGCCAGGCGCAAGGGGCTGGATTTCCTTCTGGATACGGCCCGGGCCTCCGGCCTCCTGCTGGGCGACCCCAAACGTCTGCGCCAGGTGGCCCTCAATCTGGTCGGCAACGCCGTCAAGTTCACTCCGGCCGGACGCGTGGCGGTCACTCTCGACGTGTGCGAGGTCGGAGGCGGCCGCGCCGCACTGCGCCTGGTGGTCGAGGATACCGGCATCGGCATTTTGGCCGGCGAGGTGGAGAACATCTTCGACAAATTCACCCAGGTTCACGGCGACCCGTCCCTGGGCGGGGCCGGACTGGGCCTGGCCATCTGCCGCCGCATAGCCAGGGCCATGGGCGGCGACATCACCGTGCAAAGCCAGCCGGGCGTCGGCAGCCGGTTCACTTTCGCGGTCACGCTGCAAAGGCCCACGGGCGAGGTCGTCGCTGCCCTGGGCGGGCAGACGACGCCCTTGCCGAACCTGAACCTGCTGGCCGAGCTTTCGCCGCTGCGCATCCTGCTGGTGGAGGACTTCGAGCCCATTCGCCTTTCGCTTTCCCGCATCCTGACCCGGGCCGGCCACGCGACACAGTGCGCGCAAAACGGCCGGGAAGCCGTCGAGGCCGTGAACAACGGCGAGTTCGACGTGGTTCTCATGGACGTGCGGATGCCGGTCATGGACGGAGTGGAGGCGACAAGGCGCATTCGGGCGCTTTCCGATCCCGTGAAAAGGCGGATTCCCATCGTGGCCATGACCGCGCACGCTTTCGAGAGGGAACGCGAGCGCTTTCTGGAGGCGGGCATGGACGTTCACCTGGCCAAGCCGGTCAACCCGGACGATCTGGCCCGGGTTTTGTCCCGTTACGCCGCCAAACGCCCGGAATCCGCCGCCGACGGGACGGCCGGCATGATCGACTGGGCCGTGGCCCTGGCCTACGCCGGGGGAAACCAGGCGGAATTGCGTCTGTATTGCGCCAACGTGGCCAGGCTTTTGGCCGGCGAGATCGAGGAGATGGCCAATGCCTTGAACGACAAGGACTTGTCGCTGTTTTCGGGCAAGGCCCATTCGCTCAAGTCCCTGGCCGCCGGGCTGGGGGCCGTCAGGCTTGCGCAAACCCTGGAACAGGCCGAGTTGTCCGCTGAAAAGGGCGACCGCGAGGTGTTGTCACGGCTTTCGCCGGGACTGCAAAGCGGGTTGCGCATCCTGCTTCGGGAACTTGGCGCTTTCGCCGACCAGGGGGCGCCAGCCGGTCCGGTCGCCGCGCGGGAAAACGTCCGCTGAGCGCCTGTCCGGGACGGCGGCGTCTCTGTTTCATCCCTTGAAGCACCGGGGGCCGCGAGATCGGCGTCGACTCCCCGCCGGCCGTCGGCGTGGCCCACCGGGCGACTCCTCTCGGCCGCCCGGACCCAGGGCCTTCGCCGCGAGACGCTCTATCGCACGAATCTGGAATATGGGCCGGAAGAGGAGGGAGGCGCGGACCGCCCCCCGGTCATGAGCCGGTCCATGGCGCTGGCCGCGCGTCTGGCCTCGGCCACCTCGTCCAATGTGGAGTGTCGGCCGTCGGGCCTGGGCCTGTCGCAGCAAAACACCTTGGCCCGCAGGGTCGGATCGAGGCCCGTGGCCTTCTGCGGCCAGGTCGCTTCCGGGGCCTCCCGGGGCGCAATCTCCGGGTCCGCGGGGGCGCGCCGTCCGCGCGGGGAGGGGCCGGCGGCAGCGCCGCCCTCGACGAACACGGCGTCGTATTCCGTCAGCACACCCCGCAACATTTCCGGCGTCAGGCGCGCGCCCAGGCGAAAGGCCACGCCCATGGACATAAGCCGGGCGAGTTCGCCTTCCAGCACCTTGGCGGGCAGGGCCTCCTCGCCGAGTTCGGCCAGGCGTCCGCCCAGGCGCTCGCCAGGAGCGAACACCGTGATGCCCACGCCCTTGCGGGCCAGGTCCCAGGCGCAGATCAGGGCGGCCAGGCCGCAGCCCAGGACGGCGGCCCTGCGAACCTTGACGGGTGGATGCTCCCGTACGGGGAGGTCTTCCAGGCGGCGGGAATCGGTTTGTTCCATACGTCCCCCGGCAGGCCGGGGAAAAGGCGGAGGGTCTCCCCGCTTTTCCCCGGGTTTGCGTTTGCGGGCGTCGGGGATTGGTCGACGCCCGCATGGTATGCCTTCTACCCCTTGAGTCCCGCCAAGACCTTTTCGGGAAGGGCGGGGAGCTTGGTGATTCTGACCTTGCAGGCGTCGTGGATGGCGTTGACGATGGCCGCGTGGGGGCAGGTGAGCGGCAGCTCGCCCGAACCCGATGCGCCGAACGGACCGTCCGGACGCGGCGTCTCCACGTAGATCACCTCCAGGTCGTCGGGGATCTGCTGGATGTAGGGAAAACCCGCCCCCACCATGGTGGCGTGCTTCTTGATGTCCTCGAAATCCTCGGTCAGCGCCAGGCCGATGCCCTGGGCCAGGCCGCCGTACATTTGTCCGTCCACCACCAGCTTGTTGGCCAGGGAGCCCAGGTCGGCCACCAGGGTCATCTTTTCCACCTGGGTCTTGCCCGTGGCCACTTCCACCGCCACCTCGGCCAGGAACAGGCCGTACATGTAGCAGCTGAAGGGATTGCCCACGCCGTTCTCGTCGCAGTGCGTGGCCGGGGCGGTCCACTGGCCGGTGTACTTGGTGGGGATCTTTTCGGCCACCATTTCGTCGTAGGTGCGGAAGGTCTTGTCCGACTTGCGCATGCCCGCGAGCAGAAGCTGGCATCCGGCCTCGATGGCCTTGCCCACCATCACCTGCGAGCGGCTGCCGCCGGCCGGGCCCGAGTTGGGGGCCAGGCTGGTGTCGTTCATGACCAGCCGGATCTGTTCGGGCTTGAGCCCCAGCGGACGCAGGCCCTCGTGGGCCGTGGCCAGGGTGCCCATGTCCGCGCCTTGGCCGTGGTCCTCCCAGCAGTTGAAGATGGTGACCGTGCCGTCGGGATTGAGCTCCACGTAGCATTCCGAGGTGTCGGGGCCGTCCAGGCCCGCGCCGTACACGCCAAGCGACACGCCCACGCCGCGCTTGATCTCGGCGGTGGAGTTCTTCTTGGCCTTGGCCTTGGCCGCCTGGTACTTGGGCCGCATGATGTCGATCATCTCGGGCAGGCTGTAGACCTCGGGGTCCTGGCCGGTGGGAGTGGTGTCGCCCTTGCGGTAGCAGTTGATGTAGCGCAACTCCAGGGGGTCCATGCCGAGCTTTTCGGCCAGCTCGTCCATGAGCACCTCGGAAGCGAACTCGCTCTGGGGCGAGCCGTAGCCGCGAAACGCCGAACCCCAGGCGTGGTTGGTGCACACCGTGCGGCCTTCGCCCCGGATGCTCGGGATCGCGTAGCCCGCGCCGATGAACTGCGCGCCGCGCAGCGTGACCAGGTCGCCGAACTCGGAATACGGGCCGTGGTCCACGGACCAGTCGGACTCCATGCCCAGGAGCTTGCCGTTCTTGTCCGCGGCGAAACGCACGTTCATGAAGAACGGCGAGCGCTTGCCGGTGTAGGTCTGCTGCTGGCGCCAGTCGTAGCACAGGTAGACCGGGCGTCCGGTGGCCAGGGCGGCCACGCCGACCAGGGCTTCCATGGTGGGGCTGAACTTGTAGCCGAAGGTGCCGCCGGCGTTGTTTTGCACCAGCACCAGGTTGTCGGCCTCCACGCCCAGGCCCGGGGCGATCATGTACAGGTGCAGGTGCACGCCGATGGACTTGGAGTGGATGACCAGTTTGCCGTCGTCGGTCGTGTAGGCGAACCCGACGTCGGGCTCCAGGGGCATGTGGGGCTGGCGTCCCACGTAGAAGTCGTCCTCCACCACCACGGGGGCGTTGGCGAACACGGGCTTGGTGTCCTCGCCCTTGACGATCTTCTGGGTGAAGTACACGTTGGGCGTGCCGGGATGGATCTCGATGGCGTCCTCGGCCATGGCCGCCGGGGCGCTCATGTAGGCGGGCAGCTCCTCCAGGTCGACCTTGACCTTCTTGGCCGCCTCGCGGGCGTGCTTTTCGGTGTCCGCGCACACGATGGCGATGGCGTCGCCGTACTGGAAGACCTTTTCGTCACAGAGGATGGGACGGTCCCAGCCGTCGCCCTTGTTGGTGGGAAAGGTGATCAGACCCGTGATGCGGTTCTTGCCCTTGACGTCCTTGGCGGTGAGCACGCTGTGCACGCCGGGCATCTTGAGCGCTTCCGAGGCGTCCACGCCCTTGATGAGCGCGTGCGAAACCTCGGCCTGCACCAGGGCCAGGCACAGGGTGTCGTCGGGCAGGTCGAAGCCCATGTCCGCGCCGAACTTCCAGGTGCCGCTGACCTTGGCCTCGGCGCTGGGCCGGGGCAGGTTGGTGCCCCAGATGCGTCCGTCGGCGGGCAGCTTGAAGGCCAGCTCCGAAGGCTTGAGCTTGCCCTGCAACACCTTGGCCGCGTCCATGACCGCGTCCACCAGGGGTTTGTAGCCGGTGCAGCGGCAGGCGTTGCGGTTTTTCTGGAACCAGGCCCGCACCTCGGCGCGGGTGGGGTCGGGGTTGGCGTCGAGCAGGACCTTGGCGCTCACGATGAAACCCGGGGTGCAGAAGCCGCACTGGGCCGCGCCGTGCACCATCCAGGCCAGTTGCAGGGGATGCAGATTGCCGGGCTGGCCGATGCCTTCAATGGTGTAGATGGCCGCGTTTTCGGGCACGCGCTTCATCTTGGTCACGCAGGAACGCACCAGTTTGCCGTTTACGATCACGTTGCAGGCCCCGCACTGGCCCTCGCCGCAGCCCACCTTGGTGCCGGTGAGATGGAGCTGGCCGCGCAGGACGTTGGCCAGGGTTTCCTCCTGGTCCACGACCACGAACTGGGATTTTCCGTTTATGCTCAGATACTTTTTGATCATCGTCTGTGCCTCCTCGGGGGTCGACGCGTTGTTGCACGTTGTTGCGCGGGGTTCCCGACGCGGATGCGAGCCGCCGGTTCAGTGGCCCTTGCCGAACGGACAGGCCGGGTAGGAGCACTCGGGACAGCCCAGGCAGAGCCCGCCGTGTCCCAGCGCGGCGATGTCGGCCTCGCTTACGTCCTCGCCGGCCAGGAGCCGGGGAACGATCAGGTCGAAAATGCTGGCCTTGTGGTACATCACGCAGCCGGGCAGCCCCAGGGTCCAGACCGCGCCGATGCGCGCCAGCAAAAACATGGCCCCAGGCAGGACCGGCGCGCCGTAGCGCACCACCTTGCCTCCGGCCTCGCGAATGGCGGCCGGGGTCTGGTCGTCCGGGTCCACGCTCATGCCGCCGGTGACCACGATCATCTGGGCGCCCTCGGCCAGCAGCCCCCGAATGGCGGCCACGGACTGGGCGATGTCGTCGGGCACGACGATCTGGCGCATGATGGTGCTGCCCAACCGCTCGAATTTCTTGCGCACCACGGGTCCGAAGGCGTCCTTGATCCGTCCGCGAAAGACCTCGCTGCCGGTGGTGACCATGCCCACCCGAAGCGTGGCGAAGGGCTTGACCGCGATCAGGGGACCGTCGGCCAGGACGAGCTCGGCCCGGGCGAGTTTTTCCTCCTCGATGACCAGGGGCACCACGCGGGTTCCGGCCAGGGGTTGCCCGGCCATGACCTGCTGATGGGTGTGGATGGTGGCCATGACCATGTCTGGGAGGGCGTTGAGCCGGTTCAGGCGTTCCACGTCCACGCACACCAGCCCGGGTCGGGCCGCGCGCAGGGTGATCTTGCCCTCGCTTGGGGCGGAGAGCTCGATGCCCGGTCCGGCGGCGGCCCGAGCCAGGCGCAGGGCGGCGTCGTCCTCGTGGACCAGTCCTTGGGCCAGGTCCAGGACGAAGATGTGTTCCTTGCCCACGGTGAGCAGGGCGGGGATGTCCTCCTTGGTGATGACGTGTCCCTTGCGAAACGCCGCGCCCTTGCATTGCCCGGGCACGATACGGGTGATGTCGTGCCCCAGCACCGTGCCCACGGACTCCTCGACGGGGATGGCCTTCAGGCCTTTCAACATGCGCACGGATTTCCTCCTGGAGGTTGGTGATTTTCGGGGTGCGCTTTCATCCCGGGCCGGGAGCCGTTTCGAACGGCCAGCGGCCGCGACGGGGAAGCGGTTTGCCGGATTGGTCGGTTGCGCGAATGCAAAACCTTCAACCGGGTCTCCGGCGCGAGACGTATGTTTATTCTAGCATAAAACTTTTGTGATGTACGGACCTGTGCCGTTGCCGAGCGCTGCGTCACTGCCTGGCGTCTGGGGGAGCTTCAGCATGGCGTCGCTTGGGATATTTCCTGAAAGCAAAGTCCGCGCCATGAGAAGAGTCCTTTTATAACGGCATGTTCCCTTGGAGTGGGCGGGGCGGCCCGGGAAAAAGCAAAAGAAATGACCGTCTCGCCAGGAGGCGTTGCGTCATTTGATTGGGCTGCTTGAGAGGAAATACAAGTATTCAAGGCTGTTGGCCGTTGTGGGTCAAAAGGGGACAGGGCATGCGCCGGAGTGGGTAAAAATGACACACAACATCACGCTCCGGCTGGGAATCGTGTTGAAAAAAAGTGGAGAATTTTTGGGAGAAGGGAAACGCGATCAGAGGAAAACAGAACGACGGAAAGAAAATTCAAGAAACAGGGTGGAGCAAGGAAGAAAACCATGTTCTTCCCCGTTCCTGGCCCGGCAGCGTATGGTGTTTGGGAGAAGCGCTTTCAGCCGGAGACATCGTTGCGTCGCTTCTGGAGTTCTTGCGGGCTGGATCCGGCGGAGCGCGTCTCCCGCGCTCCGTCCTCCTCCCGGCCATGGGGGCGAGGAGGGCGTTTTCCTGAAACCGGCGGGCAGGTCGCCTTGGGTGTGGCGTTGCGAAGGGCAGGGTTCCCTCCCGGACATCGCGTTCGTCCGCGGCGTCGCGCCGTGGGAAGCGCGTACGTCTGGAACGGAAAGTCCCTTGGTGGCCCGCCCGGCCGGTCGGCGCCGGAGCGCCTCGGGTTATGCGCGCGTGGGCGTCCTGGAAAAGCGCGCATCTGTTTTTCCAGGAGAAAAAGAAGCGTTTCATGGCATGCTCCACGAAACACGTCTGCGCGTATTTCGTGGATCCCACACTAGCGCGATGTCCAGGGACTGCCGAAACCGGTGCCGTCCTGCGGCTGGGGGGAGGTTCCGTTACCGGGGCCGTACCCTTGGCCGTTGAGAAGGGGCACGCAGGTTCCGGTTCCGCTGGGAGTGACTGCTGTTTGCGCCCCGTACCCGGGTCCGTCGATCAGATCGGTGCTCCACCCGCCGGCCCAGGACGGAGCGGCCTGGGCGAACGCCTGGGTGGACAGGCCCAAAGCGGAAATGACCATGGCCAACAGAAGAAATCGCTTCATCGCTGTTTTCCTTTTTCGCGTTGCAGGTTGATGGCCGTGTGCAACCCGCTCGGGGTGTTGCGCACGACCATCACGAATAAAGCAGGAAGAGTGCCAGGTGGAGCGGCGTATGGTTTTTCTGCTATTTCATCATTCCATACCATTCTGCGAGGAAATAAAGGCGTGCAAAACTCTGCACATGCCTCCCTGCACATCCCGCGTTTTGCACAGGCGTGACCCTATGGCCCCGAGGCCGGGGCTGGAAGGACTCCTCGCAAGAGAGCCGGGAAACAGGCTGGGGCAGGGGAACCGGTGGGGCGGCGTCCACGCCCTGGTGGCCGCATATCCGGAAACGAAGCCCTCGCCTTCGAGAAAATTCCCGCTTTTTCCCATATAGCCCTATATGGGATGCAAAAAATATCCTCCTGAATAGTCTGCGGGCACTTCGGCCAAGACCGAAGAAAAACACAGGAGGATATTCCTTCATGCCCTACATGCCAAACGCCGCCCCGCAGGGCGTCGATCCGTATGCCCAGTCCATGCCCGATACCGACGGCATGCCCGCCTCGCTCAGACGCGCCCTTGAACAGGCCGCCGCCCGTATGGTCTCCGGGGAGTCCGGTCGCGACGTTCAGGGACCCGACGCCGACCGCCTTTGGGCGCAAGCCGGTTCCGGCGCGCGGGACCTTCCCGGCTTCGAGACCGTGGTGGAGCGCCTGCTGGCCGATCCCCGGATGGTGGCCCACTTTTCCGCCCTGCAAGGCGAACTCGACGACGACCGGGACGACGACCTCGGTCCGGCCGACTTCGGACCTCCGCCCTACGATCCGCTGGAGCGCATGAAGTGGGATGTGGCCCATGGCGTCCACAAGCACCTGATCGCGGCGCGACGCGCCCGCATGGCCAGAAAACAGGCCCGGGCCCAAGCCAAGGCCCAGTCCATGCAATACGGAAACCAGAATTTTCTGCGCGCCCTATCCCAGTCCGACCCCCTGTTCGAACGCACCTACCGGTTGCTGGTCGATTCTCTGCGCCACCAGCCCCCAGGCGTGCTGGCCCGTCTGATCCCCGAGGTGGACCAGGACCCGCGCAAGTTCCTGGAGCTCTACGGCCAGATGCGCCAGTTCGTGGCCATGTCGGCCGGCCAGGCTTCGAGCCGGGGACAGGCCCAGGGGGCGGAAGGCTTTCCGGATCAGGAGGGTTTCGACCCGCAGGGGGCCGGCGCCCATCCTTTTCCGGACGACTTCCAGGGCGATCCCCGCGCCGCCGTGCGTAGGGCCGTGGCCGGACGCATGGCCGCCCCGTCCCTGGAAAACCCCGGCGTGATGGACGACTCCGCCGCGCCGAGGGGGTCGCGCCCGGCGCAACTGGCCGCGCTCAAGGCCCGCATGAACGCCCAGGGAGCCGGCCCCGGCGACATGGAACGCTACCTTGATCTGCTTGGCGTGGCCGACAGGATGGTCCGCTGAGCCCCCGCCGGGCATCGGACCGTCCGTGACGCTTTCCAGGCCCGCCCTCAGGCGGACGAAACACCAACCCGCTTCTCCAAAGGAGGACCCTCAGCATGGCTGACGTGCTTACGTCGTACTATTCCAACCAGTCTCCGGGCGTTCGCGAGATGAAGGACACCGTCTTTCAGGATGTCGAAGGCCAGATTCAGACCATAACGCCGCACAAGACGCCCTTTATCGCCTCCATCGGCAAGGCCCGGGCGGCCAACGTGCTGCATGAATGGCTCGAAGACGAACTCAAAACCCCCACCGGGGCCAACAAGGCCCTGGAAGGCGCCGACGCCGTGGCCACGGCCCGCATCACCCCGGCGCGCATGGCCAACTACTGCCAGATCCTTGAAGACAGCTTCAAGGTGTCCGGCACGCTGGAGGCCGTGACCCTCATCGGGCGCAAGGCCCAGTCGCTTCACGAGGTGAGCAAGTCCCTCAAGTACTTGGCCACCGAACTGGAGTACGCCGCGCTGAACAACGCGGCCTCCAGCGCCGGCGACGCGGGCGCGGCCCGGCAGATGAAGGGCCTGGAAGGCTTTGTGTCCAGCAACGACAAGTCCTACGCGGACTTCAGCGCCACCAACGACTTCGGCGAAAACAAGCTCATGGAGATGGCCCAGAGCTGCTATGAGGCCGGCGGCGAGCCGTCCGTGATTCTCGTGGGACCGGTGCAGGCCCGCAAGATCGCCAACTGGAACCAGGCCGGACGCGTTACCGTCAACACCAACGCCACGGAAAAGACCCTCGTCATGGCCGTCATGGTCCTGGAAACTCCGTTCGGACGCATGAAGGTGACCATCGACCGCTACATCGCCAAGGACGAGGACAGCGGCGCCATGTACGACCGGGTGTACGTCTACGATCCGGAGCGCTGCAAGATCGCCTACCTGCGCCCCATGCGGTGCAACCGCCTGGCCAAGAGCGGCGACTCGGAAAAGTTCCAGTCCGTCGTGGAGGCCACCTTCGTGATGCACAACGAAAAGAGCGCCGCCAAGTGCGCCAAGTGCGCCACGGACTAGCCCCTTGCCGGGCCGCCCGGAAAATCGCTCCGGGCGGCCCCCTTGCCCTTGCGACTCACAACAAACGGACCCGGCCGCCGGGTCGGGTCCGAACGGTATTTTCATGATCGAACACCGCATTACCTTCACCGACGAGGAACTGCGCACGCAAGCCGTGCAGAACAACCTGCCCGTGCTGGCCCTGGCCAGGTTTTTGCGCTCGCTGCCCGAGGACCAGAAGGGCTTTTTCAAGGATTGCCGCCTTGCCGCGCTCATTCCGGTGTACTTGCCTCGCGGCGATTTCAGCGCCGCCGAGCACGCCCTCTCCCTGGACCAGGACCAGATGGAGTGGTTCCTGCGGGAGCATCCGGAATTTTTGGTCAACGACGAGACCCGAAACGCCTCCACCGTGACCGGACGCAAGGTCGGGGCCTGGTGAGGGGGAAACCGCGCGCGCCCAGGAGACGGCCGCGCCGCTTTGCAGGTCCGTGATAACGGCGACCGCATCTGGTTATTTTTAAAAAAAACGCCGGAACCCTTCGAAGGTTCCGGCGTTTTGGCGGCGTGTGGCGTTGGCGGCCATGCGCGACGCGCGGCGCTCGTTTCGTCCCGCGGGGGACTCGCGCGGGCCGGGCGCGACCGTCAGTCCGGCCAGGCCGAGGCTATTCGCCTAGCCCGACCATGGCCTGGTCCACGTCCCAGCCGTCGTGCACGATCTTGCCCAGGGCCTGGAGCAGGCGGGTGGGGTCCTTGTGCTGGAAGATGTTGCGCCCCACGGACAGCCCGGAGCCGCCGGCCTGCACGGAATCGTGCACCATCTGCAAAAAGGCCCGGGTGGTGGGCGTTTTGGGACCGCCGGCAATGACCACGGGCACGCACGCTCCGTCCACCACGCGCGAGAAGGATTCGGGGTCGCCGGTGTAGGGCACCTTCACGATGTCGGCGCCGAGCTCCATGCCGGCCCGGGCGCAGTGAGCCACCACCTCGGGGTCGAATTCGCTGGCGATCTTGGGGCCGCGCCCGTAGACCATGGCCAGCACCGGGATGCCCCAGTGGGAGGCCTGACGGGTGACTTCGCCCATGCCGGAGAGCATGTCGCGTTCGGACTCGTCGCCCAGGTTGAGGTGAAGGCTCACGGCGTCGGCTCCGAGTTGTATGGCTTCTTCCACCGAGCAGACCAGGGTTTTGGCCCCGGGAAAGGGTGAAAGATTGGTGGAGGCCGACAGGTGCACCACCAGACCGATATCGCGACCCCGGGCCCGGTGGCCGCAGGGCACCAGGCCCTTGTGCATGAGAACGGCGTTGGCTCCGCCTTCCACGATGCTGGTCACGGTGTCGCGCACGTCGGTGAGCCCGGTGATGGGGCCGACGCTGACGCCGTGGTCCAGGGGAACGATGATGGCGCGTCCGGTGTCGCGATTGACGATACGTTCGAGGCGAATGGATTTTCCGATGTGCATGCCGCACCTCCTGAGGTGTCGCCTTGCGGGGCCAGGTTGCGCGGCTTGCAAAAAAGGGCCGCGAACCTTGCGTTCGCGGCCCCGTGGATAGGCGCTTGGTTTTTGTGGTGTACCCTAGATGGTCGCGCCCAGCCACGCCCCGCAAACGCGGAACCCGTAGGCGTAATAATACGAGTGACCAAAAAGGGATGAAATATTCGAGCGCATGAAAAGCTAGCTATACCGCTTCGCATGGTCTGTCAAGAACCGTTGTTGACCCGTGGGGCGCACGCGCCTACTATGTCAAAATTTCCTGAGGATAGGGAGAGTGGCGATGAGCAAAGTGTGCGTTCTTGCGCTGATGGTTTTCGTTCTGGCCGCGTGTTCGGGACGACCCTCGGTGAGCAATTCCAACAAAACACAGGCCCAGGCCCAGGCCGACTACGACGAGTGCCTGAGCCAGGGAGCCTTGGCCGCGGCCTTGGTTCCCAAGGGCAAGAGCCCCGACGAACTGCGCGAAAAACGCATTGACGAGTGCATGAAAGCCAAGGGTTACGACGTGAAATAGCCTTTGTTCGGCGCGGTCCGGGTTGGGACCGCGCCGGGTCCCGTCCTTGCCGACGCGGCGTTTTCCCTTGGGGCGGGCGTGTCCGCGCCGTTTTCGGCGCGAGCCGTTCTGGTCTTTCCCGGGGGCGCCTTGCGTGTTGCGCGCGTCCGTTCGATTGCCACTTTTCCCGCTTGAGCGTAGATGCCGGAGTGAAGCAGCTTGTCCTCCCCCCTCTAACCAGGAGAACGACGCGCATGCTAGCCGACGGCCACGGACGTGTGGTCACCTATCTGCGGGTCAGCGTGACCGATCGCTGCAACCTGCGTTGCCTTTACTGCCGCCCGGTGCGCGACTTCAAGGAAATGCCCCATTTCGGGCTGCTTTCCTACGAAGAGCACCTGCATCTCATTGGCCTGCTCGTTCCCCAGGGGCTGAAGAAAGTGCGCCTTACAGGCGGCGAACCCCTGACGAGGCGCGGTTTCGACCGCTTTTTGGGCCGTCTGGCCGACTCGTGGCCGAACCTGGACCTGCGCATGACCACCAACGCCACCCTGCTGCCGGGACATGCCCGGCGCTTGGCCGGATTGGGGCTTCGCGCGGTGAACATCTCCCTGGACTCCCTGCGGGCGGAAACCTTTCGCCGCATCACCGGTTGCGACCTCTTCGACCGCGCCCGCCGGGCCGTGGACGAGTGCCTGGAGGCCGGACTGACGGTGAAGATCAACGCCGTGGCCCTCAAGGGCATAAACGACGCGGAACTTCCCGACTTTCTTCAACTGGCCACACAGGCGCCGCTGGACGTGCGTTTCATCGAGTTCATGCCCATCGGACTGGACACGGCCTGGGAGAGCTCTCTCTATTGGTCGGGCCAGGACATTCTGGCCCAGGCCTCGCGGCACGTCGAACTGGTGCCCGAAGCGGAAACGGTCGCCGACGCCGGCCCGGCCAGAATGTGGCGCATTGCCGGTGGACTGGGACGCCTGGGCGTTATTTCCGGGATCTCGGGGCACGCCTGCGCCCAGTGCAACCGGCTGCGCCTGACCAGCGACGGCCGGCTGCGCCCCTGTCTGTACAGCGACAGGGAATACCGGTTGCGCCCCATGCTGCGAAATTCCAAGGTGTCCGAAGCCAGCGTGGAGCGGGTCATCCGGGCGGCCCTGGCCCGCAAGCCGGTCGGGCGCGACATCCTGATGGCCAAATCGACCCGCGCGGTCTGCCGCAAGGCCATGACCGCCATCGGCGGATGAACGCGGAGACGGCCCGTTTCCAACCGGTCGACATCCGGGGCGGGCCGCTTTGCCCAAACCGGCGTCCGGCCCGAGAACTCGCACGCATTCCGGCGGACCAGGGCGGCCTGGCAACCGGAACAACCCAGGCGGTACACACGCTATGAACAGAAAGCCGAGCATCGCCCAGAAGAACGTTTCCCTCGCCGAGGCTCTGGATATTCTCAAGTCCGCCCTGGACCGCAAGACCCTGGTGGGGATGGAGCGCGTCCCCACGGCCGAAGCCCTGGGCAGGGTGACCGCCCGTCCGGTGGTGGCTCGGTTCAGTTCGCCGCTGCACCACTGCGCGGCCATGGACGGCGTGGCCGTGCGCGCCGGAGACACCGCGGCCGCCCGAAAGGACCATCCCGTCAGTCTGGCCCCCAAGCGGGACTACGTTCCGGTCAACACGGGCCAGCCCCTGCCCGAGGGCATGGACGCCGTGGTCATGGGCGAGTGCGTGACCCAGGGCGAGGATGGACATGTGCTCGTCGAAACGGCCGTCCTGCCCTGGACCCACGTGCGTCGCATCGGCGAGGACATCGTGGCCACGGAGCTGGTCTTGCCACGCAGGCGCAAGCTCACGCCCTACGACCTGGGAGCCCTGCTTTCCTGCGGCGTGTGGGAGGTGGACGTCTACGAGCGCGTGCGCCTGGCCGTGATTCCCACGGGCGACGAGGTGCTCGATTATACGAAGCGGCCCAATCCGAGTCCGGGCCAGGTGGTGGAGAGCAATTCGGTGATGCTTTGCGCCATGGCCGGCCTCTGGGGACTGGACGCCAGGCGCTACCCGCCGGCGTCGGACCATGTGGAGACGCTCAGCCGGGCGTTGGAGCGGGCTTTGGATTCCCGCGCCCATGTGGTGGTGCTGGTGGCCGGGTCCTCGGCCGGCAAGCGGGACCATACAAAGGGTGTGATCGAGCGGTTCGGCGATGTGCTGGTGCAGGGCGTGGCCGCTATTCCGGGCCGGACTTCCCTGCTGGGCGTGGCCAGGGGCAAGCTGGTGGTGGGCGCTCCGGGCCGCCCCGCGGGCGCGGTGGTCTGTTTCGAGGAGCTTCTGGCCCCCCTGGCGTCCTGGCTCAGCCGACAGGACCCGCCCAAGCGTCGCCAGATTCCCATGTATTTGACCCGGGACGCGGTTTCACGCCTGGGCATGACCGAGTTCTTGCGCCTGTGCGTGGGGCGGGTGGGGCTCGAACTCTGCGCCATTCCCCTGGCGCGAGAGGTCGGGCTGGTCTCGGCCCTGACCCGGGCCCAGGCCGTGACCCGCATCCCGGCCGACAGGGAAGGCCTGGCGCGGGGCGACATCGTCCTGGCCGAACTGCTCGTGGAGCCCGAGGAGCTGGAGAACACCCTGCTGGTCGTGGGCAGCCACGATGTCATCCTGGATCTGCTGGCCGACGAGCTCATGCGCCTGGACATCCCCCTGCGCCTGGCCTCCAGCCACGTGGGCAGCGCGGAAGGTCTGGACGTTCTTGCCCGGGAATTCACTCTGCTGGCCGGGACCCATATTTTCGATCCCGAGAGCGGGGATTTCAATTTTCCCTTCCTGGAAAAGCACTTGCCCCGCTTTGACGCGACCCTGGTCAACCTGGCCGTGCGGCATCAGGGACTCATGGTGGCCTCGGGAAACCCCAAGGCCATCGCCGGTGTGGCCGACCTGACCCGAGCGGACGTGGTTTTCGTGAATCGACAGCCGGGATCGGGAACGCGCATTCTGCTCGACCATCACCTGAAGCGGGCCGGCATGGACCCGAACCGGGTGCGCGGCTACGATCACGAGGAAACCACCCACATGGGCGTGGCCGCCAACGTGCAGAGCGGGGCGGCGGACTGCGGCCTGGGCGTTTTCGCCGCGGCCAAGGCCCTTGGCCTGGACTTTGTTCCCTTGGCCCGGGAGCGCTACGACTTGGCCCTGGCCACGTCCAACCTGGAGGAGACGCGGATCGACATGCTGTTGCACGTGATGCGCTCCGAGGCCTTCAAGGCCAAGGTGGCGGCCCTGGGCGGTTACGAAACGGTCTGGACCGGGCGGATCATGTACGCCGGCATGGGCCTGCCCGGAGCCGGGCAGGGCGCGGGAGACTGAGCCGCACGGAGCGCGAAGAGCCGCGACGCCGGGATGCCGGCCGGGGCCGGGCCTTGCGTTCGGCAACCGTGATGCGATCTTTTTCGTGTGCGGGCAAGCGGATGGGAAGCGCGGTGCCCCAGGGCGTCCACGCCCGGCCGCGCATCCCGCTTTTCTTCCTGTGGGAGTTGGTTTACACCCGGTCGCTGCTTCAAACAGTCCGAGATTTTCCACACAGCCGCAAGGCGTCACACATATTTTTTGTTGCAAGGAGAGCCCGCCCATGTCCGTCGTGGATGTCCCCGCCGATCTGCCGGAACCAGACTTGAACGAAAACGCCAGGATCGTCCTGGCCAAGCGCTACCTGCGCAAGGGCCCCCAGGGCGAACCCGTGGAGACCGAAAAGGAGCTTTTCTGGCGGGTGGCTTGGTCCGTGGCCGCCGAGGAGGCCAAGTACGCCAAGTCGCCCTTTACCGTGGACGAACTGGCCCGCGCCTTCTACGACCTGATGGTGGGTTTCAAGTTTTTGCCCAATTCGCCCACGCTCATGAACGCCGGCACCGAACTCGGCCAGTTGGCGGCGTGTTTCGTCATTCCGGTGGGCGACTCCCTGGACGAGATCTTCGACGCGGTGAAGAACGCGGCCATGATCCACAAATCCGGCGGGGGCACGGGGTTTTCCTTTTCCCGGTTGCGGCCGAAAAACGCCCGGGTGGGCTCCACGGGCGGAGTGGCTTCCGGGCCGGTGTCGTTCATGCGCATCTTCAACACCGCCACCGAGCAGGTGAAACAGGGCGGCACCCGGCGCGGGGCGAACATGGGCATCTTGCGTGTGGACCATCCCGACATCCTGGAATTCATTCGTTGCAAGGAGCGCGAGGGCGAGCTCAACAACTTCAACATCTCCGTGGCCCTCACCGAGGCCTTCATGCGCGCCGTGGAGGCCCAGGAGGACTATCCCCTGGTGGCCCCCAACACCCAAGAGGCGACGGGCTCGCTCAACGCCAGGGAGGTGTTCGACATCCTGGTGCAAAAGGCCTGGGAGTCGGGCGATCCGGGCATCATTTTCCTGGACCGCATCAACCGCGACAATCCCACGCCGGAGGTGGGAGAAATCGAGTCCACCAACCCCTGCGGCGAGCAGCCCCTGCTGCCCTACGAAGCCTGCAACCTGGGGTCGGTGAACCTGGCCCTCATGGCCGCCGACACGCCGGACGGGGTGAACTGGGAAGAACTCGACCGGGTGGTGCGCCTGGCCGTGCGTTTTCTGGACAACGTCATCGACGCTTCGGTGTATCCGCTGGAGAAAATTTCCGAAATGGTGCGGGCCAACCGCAAGATCGGACTGGGCGTCATGGGTTTTGCCGACCTGCTCTATCAGTTGGGCGTGCCCTACGACTCGCAGGAGGGCCTGCGCCTGGCCGAACGTGTGATGGACTTCGTACAGACCCGGTCCCGGGCCGTGTCCGCCGAATTGGCCCAGGAGCGGGGCGCGTTTCCCAACTTTGAGCGTTCGACCTACGCCGCCGCCAAGCAGGGACCTTTCCGCAACGCCACCACGACCACCATCGCGCCCACGGGCACGCTCTCCATTCTGGCCGGTTGCTCCTCGGGCGTGGAGCCGCTGTTCGCCCTGTCGTTCGCCCGCCACGTGATGGACGGCGAAAGGCTGGTGGAATCCAATCCCTATTTCGAGGCCGCGGTGAAAAAAGCCCGCTGCCATTCCCCCGCGCTCATGGAGGAGGTGGCGGCCAAAGGTTCGGTCAAGCACGTTGCCTACATCCCGGAGGAAGTGCGCACGATCTTCGTCACGGCCATGGACATCGAACCGGTGTGGCATCTCAAGATGCAGGCCGCGTTTCAGAAATACACGGACAACGCCGTGTCCAAGACCGTGAACCTGCCCAACCAGGCCACGGCCGAGGAAATCCGAAACATCTATTGGATGGCCTTCGAGCAGGGGTGCAAGGGCGTCACCGTATACCGCGACGGGTGCAAGTCGGCCCAGGTGCTGTGCACGGGGGACCAGTCCCGGCAGGGCCAGTCCGACTCCCGTCCCGAGTCCAAGGTGCGCAAGCGCCCGGACGTGGTGAGCGGCTTCACCCAGAAGATCCATACCGGCCTGGGCGAACTCTATCTCACGGTCAACGAGGTGGACGGCAAACCCTTCGAGGTGTTCGCCACCATCGGCAAGTCCGGCCGGTCCATCACGGCCAAGGCCGAGGCCATCGGGCGTCTGGTTTCCCTGGCGCTACGCTCCGGGGTGGACGTGGCCGACATCGTGGGGCAGCTCAAGGGGATCGGCGGGGAGAATCCGGTTTTTCGGAAGAAAGGACTTCTGCTCTCCCTGCCCGACGCCGTGGCCTGGGTCCTGGAGACCAGATATCTCCAGGGGCGGTCCGTACCGCAGGACGCGGCATCGCTTGGCCATCCCGCATGCCCGGAGTGCGGGGAACCCCTGACGTTTGAAGAAGGCTGCTTCAACTGCAAGTCCTGCGGGTTCACCCGCTGCGGATGACGCCGGGCGCACGGGGCGCGCTTCCCGGGGAGGGCGCCCCCCTTTACTTTGGCCGGAAAAAGCATAGGCATCCTTTTTCGAGACCGCATCACGAGGCAGGCACAGGGCCATGATACGGGCCGTATCGCTCTCCCACAATTTCGGGGCGCACGCCGCGTTGCGCGCGGTGAGCTTTACCGTGAACAAGGGTGAATTCGCCTTTTTGACCGGACCCTCCGGCGCGGGCAAGACCACCCTTTTGCGTCTGCTGCACGGTGAACTGTCCCTCTCCCAGGGGGCGGGGTTCATCGCCGGGTTCGACCTGCGCACCCTGAGCCGGGCCGATCTGCCGTTTCTGCGACGTGACGTGTCGGTGGTGTTTCAGGATTTCAAGATCCTGCCCGACCGCACGGTGCGCGAAAACGTGCGCCTTCCCCTGGAGGTGCGCGGCCTGCCGAACGAGACCATCGCCCGCCGGGTGGATTCGGTTCTGGTCTCCCTGCGGCTCGAACGCCAGGCCGACCTGCCCTGCGTGAGCCTTTCCGGCGGCGAACAGCAGCGCGTGGCCATTGCCCGGGCCATGGCCGGCGGTCCCCAGGTGATTTTGGCCGACGAGCCCACCGGCAACCTGGATCGGGCCATGTCCAGCCAGCTCATGGAAGTCTTCAAGCAGTTCCACGCCCATGGGGTGACCATCCTCATGGCCACCCACAACCAGGATCTGGTGCGGGCCAACCCCAGGGCCAGGGTGCTGCACCTTGAAGCCGGCCATCTGGTGGCCGACGCCGGCGGCGACGGTCGATTCGACAAACCGGCCGGCTGGGAGGCCCTGCCGTGATTCTTCTCAAGCGGGCCTTGGCCCGGGCCCTGGCCCAGATCGCCCACAATCCCGGCGTGCACGCCATGGCCGCCACGGCCCTGGCCCTGACCTGCTTCTTGGCGGGCGCGTTCGGCATGTTTCTGCACAATCTCGACCGCCATCTGTATCGTCACCAGGGCAGCGCCCAGTTTCAGGCCTACTGGAAGCCGGGAACGGACGCGGCCCAGGTGCGCAAGCAGTGGGAGGACATACGGGAAACGGAGGGCGTGCGCGACGCGGTGTTTTTCACTCCCGAGCTGGCCCTGGAAAGCCTGAAGAAGACGTTGGGGCCGGATTATGACTTTTCGTGGCTGGGGGGCGTCAACCCCATGCCGGCCACGGCCCTGGTCACCTTTTCCGTGAACAGCCCGGATACCGGCCAGGCCCGGGCCTTTCTCGAACGACTGCGCGCCCTGCCCGGAGTGGACAAGGTGCGCATGAGCCCTTTGCAGCTCGATGTGGCCCTGGCCCTGCGGGCGTTGTCGATCAAGGCCCTGGCTCCGCTTTCGGTTTCGCTTTCGCTGGTGATCGCCCTGGTGGCGTACTTCGCGGCCCGTCTCACCCTGGAGGGGCAGCGCGCCGAGGTGGAGATCATGCGTCTGGTGGGGGCGCAGGAGTGGTTCGTGCGTCTGCCCTGGGCCGTGAGCGCCGCCTGCACCGGTCTGGTTGGGGCTGTGGCGGGCCTGGGAGCGCTCAAGCTTCTGCAAACCGCCCTGGCCGGAGTGTTGTACGAGGCCCCGTTGTGGATCAGGCTGTCCCCGCCGCCCATCGAGGAAGCCCTGGTCATGGGAGGGATGACCCTGGCCATGAGCGCTCTGGGCGGATGGCTGGCGGCCAGGGAGTAGCGGGTGTTGACCATTCGCCGTCGGCCGCCCGGCTTCTCAACGGTTCGGGCCTCGACATCTGCCGCGACGCTTCGGGCGTGAGGCCGTTGCGCGCCTTTCAGCGGAAAAAAGCCCAAACAAAATGACCGGGCAACGGACACCGGTGTCCGCGGCCCGGCCGGAAAAGACCAAGCGTCGCCCTGATCAGCGGCGAAATTCCTGCTTTCTGGCCTTGAAGGCTTCCTTCAGACAGTCGAGCGTCACCTTGCTGCGTTCGGCTTCGCCGATGAGTCGGTCGAGCTGGGTGCGGTAGAGCTCGCTCGACTTGTCCATGGGACCGTTTTCCAAGATTCTGAGTTCGTCCATGGTGCGCTTGTAGACTTGGCGTTCCTGGGCGATGCGCTCTTCGAGTTGATCCGGCAGAAGGTCCATATAGTCGTCGGACGTTTCCGCCAGGGCCGGCAGGGCGAAACCCGTTAGCGACAAGGCCAAGACGGCCGCCCAGGTCCATTTTCTAACTGATGCGTTCATGACTGCCTCGCCTGCGCGCTGCGCTGTTTTTTTGACCCTACCAATTCTTCCGTACCAGGGACAACCCCTTTTCGCTTTCCCGGCCGGAAAAGATCTCCCGGAGATTACGGGTACATGAACAAAGAGTAATATGCTAACGATTGTTCGCGGTCGCGGCCCATGCTACCCTTTTCAAAGTGATGGAGGCCCTCGGGGCGTCAGTCCGGGGTATTCCGCAGAGGAGGATTTCGCTTATGAAACGTTTCGCGGCCGCCGTGTTTGCGGCGTTCGTTCTGCTCGGATCGGGCTTGGCTCTCCCTGTTCAGGCCCGCGACTATTGGACTCGCGAACAGCTGGAAAAAATGGAGCACAAGGCCAAAAACCAACTCTACGCCTACCAGCGGTATGAAATGTCCGAGCGCGAGGCCGTTCAGGACGGCATGCCGGAACAGGCCGCGCTCTATCGGCAGGCCAAGGACAAGGCCCTGGAAGCCTACAAGCATTTGAACGCGCAATACCAGAAAGCCCTGTCCGAACGACGCGAGTACGATCGCAAGACCGAAATGGCCACCGAACGGTAGCCGTCTTTTCTCGGAAAGTTTGCGGGCCTCCTTAACAGCCTGTTGAAAAATCCTTGCTGGCTGCGTTGCTGCGAAAAACTCAACCCCTCAACGGATGCCAACTCCGCTTCGGGCTTGACTTTTTCTCGCGCCTTGACAGCACGTTTTTTGAACAGTCTGCAAGACTCGACTTTTGGGGCGGGCTGTTAAGGGAGGCCTGAGTCTCTCCCAACGTCCGATGCGGAAGTGCGCACGGATCCGCGCGTGGCCCGGCCGAAGCGCGACACGTGCGCTCTCGTCGCCGTTCTCGTTACGGCTTCCCCAGGGCGAACCGGCCGGATTTCCACACAGGATCGCTCCCCCGCGCCTTGCCCTGAACCCTGGCCTCGCGTACAAACGGCCAGCGCAAAAGGAGGCCCGCGTGAGCAAAGACATTCCCCAGTTGCACGCCATCAGGGCGCTGGCCGTGGCGGGTATTTTCGTCCACCATGCCGCCATGGGCAACGCGCCCCTGACCCAGGCCCTGGCGGGCACGGTGCTCGGCCATTTCTTTTCGGACCTTTCCCTGGGCGTGGTGGCCTTCAACCTCATGACCAGCTTTCTTTTGGCCCTGCCTTTTATGGGCGACAAGGCCGCACCGGTTCCCCGCTACAGGGATTATCTCCCTCGCCGGCTGTCGCGCCTGTGCCCCCGGTACTACCTGTGCGTGGCCTTCGTGGCCCTGGCCAACGCCGTGGTCTTTCGCGTGACCGCGCCCGGAGACTGGATCCCCGACGTCCTGCGCCATTTGTTGTTCCTCGACTCCCTGTGGCCGCAGTCGTTTTATTCCAACACCGCGGCCTACTGGTGGTTGGGGCTCATGCTCCAGTTCACCTTGGCGTTTCCGCTGCTGCTCAAGTATTTTCGCCGGTTTGGTCCGGCTCGCGTGACCCTGGCCGTCACTCTGGTGGCCTGGCCCCTCATGGAGTTGCTCCAGATGTGGAGCCGTGGCGCGCCGGACGGTCTGGGCTCGACCGTGTCCTTTCTCTTTTCGGTCAACCTGCCCGCGCGCCTGCCGGAATTTTGCGTCGGCATGTGGATGGCCAGCCTGTGGCGGGAATGCCCGGGCCGGGTCTGGATCGTGGACAAATCCCTGGCCGGGCTCATCTTCGGGGCCTGCGCCCTGTGCCTTGCGCTCTCGCTTGTCTCCGGCGCGCCCACGCCCTGGTTCGCCGGATTGGCCTGGACCATGGCCCTTTTCGTCGTTCTCTTCGCCCTGCCGCACACGGCGAGCCTGGGACGACGGCCCATGGTGCTCTGGCTTTCGCTGGCCTCCTACGCCATCTACCTGCTCCATCAGCCCATCATGAGCTATCTGGATCTGGTGACCCAGGCCTTTTCTCCCTGGCTGCGCTTTTTCACGTTGATGGTCCTGGCGTGGTTGGTCACCGTGCGCGAAGCCGCGTTTTTGGAAAAGGCCACGGCCTGGGTCATGAGCCGCTTGCCCGGAGGGACGAGACGGCGACGCTGAGAGGCCGCGAGAGGCCTTTGGGCGAGGATGCGGCGGGTGGCGCCGGCGGCCTCGGATTCGCCCCTTCCGGCCCCGGCGGTTCGGCCAAACGGTCCGAAAAAAATTGCCATCCCCTCCCGGCTCGGGCTATCTGCTTGCCCATGGCGGCGCGATTCTGGCTACTGGGAGTTTTGATAGTCCTGACGTTCGGGTCCTGGGCCATGGCCCAGGAGGTCGACACCCGGGCGCAGGCCGCGCATGCGGTCAACCGTCTCACGTTCGGCCCGGCCCCGGGCGAGATCGACCGGGCCGCGTCCATGGGCGTCAGGGCCTGGGTGGCCGAGCAGCTCGCTCCCGAGACCCTGGCCGAGCCGGACGAGTTGCTTCGGCGCATCGCTCCCCTGAAGACCCAGGAGATGGATACCGTCCGCCTTTTTCGGGCGTACGGCCCCAAGGCTCCCGGCGGTCCCCGCACCCGCCCCACCCTGGACGAGATCAAGGCCGCCCGCAAAAAGGCCGCCGTGGTGCTGAACGAAGCGGCCCAGGCCAAACTCTGGCGGGCCATCCTTTCGCCGCGTCAACTCCAGGAGCTCATGATCGACTTCTGGTACAATCACTTCAACATCTCGGCCCGCAAGGGGCTCGACCATCTCTGGGTGGGCTCCTTCGAACGGGAGGCCATACGGCCAAACGCCATGGGCAAGTTTCCCGAACTGCTCCTGGCCGTGACCAAGCATCCGGCCATGCTCATCGCCTACGACAACTGGCAAAGCGCCGCGCCGGAGAGCCCCCAGGGCAAGGGACGGCCCAGGCCGCTCATCGACGCCCACGCCCGCGAGATCCTCGCCTCCCAGACCATGGGGCCCAGGAGCTTCAAGCCCGCCGACGTCGTGGCCCTGGCCCGGATGCTGGCCGGTTGGAGCATCGGCTCGCCGCGCGCGGCCACGGATCGCAACGGCTTTGTTTTCGACGAACGTCGACACGAATCCAGGGACAAGACCCTGCTGGGCGTGGTCATCAAGGGCGGGGGCATACACGAGGGCGAGAAAGCCCTGGAGCTTCTGGCCCTTCGGCCCGAAACGGCCCACTTCATAAGCCGCAAGCTGGCCCGGCGCTTTCTGGGCCAGGATCCGGGCAAGGATCTGGAAGAACGTCTGGTCAAATCCTTTCTGGATACCAAGGGCGACATCAAGGCCGTGTTGGCCGCGCTTTTCGACAGTCGGGAATTTTTCGATCCCAAGGTCATGGGCGACGCCTTCAAACCGCCCCTGCGCTATGTGCTGGGGACCGTGCGGGCCGCCGGGCGTCCCGTGACGGACGTTTCCGGCCTGGTCCGGACCATCGCCGACATGGGGCAGCCCCTCTACGACTGTCCAAGCTCCCAGGGATACAAGGACGACCGGGACTCCTGGCTCACCGCCGAGGGGCAGCTCAAGCGTCTGCTGTTCGCGGCCAAGGCCGGGGAGGGGACGCTTGACGGCTGGGGACCGGACCCGGTGGCGCCGCCGGCGGCCTACAAGCCTCCCGCGCCCCTGGACCCGGGCCTCTTGGCCAAAACCCTGGGGTTTGAACCGGACGCCCAGACGCGCCGGGTCATGGACGCCTGCACCCTGCATCTCAAGGCCGCGGTGCTGCTGGCCGGACCGCAGGCCCAGTCGTATTGAACCAAACGCCAAGGAGCGCCCCGTGAATCGCCGCCGTTTTCTCTCCGCCCTGACCGCCTCGGCCCTGTGCGCCCTGGGCGGGGCGCGTCTGGGAACGGCCGCGCCCCAGCCCGGCCGGAAGCGGGACGGGACCGCGCCCGACAACCCCGCGCCGGACACGGCCACCCCCCCGGGCGGTCCGGGGAGCGACGCTCCCGTCTCGCGGGAAAATGGCCAAGCCCAGGCCGGACCCAAAAGCGACGGCGTGAAACGGCTGATCACGATCTTTTTGCGCGGCGGGCTGGATTGGCTCTCCGCCGTGCCCCCGGTGGGCCTGGCCCGCTACTACGGCCAACGGCCCTCCATCGCCTTGCCCCCGCCCGGACAACCCGGGGGAGCGCTTCCCTTGGCCGGGGATTTCGGCCTGCATCCGGCCTTGGCCCCCCTGCTCGATTTCTGGAAGTCCGGCGGCCTGGCCCTGGTGCGCGGCGTGGGCCTTCCGGCCCCGCAGCGGGTGCATCTGGACGCGCAGAAGGCCTTCGAATCCGGTCTGCCCCTGGACCGCTATCCCCGCGACGGCTGGATAGGACGGCTTTTGCCGCTTCTGGGCTCGGGGGCCAAGACCTTGTCCCTCGCGCCCCGGACTCCGCTCATCTGCCAGGGAGGGAGCGGCACGGTGAACATCGCGCCCCAGGGGTTCCCCCGGGCCGGCTGGCCGGTCGAGCGCCCCGAGTTCTTTGCCGCGCTGGACCATCTCTATACGGGCGGAAGTCCGCTGGACAAGGCCTATCGCCAGTCCCAGGTCCTGTTGCGCAGCAAGCTCACCGCCCTGGAGCGCGAGATACGGGGGTCTACGGGCGATGCGCCCTCGGTGCACGCCTTGCCGGACCTGGCGGGAAAAATCGTGGAATACGTCAAGAAAAAACCCGCGACGCGACTGGTGTTCCTGGGGCTGGGCGGGGTGGACAGCCATACGGCCCAGGGCGCCGGCAAGGGGCACCTGGCCGAGGTGTTGTATTCCCTGGGCCGGGGATTGGCCGGGCTGGCCACGGGCCTGGGGCCTGCGCTCGACGACACGGTGGTGCTGGTCGTTTCGGAGTTTGGCCGGTCCCTGGCGGAAAACGATTACGGGGGCACGGAAAACGGCTACGGCGGCATGGCCATGGTGTTTGGCGGACGAACGGCCGGAGGGCGTTTTTTGGGTGACTGGCCGGGCCTTGAACCCGAAAAACTGACGGATGGAGCCGACTTGGCCGTAACCGTCGACAGCCGGGAAGTGGTGGCCGAAATCTGTCTGAGCCATTTCGGTCTGCCCCGCGAGGGTCTTTCCCGGGTGTTGCCCGGCTACTTTCCCACGCGCAGCCTTAAAGACCTCTTTCCCAAATCCTGACGAAACGGATGGCCCGTTCGGCGGGCCGTTTTTCCGGCTATCGCCGCGGGGGGCTCTTGGCCGCCACCGTGGACGGGGTGTCCGGGCGTGTGTCACCTGGGCGGATTTCCTCCGCTTGCCGTCGGCTTCGCCCGACCCGGAGGGCGTTCCGGGGGTTAAGTTTTCCACGGTTCAACCGAACAGAGGCCTTAGGGAAGAGTCCGCGCCCGGCGCGGTCAGACAAGGATGTCCTCATGCCCAAGGAGTCGCCCATGGCCAAGGTTATTGCATTGGAAGCGTATCTCACCCGAAAGTATCAGGTCGATGCCCCGCCCCAGGACCCCGGGTCCGGGGAGCCCCACATCAACGACAGCCAGATTTGGTCCAGAGATTACAGCAAGCTGGAAAACGTGGTCTTCGGTGTGCTCAAGATCAGGGAGGTGCTCAACTACTACCTCTATTACGAGGACGTATGGGCCTACCTGCTCTTGAACCTGCTCGACGCGGCGCTTGAGGGACAACCCCGGAGCCAGTCGGAGTTGCGCGAGGCCTGCTCGCATCTGCGCAACTATGTCTTGCAGGCGGTGGACGCCACCAACCGCAAGAACATGTACGCCGTGCTGCTCATCCTGGACTTGATCGAAAAGGCCCCGGGGTTTCGCAACGCCCTGCGGGGAGGGGTGATTCAGCCCCTGGTCGAGCAGCCGCAGACGTGACGGCCGGTCCGCCGCGCCGCGCGGGAGGGACTCCCCTCCTTCCCCCGGCGCGGCGGGCCTGGAGAACGTTCGGCGGGGCGTGGCGGGAAAAGCCGCCGGGCGGCCTTTGCCCAAACCCGCGCGCGAGTTGGTTCAGAACAGCCAGATGTGGTCCAGATCCGCCCCTTCCTTGCCTTCGGTGCGTCTTTCCCGGATTACCTGGGCCGGGCGTCCGGCCACAACCATGTTGTCCGGCACGTCCCGGGTCACCAGCGCCCCGGCCGCGACGATGGCTTGGCGTCCCACCGTGACGCCGGGAAACAGCATGGCCCCGGAATAGACCTTGGCGTAGTCCCCCACCACCACCGGCTTGTATTCCCGCTCGATGTGCGAGGACTCGCTGTGGGTGTGCGTCATGATGCGCACGTCTTCGGCCAGGGCCACGCCGTCGCCCAGTTTCACCCCGCCCTTGGAGTCGATGAACACGTTGCGGTTGAAGAACACGCCTTCGCCCACTTCGAGCAGCGGTCCGAAGTTGAAGCGGACGTTTTCTTCGGCGATGAGCGCCGGGCCGCATTTTCCGAACAAGCGCTCGGCCAGGAGCCGGCGGAACGGAATGGCGAACCCCACGATGAGCGACAGCGGGAGTTTGTCGAAGTAGTCCCACAGAAAATGGAGATGGCGTTGCGCCGTGGTAAGCGGGCACTCCTGGGCCTTGGGCAGGGTTTCGGCGTAGAGGCGCATGCGGCAGATGGTGTTGAGCTCCATGGGAGGGGCTTCCAGGAAGCCCAGGGCCGCCTGCACGGCTTCCGGGTCCTCGATGCGGTCGAGGACTTCACCGATGTGATTGAGCCTTTTCGAAAACCATAGCGCCATGCCGGCTCCTTCGCGTTTCGGGTTTCCCGCGCCGTTGCCGGATTGAGTCTCGGCCCGCGCGCGACGTACGGGACGCTGCATGCGCGTCCGCCGTCGACGTTATCGCCGGGGGAGGGCGCACGGACAAGTCCTTTTTTGCGGTCGCTACAGCGGGGGCGATTGCTCTCGTCCCGCTCCCAGAAATGGACAGAATTCCAGGGCCCGGTCGGTGAGCCGGGTGTCTTTGCCCGTGTTCTCGTAGAGGACGAGCGGAGGCTCCACGGTCAGTTCCTCGCCCGCGTTTTTTACCGCCTCCAGAAGAACCAGGCGGGCGTTTTCCTCCAGGCGCGAGTGGACAAGGCGCAGCCGTTTGGGCGTCAGGCGCGCGAGCTGGCATCCGGCCAGCAATTCGACGAGCCGCCACGCCGGAAACACCGTGGCGAAACGGCCCCGGTTGGCCAGGGTGAAGGACGCGGCCTGGAGAAAGTCCCGCAAGGTGGCGGTGGATTCGTCCCGTGACCCGGCCCGGCCGGGATTCGGGCAGACGTGCCCCGTGCCCAGGGGGCGATAGGGCGGATTGGCCAGGACCAGGTCGAATCCTTCGGGCGGCAGAACTTCGCGCACGCGGCGCAGGTCCAGTTCCTGGGTCTGGCAGGCGTCGGCGAAGCCCAACAGACGGGCGTTCTGTCGGGAGGCCCGTGCCTGCTCCGGGTCGATGTCCACCCCCAGGACGATGAGGTCGCGTTCCGGGTTGAGGAGCAGGGCGGCCAAGCCGGCCACGCCGCAGCCCGCGCCCAGATCCAGCAGTCGGGCGCGCTTGCCGGGCTTGACGAAGGCGGCCAAAAGCAGCGGGTCCAGGGAGAAGCGGTATCCGGTCCGGGGCTGGACCAGGCCCCGGGGAAAGAAAGCCCTGGCGTCTTCTGGCGAATTCATGGCGATCAACGCGGTAGGTGGGTGACGAGTCCGGCCGGGGGCGCGGCGGCCAGCCGTACGGTTCCGGGGGGCAGGGTCACGCCCAGACGTGCGGCCAAGACCAGGGTGCGGGGGGTGGGGGGCTTGGGATAGAGCGCGGCCTGGGCCCGTTCTTCCGCTTGGGCCAGGCGGGCCTGGGTCGGGTCGTCCGCTGTTTTGGGGGTATGGTGTCCGCCGAGGCGCAGGTAGCGCCGCCAGAAAACGCATAGCGCCTGGCGCTGGGACAGGGCGTCCAGCACCTGCCGCACCGGCGCGAGGTCGGGCTTGGATTTGGGGCGCAACAGGTGGAGAACGCCCTTGTGTTCCAGGGCGAACGCGCCCTGGTCCGGACAGGCGTGGAGTTCGGACAGGTCCTCCATGGGGAGGATGTCGAAACGTTCGGTCGCGGCTTGCAAGGCGAAGGAAAAATCCACTTTGGAGTGGGGGCCGATGAGCACGGGGCGCGCCTGGACGACCAGGCCCGGCTCGGACACGCTTGCCAGGCAGGCGCAGGCGAAGTCCCAGGGATAGAACTCGCCGCCGCCCTGTTCTTCTCGATGAATGCGGGCCGCCTCGAAAAATTCCGTTCCCGAAACCACGATGACCTCGGCTCCGGCCAGGGCCCGGCCCAGGTCCGATTCGTGCCGGGCGGGCAGGCGCCAGAGTCGGTGAACGGCGTCGTTGTCGCGAAGCACGGCCAGGGGTTGGAGCAGGCCCTGCACCTCGCGGCCCATGTTGGCCAGGTGAACGTCCGGCAGGTCGAACAGGGCGAAAATCGGCGAAAGCTGGGCCTTGGCTTCGCGCAGGGCGGCCAGGCGTATGGCCACGTCCTGGGGCCCCGCGGTCTCCAGGGGGAGCACACCGGGGCTGCCCACCCGCAGCCCGCCGAACACGCTCCACCGCACCAGGGGCCGGTCGGGATCGGCCGGATCGGGAAAGTGGCTGCGCATGAGATAGTAGGCGGGTTGGCGCTTGATGAGCGCGCCCTGGTCGCGCCACGCCCCGATCAGGCGTGCGGCCGCTCGGGGGGCGTGCGGCTGGTCCGCATGCACGATGTTGTAGGGGCTTTTGGCCGCGTACAGGGCCTTGTCGGCCGGAGTCAGGCTTTCCAGGGGCGGGGCGCAGGTCTTGTCCGGGGACAGGTCGGGGTTTCGCCAGTCGAAATGGGAAAAGGCTAGGGGTGCGAGTACCGGCACCGGAGTCTCACGCGCGACGCAGCCTGGCCAGGGTCTTGTTCTTGAGAAAGCCCAGCAGCAACGTGGCTTCCTCCACTTTGAGCAGGGCGGAGGCGGCCATGTACGCGGCGGCCCAGACCAGAATGAGCCCCAGGGACAGCCAGGGGTGATCGGCCGTCAGGTGCGCGCCCAGGCCCACCAGCACCGAGAGCGCGGTGGAGACCGCCAGCGTGCGCGAGGGACGCCACAGCCCCGGATAGCGCAGGCCGAGTTCCCGGCCGAGCAGCCAGACGTTGGCCCAAGAGGAAATCGACGTGGCCAGGGCCAAGCCCACCTGGTCGAAGGGAAACATGAGTCCCACGGCCAGGACCACGTTGACGACCAGGCACACCGCGCCCACCCGCACCGGGGTCTTGGTGTCGGACAGGGCGTAGAAGGCCGAGACCAGGGGGCGCACGCAGGCGAAGGCCGGCAGGCCCACGCAGTAGGCGACGAGCGCGGCCGAGGTGGCCTGGGCGGCCTGGGGGGTGAAGGCTCCCCGGCCGAAGAGTACGTGCACCATGGGATCGGCCAGGGCCACCAGGCCGGCCGTGGCGGGCAGACAGATGAAGAGGGTGAGGTCCACGGAGGAGCGCAGGGTCGTGGCGAATTCGCCGTGGTCGGCCCGGGCGGCCAGGCGGGCCAGGCTGGGCAGGGCCACGGTGCCCACGGCCACCCCGAAAACGCCCAGGGGAAACTGCACCAGCCGGTCGGCGTAGTACAGGGCCGAGATGGAGCCGGCGGGCAGAAACGAAGCCAGAAGCGTGCCCACCACGATGTTGACCTGGTAGATGGCCGCGCCGAACACGGTGGGCAGCATGAGCTTGCCCATGTCGATCACGCCCTTGTCCGCCAGCCGCCAGGGGCCGCGCCAGCGGAATCCGAAACGCTTGAGCGCCGGGGCCTGCATGAGAATCTGCCCGAATCCACCCACGATGACCGACCAGGCCAGGGCGTGGGGGACGTTGAGCCCGAAGAGCCAAGCCACGCCCGCCCCGATGATGATGGCGGTGTTGAGTTCGCTGGTGGCCAGGGCCGGGGCCAGAAAGTGGCCCATGGCGTTGAGCGCGCCCATGCACAGGGCCACGATGGAAATCTGAATGATGTAGGGAAACACGATGCGCACCAGATCCACGGTCAGGGCGAACTGGGCCGGCTCCTTGGCGAACCCCGGAGCGATGAGCAGGGTGATGGGTTCGGCCTGCCACAGGGCCAGCGCGGTGACCACGCCCAAAATCATGAGCAGCCAGGCCAGGGCCGAGCGGGTCATGGCGAAGGCCGGGGCGTCTCCGCCTTCCTGGCGCAGCCTGGAGAACACCGGCACGAAGGCCATGGTCATGGACCCTTCGGCAAAGAGCCGGCGCAGCATGTTGGGCAGGCGGTAGGCCACGTAGAAGGCGTCGGCGGCCGGACCCGCGCCAAGCACGGCGGCCACGATGACGTCGCGGAAAAATCCCAGCACCCGCGACAGCAGGGTGGCTCCGCCCACGATGGAGGCGTCCTTGGCGATCTGTTTGACGTGCGCGCTCATGCGGCGGACCCTAGGGCAAAGCGGCTCCGGCGTCCAGCGGGCCGGGCGTTCCGGGGCGACCCCGCGTTCACCAGAAGAGCTTGCGGAACACCTCGAACAGACCCTCGTCGCCGTTCTTGCGGGTCTGGCTGGGCTTGGCGCGCCGTTCGCCGTCCCTGGCCTTGAAGACGCTTTTTACGTTGTTGGAGAGCACGGGGTTTTTTTCCAGCACCACGCGGAAGGCCTCGCGGTCCACTTCCAGGCACACGGTGCGTTCCATGGCCACCACGTCGGCCTGACGGGGTTCTCCGGTGAGCAGGGCCATCTCGCCGAACACCTCGCCCGGTCCCAGGCGGGACAACTCCCGGTCGCCCAGGCGCACGGAAACTAGGCCCGAAACAATGAGAAACAAGGTGTCCCCGCGCTGGCCTTTCTGTACGATGACCGCTCCGTCCGGGTACGACCGGTTGGCCGAACAACTGACCAACAGTTCGAGCTCCGCGGGCTGCATGCCCGAGAAAAGGGGCGCCTGGGCAAGCATCTCCGCAGTCTGGCCCGCGTTGGCGGAACAGGTTTTCGACTGGATGATCTCGCGCCGTTCGGCGGGAAAGTCGATCCCCTGGCGCAGAAATTCGTACCATACGGCGGAAAGCGCCTCGTTTCGGGCCGCGCGGGACTGGGCGTAGTCCTCAATGAAGTAGGCCAGGCGGTAGACGGCCCGGCTCGGGGTGATTTCGCACAGGCGCACGGACGGGGCCGGACGCGCGGCCACGTGGGAGCACTTGCGCAGGGCGTTTTCCAGGGCGCTTCGCACCTTGACCGGCGGAATGCCCAACGGGGCGGGCACGTCCTGCATGAGCCGCACCTGGGGGATGGGCTCGGTCAGGTTGGTCAGACGCTCCTTGGCGATGGCGTTGTTGGGGATGAGCACCAGCGTCTCGTCCAGGGTGCGCAGTTTGGTATACCGCCAAGTGATTTCGACGACCTTGCCCTCCTGGTCGCCGGTTTTGATCCAATTGCCCGGTTTGAAGGGCTTCTCCATATGGATGAGCAGACCCGAAAACAGGCTGCCGATGGTGTCCTGCATGGAAAAGCCCACCACGGCGGTGAGTATGGCGGACGAGGTGAGCAGCGCGCCCAGGCGGACGTCGAAGGCGGTGTTGAGCACCCAGAGGACCACCATGCCCATGGCGGCGAACGACACCAGATTGAGCACGATGGGGTTGACCGTGACGCGTCGCACCCGGCCGAGAAATATTTCGGCGTACACCCCGTGCAGGGCGGCCCGAACCGCCAGCCAGGCGAAGAGCCCCTCCACGGTGAGGGTCAGGGCCTCCAAACGGCCGGTCAGGATCACAGGGCGCAGGGTCTCCAGGGTCCAAAGCAGGGCCAACCAGCGCAACAGGTCGATCACGCCGGCCGCGCCCTTGTCCTTGAAACGAACGTGCAGGGCCGAAAGCGCCAGACCCAGGACGCCGGCCGCCCCGGCGCGCCACAGGGCCGCCGCATGGCGTGCGTCGACAGAGCCAACCAGGGAAGCTATCCAATCAGACATATGTTTTTTTCTTCGGGAGTTTGCCCGCCTCGGCAGCGGGGCGGTTTTTTCATTGCGTGCGGCGTCCGCTTGGTATACCCGCCGGCCATGAGCGCACATACTCAGCGACCGGACCCGCAGTCCCTGGGACTGCCCGCGGTGGGGGTGGAAACCCACGCCCACCTCGATTACAACTGGCTCGACCCGGGCAAGATCGCCCAGACCGTCCACCGGGCCAAACTGGCCGGCGTGGACCGAATCGTCAACGTATTCCTGGGACTTGAGGCCTACCGGGCGGGAGCTTCCGTACTGGGAGCGCATGCAGGCGTCGACTTCACTTTGGGCATTCATCCCAACGACGTCAAGGCCGATTCCATGGATCAATTGGCCGAAATGGCCCAATTTTTCGCCAAGGACCAACGACTCAAGGCCGTCGGAGAGATCGGTCTCGACTTCTATCGCGACCACACCTCGCCGGAAGTGCAACTCCCGCTTTTCCGCGAGCAGTTGGAGTTGGCCCGCCAGTTCGACAAGCCCGTGGTCATCCACAGCCGCCAGGCCACGGCCGAAAGCCTGCGCGTGCTTGATGACAGCAAGTTCCCGGGCGAACGGGTGCTCTGGCACTGCTTTGGCGAAGGGCCCGACGTGGCCCGCGAACTCTTGGCGCGGGGCTATACCCTGTCCGTTCCCGGACCCGTGACCTACCCCAAAAACGAAGACCTGCGACGAGCCGTGGCCGAGATCGACCTGGGACGCCTGGTCCTCGAATCCGATTCGCCCTTCCTCACCCCGGAACCCTATCGGGGCAAGCCCAATGAACCGGCCTTCAACGTCTTTACCGCCGCCTGCGTCGCCAAGGTGAAAAACCTTCCCGTGGAAGACGTCTGGCGCGTCACCGGCGACAACGCTCGCTCCTTTTTCGGACTTGCGCCGCTGGAATAGGCGGGGAATCGGTAGAGGGGGAAGGGGGGGGAGATCGGGGAGGGGAGCCCCTTTTTTGAAAAAAAGGGGCTCCCCTCCCCGATCTCCCCCCACCAAAAAACTTTTTGGCTTGTCTGTGGTTGGCGTGGGGTTCGTAGGGGGGCGGATATTGCGAACGCCAGCCCCGGGCCGGCCGACACCGCGCCGCGCGGGCTACGCACCCCAACGTGAAGTTTTTGGGAGGATGGGGGTTTGGGGGAAGGGACCTTTTGTTGACAAAAGGTCCCTTCCCCCAAACCTTCCTCTTCCTTCCCAACGTTTCCGCTTCTCCCCGCACTTTTCATTTGGGGCGCGGTTGGGTAAAAGAGGCTTTTTCAAGGAGCCCCTCATGAAGGACGACCGCGGATTGTACTATTATCCCGCTCCCGAGAACAAGCGCATTCGCATGTACGTGCGCAAGATTTTCGGAGCCGTGGAATTTCGGATGCACAACCTGGACCTGCCCGAGGTGTGGGATCGCCACGGCTGGGTGCCCTACGATGAGATCCAACGCGCGGCGGCCCTGTACAAGGAGCGCGGGCGCGCGGCCAATCCCCTGCTGCTCTACGACCTGCGCATCGCCGACCAGTTGTTGGCCGAGGCCGGTGAAGCCTCCACGCATTGAGCGTTCGCACGGTTCTGCGGGTCTATGGTCAGGTGGAGTCGTCCTCGCCGGCCACGCTTGCCGCGTTGTTGGCCGTCCTGCCCGACGACGCGGGCGGCATAGAGGGCAAACGGCTGGAAATCGAGCACGAGGGGTTCTATTTCGATCCCGATCCCTTTCTCGAAGCGGCGGCCGTGTTGCTCGCTCCGGGGGAAGGCGGTCATCTCGACCTTTTTGACGAGGACGAACGCAGTCTCACGCGTATCGAGTTGGCTCACGGAGGGCACAGCGCCAAGACCTTCCGCTACGACGACATTCTCGAACACACCAAGGGCGAGGGCAACTGGTAGATCCCGGCGGCCCACGCGACGACCGGACCGCACAAATTGCATCGGGGGAACACGCCGTCTTGTACGACCCGCTCCCCCGCATGGCCTGTTTCCCCGCAACGTAGCGCCGAGAACAACGTGGCGCCGATACTGCTGGCGCGTTTTGCTCCCCTTCCCCCCACGGAGAAGTTTTTTGGAGGAGGGGGTTCGGGGGAGGCGCCTTTTGTTCACAAGGGTGCCTCCCCCGATCTTCCCTCGTGATTCTTCCTTCGCTCGCTGCCTACAGCGCGGCGTCCAGCACCATGTTGTCGCGGTGGATGGCTTCCGGGTAGGGGGCTTGTCCCAGCACCTGCGCGATACGGTTCGATTTGAGCCCCATGATCTTGTTCAGGTCGGCGGCTTCGTAGTTGGCCAGGCCCACGCCCACAGCGTGTCCCTGGTCGTCGAGGATGCGCACGGCCGCGCCCTTTTCGAACTCTCCATCGACCTGCACGATGCCGGCGGGCAGCAGGCTTTTGCCGCCCTGGCGCAGGGCCTTGGCCGCGCCCTGGTCGATTCGCAATTCGCCTTTGGGGTCCGAGGCGTAGGCCAGCCAGTATTTGCGCCGGTTGATGGCGCGGCCTTCGGGCAGCACCCAGGTGCCGAGGTCTTCGCCCTCGAAGACGCGACGCAGGCGGTCCGGTTCGCGTCCGGCCACAATGATTGTGGGCACGCCGAGTTGAGCCACGCGCTTGGCGGCCAGCAGCTTGGAGTACATGCCGCCGGTTCCGGCGTCGGTCTTGCCTTGGCACAGGGTTTCCAGGTCCAGGGAGGCGATGTCCTCGATGAGGCTCAGGCGTTTGGCGTCCGGGTTCACGGCCGGGTTGCCCTCGAAGACTCCCTTGGCCGAGGTGAGGTTGACGAACAGGTCCGCCCCCACGATGCCGGCCAAAAAGCCGGAAAGGCTGTCGTTGTCGCCATAGACCAGTTCCTGCACGGCCACGGTGTCGTTTTCGTTGATGATGGGCAGCACGCGCCAGGAAAAGAGCGTGCGCAGGGTATGGCGCACGTTCAGGCAGCGTTCGCGGTGCTCCAGGTCGTCTCGGGTGAGCAGCAGTTGGGCCGTGACCACGTCGTGCGTGGCGAAGCACTGGTCGTAGGCGTGCATGAGCCGGCTTTGTCCGATGGCCGAGGCGGCCTGGCGGTCGGGCAGGGCGGAAAGCTCGCGCTGGCGGATGACGGCCCTGCCGGCGGCCACGGCTCCGCTGCTGACGAGCAGCACGTCGCGCCCTTGCCGTTGCATGGCGCTCAAGTCCTTGGCCAGGCTGGCCACCACGTCCATGTCGAGGCCGTTGCCCGAGGTGAGCACGGCGCTGCCGACTTTGACCACCACGCGCTTGGCCTTGGTCAAGGCCGGGCGAATTTTGGAGAACGAGTCATGCATGGGGGGAAATTCTGTCAGGAGCCCAGGTCCATGAGCGCGCCCAGGTCGACTTCGGGAACGCGCAACAGCGAAACGCCCTGGCGCAGGCCCATGGCCTGTTGCCGGGCGGAAAACCCCGAGAAATACCGTCCCGCGGCCACGGCCAAGTCCTGGTTTACCAGGCCGGCGACCTTTTGGAGCAGGGGCGTTCCGGTCAGGTCGTCCGGGACGCCGGTGGAGCCGAGAATGTCGATCATCGGGGCACGCTTCCTTGCGGCCGAGGTTTCGGCCGATAGATTCGACTCTAGCCTTTTTCCGTTCGATTGACTACTGCTGGCCGGACGCGGGATGCTTCCCGCGCATACTCTTTCGTTTCAGGAAGACCTCATGCACACCGTTTCCGTTCCCCCCACGTCGACAGTTCGCAAATCTCCGGTATGCACCCGCTGCGGCGGTTCGTTGCGGCCGGGCCATCGTTGCACCCGGGCGCTGTTGCGCTGCGTGCGCTGCCAGAGCGTCTACGGACTGGAGGATTTCGCCGACCTCATGGAGGACGACTGGGAAGAGTTTTACGCCAACATCCCCGTCAACCGCATGTAGCGCGTGGTCCGGGCTTTGCGTTGAACAGGCCGCGCGAATCGGCTTTTTCTCGGGCCGGCTAGCGGGACAGGGAGTCGACGCGTCTGGCTCCGATGTAGGTGCGCACCCAGTAGCGGATGTCCAGCGATTCCTCACGCACCCGGGAGCCGGGCGTGGGGCTGTGGATGAAGCGCCCCTTGCCGGAATAGATTCCCACGTGCAGCCCCCAGCGTTTGCGGCTGACATTGAAGAACACCAAGTCCCCGGGGATGAGGTCGCTTTTGGAGACCGGGCGTCCCGCCTTGAGTTGGTCCTCCGTGCGGCGGGGCAGCTTGACGCCGTGCCGGGCGTAGGTCCACTGCACGAGCCCCGAACAGTCGAACCCCTCGCGGGGGGACTCCCCTCCGCTGCGGTAGGGCACGCCGATCTGTTGCCGGGCCGTTTCGAGCACGCTTTCCTTGTATACCTGGCGGCGCTGCGGGCCCGGGATCTCGCCGGCGCATCCCGCCAGCACGACCAGGGCCAGGACCGCGAGCAGCAGGCCCGAAGTGTTTCGCTCGCCTTTTCGACGCATGGCCTCCGGGGTCCCCATGGCCGCCCCATACCCTTGCCGGCTTCGCCAGGCAAGGCCCGCGGCAGTGGACATCGAGGCGAATATCGGGCATGATGCGTCCCAAATGCGCAACATCCTCCGACACGCCCTGCTGGCGTCGCTGGTCCTTCTGGCCCTGACCGTCACAGCGGACAGCCGCCCGGCCACGGCGCAGGACTCCGCCTGGATTCCCCTCATCGACCGGCTCGCGGCCGACGGCTTCGACCGGACCGAAATGGCCGCCCTGTTTCAAGATCCTTCCGTCAATCTGGACGCCTCCATCATGGCCCACAAAGTGGACCGGATGCTCACCAAGCAGTTCGAGCCCAAGGGGCCACCCAGCAAGCGCACCCTGCAACGCAGCAATTACGCTTATTTTCTCAAACCCTGGGTGCTCAACTGGGCCAACGATTTCGCCCGGACCAACGCCGCCGCCCTGCGCCAGGCCCAGGACCGCTACGGCGTTCCGCAAGACGTCATTGTGGCGCTCATGCTGGTGGAAACCAAGCTGGGCACCTTCCTGGGCAACGACCAGGCCTTTCCCGTGCTGGCCAGTATGGCGGCCTGCGACTCCCTGGCCAGCATACGGCCCCACCTCAAGCGCCTGGGCACGGCCCCGGAACGGGCGACCTTCGCCGACGCCTCGGCCAAGGAAAAGTCCGACTGGGCGTACGCCGAACTCAAGGCCCTGATTCTGTACTCCAAGGCCTTGGGACAGTCGCCGCTCACCATCCCCGGCTCCATCTACGGGGCCATAGGCATCTGTCAGTTCATGCCCACCAACGCCCTGAAATTCGGCGTGGCCCTCAACGGCGCGCCTCAGGCCGACTTGTTCAAGGCCGAGGACGCCATCGTGAGCATCGCGAACTATCTGGTGGGCCACGGCTGGAAGCCCGGAATCGACACCGAACGGCAAAAGGCCGTGATCTACGCCTACAACCACTCCGATCTCTACGTGCTGGCCGTCATGACCGTGGCCGATCGGCTGCACCAGGCCAGAACAGCTCCCCCGGTTGGCAAGCGCCAGGCGTCGGCGCTTTAGCGGCCTGTTGAAAACTTCTCGCTGACTGCGTTGTTTCAAAAAAAGCCAAGTTCTTGCGTATAGGAACTACGTTTCAGGCTGGACTTTTTCTTGCGCGCAGTCGCAAGTCTTTTGAACTCTTCTGTAAGAATTGACTCTCTCAACGGCCAGTTGACCACCCGTGTTTGGTCAACTGGTTCAATACGAAGCTCAATTAATTGGCGTGACTTCCAGCGGCAGCAGATCCACATGGCGTTCTGCCGCTCGGCTTGTCGAGCAGGACCAATTGGTTCCCCCCTTGGCGTGGGAGGAGCGTCGGAGGATTCATCGAGAAAATCAATACGCACCTATGAGGTGGTTTTTGCATTTATTTATTACATATGGCGAAATATGGAAGTATGAAATAGTAATACAAACAAACATAAATCACCGTCAATTCTAATGTGAATCGTAGAAGCGCTCGGGCATGATTTCACATTAGATACACCATACAAAAATTTTTCCTAAAAAATAAAATGCAACAACAAAGATATAAACAGAGGAAAGCAACATGTCGACAAAATAAAACAAATAGCTTCCGCCTCGATACATTTCATCCCCGTACAAATCTATTTATTGTTACTATGACAACATAGCTTAGAGGAAGCGCCAGCAGAACGGGTAAAACCGTCAGTACAAGTGCTTTCCACACCGGAATTTGCTCCCAATCAGAAGGCGCGGAGAGCGGATCTCTCAGAGACTTGGCAAACCTTTTGAACATGGACTTCTGCCTGAAATTTAATCAACCTTATAAATAATTTCTTACAGTACTTGCACGCACCGGTCAATATTGAAGGTGCATTATATTTCTCTCAATAATTCGTGGTGTTATGAGCCCCCAGGAAAGACGGAGCCAATCTGTTGAACCAACAACACCCGAACATAATGAGATAAAAGGAAAATACTTTCGATTTTCCTCCTTCGTCCTGCTGGACGTCGAAATGAAGACCTGATAGGTGCTGCGCATATACTATAGCTTGTCCGTTTGAACCTTGTCAGAGGGCGAAGGAGCTCCGATTGGGGGGACAGGATCAGATGGAAAAACACAAAGATTCTGAGACCCGCCACGTCCGGTAAGTTTTCTGCTCACCGGGAGTACGGCCCCAACTGGATTCGGTTGGCTGATTTCGCCAACGAGGCGCAGGGATTCTTGGGCATGACATTTTCGATTTGCCAGCACGCTAGAGCGGCGAAAGGTCCAGGGCGTTTTCGCTCAAGGACGTTGAAGCCAACGGAGTCGGCATCCACAAGACCGAGCAAGAGATAGAGGCCCAAAGCAACCATAGCGCCACGCAACGACAAACTGGGTTCGCTTGTCGGAATAATCCGTTGTGACCGGCAGGGCGGATTTTTGGCCGGTTATGGGCAAGGCCTCTGCCCGTCCCTTATTTCCGCAACGCGAAAAGGCCGCCAGGGCTTTCGCCCTGGCGGCATTTGTAAGTATTGATCCTTCGCGTCTCGCACTGCGTGTACGAAAAACAGGCAGGCTTCTGCAAAACAACGCGATTCGTCTGTTCGCGTCGCGAAGCCGAGGGGGAGTCCAGAGGGCGCGAGCCCTTTGGCCGCCGGAGGCATCTCTTCGACGCCGGCCCGCCAGCGCAATGCTTTTGCGGCCTTGCGCCCGGAATCTCCCCGTGTTTACCGGCTTTTCAACCTGCGATTCGTGCAAATTCCGCGTGCGATTGCCGCTCGCGAAACACTACATCAGCGCCTTGGCCGCTTCCAAGGCCGCGTCGTAGTTAGGTTCGGAGGCGATTTCCGGCACCAGCTCCATGTATTTCACGGTTCCGTCCTTGGCGACCACGAACACGCACCGGGCCAGCAGGCGCAGCTCCTTGATGAGCACGCCCCAGTTCTGGCCGAAGGAGGCGTCGCGGTAGTCCGAGAGCGTGACCACCTGGTCGATGCCGGCGGCGGCGCACCAGCGCTTTTGGGCAAAGGGCAGGTCCATGCTCACGGTGAGCACCATGACGTCCGACCCGAGTTTCGAGGCCTCGGCGTTGAAGCGGCGGGTCTCCATGTCGCAGATGGGGGTATCCAGCGAAGGCACCGCGGACACGATGAGCACCTTGCCGGCGTAGTCGGCAAGGGTTTTGGGGGCCATATCGTTGTCGACCAGGGCGAAGTCGGGGGCCTTTTTGCCCACCAGCACAGGGGTTCCGGTCAGGGTCATGGGGTTGCCCAGCATGGTGACAAGGCCTGTACGGTCGCTCATGAGGTATCTCCTTCGAGAATTATTCTTAATTTGGAACTATACGTTATACTGGAAGCGCCTTTCACGTAAGAGCGAAGTGACGCGCGGCGAAACCTGTTTGCGCTCGCTTCGCCCTGTCCCCATGATGGCACACCCCGGGCGTCCCGGCAACGTGGTCCGCGACCAAAAGGGGGAGGTCGCCTCGCAGGGCAGCGCACCGTTGCGAAAGCCCGCGAGCCGGGATAGAAAAAGGAATGGACGAACTGGAAATCTTGAGCGCCCAGGTCATCGAATTCTACGAGAAGCTTTCCTCGTGGGAGGCGGCCGTGGTGCGCGGCAGCGGACTTTCCCTGCCCCAGATGCACACGTTGGAGATTCTTGGCCAGTCTCCCAGCCTGCGCATGAAGGAATTGGCGGCCAAGATGGGGGTGACCACCGGCACCCTGACCATAACCGTGGACCGACTGGAAAAACGCGGGCTGGTGGTCCGCATACCCCACGAGACCGACCGGCGCTCCATTCTGGTCACCCTGACCGAGGCCGGGCGGGCGGTGTTCGGGGAGCACCACGCCTTGCACATCGGGCTGACCCGCGACCTCACCGCTGTCTTGTCTCGGGAGGAAGTGGAAAACCTGGGCGCGCTTTTGGTCAAGATGAACCAGGCCTTTTGAACGGGTGATGCGCCCGGAGTCTGGGACATGAGCCCGGCCTTCCGTTATTCCTCCGGCTATCTCCCGCGTTTCCCATGGATTGCGCCGTATGAGGGCAATGCGCTGCCTATGCCCCCATACGGTTTCGGCACATGCGGGGACATCGCTGTCCGTGCGTCTTCATCGGTCTGGCGACGCGTCACGGTCGCGGGTCCCGCGTTGCGGAAGGGGAGGTCTGCGGTTTACAGAGCGCATAGATTTTGCTATAATTAAAAACATTGAAATATTTCGCACTATTCGGTTGAAGCCTCCGCGGTATGAATATGGACACGCTCGAAACCAAGGCCTACAAACATTTTCTCTTCTCCAGCGGGCTTATTGTCACGCTGTTCATCTCCACCATTTTCCTTGGCTTGGCCATTCGCAGCCGGTCCCTTCTCAACGAAGAGATGCGCCTGCACGGAAGTTCCCTGGTCCAGGCCATGATCATCACCCGCAAGTGGAACGCCAACCACAGCGGCGTGTTCGTGGAAAAGTCCGCAGGGGTGCAGTCCAACCCCTTTTTGCATGACCCGGATATTTACGCCACCAACGGCAAGACCTACACCCTGCAAAATCCGGCCTACATGCTGCGCGAGATTTCGGACCTGTCCCACGGAAACGATCTGTTCAGCTTTCGCATCACCAGCGACAAGCTGCTGAACCCCGCCAACAAGCCCGACGCGTTCGAACAGCGGGGACTCAAGGTCCTTGAGCAGGGAAAGCACGAATATTTCGAGAAGGTTCGCAGCGAAGGCGGTTGCCGGTTCCGGTACATGTCCGCGCTCTTGATCGAGCCGTCCTGCCTGAGCTGTCACGCCAAGCAGGGCTACAAGGTGGGCGACGTCCGGGGAGGATTGGACGTCTCTTTCGACATCACCGACCTGGAAGGCGCGTTGCGCCAAAACATGATCGTCATCATCGCGCTTTCCGTCCTTACGACCTGTTCCCTGCTCGGATTGCTCTACACGGCGTTTCGGCTTCTGAAAAAGCGCCTGGACATGGCCCGGGAAGCCCTCAACGCCATCGCCCACATCGACCCCCTGACCGGCATAAGCAATCGCCGCCACGTGCTCGAACATTTCAACGACGAGCTCGCCCGGACAAGCCGGAACGAACGCCCGGCCGCCTGCCTCATGATCGACGTGGACCACTTCAAGGATATCAACGACCGGTACGGCCATATCATGGGCGATGTCGTCCTCAAGCAACTCGCGGTCATCGTTCAAGAGACCATACGGCCCTATGACCTGTTCGGGCGACTGGGGGGGGAGGAGTTCCTACTGGTGCTGCCCGAAACCGACGCCCGGGGCGCTCAGGCCCTGGCGGAACGGATCAGACGCCGGGTGGAGGGCGAATTGGCGGAACGCTCCGGTCTGGACGCGCAACGATCCGTCACCATCAGCCTGGGCCTCACCGGCCTGTTGGCGGGGGACGCTTCCGTCGAAGACATCATCCGCCGCGCGGATTCGGCCCTGTACGCGGCCAAGGCCCACGGCCGCAACCGGGTTGAAACGGCCTGAAGCGTTCCCCGGGCGCGTTTGTCCGCGTCCGCGCCAAGGCGTTTGCCGCGCAGTCACGAAAAAGGGCTATCGACCTGTGGAATCCAACGCCGTCTGGTAACAGTCCAAAACGCCGTCCATGAACACCTCGCGGGTGTAGTGGGCGGCGAAGGTTTCCAGGCAGGCCCGGCTCATGGCCTGATAGCGGGCTGCATCGGCGTCGATGTCGCGGAATGCCTCGGCCAGGGCCGCAGGGTCGCCGGGCTGGACCACGCGTCCGGTCACGCCGTGGCGGTTAACATGGGGCACGCCCGAGCCCGGAATGCGCGTGCTCACGATGGGCCGTCCGGCGGCCATGGCTTCGAGCTGCACCATGCCGAACATCTCCGAACGGTGGGTGGAGGGCAGGCAGAACACCCTGCAGAAGGCGTAGTAGGCGCCGAGCTCTTCCCGGGGGATCGCCCCGACCAATTCCGCCTTGCCTTCCAGGCCCTTCTCGCGCAGCCGAGCGGCCAGGGCGTCGCGCTCCGGGCCCTCCCCGCCGATGAGCACCATCCAGTCGTCGGGCAGGAGCGCGGCGGCGTCCAGCAGGTGGGTGAATCCCTTGTAGTAGATGAGCCGCCCCAGGGCGAACACGGCCTTTTTGCCGGGATGGCGCTTTTTGAGCCGGTCCAGGGTCGCGGGGTCGGCGTTTTGGGTGCGAAACGGGGCGGGGTCTATGCAGAAGGGCACCAGGCACCCCTTGCCGGCGAAGAGGTCGCGGTGGGGCGAGGCCTCCAGGTGGGCGGGCGTGGCCCCGATCACGCGCGAGGCCCGCTTGATGACCCAGCGCTCCAGCGGCCGGAACAGGGCCGCCGCCGTTTTCTGGCGGATCACGTCGCTGTGCCACTGCAACACCAGGGCCGCGCGGGGGCGGACCAGCCACAGGGCCAGGAAGGCCATGGGGTTGGGGCAGTGCACATGCACGATGTCGCAGTTCGGGGCCAACCTGGCCAAAAGCGCCACGGCGCGCCAGGACAGGGGGGTGGACAGGGCCACCAGGGGGGTGGCCGCCCGGTAGACCCGGTAGCCGTGGTGGTCTTCCACCGCGTCCGGGCCGCCGGGATGGAAACAGAGCACGTCCGAATCCACGCCGCGAGCGGCCAGGCCTTGGGCCAGCTCCCAGGTGACGGTCTCGATGCCGCCCGTGGCCGGGGGAAAGTATTTGCCCAGTTGCAGGACGCGCATCACGACCTGGCCAGCAGGGGTTCCAGAGTGGAGATGACGCTTCGGCGCAGATGTTCCACCCGGCGCAGGGTGAAATCGGTCTGGGGATCGTTGGTCAGATCCTTGACCAACCAGAGTGAACCCAGGGAATGGCCGTCCTTGCCCATGAGGGGCAACTCCAGTTTGAGCAGGGATTGGCGGCAAAGGTAATCGCGCCTGTCGGTCTTGAGGCCTTCGCGGCTCCATTCGAACATCAGGCCGCCCTCCGCGTCGCGGATCGGGCTTTCGGGGCGGGGGGAGGCGTCCAGGCGGCAGGCGTGGGCCGCGTCCGGGGTGATTTCGAGTTCGGCCAGATCGAAGTGCAACCGCTCCAGGGCCAGACAGACTGCGGTCCAGAGTTGTTCGAGGGAGTGCGACTGGGCGATTTCGATTTGAAGATTGAGAAACGTGCGCCGGTCGTGGCTCATGCCGGCCACGTCGGAAATGTCGCGAATCCAGCCGAAGATCTTATCCATGGCGAAGTAGCTGAAATACCCCGCCTTGCGCACGAAGAGAATGAGTCCGCCCCCGAGCACCAGGACGATGAGCCCCGAGGGCGCGTCGCGCATGTTCACGATGATCAGGGCCATGGCCGCCAGGAAGGCGGTCACGCCATAGAGAAAGACCACGGCCTTGCGCTGGGACCAGCCCTTGGCCAACAGGTTGTGATGCACGTGCTGGCGGTCCGGCTCGAAGATGTTCTTGCCCAGCAGAAAGCGGCGAAGCGGCGAGGTCACTGTGTCGAGCAGGGGCACGCCGAAGGCCAGAATGGGCATGAGGATGGTGGCGCCCACCTGGGACTTTACCGACGAGAGCACGGAAAAGGCCGCCACGGTGTAGCCCAGGAAGTAGCTGCCGCCGTCGCCCAGAAACACCGAGGCCGGGTTGAAGTTGTAGCGCAGAAATCCCAGGCAGCATCCGCCCAGGGCCGCGAAGACCATGGCCGTGGCCGCGTCCTGGCGCATGGTGGCCAGCACCGCCTGCACCGCGCACACGAAGAACACCACCCCGGCGGCCAGGCCGTCCAGGCCGTCGATGATGTTGATGGCGTTGATGAAGAGCACGAACCACAACACGGTGAGCACGTAGGAGAACAGGGCGAAGTCCACGAACAGGAACTTGCCCAGACTAAACGAGCCGATGCGCACATCGTAATAAAAACACAGGCTGGCCGCCGCGATCTGGGCCAGCAGCTTGACCTTGGCCGGCAGGGACCGGCGGTCGTCCACGAAGCCCACGCCGAAGATGAAAAGGCCGCCGCCCAGGACGGCCCAGGCCTGTTGGTCGCCCAGGAGGCGGCGGATCTGGTGGTCGCCGGTGAGCCAGGCCGCGCCCAGGGCGGCAAAGAACGACAGGAGCAGGGCCAGGCCCCCGGACCGGGGAATGGGCGTGGAATGGATCTTGCGCCCTTGCGGGGCGTCCATGAAACCGAAAACCCGCCCGAAAGCCGCGGCGGCCGGCGTGAAAATCAGGGCGCAGCCCAGGGCCGCGCCAAAGACCGTGAGAACCGCAACCGTCAAAATGCGCGCCTCACGAAGGTCCACAGGGCCTTGGACAAGCTGAGGGGGCCTTTCCTGCGCCACATTTCGGCCATGATGGAAAAGCTCTGGCCCGGCTCGAACAGGTATTTGAAGAGCTTCTTGCGGGCCACCCGGCGCGAGAACAGGGCGTACCAGCGGTCGATTTCGGTCGAGGGCAGTCCGGGGTAGCTCATGACCGAACTCCCCATGCCGTCGAAGCGGTTGAGGTCGGTAGTGGCCAGAAAACCGTGCGAAAGGGCCCAGTCGTACATGGGCGTGCCCGGATAGGGCACCGCCTTGGAGACCTGGGCCGTGTCCACGTCCAGGGCTTCCATGTAGGCCAGAGACTTCTTGATGGTCTCCTCGGTCTCGCCGGGCAGGCCCAGGCAGAAGGTGGCGTGGGTGCGGATGCCCAACTCCTTGCACCACTTGGCCACGGTCTTGGCTTTTTCCAGGTCCAGGGGTTTGCCGATGTTCTTGAGGATACCCTTGTCGGCGCTCTCCACCCCGAACTTCATGCCGATGCAGCCCGCCTTGGCCATGGCTTCGAGCATTTCGCGGTCCACGAACATGGCGTCGCCCATGACGGTCCAGGGCACGCCGAGCTTGCGGCGCAGGATTTCGGCGCACACTTCGAGAACGTGCTTCTTGCGCACCACGAAGCTCTGGTCGTCGAAGTAGAACTGTCTGGCTCCGAAGCGGTCCCGGCACAGGATCATTTCCTCCACGACGGACTGGGCCGAGCGGGCGCGGTACTTGGGGGAGGCGTACATGACGTGGCGCTCCTGGCAGTAGACGCAGCCGCAGGGGCATCCCCGGCTGGACAGCACGTTGATGCAGGGCGAATAGAGGGTGAAGTCGGGATAGATCGTGGCCGGGAAGTCGTCCCGGTCGGGAAAGGGCAGCTCGTCCAGGTTCTCCAGCAGCGGACGGGGCGCGTTTTGCACGGCCTTGCCGTCCGGGCCGCGCCGGGTGAGTCCGGCTACGTCCTCGATCTGCCCCTCGTCCATGAGCGCACGGGTCAGGTCGCGTACGGTCATCTCGTATTCGCCGCGCACGGCGAAATCGAGCTGGGGATTTTGGTCGAGAAGTTCCTTGTCGCGGACCGTGGCGTAATTGCCGCACACCACGATCTTGCAGCCCGTGGCGTTCTTGACCCGGGCCAGGAACTCCAGGTCGTCGGCCAGGGTCAGCGACGCCAGTTCCACCACCAGAAGGTCGGGCTTGCGGGCCACGACCTCGCCCAGCAGTTCGTCGCCGGTCTTGTCGAGCACCACGCCGTCGAGTCCCTGCACGTTGGCGCGCGTGTCGCGCTTGAGCAGGGCCGAGGTGTAGGCCAGCCAGAAGGGAAAGGGATAATAGTCCACGGTGCGGGACTTGCCGATGGTCATGGGCCAGCGCGAGCCAGCCTTGATGAAGTGCTTGACCGAGCCGTCGGCTTCGATCTTGACGCCGGCCAGATTGGCCACGAGAATATTCATAGGTATTGAACTTCGAAGTGGTTGAGGTTGGCTGCGAAAAGAGTTGCCAGGGTGCCCCCGACGCCGCTACGTACAACGGCCAACCGGCTTCTACCCCAAAAAAACGCGAACGCCAATGCGCCCAAGTCCCCTCATTTTGCACGACGCCTTCACTTTTCCCGGCGGGGGAGAGCGGGTCGCCGCGCTTCTGGCCCAGGAATTTTCCGGCATGCTCTGGACCGCGCGCTTTGTTCCCGAAGCCTTTCCGCCGCACTATTTCGCCGGCCGCCCGCCCATGGACATGCGCGCCCTCGAACGCCATCCCGGCTTGGCCAAACGGTCCGAAACGGCTTGCCTGTGGCGGTGTTTTTCGGAGTTTCCCCAGTCCAAGCCCCCTTTTACCGTGTTCAGCGGGTCGCTTGCCCCCATGGCGTACCGGCGGACGGCCGGGCCGAAGATCCTCTATTGTCACACGCCGCCGCGCATTCTTTTCGACCAGCGCCAGTTCTATCTTTCCCGCCAGCGCGCGCTCAAGGCCCCCCTGTACAAGGCCTTTCTCGCCGCTTTCGGCCGGGCCTGGGTCAAGGCCGCCCGGAGCATGGACCGCATTGTGGCCAATTCGCAAAACGTGGCCTCGCGTCTGGGCCGCTACCTGCAATTGGATTCGGTGATCGTTTCTCCACCGGTGAACACCGCGGCCTACGCCTGGAAGGGACAGGAGGACTTTTACCTCTCCACCGCCCGGGTGGACCAGCTCAAGCGGGTGGAGGTGATCGTCGAAGCCTTTGTCGCCATGCCGGACAAGCGCCTGGTGGTGGTTTCGGGCGGCAGCGAACTGGAACGCGTGCGGGCCCTGGCCGCGCAGAGCCCCAATATCCAGGTGCTCGGCTGGGTGGCTCCCGAAACCCTGGTCGACCTGATGGGCCGATGCCTGGCCACGGTCTACATCCCCCGGAGCGAGGACTTCGGCATCTCTCCCGTGGAGTCCATGGCCGCGGGCAAGCCGGTTATCGGCGTCGCCGAGGGGGGGCTGCTGGAAACCGTGAAGGAGAACGTGACGGGGCTGCTCCTGCCGCCCAATCCCGGCCCCCAGACCGTGGCCGAGGCCGTGCGCGCCATGACCGCCGAGCGGGCCCTGGCCATGCGCCAGGCCTGTCACGAGCGCGCCGCCTTGTTCGACGACGCGGTTTTTCGAAACCGCATGCGCCAGGTGGTGGAAGAGGTCCTGGCGGCTTGCCGCCGGGATTGAAAACGTCTCGCTGTGGCCGGGGCGTCGCCTGCGCGGTCCCGGTTTCGTTTGTCGAACTTGCCAGGGCGTTCCCGACGCGCGTCGGACCGGCTCCGCCGGCGCGACGCCGGCCGTTTTTTGCCGACTCGGCCCCGTGAGGGGCGCGCGCTTTTGACCCGAAACGGGCCAGCGCTCAACCACGATACCCGCACGATCGCCAAGGAATCCCGCGTGGCCCGAAAAATAAAGCTCATCGTCAATGCCTTGCCCCTGACAACGGTCAACACCGGCATCGGTCGTCACCTGCGCTGCCTGTACGAACAACTGGAAAACGATCACGGCCGGGATTTCGAAATCGCCTATTTCGACGGTCGTCAGGCGGTGTCCGCCATGCCGCCCCCTCCGAAGGACGTGTCCGGGCGCTCCCGGCTGACGAGCCTGCTTTGGCGCATGCCGGCCGCCGTGGGGCTTGGCGTTCGCCTGGCCGTGCACGCCCGGCGCGAATGGGCCTTTCGCCAGGCGGCCAAGGGGTTCGACATCTACCACGAGGCCTCGTTTTTCCCCTTTTTGGCCCCGCGCGGGGTCAAGACCGTGTTCACCATCCACGATCTGTCCCTCCTGCGCTATCCCGAACACCATCCGCGCGAACGGGTGCTCTACAACGCCCTCTTTTTTAAACGCCGTCTCAAGCGGGTGTCGCGTTTTTTCGCGGTGTCGCGCTTCACCCGGCAGGAAATGTCCACCTGGCTGCGCATCGACCCCTCGCGTACCGACGTTACCTATAACGCGGTGGACCAAACCCGCTTTCATCCCCGACCGGGGGGAAAGACGGTTCCGGGCCTGGCGCCGGGCGAACCGTATTTCCTGTTCCTGGGCACCAAGGACCCGCGCAAAAATCCCCAGGTGATCGCACCGGCCCTGGCCAAGAGCGGCCTGGACATCCCGTTGGTCCTGGCCGGCTGGTCCGGCTGGAGCGGACGCGATTCGGGCGGGGCGCGCGTGGTGGAGCTGGGCTACGTGCCGGACGAAGATCTTCCCGGGCTGTATTCGAATGCCCTGGCCCTCGTGTACCCAAGTCTTTACGAGGGGTTCGGTTTGCCGGTGCTGGAGGCCATGGCTTGCGGATGTCCGGTGATCACGGCCCGTTCCTCCAGCCTGCCGGAAGTGGGGGGCGAGGCCTGTTTGTATCTGGAAGATCCCTCCGATCCTGAGGAAATGGCCCAGGCCATGCTCCGTCTGGCCCGAACGCCGGGCCTGGCGGACGAAATGCGGACCAAGGGCCTGGTCCAGGCCGAGCGCTTTTCCTGGGCCGACAGCGCCCAGGTCGCGGCGCAGTCTTTTTTGCGTCTGCCCCTTGACCGGCGATGAAAACGAAGCCATAGCGTTTTTTGCGTATTCTTGCGTTTAACCTCTGGCTCCCCGCGAGACATGACATGAGCATCAAGTGGAAAATTCTTCTCATCGCCGTTGCCGGCCCCATCGTCCTCGCCGCAAGCATGTTGGCCATGGAGATGCGTTCCATCACCGAAGCCGCAGAGCAGGGCATACTCAATGAAGCCCGGAGCGTGGTCTTCATGGCCGAAGCCGCGCGCAAGGACATGGCCGCCAAACTCGAAAGCGGGGTCATGCGCCCGTTCGACCAGATCCCCAAGGACAAGCTCCTGGATGCCGTGCCGGTCATCGCGGCCATCAACATGGCGCAGGAAAACGCCTCGAAACTGGGTTACGAGTTCCGCGTCCCCAAGGAAAATCCCCGCAATCCCGCCAACGAGCCCACCGAGCTGGAACGCAAGGTGTTGCGGGAAATGGAGAAGTCCGGGAAACAGGAAACCGTGATCAGGGAACCGGGCAGAATCCGCTATTTTCGGGCGATATATCTCACCAAGGACTGTCTGCTCTGCCATGGCGACCCCAAGGGCGAAAAGGACCCCCTGGGAGGCGTCAAGGAAGGCTGGCGGGTGGGCGACATGCATGGCGCTTTCGAGATTATTTCATCCCTGGCCCGGGCCGACGCCCAGGAACGCCAGGCCGGCGTGGTGGCGGGACTGGCCACCCTCGCGGTGCTCGCGCTCATCGTCGCCGTGGCCTGGTGGCTGACCGGCGCGCAGATCATGCGGCCCCTGTCGAGCATTCAGGTCTACGCCGGAGCCGTGGCCAAGGGCGACCTGGAGGCCAAGCCCGAAGGGCTGTTCACCGCGGAGCTGGGCGTGCTCAAGACCGCCATCGCCACCATGGTGGACAACCTCAAGGCCAAGATCGGGGAAGCCGACAAAAAGTCGCGCGAAGCCGACATCGAAAGGCGCAACGCCGAAGTCGCCATGGCCGAAGCCAAATCCCAGGAATCCAAGGTCACCAGCCTGCTCGGCCAGATGACCCACGTGGCCGCGGACTCGGCCGAGATCGCCCGGCAGGTGGCCACGGCCTCCGAGGCCCTGGCCGCCCAGGTGGAAGAGGTTACCGAGGGCGCCGAAATTCAGAACCAGCGCACCGAAGAGACCGCCACGGCCATGGAGGAAATGAACGCCACCGTGCTGGAAGTGGCCCGAAACGCGGGCGCGGCCGCCGAATCGGCGGACACCGCCAAGAGCGAGGCCCAAAACGGCGCGACCATCGTGGCCCGGGCCGTGGAGGCCATTCAGGAAGTCAACAACAAGGCCCAGGAGCTCAAGAGCCAGATGACCGCCCTGGGCAAGCAGGCCGAAGACATCAGCCGCATCCTGGACGTGATTTCCGACATAGCGGACCAGACCAACCTGCTGGCCCTGAATGCCGCCATCGAAGCGGCTCGCGCCGGAGAAGCCGGACGCGGATTCGCCGTGGTGGCCGACGAGGTGCGCAAGCTGGCCGAAAAGACCATGAACGCCACCAAGGAGGTGGGACAGGTCATCGGAGCGGTCCAGAACGGCGCCAAGGCCAACGTGCAAAGCGTTGAGGCCTCCAGTCAGGCCGCGGACCTGGCCACCGACCTGGCCAACAAGTCCGGGGAGGCGCTCAAGCGCATTGTGGAACTGGTGATCCACACCTCCGACCAGGTGCGCTCCATCGCCACCGCGGCCGAGGAACAGTCGGCGGCCAGCGAGGAAATCAACCGCGCCGTGGAGGACATCCGCCGGGTGAGCACCGAAACCACCAGCGGCATGAGCAGCTCGTCCAAGGCCGTGGCCGGCCTGGCCGAACTGGCCCAGAAGCTCGAAAAGCTCATCGACGGCATCAGCCACTAGCCGTTCGGCGACGACACGCCAAAAGCACAACCGGGAAAGGGGCGTTTTGCAACGAACCTTTCCCGGTTTTTGTCGTTTCGTCCCCTCCGGGGCGTCTTGATCAACGCACGGCCTGAAACAGGCGGCGTCGGTCGTTCAGGGCAGAGCGAAGGCCCTTGAAGCGGCATTTCCCTCGGACCTCAGGGGCGACATCCCCGGGAGGTTCCGCGCAGGCCGCCCAAAAAGTCGATTTTTGCAGACTGTTCAAAAAACTCGCTGGCACGGCGCGAGAAAAAAGCAGACCCGATCAGACCCGAAGCGTATTGGGCATCCGTTGAGGGGTTGCGTTTTTCGCAGCAACGCAGCCGGCAAGGATTTTTCAGGCTCCTAGCCGTCCAGATTCTGGCGGACTACGCTTTCCACCAGTTGGGGCACGTCCAGAATGAGCGACATGGAGCCGTCCCCGTTGATGGTGGCGCCCGAAATGCCGTCGATCCGCCCGATGTAGCGCCCCAGGTTCTTGATGACGGTCTGCTGCTGTCCCACCACGTTGTCCACGGCTATGCCGGTTCGGCCGTTTTCGTGTCGGGTTATGACGATCTGCTCCACGCCCGGGGGCTGGCCCTGGATGGCGAAGGTTTCCCGCAGGCGTACGAAGGGGACGATCTCCCCCCGCAGGCTGATGGTGCGGTTGCGCTCCAAGCCCTTGCGACTGTCGGCGTGAAATTCCACGCATTCCTCGACCATTGTCAGCGGAATGATGAACAGATCCGCGCCGCTTTGCACCTGCAGACCGTCGATGATGGCCAGGGTCAGCGGCAGGGAGATGGTGATGACCGTCCCCTGCCCCCGGGTGCTGGTGATGTCCACCTTGCCGCGCAGGGTCTCGATGGAGCGTTTCACCACGTCCATGCCCACGCCCCGGCCGGACACGTTGGTGACCTTCTCGGCCGTGGAAAACCCGGGGGAAAAGATGAGCTCGAAGGTTTCCTGTTCGGAAAGCCTGGCGTCGTGCGGGATGACGCCGCGTTCCACGGCCTTGGCCCGTATCCGCTCGGCGTTGAGCCCCTGGCCGTCGTCGCTCAGCCGGATGATGACCGCGCCCCCCGCCTGGCGGGCCGAGAGCACGATGGAGCCGCGCCGGGGCTTGCCGGCCGCCTCGCGTTCCTCCGGGATCTCGATGCCGTGGTCCATGGAGTTGCGCAGGAGGTGCACCAGGGGGTCGCCCAACTGTTCGATGACGGTCTTGTCCAGTTCGGTTTCGCCACCCTCGGTCACCAGCTCGATTTCCTTGTTCAGCTCGGAGGAAAGATCGCGCACCAGGCGGCGAAAGCGGCTGAACGTGGTGCCGATGGGCAACATGCGGATGTTCAAGGTGTTGTCGCGCAGTTCGCACACCAGGCGTTCGATCTCTTCGGCCACGCCGGTCAGGTCGCTTTTTCCCGTGCGCGAGGCGATCTGGGTGAGCCTGGCCTGGGCGATGACCAGCTCGCCGACCAGGTTGACCAGATTGTCGAGCTTTGCCGCCTCCACTCGTAGGCTCTGGGACGGCTCCCGGGCCGCGAACTTGGCGGTGGGGGCCTTGGTCGCCTTGGCCTTGGGGGCCTGGGGCGCGTCGGAGTCGGCCTTGGCCTGGGCGTCGGGCGCGGGCTTGCCCGCCGGGCTCGATCCCGGGGCGTCGGCTGGGGCCGCTTGCGGTTTCGGCGCGGCGGGCCGAGGCTCGGCGGAGACCGGGGAGGCGTCGTGCGACGCGGGCGAAGCCGGGGCGAGAACGCCTTCCGACGGCTCGGGACCGGATGGGCCTTCGGCCACCGGCTCGACCGCCGGGGCGGGACATGGCGCAAGGATCGGCCGGGGCGACTGGCCCTCCAGGGGCTCGATGCGCACTCCGGACTGGTCGTCGAGGAACACGAACACGTCGCGGATGGCGTCTTCGGTGGCGTCGGTGGTGAGTTCGATGTCCCAGACCAGGTGGCAGTCGTTTGGACGAAGAGCGCTCAGGGAGGGCACGTTCGAACTGTCAAGGACCACGCGGGCCTCTCCCAGGGAGCGCAGTTCGTCGAGCAGCGACACCGGGGCCAGGGAATCGAACAGGCCTGGCTGAGCGGGGGCGAAGCGGATGCGGTAGGTCCGGCTCTCTCCGGATTCGGAGGCCTCTTCCGGGAGCTCCCGCGGGGGCGCGGCCTCCCGGTCCTCGGCCTCAGGCTCCGGCCGGAGCGTTTGCGCACCCTGCTCGTCGGCCACGCGTTCGAGCAGTTCCGCCAGGGAAAGCGACAGGGCGCTGTCCGTGTTTTCGTTCCGATCGGTCTGTTCGTCCTGAAGGATGGAGGCCACGCGGTCTTTTATGGCGAAGGTCAGGTCCATGACGGACTTGTCGATGAGCAGGTCGCCGCGGCGCACGGAGTCGTAGAGGGTCTCCAGGTCGTGGAGCAGCTTCTCCATGTCGGCGAGTCCCACCAGACCGCAGTCGCTTTTCAGGGTATGGACCACGCGGAAGGTGTCGTTGATGGCTTCGGCGCTGTCGGGTTGAAGCTCCAGGGCCATGAGCGAGGTGTCCAACTGGGCGAGGAGTTCGCACACTTCCTCGCGAAACAGGGCCATGCTTTCCGAATCGATGCTCACGGGGCGCTCCTAGGCTGGAAACGGGCAGGTCGGCTGGCCGCAGTGTTCGATGGTCGCGGCGCAAAAGCCCAGCCGGGCCAGACGTTCGGCCAAGACGGGCGCTGTGGGCGAGGACAGGGAGAACGATCGTCCCGCCCCGATGAAGGATCGGTGGGCCGCGCAGAGCAACTGCACCAGGGCCGTGTCCACGGAGACGGTCCGGCTCACGTCCAGCACGGCGTCCAGATTGCGGGCCAGGGCGGCCATCAGGGCTTGGCGCAGATCGCCCAGCGCGTCCAGGGTGAGTTCCTCGGGGCCGGACAGAGTGAGCGCGTTTTCGTTCACCAGGGCCTCGAAGCCGAAGAGGTTTTCGCGACGGGGCTGGTCCGCCGCCTCGGGCTTTCCGAAAAAGGTTTCTGGGTCGAGCAGATGGATGCACGACGAATCCAGGGCGAAAAGGTAGCCGACGACATCTGGTTCGACGATGGTGGCGAACAGCACGTAAAAGGGGAGCTTGTTGGAGAGCGGGGCGTCCAGGTCGCCCACCGGCCCCAGATCCACGCGGCAGTCCACGATGAGGCCGCTCGACTCCATGGTGCGGATGATGTCCAGTGGGGTCTTGCCTCTCGCGTGTACGTCGTGAATGAGGTCGTATTCCACCAAATAGAGAAATTTCCCCCCGCTCAGGGCGTTTTTCAGGGAGAGCAGGTCCGGCGAGAAGATCATGGGGCCGCCTGGAAGCGAGACCTGGGCGGACTGATTTTGCTGGTCCTTGCGCTCTTCGGGCAGCAAGTCCTCGGTCAAGGCGGCCAGCTCGGCCAGGTTGGCCTCGATGTTCTCCTCTTCGGACTTGGCCCCCATGGCCACCAGGGACTTGAGCCGGTCGAATCCGGAGAGCAGGGACGAAACGATGCGCTTGTCGATGACGATTTCCCTGTTGCGCGCCATGTGCAGGATGTTTTCCAGCTTGTGGGCCAGGTCGCGCACGTTGGAGAGGCCGAGAAACCCCGCCGAGCCCTTGATGGAATGCGCCGCCCGGAACACCGTGTTGACCAGCTCTTCGCTGGCGTTGTCCCCGGCCTGTTCGAGATCCATGAGGTTGGTCTCGATGTCGTCGAGGTGCTCCCGCGTGTCCTCGATGAAGGATTCGAGAAAGTCGCTGTTGTCCATCCCGGCCCCTTTACGGGTTGATGTGGAAATGCTTGTCGAGGCGCATGGCGCGAAGAAGCGAGAGAATATCGTCCGACACGTCCACCAGGGTGAGCGCGCCGCCAGACCTGGACGCCGAGTTGTGGGCCTGGATGAGCACCCCGATGCCTACGGAGTCGATCTGTTCCAGTTCCCGGCAGTCCACGGTCAGGGAGGCGGGGTCCGTGGAGAGGGCTTCGAGGCACTTGTCTTTGAAAACTTGGGCGTTGGCCGCCACCACGGACGGACCGGAGGCCACGGCGGAATTCTTCATGGGCGATTCCTCTTGCCATGACACCGTGAGGGTCAGGGCGTTGCCGGGTTCGTTATAGCGCATGCTCGTTGCATAGAGACGCATAATGCACAACCCGCGCCCGGTTGCGCAAGTCGGATCGGGCGGCGTGTCGCAATCGGGCAGGCGTGCGCGCCAGTCGAAACCGGGCCCTTGGTCGCTGACCGTTATCGTGGCCCCGCCGGAACCCGTGAGCGTATGCACGCTCACCCGTTTCGAAGGGTCGCCGGCGCTTCCGTGCGTCACGGCGTTGATTAGGGCTTCGCGCAGCACAAGTCCCAGTTTGAAGAGCGTCTCCTTGCTCAGGCCCAAACGCGTCCATCGCTCTCGTAACAGGCCGACGGCCGCTTCGGCGGCGTCCAGGGTGGCCGGCACGACGATACGCGAGCGGTTGCCCTCGGTCCAGACTTGCAGCGGCGTGTCCATCATGTCTTCCACCGGCTACACCTCCACGGCCATGAGCACGATGTCGTCCACCGAGGGGGCTTGGCCGGGAAGCAGGGCGTTCACCACCTGGTCCGCGGCTTCCTCCAGGGAAGCGCCGCAGGTCTTGGCGCACACTTCGGCCAGGCGGGCCAGGGCCTTTTCCTGGTTGCGTCCGGCCAGGTCGAGCAGGCCGTCGGTGCACAGGAAGAACCGGTCGCCGGGCTTGGCGGCCACACTCATTATTTCGAGATGCACGCTTTCGAAGGCCCCCAGCACGTCGCCCGCGCCGGAAACCACTTCCGCCTCGCCCGTGGACCGGACCAGGATGGGGCAGGGGTGCCCGGCGTTGACCAGACGGCATCGACCGGAAGGACGGGCCACGGTCAGGTAGGCGGCGGTCAGGTGCTTGCCCGGAGCGAGCACCGAAAGCAGCACGCCGTTCATGGTGCGCAGGGTGTCGTCCGGTCCGTACAGCGGGCCACTGTTCTGGCGGATGAGGGCCTTGAGCGACGAGGTGATGAAGCTGGCGCCCAGGTCGTGGCCGGCCACGTCGGCCACGAAATAGCCGTATCGGCTGGGGCCCAGGGGAAAGACGTCGTAGAAGTCGCCGCCGGCTTCCAGAGCGGGCCGGTAACGCACCGCGAACTTGGCGGCGGGCATTTCCCCGGGGCTGACCAGGATGGCCTGTTGGGCGTCGCGGATCTGGGACAGCTTGGCCGCCTGTTCGGCGATGAGCGCCCGGTTGGCTTGGCGCAGGCGCAGGTGGATTTTGACGCGAGCCACCACTTCCTCGCCGGAAAAGGGCTTGGTCACGTAGTCCACCGCGCCGATCTTGAGGCCGCGCACCTTGTCGTCCACGGCATCCATCCCGGAGAGAAAGATGATAGGGATGTCGCGCGTGGCCGGATTCCCCAGAAGTTTGGCGCAGGTTTCGAATCCGGACTCCTCGGGCATGAGGATGTCGAGGATGATGCAGTCCGGGTTTTCGGCCAGGGCGAGGAGTCTGGCCTCCGGGCCGTTGGATGCCAGAAGCACGCGAAAACCGGCGTCGATCAGAGACCAGCGAAGAAGGGAGCGGTTGATCTGTTCGTCGTCGACAACTAAAATCAGAGGAGCTTCATCCATAGTTGTTGGGGGTCAGGGTTCAGTTTTTCAAGTAATAGCACGGCTTGAGCGGAGGATAAAGGGTGTTGGCCGGGATTTCTCCCTGTGGGTCGCAAGGGATTTGAGAAAGAAATGCCAAAAACCCGTTGACAGGTGGGGGGGAGGTCTATACAAAGCGCCTCCTGCCTGCGGGAACGAAGTTGCTGCTTGGCGGCCCTGAGTGGAGGGGACCAATCGGATAAGGTATGGATGGACAATCCGCCGCCGAGGGGAGCTTCCGGGAAGGGATTGAAAACGAGGTGGAGCGATCCGCCGAATGGGACGCGGCACAGACGGAGACGGTTCATCCGCGAAAGCGGAAAAGTCACGAACTTGAAAGAAAGTTGTTGACGAACGGGCCGGTCGAACGTAGGTAGCCACTCCCGCCCGCAAGAGGGCGCCCGCGAGGGGAGACCTGAAGCGGAATTGAAAAATGAAGCTGGCGAGAAAAAAGATGTTGACAGCGAGGCCCGGTGGCAGTAAATAGCCGAGCCCGCCGCGAAAAGGGAAACCGGATCGGGGCGAGAAAAAAAGTTGACGACTTGAAAAAAAAAGTGGTTGACAAAAACGCTGGAAGCACTTAGACAGACCAGCCGCCGAGGGAAGCATGCTTCCCGGAGCGAATTGAAAGAAGTCGACGAAAAAAAACGTTGACACCGCCGGGAAGGTCGGAGTAAGAACCACCTTCCGCCGCAAGGAAACGCGGAACAAGTTCTTTGACAATTAAATAGCGAGTCGGGTGAATTACGATTAGCCACACCCCCTGGGTTTTCGGACCCGGGAGGGTTTCAGCAAGCTACAAGGATTTCAAACTGGAGAGTTTGATCCTGGCTCAGATTGAACGCTGGCGGCGTGCTTAACACATGCAAGTCGTGCGAGAAAGGGGGCTTCGGCTCCTGAGTAGAGCGGCGCACGGGTGAGTAACGCGTGGATGATCTACCCTTGAGTACGGAATAACGATGGGAAACCGCCGCTAATACCGTATGACAATCCTTTTCAACGAGGGTTCAAAGATGGCCTCTGCTTGCAAGCTATCGCTTGAGGATGAGTCCGCGTCCCATTAGCTAGTTGGCGGGGTAATGGCCCACCAAGGCTACGATGGGTAGCTGGTCTGAGAGGATGATCAGCCACACTGGAACTGAAACACGGTCCAGACTCCTACGGGAGGCAGCAGTGGGGAATATTGCGCAATGGGGGAAACCCTGACGCAGCGACGCCGTGTGAGGGAAGAAGGCCTTCGGGTCGTAAACCTCTGTCAGAAGGGAAGAACCGCCTTGGGTCGAATAGGCTCTAGGCCTGACGGTACCTTCAGAGGAAGCGCCGGCTAACTCCGTGCCAGCAGCCGCGGTAATACGGAGGGCGCAAGCGTTAATCGGAAT